>CAZBMJ010000001.1:0-203336 GCA_964493205.1 uncultured Myxococcales bacterium
AAACTCAGATTAACTAATCAATACTTATGGGTAATCATATGGTCACGCTACGTAGAAATGACGTGATAGTCAAAAATCTTAAAATCATAGTTGATCTAGCACTTATTGCAGTGGCTTAAATATATGTTCAAAAATATAATTAGCAACATTGCGGCCTTGTTTAATGCCGGTGGTTTTATCAAATACCCAATGGATACCTAAATACACACGACTTTGACCATTTTCTTCTTCAGCTTGTGAAAGAGAAGTAAAGCTTCGTTGTCTTATTGGCCTTATATTACCGTGATTATCTCGTGTACTGCCGTTAAATTCATCTGAAACAAAGCTAAAGTGAATGTTATCAGTTTCATAAAAATTACGTAATGTTTGAAATAGTGCCCCACCAAAACCTGCATGGCCAGATGGGTAGGCAGGGAAGGGTGGAGTGAAATTTGGACCGTTTAAGTTTGAAGCAGGCGCACCTAGGGGTGTAAAGGTATAATCACTAATTGTATCAGGATTTCCATCAAGATCAGCTTCTCTTATGGCTGTTATTGGACGGGCTATTTGATAAAAATATTTAGATTCCCAAATAGCAATAGCAGCATCGGCCATGGCTACGTTAACTAAGGCTAATAATCTAGCAAATTTAATAAATTCAGTATTTCTTTGCAGACCTATATTACTAGCTATTTGATTATAAAGCCTTGGAGGAGCACATAAACTTGGTGTGCCGTCATAAGCCCAATAAGTACCTATTTCAGCTTGCTCAGGAATTCTGATAGTTGGTGTAATTATGCCATCTCCTCCAACATTTTTTACTTCGTTGTAAGCTTGTGTGTACTCAGGACTAGATAAGGCAGGAGGGCTTGGTATACGAAATTGGCTAGCACTTTGAATAACAAAGGGAGCTACATTTTGCCAATTTGCACCTAAGGCCACATGCCCATTGCTTATGGGATCAGGGCGCCATTTGCCTATTTCGTTGCTTGGGAAAAAATCAACGCCAATAATTGGTTCATCATGATCAGAGCCATCGTTGTTACGCATATTCAAAATTGACAAAGCAGCTTGAGCACCTATAAAGATACCGTTAGTTTTTTCTTGACCATTTGGTATTTGGGCTAAATCATCAGCTAGTGCGTCAGCAAAGCTAGGGGATTGCAGTGGATATAAAGCAAGAAGGGTGTCATGAGCAGCTTGAGTAATGGCTGCTTGTATAGATGCAGGTCCTAAAAACGGTGCTAGATTAGTATAGCTTTCATATTCTTGTTCAATAGCATTGATGGCTTCAAATATGGCAATATGAACAATTGCCATAGCTCTACTTGAACGAGCAGGCCCTAACTGTTCACCATAGCCAATTACTTGTGTATGGATTTCATCACTTGGTTCTTGCATTAAATATTGAGGAGAAAAGCCAAAAAGAGCTATTAAGGCAGCAGGAGTATGATCAATACCACTTGTATTAACAGCAAGATGATTCCAACGTAATAACCAGGAAGTTTTTAGTTGATCTTCACGATCAGTTATTTGTTTATCTCTTTTATGACTGCCACCACCACCAGCAAAACTAGGGTAGGTAGGAATAATAATGGCTGGTGGTATAACAGGTACTATGGTTTGCGGAGCATCAATAATCACAGGATTAGTATCTTTTGGTTGCTCTTGTTCTTTATTACTAGTAACTAATTCAGGTATAGAATCTTGTTTTTCTGAGTATTTACAAGAACTTATCATGAGAATAGTTAATGCTATTTTTATGTATTTATACATATGGTTATTTTTCCATAATTTATAAGTGTTTATTTTGTTATTTTAATATATATTTTTTATTATTCATAATTTATTAATATTTAAATATATTTAAAATAAAAGGACGTGTGCTGTCTTTGCGAGTAATCCATCACTGATTTAGTGGGTTTATGGGTAATGACTGTGTTCAGACTAGCGTCTTTGCGAACGTAGCCGTAGGCGAAGTGCGGCAACCTTTTGGTTAACAGCACAAGCTAATTGATGAGATTGCCATGCCTTTTCAAGGCTCGCAAAGACGCTAAGTTTGGCTAAGGAGGTGATTTTACTTCTCGTAACTTAATTTAGGTATGGCTTTTAGGGCAATTTCATCTTTTTTAAAAGCATCCCCAAAGCGGTTTTTCTTATGTTTAGCATTCCATACAGGCTGGCGTATGGGAAGGACCCATTCTGAGGCAGGGGTCTTCACAGTAATATTACTCAAATTTATCGCTGGATCATAAAGTCGTTGAGCATCTCTGCCATTAATTTTTATTTTGCTTTCTGCATACACTTCAGCAGGCTCTTCGTTTTTATAGGTATATTTATCTCTCAATAAATGAGCAAACTGCATAACTAAATAAGGCCGGCTTAGCATTTTTATTTCTTGTCGTTTGGTTATATAATCTTGCATGTTGATTACTTCTTGTTTACCAGTTTTTGGATCTCTTACGCTAAAGGTTATTTTTCCTGTTTTACCTCTTAGCTTCATATGCCAAGCAAAATTATGACCTTCTTCGTTCCAGGCAACATAGCCTTCATAGGCAAAGTGTCTTAAGGGCCATAAAGCTTGAAAAGATAAGTGGATAATCATAAGAGCTACAAAAGATTTTTGCCAAAATACTAAATTAATAGCTTGATTATGTTCGTAAGCAGGTATTTCTAGTGGTAAAAACTTATGTTCAAAAAACATATTTAAAAAGCTTCTTGGCCAGCTAGTCTCAAAAAATATAGTAGTTACTGCAATCATAAACCAAGGAAATACTCCAATGTTAAATAAGTAAAAATTTAACAAATGGAAACAAATAGATAAACAATAGGCTTCAGCTCTCGTTTTTTTAAATAAAAGCATGGGCCCAACTATTAAGTCATAAAATAATCCCACATAGGTAAATGCATAAATCACCATGGGCCATGCAAGTAAAGATTCTATGCCTGTGGGAGTAGCTTTTTCACCAATCCATTCAAAAAGTGGCATGCCGTTGATCCAGTCTACGTTCATTTTAGCTATAGCTGCATGAAAATAAACAATAAATATTTGTAATCGTATGAACCAAACTGCCCAAGAAGCAACTGTTTGGCTAGACTTTTGAGGTTTTAAATAAGCATATAATGACCATCCTTTATATGCTGGTATAAAAATCATCATGGCGCTAAAAATAATGATCAAATAAAAGTGATTTAAATAATTAGTAGCGTCTATTAAAAACAAATAAGAAATAACTAAAAAAGCAATTATAGTAGATACGTGATAAAAAATTCCCAAAATAATAAAAATGCCTGATAGGGCATAGGCCACAAAGACCCAAAACATGCCAAAAGTAGATAAAGGCTCTACCCATTCAAAAAATCTAAACTTAAAGTTAAAATCTGCTTGTGTATATTTTGATATCAAACGCATGATGTCCATATAACGAGTGGATTCTAATAAAATAATAACACCAAATAAAACTCGTACGATGGCTAAACCTGCAATATCCATGGGCTGATAAAGAAAATTATATAAGCGAGTCATATTCATATTTAAGACCTTGTATCAAAAGCGCAAATTTAATTTACCACGGTTATAAAAGAGCTTTCTCTAAATAAAAGTTATTTTTTTGCATCTAACCAAAAAATATGGGATTTTTTAAAGCTTTTTGTTGGCTATAAAATAAGTTATTTATAAATATTTAAATAAATTTAATAATTTTTTAAAGTTAGGGGTTGACACTAATAGTATAACCTCCTAACTGATGTCTTACATCATGGTACCCCTGCCCGGCTTTGCCCCCCCTAACCGGGCGGGGGTTCTTTGTTGGATATGTTATTTGCTGATGCTATTGATTGACCTAGGTCCTTAAAAAGGAAGGGGTTGATTTTTTTTATTGAAGATTTATTTAGTTCATGTTCATTTTAAACATGCATTAATCAATGCACAGTTAACTAATCGCAATTTTAGCGGAGTATTGGAATTCCATGACCCACGTAATACAACAGAACTTCGCGGCTAGAAAAAATTTTGCCAAAATAAAAGCCAAGTTAGACATACCTAGCCTTATTGATATTCAAAAACGTAGCTTTGCTAAGTTTTTACAAGCAGATGTTGAGCCAGACAAAAGAGAGTCTATGGGCTTACAGGCTGTTTTTGAATCAGTATTTCCTATTAAAGATTATAACCAAACAGCTTCTTTGGAATTTGTTGCTTATTATATAGATAAGCCCAAATATGATGTTGATGAGTGCCGTGCCCGCGGTATGACCTATGCTGTGCCCGTGCGAGTTGTGGTCAGATTGGTTATTTGGGATAAAGACGAGCACACTCAAGAACAGTCTATTAGAGATGTTAAAGAGCAAGAAGTTTATTTTGGTGAAATACCTTTAATGACAGATTATGGCACTTTCGTTGTAAATGGTATTGAAAGAGTTATTGTTAGCCAATTGCATCGTAGTCCTGGTGTATTTTTTGATAGCGATCGCGGTCGTACCCATGCTTCTGGTAAGCTATTATATAATGCCAGAGTTATACCGTATCGCGGTTCTTGGCTTGACTTTGAATTTGATCACAAAGATTTGATTTATTGCCGTATTGATCGTCGTCGTAAATTTCATGCAAGTATTTTGCTTAAAGCATTAGGGTACACTACTGAAGAATTGCTGAAGTATTTTTATAATGTAGAGCTTTTGCTCATACCTCAAAAGGGTGTGTATGAAAAAGTGATCGATTATGATTTACTTCTTGGTCAAAGATCTACCAGAGATATTAAAGATCCTGTAACAAAAGAAATTATTGTTAGAAAAAATCGTAAATTTACCCGTGTATCTCTTAAGAAAATGCAAGATGGCGGTCTTAAGGTTTTAAGCTTGTTTGAAGAAGAAGTTGAGGGCTTAATTTCTGCGGAAGATATTATTGATGAAAATACTGGCGAAGTGTTGGTGCAGTGCAACGAAGCTTTAAGTGTTTCTCGTTTGGAAAGCTTAAGAGAAATTGGTGTTGATAAAGTTAAAGTTCTATTTATCGATGGCCTTAATGTCGGTGCTTATTTTTCTAATACTATTGCTCAAGACAAAGTTAGTACTCAGCAAGAAGCGATTTTTGAAATTTATCGTCGTATGCGTCCAGGTGAGCCACCTACTGCTGAAACAGCTGATTATTTGTTTCATAACCTATTTTTTAATCCAGAACGTTACGACTTATCAGAAGTAGGTAGGCTTAAGCTAAATCATAAATTTAGTTTGGAAGAACCTCTTGATAATAGAGTTTTAACCAAGAGAGATATTTTAGAAGTTGTTAAATATTTAATATCTTTGCGTAATGGCGATGGTGTGGTTGATGATATTGATCACCTGGGTAATCGTCGTGTACGTGCTGTTGGTGAGTTAATTGAAAATCAATATCGTGTTGGTTTGGTCCGTATGGAACGAGCTATTAAAGAGCGTATGAGTGTTCAAGAAGTTGATACTCTTATGCCTCATGATTTGATCAATAATAAGCCAGTAGCTGCTGTTATTAAAGAATTTTTTGGTTCTTCGCAACTTTCTCAATTCATGGATCAAACTAATCCACTTTCAGAAGTTACTCATAAGAGGCGTTTGTCTGCTTTGGGGCCAGGTGGTTTAACCAGAGATCGTGCAAGTTTTGAAGTTCGTGACGTGCATCCTACTCACTATGGTCGTATTTGTCCTATTGAAACTCCTGAAGGTCAAAACATTGGTTTGATCGCTTCTTTGTCTACTTTTGCGCGAGTTAACGAATACGGATTTGTTGAAACTCCTTATCGTAAAGTGGCAAATGGTATTCCTGCCAGTGAAATTTCTTATTTTAGTGCTTTGCAAGAAGAAAACGAAGTTATCGCTCAGGCTAATACTAAAGTTGATCCAAAAACCAAAAGTTTTAGTGAAAGCTTAATTCAGGTACGTAAAGGTGGAGATACGCTTTTAGTTAAACCTGAAGAAGTTACTTTGATGGACGTTTCTCCTAATCAATTGGTGTCTGTTGCTGCAGGTTTAATTCCGTTTTTGGAACATGATGATGCTAACAGAGCTTTGATGGGTTCCAACATGCAACGTCAAGCTGTGCCGTTAATTTGTTCTGATGCTCCTTTAGTGGGAACAGGAATGGAAGCGGTTGTTGCTAGAGATTCAGGTGTTTGTCAAGTTGCTAGAAAAAATGGTGTTGTTGAATATGTTGACGCTTCTCGTATAGTTGTACGCGTAGACGTTTCTGAGATAGACGATAGCGGATCTCAAGTAGATATTTATAGACTGTTAAAATATCACCGTTCAAATCATAGTACTTGCTTTAACCAAAAAGTTATTGTTCAAGTTGGCGATCGTGTTAAAAAAGGCGATGTTTTGGCTGATGGACCTTCTACTGACTGTGGAGAGCTTGCTCTTGGCAGAAACGTAGTAGCTGCTTTGATGCCTTGGGGCGGTTATAACTTCGAAGATTCTATTTTAATTAGTGAGAGAATTTTAAAAGAAGATCTTTATACTTCTATTCATATAGAAGAACACGAATGTATTGCCAGAGATACTAAGCTTGGACCAGAGGAAATCACCAGAGATATTCCTAACGCTGGCGAAGAAATGCTTAAAGATCTTGACGACGCAGGTGTGGTAAGAATAGGTGCTGAAGTTAAAGCTGGAGATATTTTAGTAGGTAAGATTACTCCAAAAGGTGAAACTCAGCTTTCTCCTGAAGAAAAGCTTCTTCGTGCTATATTTGGTGAAAAAGCTGGTGATGTTAAAGATTCAAGCTTAAGAATGTCTCCTGGTTCTAGCGGTATTGTTATAGATGCTAAAATTTTTACTCGCAAAGGTGTGGATAAAGATGTTAGAGCTATTGCCAATGAAGAAGAACAAGAAGCTTTATTGCTAAAAGATCAAAACGATGAAATTAGAATTATTCGTAATTCAGCTATAGAAAGAATATCAGCTCTTTTGACTGGTAAAATCGCTATTAATAAATTAGTAGATGAAAAAGGTAAAGTTTTACTTAAAAAAGGCGATGAAATTACCTCTGAAGTACTTACTGAAATCGATTGGCATTATTTAGGTGATATATCGATCTCTGATATTTCACTGCAAGAACGAGTGCAAAAAATCGTAGCAAGTACTATATCTCAAATTGACTCAGTAAAAGATTCTTTTGGCGAAAAAATTAAGCGCTTAAAAGAAGGCGATGAGTTGCCTCCAGGTGTTATCAAAATGGTAAAAGTTTTCGTTGCTGTAAAACGTAAACTGCAGCCAGGTGATAAGATGGCTGGTCGTCACGGTAATAAAGGTGTTATTTCAAGGGTATTACCTGAAGAAGACATGCCGTATTTGCCAGATGGAACTCCTGTAGATGTGGTGCTTAATCCTTTGGGTGTGCCAAGTCGTATGAACGTTGGACAAATTTTAGAAGCTCACTTGGGTTGGGCTGCTAAGGGTATTGGTCAGCAATTGGTTCGTAATTTGTACGTTGAAAAGAATAATAAAGCAGTAAAAGAACTTCTAAACGATGTTTTAGGCGATAGTGTTGACGAAGGCTTGATCGATTCTTTGGACGATGCAAATCTTAAGGCTTTAGTAGATAAACTCAAAGGTGGTGTGCCTATGGCTACTCCAGTTTTTGATGGTGCCCCAGAAGAAGAGATCAGAAACTTGCTTAAAAAAGGTTTGAGAGAACCTACTGGTCAAAGTATTTTATTTGATGGTCGTACGGGAGAGCCGTTTGATCAAGATGTGACCGTTGGTGTGATGTATATTTTGAAACTTCATCACTTAGTTGATGAAAAGATTCACGCACGTTCTATTGGGCCTTATTCTTTGGTAACCCAGCAACCATTAGGTGGTAAAGCGCAGTTTGGTGGTCAAAGATTGGGTGAAATGGAAGTTTGGGCCATGAAAGCTTACGGCGCAGCTTACTGTTTGCAAGAGTTTCTAACCGTCAAATCTGATGATGTTGTTGGTAGAACTCGTATGTATGAAGCAATTGTGAAGGGCGAGAACGTACTCGAATCAGGTGTGCCTGAGTCGTTTAATGTATTGATAAAAGAGCTGCAAAGCTTGGCGCTTGATGTTCAGTTATTAGACGAAGTAGACCCTACAATGGCTTAATTTAGGAAGGCAACAATACTATGAAAGATATTTTTAATTTTTTTGAAAAACCAAAAGATCCATTAGGGTTTAATGCAATAAGAATTCAGTTGGCAAGTCCTGAAAAAATACGTGATTGGTCTTATGGCGAAGTTAAGAAGCCAGAAACTATTAACTATCGTACTTTTAAGCCTGAACGAGATGGTTTATTTTGCGCTAAAATATTTGGTCCTATTAAAGACTACGAATGCTTATGTGGTAAATATAAGCGCATGAAGCATAGAGGCGTAGTTTGTGAAAAATGTGGTGTTGAAGTTATTCAGGCTAAAGTTAGGCGTGAAAGGCTTGGCCATATTTTGCTTGCTACACCTGTAGCTCATATTTGGTTTCTAAAGAGTTTGCCAAGTCGTATTGGTACGCTTTTAGATATGACTCAAAAAGATTTAGAAAAAGTTCTTTATTGTGAAGCTTATATGATAGTTGATCCAGGCATCACTACGTTTAAAGTAGGTGATTTGCTTAGTGAAGAGCAATATCAAGAAGCATTAGATGAACATGGTGAAGATGCATTTTTAGCAGGAATGGGTGCTGAAGCTGTTCGTGAACTATTGCGACAAATTGAGCGTGGTCCTAACGGTGATGGTAACGGTATAGAATGGTTGGCTCTTGAGCTAAGAAGAGAGCTTGATGACTCTAGTTCTGAAGCTAAAAGAAAAAAAATCACCAGAAGACTAAAAGTAGTAGAAGCTTTTAGAAATTCTAGTAATAAACCAGAATGGATGCTTTTAGAAGTTGTACCTGTTATTGCTCCTGATTTAAGACCATTAGTGCCACTGGATGGCGGTCGTTTTGCTACTTCTGATCTAAACGATCTTTATCGTCGTGTTATTAACAGAAATAACCGTCTAAAAAGATTACAAGAACTTAATGCTCCAGAAATTATCATTCGTAACGAAAAACGTATGTTACAAGAATCTGTGGATGCGTTGTTTGATAACGGTAGAAGAGGCAAGTTGATCACAGGTCCTAATAAACGCCCACTTAAAAGCTTAAGTGACATGCTTAAGGGTAAACATGGTCGTTTTAGACAAAACTTGCTTGGTAAACGTGTTGATTATTCTGGTCGTTCAGTAATCGTAGTAGGACCAGAACTTAGATTGCATCAGTGCGGCTTACCAAAAACAATGGCATTAGAGCTATTTAAGCCGTTTATTTATAACAAGCTTGAAGAACGCGGGTATGTAACAACTATTAAGTCTGCAAAACGTATGGTTGAACAAGAAAAACCAGAAGTTTGGGATGTATTAGATGACGTTATCCGTGAGCATCCAGTTATCTTAAATCGTGCGCCTACTTTGCACAGATTAGGTATGCAAGCTTTTGAACCTATCTTAGTAGAAGGAAAGGCTATACAGCTTCATCCATTGGTTTGTGCCGCATTTAACGCCGACTTTGACGGTGATCAGATGGCTGTGCATTTGCCTTTATCTATTGAAGCTCAACTTGAAGCTCGTGTATTAATGATGAGTACTAACAATATTTTGTCTCCTGCCTCAGGAAGACCAATTATTGTACCAAGTCAGGATATAGTTTTAGGTTGCTATTACATGACCAGAAGCAGACCTTTTGCTAAGGGCGAAGGGATGGTCTTTTCAAACTTATCAGAAGTTCGTAGAGCATATGATGCTAACGAAGTGGGTTTGCATGCGTCTATTAAATGCAGAGTAGAAGATAAACTATTTGAAACTACTGTTGGACGTGTCTTATTATATGAAGTTGTGCCAGAAATAGTTCCTTTTACCAGTATTAATAAAGTATTAGGTAAAAAAGAGCTTGGAGCTCTAATAGATCGCTGTTACCGCTTAAAAGGCCAAAAAGAAACTGTGATTCTGTGTGACCGTCTTCGTACGTTGGGTTATACGCAAGCTACTAAATCAGGTATTTCTATTGCCATGATCAACATGGTTATCCCTGCCAAGAAAAAAGATATTTTGGCACGATGCCAAGGCGAAGTAGAAGAAATAACTAACCAATATGTTGAAGGTTTAATTACTAACGGCGAGCGTTATAACAAAGTAGTTGATATTTGGTCTAAAGCTGCTGAAGAAGTAGCTGAAGAAATGATGAAAGTTGTTTCCACAGACGAAGTTACTTCTGAAGATGGTAAACATAAAAAATTAACTCCATCTTTTAACTCTTTGTATATTATGGCTGACTCTGGAGCTCGGGGATCTTCTCAGCAGATGAAACAGCTTGCTGGTATGCGTGGTTTGATGGCTAAACCATCAGGTGAAATTATTGAAACACCTATTACGGCTAACTTTAGAGAAGGCTTAACGGTGCTACAATACTTCAACTCAACTCACGGTGCTAGAAAAGGTTTAGCTGATACGGCGCTTAAAACTGCTAACTCTGGTTATTTGACGAGACGTTTGGTTGACGTAGCCCAAGATTCTATTATTACAGAATATGATTGTGGAACTATTGATGGTATTGAAATAACTCCATTAATAGAAGGTAACGATATTGTTGAAGGTATTGGCGATCGTATTTTAGGTAGAGTAGCACTTGAAGATATTGTAGATCCAGTAAGTGGTGAAGTTTTAGTAACTATGGGTTCTGAAATAGATGAATACTTAGTCGCTAAAATAGAAAATGCTAGTATCTCTCGTATACGCATTCGTTCTGTTCTTACTTGTCAAACACGTCGCGGAATTTGCGTCCAATGCTATGGTCGTGATCTTTCACGTGGACATTTAGCGAACGTGGGCGAGGCTATTGGCGTTATTGCTGCCCAGTCTATTGGTGAACCTGGAACTCAGCTTACCATGCAGACCTTCCATATTGGGGGTATTGCTTCTGGTTCAGCTCAAGAATCTAGTCATGAGTCTAGAGGCGAGGGTAGAGTAGTTTTTGAAAATCTTGAAGTTGTTGAAAGAAAAGATGGTAAATTCGTCGCTCTAAACAGACAAGGTGCCATTAAAATTGTTGATGATACTGGAAGAGAAAGAGAAACCTATCCTGCTGTTTATGGTGCTGTTATTGGTGTGAAAAATGGCGATATAGTTAAACCTGCAACTAAATTGGTTGAATGGGATCCTTATTCTGTGCCTATTTTAACAGAAGCTTCTGGACAAGTTCATTTTGGTGATTTGTTTGAAGGTGTGACTCTCACTGAACAAGTTGATGAAGGCTCTGGTTTATCTCATAAAGTAGTTATCGAGGGCAAGGATGCTAATGCTCGGCCAAGAGTAACTATAAAAGATGCTGCTGGAAATCCTATAGCTCTAAAGGGAACATCAGTTGCTCGCTATCTACTTCCTGTGGGAGCAGTAGTTTTAGTAAATGATGGTTCGAAAGTAGAAGCTGGTGATATTTTAGCTAAAGTAAGCCGTGAAGCTTCTAAAACTAAAGATATTACCGGAGGTCTGCCAAGGGTAGTTGAATTATTTGAAGCAAGAAGGCCTAAAGATCATGCGGTGATCTCTGAAATAAGCGGTATGGTTTCTTTTGGTAAAGATACCAAGGGTAAAAGAAAAATTTTAGTTACTCCAGAAATTGGTGATGCTAGAGAATATTTAATACCAAAAGGTAAGCATATTAGAGTTCGTGAAGGCGACTTTATTAGAGCTGGCGAGCCTTTGATGGACGGCTCTGTGAATCCTCATGATATTTTAAATGTTTTGGGTGAAAAAGCTTTGGCGAAATATTTAGTTGAAGAAATTCAAGAAGTTTATCGTTTGCAAGGTGTGCGTATTAACGATAAGCATATTGAAACGATTGTCCGACAAATGCTTAGAAGAGTTAAGATTAAAGATTCAGGAAATACTCGTTTCTTAAATGAAGAGCAAGTTGAAAAACAAACTTTTGAAACAGAAAACGACCTAGTTATACAGTCTGGTGGTAAGCCAGCTATTGCTGAGCCTTTATTGCTTGGTTTAACTAAAGCGTCTTTGTCTACAGAATCTTTTATTTCTGGAGCTTCTTTCCAAGAAACAACTAAGGTTCTTACAGATGCGGCGGTTTCTAGTAAAATAGATTACTTACGTGGCCTAAAAGAGAACGTGATTATGGGTAGACTAATACCAGCTGGTACAGGGTTGCCTAACTATCGTTATCTTAATGTTGTAGTGGATGATAACGGCTCTATTAATGAAGGTGGTTTGATGGAAAGTATTCCAGTTGAATTGCTAGAAAGTCCGTAAAAATCTAGAATAAGTATTTTTAAAGCCTCAAGTTTAAATTGAGGCTTTTTTATTTTTTCCTATTTGACAAATAGCCGTAAATAGTAAATAAAACTCTTGATTAAACATTTTTTCACTTTTTCACTTTAAAAATGAAAGAGTTTTTGGAATTTTTTATATGATTAGCAAGGATAGTACAGCAATAAACGAAGAAGAATTATCATTTGAGAAACTTTTAGAAGAGCAGTATTCTAAAGATAATGTATCAGAAGGCGGAATTGTATCTGCTACAGTTTTATCAATAAATAAAGACTTCGTGCTAGTGGACGTAGGCTATAAATCTGAAGGGTTAATAGCAACTAGTGAATTTGCTGTTGTAAATGGTGAGCCGCAGATTAAAATTGGCGATAAAGTAGACGTATTGGTTGAAACTCGTGAAAACGAGTATGGCCACATGGTCTTAAGCAAAGAGAAAGCTGATAAACTAAAAATATGGGATGAAATATCTCTGGCTTCTGAGCGCAATGAAGTTGTTGAAGGAACAGTTTTAAGCAGAGTCAAAGGCGGATTACACGTAGATATTGGTGTAAAAGCTTTCTTGCCAGGCTCTCAAGTAGATTTACGACCTATTCGCAACTTAGACAAACTAATAGGTGAACGCTTTACTTTTAGTATCATTAAATTTAACAAAAAACGTGGCAATATAGTTTTAAGCCGTAGAGCTCTTCTAGAAAAAGACAGAGAAGAAAAACGTAAAGAAACCCTAAAACACCTTAAAGAAGGCGCAGTGATGGAAGGTATTGTTAAAAACCTTACAGATTACGGTGCATTTGTTGATTTGGGTGGCGTTGATGGTCTATTGCACGTAACAGATATGAGCTGGGGCCGCATTCAAAACCCAAATGGCTTATTGGAAGTAGGGCAGCCTGTTAAAGTTGTTGTTCTTAAGTATGATGGCGAATCAGAACGTGTATCTCTAGGCATGAAGCAAACTCAAGAAGATCCATGGCAAATGGCTCAAAGAGACTTCCCGGTTGGAACGAAAGTTTCAGGTAAAGTAGTATCTCTTACAGATTACGGCGCATTTATTGAGCTTAAACCAGGTGTTGAAGGCTTAATTCACGTATCAGAAATGTCTTGGACTAAGCGTGTTAAACATCCATCAAAAATAGTGAATATTGGCGATGAAATTGAATCTTTAGTGCTTGAAATTGATGAAAAAGAGAAAAGAATATCATTGGGTATGAAACAAGTAAAACCAAACCCATGGTCCTTGTTAGAAGAAAAATATCCAGTTGGCACAGTAATCCGTGGCCAAGTAAGAAATCTTACAGACTTTGGTATCTTTATTGGCATAGAAGAAGGAATCGATGGTTTAGTGCATATTAGCGATTTGTCTTGGACTCAACGAGTTAAGCATCCTTCAGAAATGTTCCAAAAAAATGATGAAGTTGAAGCAGTTGTTCTTAACATTGATGTTGCTAGTGAAAGATTTTCCTTGGGTATCAAGCAATTGCACGAAGATCCTTGGAGTAGAATTCCTCAAGTATATCCTCGTGGTGCTAGAGTTAAGGGAATCGTTACTAAGGTCGCAGATTTTGGTGCCTTTATTCAAATTGAACCAGGTATTGATGGTCTATGCCACGTATCAGAGTTTTCTAGCGAACATGTAGAAGACCCACATTCTTTCTTGAAGCCAGGTGATGAAGTAGACGTAATGATCATCGACAACGACAAAGAAGAAAGAAAAATTGGGTTGTCTATTAAGGCAGTAAGCAAAGCTGACAAAGGCTTAGACTATAGGGCTTATTTGGCAGAACAAAATAAACCTAAAAAATCAGGTCCAGCAAGCAGCAGCGGTTCTCAAGGTATGGGTACTTTGGGAGATGCACTAAAAGGCAAACTATCTGGTGGTAACTCTGATAACGAATAGTTACTAAGCTATACATACCTTTAAGGCGCGTTTTTACGCGCTTTTTTATTCTGTTACCAAAATTTCAACTAACTTGCTATATATCTTAAAAGAGGCTTTAAATAACATGAACGAAGTAGTAGTCTTGAAAGAAGATTCTCATAAAAACATTACCTATGCCACGTTGATACAGGCATTTTTTACTTCTTTATCACGTGTTTTTGGTATGATTAATAATGTTATTATGCTTCATGTTTTTGGCGCAAGCTTTGTTACTGATGCATTTTGGATGGCTTATACAATACCTAATGTTTTGCGTAGATTTTTTGCTGAAGGTTCGCTATCTATGGCATTTGTTCCTGTTTATTTACAGACTAAAGAAGATGACAAAGATAAAGCTAAAGATTTTTTTAGGGATACGTTGGGCTTTTTATTAATTACTCTTTTTATTATTACTGTATTATGTATTTTTTCTTCTTCTATTTTAGTAAAAATGTTTGCTTATGGCTTTACTGATAACGCTTATCAATTTTCTATTACCAATACTATGACCAAGTGGCTTTTTCCCTACGTTTTTATGGTCAGTATAGTAGCTTTATTTGGAGCTTATTTGCAGTGCCATAAAAAATTTGCAGCTATGTCTGCCTCACCAATACTTTTAAATATTTCTATGATCTTATCTATGATCTTTTTATCAAGCTTTTTTATGCCGTCTATTTATTGTTTAATAGTTGGAGTTTTGTTAGGTGGTCTTTGCCAAATAATTTTAATGATATTTGCTTTATATAAAAACTCTTTGTTAGTAAGCCCTAGATTTAATTTTAAAACTCAAGCAATGAAAAAACTTATGCGCTTACTTGGCCCAGCATTATTTGGGGTGTTTGTGTATCAATTGAATATTATTGTTTTAAGGCAACTGGCAAGCTTTTTAGGCGAGGGACAAATAACTTACTACTCTAATGCTGATAGATTAACCCAGCTCATAAGTGGAGTTTTTGGAGCTTCTATTGCAGCAGCAGCCTTACCTCAGTTAAGTATAGACGTTAGTAAGTCAAGCCTTAAACAACTTTTTAATACCTTAGAGTTTAGTTTAAAGCTAAATAGTTTTATTATTACGCCGTGTGCATTAGGCCTATTAATTTTTGCCAAGCCAATAGTGGCCATTGTTTATTTTCATGGAGCGTTTAATTTTAAAGATGCTCATTTTACTGCTATTACTTTGATGGGTTTTGCTCCAAGTTTAATCTCATTTGGTTTTTCTAGGGCTGTTATGCAAGCATATTATGCTCTAAACGATACAAAAACACCGGTGATTATTGGGTTTTTTACGGTTTTTATTAATTTGATCTTAGGTGTGTTGCTGTTTAACTATGCAGTGCTAGGACTAGCTTTGACGTTATCTGTCTCAAGCTTTTTTCAATATTATTTATTAATATTTTATTTAAAGAAAAAAGTGGGCGATGAGTATGATTTAAAAATTAATAAAACTTTTTTGGCTCATTTAGCTATTTCTCTTGTTGCCTGTATGGTGGGATTATTAATTCAAAATTTAGGAAACTTTTCCATAGGATTTAGTGTTTATAATGCTTGTGTCTTGGGATTAATGGCTCTATGTTGTGGAACTTGTTATTTTAGCTTTTGTTATTATTTTGGTTTTAAAGAGGCAAAAACTTTTTTTTCTATGCTTACAAAAAAAATTAAAATGCCTAAATAACGCCATTTTTTTGAGGTCTGATAAAAAAAATGTGTTTTTACCTCTAGCCTTTTAACATAAGCTTTTTATTGTGATGTATATTTTAAAAATAAGTTTAAAAAGTTTGTTGGTACTTTACTAAAACTTAAATCAGCTATAGTCACTTGCTTAAAAATTGATTTTTTGATCGATTAAGAATGAATTTTCTAAAATTTTCGAGCAATGTTATGGCAAGAACTAATGGGGGACTAATATGAATACTGTTAATAAAAAATATAAAGAAAAAGAGGCTATTAGCATAGCTGAAGAATTTCTGATTGCTCACTCGGCTTCTTTACCTGACGTTAATCTTAAAAACTTAAAAGAAAGTTTTATTAAAAGCATGGCTCAGGAAATTAGCAAAAAAGAGATTTTGGAGATCTTAGTGAGGCAAACAGCTTCTTTAATCAAAGAAGATCCTAGTTATGGGAATTTGGCAACAAGCCTTTTAAATCAGCTTATCGAAGATGAAGTAGCCCAGCAAACAGTAACTACTTTTAGTGATTCCATAGCATTAGCTTTTGAACAAAAGCTATTAACAAATCAAATATATGAATTTGTTATGAGCAACAAAGATGCTCTCAATGCTAGTATAGATAGTAAGTTTAATACACTTTTTAGTTATTTTGGCCTTTCCACTGTTTATGATCGTTATTTATTAAGACATCCTACCATCAGAACTGTTATAGAGCGTCCACAGTATCTATTTATGAGAGTTGCGTGTGGTGTTTATCAGGATGTGCAAAAAGCTGTGGAACTTTATGGCTTAATGGCTTCTTTTGATTATATGCCAGGTTCTCCTACGCTCTTTAACGCAGGGAGCAAAAATCCTCAATTATCATCTTGCTTCTTAATGGATTCGCCTAACGATAGCATTGAAGATATTTATGAAAAATATAAAGAAGCCGCTATGCTCTCTAAACACGGTGGTGGTATAGGTATTTCCTATTCTAAAGTTCGTTCAAGAGGGTCTTTAATTAGGGGAACTAATGGTAAATCTAGCGGTATTATTCCATGGCTAAAAACTCTTGACTCTTCTGTGGCTGCTGTAAATCAAGGTGGACGACGAAAAGGCGCTTGTTGTGTTTATCTAGAAACTTGGCACCCAGATATTGAGGCATTTTTAGAGTTGAGAGATAATACGGGTGATGAATCTTCCCGTACCCATAATATCAATATAGCTAATTGGATTCCTGATTTATTTATGAAGAGAATAGAGCAAGATGCTATGTGGTCTTTGTTTGATCCAAGCCGTCACCCAAAGCTTAGTGATACCTATGGTGAAGAGTTTGAAAGAATTTATCTAGAAGCAGAAAGCAATAAAACTTATGATAAACAAGTAAAAGCAAGAGATCTTTATGGCAAAATGATGAGGACACTGGCGCAAACAGGTAATGGCTGGATGACTTTTAAAGATACTTCTAATTTAAAAAGTAACCAAACCTCAGTAAGTGGGCAAGTTATTCATTTATCTAATTTATGTACAGAAATCTTAGAAGTTAACTCTGCCAATGAAATTTCTGTTTGTAATCTAGGAAGTATTAACTTATCTAGACATATGAATGGCAGAAATTTTGATTTTGATAAGCTTAGACAAACAGTAGATGTAGCCGTTAGGCAATTAAATAAAGTTATTGATACTACTTATTATCCAGTAACTCATGCTAAAAATTCTAATTTACGATGGCGACCTGTCGGTTTAGGTCTAATGGGGTTGCAAGATGTGTTTTTTAAAATGCGTATTCCTTTTGATTCTAGTGATGCCAATGCTTTAAGCCAAAAGGTCTCTGAAGAAATTTATTTGCAAGCTTTGTCTACAAGTTGTGATCTGGCCAGAATAGAAGGTCCTCATCAGGATTTTTATGAAACAAGAGCAGCAAAGGGATTATTACAACCAGATCTATGGAATAATAGTCAAGCCAATAAAAGATTTGATGAAGTAAAAGAAAAAATACAAAAATATGGCTTAAGAAATTCACTTTTGATAGCCATTGCCCCTACAGCTACTATAGCTTCTATTGTTGGATGTTATGAGTGTATTGAACCTCAAATCTCCAATATATTTAAGAGAGAGACGCTATCTGGTGAATTTTTACAAATTAATCAATATTTAGTCGCTGAGTTAAAACAGTTAAATCTTTGGAACGATCGCGTCAAAGAACAAATTATTGATAACAATGGCTCTATACAAAACGTTTTGGATATTCCACAAGAGTTAAAGATTCTTTACAAAACTGCTTGGGAAGTTCCTCAAAAGGCATTAATAGATCTAGCAGTTTCTAGGGGTCGATTTATTGATCAAAGCCAATCACTAAATCTCTTTATGGAAACTCCTAATATTGGGAAATTATCTTCTATGTATTTTTACGCTTGGCAGCAGGGTTTGAAAACTTGCTATTACTTGCGTTCAAGACCTGCCACTGAAATTAGTAAGACTAAAAATATAACAACAGATACACAAGCAGTATCATGTTCATTAGAAAACCCAGAGATGTGTGAATCTTGTGGTTAAAATTTATAAAGAATAAGGTGAAATTATGTTATTAGATGCAAAACTTAATTTAACGCTTAGGCCAATGCTTTATCCTAAGTTTTATGAAATGTATAAAAATGCCATTAAAAATACTTGGACGGTTGACGAAGTTGATTTGCGCTCTGATATAGATGACATTAGTCAAAAACTAAACGACAAAGAGATACATTTAATCAATCGCTTGGTAGCTTTTTTTGCTACTGGCGATTCTATTGTTGCTCATAATTTAGTGCTAAATCTTTATCAGCACATTAATTCACCAGAAGCTCGAATGTATTTATCTAGACAGCTATATGAAGAGGCACTACATGTGCAGTTTTATTTGACGTTACTAGATACTTATTTGCCTGATCCTAAAGAACGGCAACAAGCTTTTAATGCCATTAACGATATTCCGTCTATTAAAAAGAAAGCTGAATTTTGTTTTAAATGGATGGATTCCATTCAAGATATGAAAGTGGCTAAAAGCACCGCTGAAAAAAAGAAATTTTTACTCAATATGATGTGCTTTGCTTCTTGCATTGAAGGTCTATTTTTCTTTGCAGCTTTTGCGTATGTTTATTATTTGCGTTCAAAGGGTTTATTGCATGGTTTGGCCACAGGAACCAATTGGGTTTTTCGCGATGAAAGTGCTCATATGGATTTTGCTTTTAGCGTAGTTGATACTATTAGACAAGAAGAACCATCGTTATTTGATGAACAGCTTGCTAATGACGTAAAAGCCATGATGAACGAAGCTATTGAATGCGAATATGCTTTTGGTGAAGATGTTTTGGGGGGCGGAATTTCAGGTTTTTCTTTGCCACAACTAAAACAATATCTGGAATTTGTAGCTGATCAAAGATTAGCTCGTTTAGGTTTTAAGCCTATGTTTTTTAGTAAAAATCCTTTTCCTTTTATGGAATTACAAAATGTTCAAGAATTAGCTAATTTTTTTGAGCGTAGAGTTTCAGCTTATCAGATGGGAATTTCTGGTGAAGTAGAACTGGATCAAAATTTTTAGTTGGAGTATTAAATGCAGATATTAGCTGGTATTTTATTATTAGGTGTTTTGGTAGCTTTTCATGAGTTAGGGCATTTTTTGTTTGCCAAAATGCTTGGTGTGCGAGTACTAGTTTTTTCTGTTGGTTTTGGGCCAAGAATATTTAGCTTTACCAAAGGCCATACTGAATATCGTCTTAGCATTATTCCATTAGGCGGTTATGTGCGAATGTTTGGAGAGTCTTTGGATGAAGACTTAACTGATGAACAAAAAAGCTATAGCTTTTTACATCAAGCCACATGGCGAAAATCTTTAATAGCATTTGCTGGCCCTTTGTTTAATTTTATTTTGCCTATTATTTTAATGTTTTTTTTATTTGTAGGCACAGAAGAAGTTTTATTGCCACAAATAGGAAGTATAGCTCCTAATTCGCCAGCCCAAAAAGCAGGTTTTAAACCTAATGATTTAGTTAAAGAAATTAATGCTAAACCGATAGAATCTTTTATGGATTTATCAAGCATAATAGCTGCTCATCCTTTAGAGGAGCTTAACTTTTTAGTTGAAAGAGAAAATACCAATATAAATTTATTGGTTACTCCAGAGGAAAAAGACTCACAAGGTCGTATAGGAGTAATGCCTGTTATACAAAAACCTATAATTACTTTGTTACCTCAAAGTCCTTTAAAAAATTATGGTTTGGAAACATTAGATGAAATTGTTTCTATAAATAACACTAAAATTATTTCTATAGAAGATTTATTATTAAATATAAATATTTTAAATAATTCTGTGACTAAAATAATAAGAAATAATAAAGAGATAGTCTTAAATATTGGTGAATTTAAGCAATATAATTTTGTATGGTCAGATATTGTTAAAAAATATACTAGTTTTATAGATCAAGAATCCTTAGAAAAAAGCCTAAAATTACTTAACGAAGAAAAATTATCTCTAGATGCTAGCTACGGCTTAGCCAGTGCTAAAGGGGTAGTTTCTAGCGTAGCTGCTCAGTCTATAGCTTCAGATCTAAATTTAGAAGTTAATGATCGCTTATTAGCTATTAACGGCGAAGCAATAGTTAGCTCTCCTTATTTAGAACAAACTTTTATTAATAATCTAAATAAAGAACATTTATTGAGTGTTATAAAAGCAAATGGTGAAATACAGATTTTAGGGGTTAAGTTTAAGAAAGACACTGAAAATACTTTAAATTTAAGTACTAATTTATATACTTTGTTTGGAGTTGATTTATTACCAACTTATTCAATGGGAAAAACTAAAATTAGAAATGTTGGTGTATTTGAAGCTTTATCTAAAGCATATAATCAAACTGTTAATATTGCTGTTGTTACTGCAAAATCTTTATTTATGTTGGTAAAAATGGAAGTGCCTTCGTCACAAATTGGTGGTCCTATTATGCTTTTTGATATCGCTAAACAAGCTTTTGATAAAGGACTAGCTTTTTATATTATGGTTATGTGTATGCTAAGTGTTAACTTAGGACTATTAAATTTATTGCCTATACCTGCTCTTGATGGAGGGCATTTATTGCTCTTTGGTATAGAAGCTATTCAAAGAAAGCCGCTTACTCCAAAAACCAGAGCCATAGCCACTCAAATAGGCTTTGCATTATTGTTATTTATTATGGTCTATGCTTTGTTTAACGATATTAGTAGGTTGATAAAATAAGATGTTAAAAAAAATATTATTTTATTTTTTTATTTGTAGTAGCTTAAAAGCGTTGGATAATAATAAAAACTATAATGATTTTTTATTTACTCATACAGCTTTATATAAAGTATCTTCTACTTATCGCCATATATGGGAATCACTGCAAGAAAAACCTGATTTAGATGCTATTTATGCTAATCTGCCAGAATTTAAAACAGAGTATATTAGTGTGCTGATTACAAATGGCCTAAAAAATGAAGATTTAGAAGTTTTTAATACAATAATAAAAGAACTAGCAAATTATTTACTAAAAGAGCGTATGAAAAATATTAGTCTTGCATACGAAAAAGCAAGGGGCAGCGAAGGCATTTATGAAAAAAATGAGCAGGGCAGATGGGTTAAATTAAATTAGTAAGCTCTAAAATTTTAGCTACTTTTTTTGGTTGGGCTTTAAATACCTTTAGAACTTGAATTAATTCTTCAGTTTCTAGACAGTAAAAAGAGCTAAAAGGTCCTCATTGTATT
The DNA here is from genome assembly GCA_964493205.1 of uncultured Myxococcales bacterium. Taxonomy (GTDB): domain Bacteria; phylum Myxococcota; class UBA727; order UBA727; family JABDBI01; genus CAZBMJ01. Next base: position 21,592 of record CAZBMJ010000001.1, read on the forward strand.
CCTGTCGCAACCCCATTTCTATTAAGACCAGGATTAACAAAAGTTCCAGTAGAAAAATTAAATTTTACTCCAGCTGGGAAACATTAATTAATTTATTTATAAATGAACGGATTGAAGAATTCGCTATGTCTAAAGGATTTTCGCCATTATTATTTTTAGCGTAGATGTCTGCTCCAGCTTCAACTAAAACCTTTATAATATCTTCTTTTCCATTATTAATAGCCAAATGTAAAGGTGTGTTACCATTTTTATCTTTAGCATTTATATTGGCTTTTTCTTCAATTAAAGTTTTTATAATATTTATTTTAGAACTATTGATGGCTAAATGTAAAGGAGTCCAACCATAATAATCTTTAACATCTATTTTAGTTCCTTTGCCAATTAAATCTTTTAAAACTTCTACTTTAGAACCATTTTTGATAGCTAAATGCAAAGGACTATCGTCATTATTTATTTTAATTAAAGCTTCTGCTGTTGTAAAATTTCTTTTTTCAATAGCAACATCAAGGGGAGTATTCTCATTATTATTTTTAGCTTCTTTATCTGCTCCAGCTTTTATTAGAATTTTTATTATATCTACATTTTGATTTTTTTCAGCAGCTAAATGCAAAGGAGTGTTATTCGTATTATTTCTAGCATTTACATTAGCTTCTGCATCAATTAATTCTCTTGTTATTTCTAATAATTCTTTTTCTACAGCTAAATGTAAAGGAGTATTACCATTATAATCAGTTAATTCTTTATTTGTTCCAGATTTTATTAAAATTTTTAAAATTTCTAAATTATTATAATAAACAGCTTTATGCAAAAACATAGGATTTACATTGGCTCCTTTTTCAATTAAATAATTTACAGAATTTATACTGCTTGCATTTATAGCCAAATCTAAAGGAGTATCACCATTACGATTTTTACTATTCACATTAGCTCCAGCTGTAAATAAAGCATTTGTAATACTATAGTCTTGATATGACAAAGCTGCATAAAGAGGTGTATGACCAAGATTATTTTTTACCTCCATATTAGCATTTTTTTTAATTAATGTGTTCAGCATATCTAAATTTTTATTTTCAATAGCATAATGCAAAAGATAGTTGTCGCGATAGATTTTAGTATTTATATCAATACCAGCTTCAATGAATAGATATATAATTTTATTATTTTTATTTTTAATAGCGATGTCTAAAGGTGTCATACCATTATTGTTTTTAGCTTCTTTATCTACTTTCGTCTTAATTAATAATTGTATGGTATCTACATCGCCATTCTCGACAGCTTTATGTAAAAGAGTATTACCATCTTTATTTTTTTGTTTTAATAAATATGGTGCTATTGTTATTATAGAGTTAACTTTTTCTGTATTATTAATTTTATTAGTAAGTGCTTTATATGGTTCAAAAAATTCTAAAATAAGTGCTTTAAATTTATTATCTATATTAGAATCTAAGACATCATCTAAATGCCCATTACGCCAATCTGAATTAGAAAGATAGCCGGTAGGCTTGAAATAAAAATGACCACCTTGAAAATTCCAAACAAACATTTTTTTATTATTAATAAAAATATCGAAATTATCAATATTATCTAATTTACTATTATTAATATACATTTTAAAATCATCTCTAGAAAGTTTTTCAAGTAAATATTTTACTTTATCAGCTCTTTGTTCTGATGTTATATTTTCAATATTTTTTAGTTTTTCGTCGTCGAAAAGATTACCAACTAATTTCAACATATTATCCATACCAGCAGATATTTCATAAGTATTTCTTTGATATTTTACTTCTTGCTTATCTGCTACTAATGAAGCCCAAGCATTTCTTAAGTCATCCTTTTTTAAATCATCATATGTTTTTTGCTTTGTATAAAAATCTTTAAGTTCTTGAGTGGCTCCAACTAAATACTCAGGATTAAATGTTTGATCTTGTATATTAGCTGCTACTATATTTAAAAAATTACGCAAAGATGTCTCGCCACAAGCAGTAAACTTAGTATTATTACACACTGCTTGTTCATTTTCGCCCAAAATAGGTGGAAATTTATTAGAGTTATCATATTTTTTATATCCTGCTAAATAAAAACTAAATAGTTTGTGATCTTCTTCTGATAATTTTTTAAAATCTGATGAAGATAGTTTATTGTCTTTAATATAATCTGTTTCAAAATTTATATATAAATTTTCATCATAAATATTTTCACTATCTAATACTCCAAATATCTTAAGATCTTCTATTGTATTAGCTTTTTTAATGGCCAAGGCTAATAAAGCATATTCTGCTATATTAGGGTATGCTTCTCTTTCAGCTACAGCTCCTAAAAACATTTTTTTATATTCATCGGCAAGTTTTTCATAAGATTCAAATTTATTTTTCCAATTTGGTAGTATACTTCTTCTGGCAGCTGAATTTAGTGACATAAATTTATCTAAATTTTTAGTATTGTTAGGATTAAGTTTAATCTCTTCGTAAATTTTTAGTATTTCTTTTATCTGACTAATTTTTAGCCTATTAAAAAAATCAGAAGTTGCATTTGTTGGTCCTAGCGCTGCGCCACCAGGAGAAGGAAAAATATTTTGCAGAAGCGCCGTAGTATGATCTTGTGGGCAATCTCTGGTTCTTTGTTCTTGATTTAGTATATAATGGCATAAATATTGGCTCTTTTCAGGACCATAATTACCCTTAAACCTTATATTTTCAAGCAAACCAGATTCTAATGCTAAAAAGCCATACAGTAATTGTTTACCAAGTTTAGGCATGTCTTCTATGTAAATAGCACTAAAAGACAGCTTAGAAATCATTAAAAACAAGAAAAATATTATATTAATTAAATATTTATTAGGCATAATAAATCCTGAAATTGTATTATATTTTATTATATATTAACTTGTCTTTATTTTCGCAAGTAATTTATGCTTAAATATTTTTATATTTCAATGTAAATCTAAAACAAAAATTATTTTAGCTATACAACTCGCAAGCAAAGTACGCTTTTATCAGGGTTTAATAGTATATGTATTTGGAAGGTTAGCTTCAGCTTTATTTATTATAAAAAATAGAAAATGATAACTATCTAAACATAATATAAGGTTAAATTAAACAAATCTAGAGTATTTTTATATATTTGACTAGTGATGATTTCTTGAGGTTCATTTCTTTTGCCTCTAAAAGGATGAGGGCTTAAATAAGGCGCATCGGTTTCTATAATAAGTTTATCTAAAAATAAATCTTGCATCTAGGTCGGGTAAAGCCCTTTTCCACAACAGCCACTTCTAATCTCACGCCAATTTTCTCCTGAAAACTTGTCTCTCTGACCAAAAACTTAAGTTTAAAAAACCTAAAAAAATAGATTTTTTACAAGATTTAGCCAAGAAAATTTTTGTTTATCAAGGAGTAACTTGTGCTTTGCTTGTCAATGGCAATGTTCAATGCTTTGGCCTTGGTGCTTCTGTTATTAGAACAAGGCTTTTGCCAGAAGAAAAATATTGGTATTCATACTCCTGGCTTGAAGGCTTTCGCCCGTGGCAAATTTGTGGAGGCGGAGCTGAAAATGGTGTTTAGTTGTGGCGAAGGAACTGCGTTAGCAAAGGCTAAGCTAAAAAATTTTTTAAAAAATTGAAAACTTCTTGCCACGATTCTTTTTTGGCAGAAGCATTTCCTTCTGAAGTTCCTCCAAGTAGCATATAAGATGTACCAAACTGGAATGGTTGGTCAGTTGAAGGTTGATGAGGGGATAAATAAAGTTCATGCCCAGCATTAGAAAAACTGAGATGTTTTCTTATGATATTTGATCCATTGTCATCTAATCGTTTGATAATAAGATTACCAGATATAGTTGCTGGCCATATTTTATCATCTTCTCCAGTAAGGATTAGTATAGGGCAAAGGATTTTTTCCACTGGAATGCTTGCACTGTCAATATTTTTATAGAACATTTTCATAGCATACAGAAAATTTGGCGTTGCTTCGAGAGGATCATCAAGCGTTCCTTTGTGGAAAGGTAAGTGGCCATCCTTGGTCGCCTTAAGAATATCTTCGTAGCTGAGATTTGGCATAAATGGTATTGGCAATCCTTTGAAACTCCAAGCGGCATTTTCATTTGGTGAAAAATCACCATAAACTAGGTGTGGTGGAGTATAAGCTATGACAGCAGATATTTCTTGAGGATACATAGCTGAGAAAAGAAGAACTAATTCGCCTCCTCGTGAATATCCTAAAAGAGCAACTTTATTTTTGTTTACCTGTGATTGTTTTTTGAAATATTGTATTGCATTGTAAAAATATTCTAATGAAATATTTGATAGTTTTTCAGGCAAATTATCTGCACCAAAGTATTTCAAAGCAAGAACAACATAGCCATTGGAAGCAATAAGTTCAGAAATGCTTTCAGGTACTGCACCATCAGATCCTGGAACAACAATGACCCCTGGGGCATTTTTTATATTCTTTGGAAAAAATAATGTAGCAATAATGCCTTGCTCGTGAATATTTATTTTTTCTATATTTAAAAATATTTTCATATAGGTTAACCTGAATAATTAAATAACAAGACCAAACAAATCTAGAGTGTTTTTATAGATTTGACTAGTGAACACTTAGCTTACTCTAAAAACTAGAGCCATAGCCACTAAAATAGGCTTTGCTGTATTATTATTTATTATGCTCTATGCTTTGTTTAACGATATTACTAGGTTGATAAAATAAGATGCTAAAAAAAATATTATTTTATTTTTTTATTTGTAGTAGCTTAAAAGCGTTTGAAAGTCAGCAACAGTATGATAAATTTCTGCTTACTCATAAAACTATATATACTATATCTTCTGCTTATCGTGATGTATGGGATTCATTTCAAGAAAAACCTGATTTAAAAGCTATTTATGCTAATCTACCAGAATGTAAAACAGAGTATATTCGTGTATTGATTATAAATAAGATAAATAATGTAAAAATTTTAAAAACTATAATAAAAGAAATAAAAGATTACCTTCTAAAAGAGCGTATGAAGGATATTAGTATGTCTTACGAAAAAGCAAGAGAGCCAGAAGGCATTTATGAAAAAAATGCACAGGGCAGATGGGTTAAGATTGAGTAATATTTGAAAAAAGACTTTGAACAATTAAATAATTAAAAAGCCCGAAAAGAGATAGATAATAATTGCTGGGTGAGGTTTATGTTTAAAGCACTATTTGTTTTATCTCTTATAGTTACTAAAGTTTACGCTCAAAGTAATCCTTATTTTTTATACAATGGTACAAAATACCAACTTGAATGGTCATATTTAAGTAAAGCTGCAGAAAAAAGAATTTTTTATCCTGATAAAAATAGAAAAAAACGAATCGATGAGTTTTTATCAAGTAGACCAATTAGTTCTGCTAATATTAAAGGCATGATGTCAAAAGTTAGGAGTCAAGGAACAAGAGGCACTTGCTCTAATTTTACAACTTTAGGATTACTCGAGCCATTTATTGATAAAAATGCTGATTATTCAGAACAATGTTTAGCATATCACTCTAGCCAAGATGATAGTGGTGTTACAGAGGATAAACTTAAATATATAATTGGTAATGGTATTTATCATGAAGTAGATTGTCCTTACGTAAATCCAACTGATTTTGCAGATTGGTACATGGCTGATGATAAAAAAAGAGAATCATTAAAATTATTAGCTCGCAATAAATTGCCAAATTTAGATACAGCTAAAAAAATCTATCCTCCATTTAAAACAATTGAGCAAGCTGTTGATGGACTTACAGATGGTCAATATATCGCCTATATTCAAAATCATCTTAATAATAATATTCCTATAGCTGCTTCATTTTTTTCAGTAGGAGATGAGTGGGGAACTGGACTTATAACAACAATTCCAACTGAGGAAGAAATAAAAAAACAATGCGAAAAAACAGCTTCATCATCGTCAATAAAAAAGTGTAGTTCTCATGGTGTAGTTTTAACAGGGTATGATGACAGTCGTCGCCTTATTTTCTTCAAAAATTCTTGGGGAGAGGATTGGGGTTTGAATGAACAATATATTTTACCCAAGGATTTCAAAGATAAAATTGGTTATGGTGCTTTTTCTTATGAGTATTTAGCTAAATTTCGTCTTAATAGCCTTGTTACCCTTTATAATTAGAGAAAAGAATGAAATTATTATTAATACTTATTTTGGCTATTTGTGGGTGTGAGCAAAAAGAACTAAAAGAAGTTATAAAAGATCAAAAAAAACAAGAGTTAAGTAAAAGGTATTCCGTTACTTTAGTTGATCCTCCAATTATTTTTAATGATGTGGTATTGATGAATGGTCAAATGGATCAGTGGCCCTCACTTTTTGTGCAGAAAAAAAATGGAGATATCTATATTGATGATAATGTTAATGATGTGCCAGAAAGGAAATTAAAGCTTGGTTTGGGGCCATCCTTTAAATTTCATAAATTAGATAATACTCAAGACGAGAATAAAGAATGGTTTGATAAAGGCTCAATAAGGGTATTGTATGAAGACAATTATGTTAAAGCTGAGCTTAATCCTTTGATGACAAAGGATTTTTCTAGTTCACTTTCAATTAAATACCCTAAGGATATTATTGACTGCAATATCACTCAAAAAGAAGGTTTATCATGTCAAGTGGACTGTACAGGAATCAGAAAACCTAATTGTCCAGTTAAAAAAGTATGGCATGATGAAAAAAATTCTATAATTGAGGTTAATACTAATTCATACCCAGGAATTTATGCCATAACAAAAAATGGCACGTTGATACACTTTGAAAGAGAGTTTTCTAGAATATCAGAAACACAAATTATTAATAAAAATATTAAATTTAGAAAAAATAGTGATGAACGTTATTTTTTGAATGCCTATTCAGATGATATATGTATGCAAAGTGATGATCTTGATATTTATTGTTCTAATGAGTTCTATGAATCTTTTAATTCTGTTAAGCCTAATCTAGAAAAAGTTATTCACTTAGACTTTAAAGTGGAACAAGTATCGTTTTCTGCATTTCATTACTGTTTTTTATCAGATAGTGGTGAAGTTTTTTGTATGGGTGATAACAGTTGTGGCCAGATAACTGGGCGCCATGACCAAGAGCGTATATTCAAAAAACCTGAAAAAATAGATTTTTTACAAGATTTAGCCAAGAAAATTTTTGTTTATCAAGGAGGAACTTGTGCTTTGCTTGTCAATGGCAACGTTCAATGCTTTGGTCTTGGTGCTTCTGTCATAAGAAGCAGACTTTTACCAGAAGAAAAATATTGGTATTCATACTCCTGGCTTCATGGCTTTCGCCCGTGGCAAATTTGTGGAGGCGGAGCTGAAAATGGTGTTTAGTTGTGGCGAAGGAACTGCGTTAGCAAAGGCTAAGCTAAAAAATTTTTTAAAAAATTGAAAACTTCTTGCCACGATTCTTTTTTGGCAGAAGCATTTCCTTCTGAAGTTCCTCCAAGTAGCATATAAGATGTACCAAACTGGAATGGTTGGTCAGTTGAAGGTTGATGAGGGGATAAATAAAGTTCATGCCCAGCATTAGAAAAACTGAGATGTTTTCTTATGATATTTGATCCATTGTCATCTAATCGTTTGATAATAAGATTACCAGATATAGTTGCTGGCCATATTTTATCATCTTCTCCAGTAAGGATTAGTATAGGGCAAAGGATTTTTTCCACTGGAATGCTTGCACTGTCAATATTTTTATAGAACATTTTCATAGCATACAGAAAATTTGGCGTTGCTTCGAGAGGATCATCAAGCGTTCCTTTGTGGAAAGGTAAGTGGCCATCCTTGGTCGCCTTAAGAATATCTTCGTAGCTGAGATTTGGCATAAATGGTATTGGCAATCCTTGACCCCTGGGGCATTTTTTATATTCTTTGGAAAAAATAATGTAGCAATAATGCCTTGCTCGTGAATATTTATTTTTTCTATATTTGAAAATATTTTTATATAGGTTAACCTGAATAGTTAAATAACAAGACCAAACAAATCTAGAGTGTTTTTATATATTTGACTAGTGACGACTTCGCTGGGTTCACTTCTTACACAGATAATCTTATCTAGCGTATGAGTAATAAAGCTTGGTTCATTTCTTTTGCCCCTAAAAGGGTGAGGGCTTAAATAAGGTGCATCTGTTTCTATAATAAGCTTATCTAATGCTATTTCTTTTGCCACTTGTAATAACTCTTGAGGATTTTTAAAAGTTATTATGCCCGATAAGGAAATATAAATACCTAAACTTGCAAAAAATTTAGCTTGTTCTAGGGTACCGCTAAAACAATGAATAACTATTTTTTGTGATTTTTGTCTATAAGTTTGCAAAATATTTATGCAATCTTCATAGGCATCTCTTAAATGAATAATAGTTGGTAAGCTAAGTTTATGTGCTAATTTAAGTTGCTCGATAAAAGCATGCTTTTGTTCCTCTTGATTTGAATGGTTGTAGTAATAATCAAGCCCGCATTCACCTATAGCTAAGCACTTTTTATTTTTTGCTAATAATTCTAATTTTTCTAGGCTATTTGTATTTAAAAATTTGGCTTCATGAGGATGAAAGCCTGCAGAAAAATAAATTTGGCTATATTTATTTGCTAAATCACAAGCTTTTTGAGTAGTTTCTAAATCACAGCCAATATCTATAAAATGAGTTATATTTGACTCTTTAGCTGATAGTAATACGTTATCTAAATCTGTTAAAAATTTTTCGTCATGTAAGTGACAATGGCTATCAATGATCATATAACTCCCGTATGCAAGACTTAGAAATAATAAAACAAAAAATCACAAGTTTAAACCCACCTGCGCTAATAGCTGTTGGGGGAGATGAAAAATCACAGCAAGAAGATTTTGCTAAATTTATTAGAAATCATTTTTTATCTCTGCCCAATGGCGAACTAAATCATCAAAAAATAGATTTATCAGAGCAAAGCTTTAGTAATGTCATACCTAGTCTTAAAACGATGCCATTTTTATGCTCACATAAACTTATCGAAATAATAAATGCTTATAAACTTACAGAAAATAATATAAACGAGCTAAAAGATTATCTAAAAAATCCTTCTGAAACATCTTTATTATTAATGCATTTTGATGCGCTAGATAAGCGCAGTAAAATATTTAGCTTTTTAAAAGACTTAGAATATTTTTGTGAGTTTAATGCTCTTGCTAGTCAAGAATATTTGGAATTAATAATAAATAAAGCTAAAAAATATAATATTATATTGAATAAAAATACTGCTGAATTTTTATTTACTTATTTAGACAATAATTTGATTTCTATAAATAGTGCTCTTGAAAAACTTTTTTTGATGTTTAAAAATTGTGAAATAAAAATAGATGATATATGTAATAATATATCTAATTCATCCTCTGTGGACGTTTTTTTATTAGTTAGAAATATTTCTGAAGGGTTATTAGCAAAAAGCTTAGTAGATATTTATGAGTTAAGAAGGGCTAAAGAGAGTCCCATAAAATTTTTAGCTTTACTCATGTGGCAGTTTCGTATTTTTGTTCATATACGACAATGTCTTGATAATGGTATGTCAGATTGGGATGCTCGTAAGGCTACGCAAGTGTATGGTGAACGATATGAATGGATGTCAAAAGTTGCCAAAAAGAAAAATATAGATTTTCATATTCTGCGTCTTACTCGCTTAGTGCCAATAGATGAAGCATTAAAATCTGTTAGCACTAAAGACCAATTTGTTTATATTGAAAAACTTATTTATCAAAGCTGTGTAGGGCTCTAAATTAGAAAAACAAAAAACCTCTCCTAAGAGAGGTTTTTAAGATAATAACTTAATAAAAATTTAAGTTTCTTCAGTTTTATTTTCGCCATTATTATCGCTATCGCCTGTATGATGTTTAGCCATAACTTCTTCTGCAAGGTCACGGGCTTTAACAGGATCTGAAGCTTCGTTTTTACCCATAGCTAGAGCTAATTCTCTACAAACTTCAAAATAGCGTTTTTGTAGGGTAGTGAACTTTTCTTGAGCTAAGTGGAGTTTCGCTCGTGCTACACCATGAAGACGCTCATGTTGTTGAGCTTTTCTAAATAGTCGTGCAAACTCGCTAGCAGCTTCATCAGGAAGTTGTTTTAGGTCTATTTTACAACCTTCAGGACGATTAAGCCTCTTTTGTTTCTTTAGTTCTTCTTGTAGCTTGTTTAAATCAGCTTTAAAGACTTCTAAATTTTTTTGATGTTCTTTTTGCTTATTTTCAATGTCTTGTTGCAACATATTTTGCATGTTAGCTTTTTCTTTTTCATGTTCATTTTTTAAACTTTCAATCATAGCTTCTAAAGCTAGTACTGTCTTATTAGTTTCATCTAGAATTCTATCACTCATATTTGCCTCGCTGTCTTGATTCATACTTAGCTCTGATTCCTTTAAACGTTTAAGCTTCTTTTTATTTAATTCTCTAAATTCTTGTAACTCAGTTCTTTTTCTTTCTAATTCTTCTTTGTTTTTCCTAAATTCTTCTTTAGAAAGATCAAATTTTTGTTCAAGCTTAAGAGCCTTTTCTTGTTCATTTTTTAGTTCTTGTTGTATTTTTTTTACAGATTGCTGTTGTGAAAAAAATAGCATCAAAAATATAGTTATTAAGACTCCAGAAATTATCAATGTCACCATACTAAACACCCTGTTTGTTTACATCATCATTAGAATTAATAGTTTTTTTATACCTAGAATGACTTTTACGTTTTGCATTATAGCGTTTTTTATAAGGAGGAACTTCCTCATTATTTATTAAATTTGGCTCTATCACAGTTTTTTCAGTTTTTTCTATTCCAGTATTGAAAGAATATTTTTGAAATAAGTCTTCAATACTTTCTTTAGGTGCATTAGCAAATAAAGCTTCGCTTAGTTCATCTGGATAGGTTTCTTCAATATCTTCATCTTCAACGCATGTATCCAAAGATAATTTTAACTCTTCTTTGGTTTCATCGAATTCAATCAAAGATGGAGCAGGGCCAATAGATGGCGCTGGTTGCTCAATTCTCTTGATAGAATCGCTATTATTATAGGAGGGTTCTGATTTAGACCAATAATCTCTACTTGGAGATTTAGCCTTAATACCAGCGTAGCCTCGTCGTTCTTCAAAAAACTCAATTTGCGAATCTATTAGCTTTATATCACCAATAACGTCAATTTGTGTTTCATAGCTATCGCTTAAAGCAAGCAGTTCTTTTCGTTTACGATTATTGAGTAAATTTGCAACTTCAATAGGTACTTTTACCGTTAAACTAGTAAGAGGAGAACGCTTTTTGGATAAATAAGCATGCATTTTTCTGAGTGCAGCAAGAGATAAGCCTTGTGCGTCTCGAACTCTACCAGTTCCTTGACAATTAGGACAAATAATTCTGCTTATTAAACTATGAGATTGTCTTATTCTTTGCCTTGTTAGCTCTAAAATACCATTTTCGCTGATACGACCAAGTTTGACTCTGGCTTTATCATTTCTCATTAAATCTCGAAGACGTCTTTCAACATCTCTTCTATGCCACCTAGAAACCATGTCAATAAAGTCAATAACAACAATTCCACCCATATCTCTAAGGCGTAATTGTCGGGCTATTTCGTCTGCAGCTTCCAGATTTGTTTTATAGACAGTCGCCTCATGATCCTCTTCTTTGGTGGAAGATCCAGAGTTAACATCAATAGATACTAACGCTTCAGTTTGTTCAATAGTGACATAACCACCAGATGGAAGTTTTACTTCTAGGTCAAATAATTCTGATAAAGCTTTTTCGATGCCATAATAATGAAAAATCGGTTCCCTTTTTTTATGTTTTTCTAACAAAGGTACTAAATCAGGCATGTACTCGCGAAAATAGACTAAAGCATCTTCATATTCTTCTTCGTCATCGATTACTATGAGAGAAACATCTGAGGAAAAATAATCTCTAATAGTTTTAATTACAATATCAGGTTCTCTATAAAGCAATGTAGGCGCTCTGCCTATTTGTGCCGCTTTATCTATTTGTCCCCATGTATCACAAAGCACTTTAAAATCTTTAAATAATTCTATTTTATTGCAATTCATTCCAGCTGTACGAATAATAACAGCCATATGAGCAGGTACATTTAGGTGAGCAAGCATTTCTCTTGCAGCTGATCTTGCTGATTCAGACTCAATTTTACGGCTAATACCACCGCCACTTTCATCAGAGTGCATTAAAACAACAAATCTACCAGGTAAGGACAAATAAGTAGAAACTGCAGCACCTTTATTGCCGATCTCGTCTTTGGTGACTTGAACAATAATTTCTTGGCCACGAGCTAAAACATCTGAAATTTTAACTTTTTTCTTATTTTTTAAAGCATCTGGATAAATATTTGGTCTAACTTCAGATAAAGGCAAAAAAGCTTGTCTATCCTCACCGATATCTATGAAAGCAGCTTCAAGACCATCTTCTAGGTTAGAAATAATGCCTTTGTAAATATTGCCTTTATGCTTAGCTTTGGTGGAAGTTTCTATATCTAAATCTATTATTTGACCATCTTCTAATATTGCTATACGGATTTCTTCTGCCATATTAGCATTTATAATAATCTCTTTTTTGGACATGGCTACCAGCCCTTTTTTTCGTTATGTATGTGCGAATGGGCTTATTAATTTTAAGCAATCTTAAGCATAGTAAAAATTTATTAAGTATACTTTCAAGTAATTACTTAATGCTAATTTTAGTTCTTGTTTGTTAAAACAGCTAAGTACTTTGCTAGGAAACTTATTCTTCCATCCTAAATTCACACACCAATAAATTTTACTTAAATATCACACTAGGCCCAAATAACATGCTACTTCAATATAGGCAAGCCAGGTTTAACATATAATTACTTCAAAGAGGCACTTGAGTTATTTTTTAATGAGTATACTAAAAGTAGAGTATATTTTGGGAGAATTAATGGCAGGTAATGAGCATATTGAAGTAGAAGGTGTGGTAACCGAGCTTTTGTCTAATAGCATGTTTAGAATAAAACTTGATAATGGACACATTTTATTGGCCCATCTTGGCGGAAAAATGAAGAAGAATAATATTAGGTTAGTTTTGGGTGATAAAGTTCAGGTGGCCATGTCGCCTTATGATTTAAATCGTGGTATAGTGACTTTTCGTAGCAAATAGTAATTTATTAATTAATTATGGACTTAGAAGCAAAAAATTGGTTAGCGTTAATATTTTTTTTGCTAGTAATCTCTTTAGTGGGGCTAGGTTCCCAAGTATATTTAAGTAGCTCTGTTAATAAAAATATATTTATTGATAATAAAGAAACTCATGCATTTCTTCGTGATAAAAAAATATCTATAAAAAAAGTTGTAATAGGCGATCTTTTAGTCATAGAAAATATGTCTCATAAAAAAGCTTTGCTTATCATAGATTTTGTAAAAACTCATAACGAGCTTGCTATTGATGACTTATTATTAATTAAGGGTATTGGAAAAAAGACTTTAGTAAAGCTTAAAAAATATTTTTATTAATATTATAGCCTGCCAAATCCTGCAAATAGTTCTGCAGCATTGAACGCTCTAAAGCCCGATTGGGCTTTTCGTAACATGTGGTTTATTCGCTGGTTAGTAGCTTTATCTATGGATATTTTTGGCTGAGTTAGGTTCATGCAAGATCTAATTATTAAGCTTTCTAGATGATGAATAAAATAAATAGTATCACCCTCTATTTTTTCAACTATTCCCACATGAGTTAATAGGTCATCCATTTTGCCGTTGCGGTTTCTATCATAAGTATTGTGAAAAAATACTAAATCGCCCCCTTTTGGGTGATTTTTTAAAATATAACCATAGGTTTTTACATAATCATACAAAGATTTTGTGTCGCGAGTTAACTTAAGAGGCATAGTAGCCTGTTCAAATATTCCTAAAATAGTGCCAGAGCAATCTTTACGAAAATTTTTGCCATTGATTCTTACATAGGGCTTTCCTAAATTAGCTTGAGCGGCTTGTACTAGAAGCATTCTTTTATCATTGCTCATCAACTTTTTATTATTTAAGTTAAGATTTTGTTTTTTTTTATGAGGTATATTGGTGCAGGCAATATTTAGAACAGTAATTAATAAGAAAATTAATTTCATATCATCTTAACCAGTTACTGTTACTGACACTGAATTAGTAGCTTTTACGCTTACAGAAGATAATTGAGGCACTTTTTGAATAACTTTTTTAAAAATAAAACAAGCTAAATTCTCACTAGTGGGGTTTGATAGGCCTTCAATTTCGTTAAGTAATTTATGATCAAGATTTTTTATGATTGGTTTGCAGACTTTTCCAAGCTCGTTTAAATCCATAACCCAACCCATTTCATTAATAGAGCCAGTAACTCTAACGGTTATTAAGTAGCTATGTCCATGAAGATGCTTACATTTGTGGCCATCTGGCACAAAAGGAAGAAAGTGAGCGGCTTCAAAACGAAAATCCTTAGTTATTTCTGCTTGCATAATCAAAATAAATCCAAAAAAAGTGTATGTCTATTCATTTATTCTTTTATATCTTATACTAAAACAAAACACCATATTGGCTAGTTGAAATAAAGGCAATATACTTTTGCTTTATATCAAGCTATGTTAAGCTGTGGCGTTTTTGATAAATTTTGGTTTTTATTTTTAAAAATAAAAAACTTGCTAAAAAAAGACAAATTAGGGATAAACCTGATGAACATTGAGATGAATGAAAAAAAATCTGAAGTGACTAAAAACACTAAAGCTAAGAAAAACCGTAAAACTTTTAATAAGCCAAAAGAATCAGTGCTATATACCCAGGAAGAACTTTCTTGTGTGGATAAGGATGCTTTTTGGGACATGGTTCATGATGGTGTTGTTAAATCCATCGATGATAATGGGGTAATTGCTAATTTAAAAAGAGCTGACAACAGCATTGATGTTTTGATTAACAAACAAGAGTTGATTGAAAATGAAAGTATTAAAGTTGGCGCTCCTATTAGATTTTATCTAGAAGACCAAATAAAAATTCAAGAATCGAGCGAAAATCCCTTTGTGGGAAGCCAAGTTAAAGCGCTAGAACTTGATTTATTAGAAAAAGCACAAAACGCTTATAAAAATCATGAAATGGTAAATGGTTATGTGCTTTCTGAAATAAAAGGCGGTTATGCTTTAGCTTTGTTTACTGAGAATCGTAGTGATGCAGAAAATGGTTTTGGACTAAGAGGATTTTTACCTCGAAGAAACTCTTCTTTTTCACGTGATTCATCTAGTGACGAAAATTTAGAAAACAGTGCTATACAAGTTTTAATAACGAATCTTGATCTAGAAGAAGGTAATATTGTTGTTTCTCGTAGAGAATTATTAGTTTCTGAACGTAAAAAAGCTTCTGCTTCATTCTTTAGCGAATACAAAATAGGTGACGAAGTTAATGGCGTAGTTACTTCTATTATGCCTTATGGAGCATTCCTAGACTTAGGTTCCATAGACGCTTTTTTACATATAAGTGATATCTCTTGGGATAAAAGACCCAGAATCAATGATCTTCTTAAAGAAGGCCAAGAAGTTAAAGCAAAAATTATTGAGCTCGATCTAGAAAATAAAAAAGTTAAAATTAGCATGAAAGATCTAAGCCCTGATCCTTGGCAAAATATTGAAAAATATTTTAAGCTTGGTTCTGAGGTAGAAGGCGACATCGTTGCTTTTGCAGATTTTGGTGCTTTTGTTAAGCTAAATAGCGGAGTAGAAGGGCTTATACATATTGGTGAAATAAGTTGGACGCGTATTAAGCATCCAGGTGAATTTTTTAAAATAGGTGAGCATGTACGCGCAGCAGTATTAAGAGTAGATAAAGAGGCTCGCAGAATATCTTTGTCTACTAAAGAGTTAGAAACTTCACCAGTAGATAGGCTTTCAACCCAGTTTCCTGTGGGTGCAGTACTTAAAACTAAAATTACGAGTATTCATGATTTTGGTTTATTTGTAGCACTTGATGAAAAAAGCAATGGTCTTGTGCCAAGAAGTGAAATTTCTTGGACTCGCAATGATGATGATGATGACATAGAAAAAACATACAAAGTTGGTCAAGAAGTTGAAGTGGCAATCTTTGGATATGAACCTAAACGTCAACGTATTACTTGTTCTATTAAGCGATTAAAAGAGGATCCTTGGCATAAATATAGAAATGAATATAAGCGTGGTTCTTTGCATAAAGTAAGAGTAGTAAGTGTAACTAAAGCAGGAGTTTTATGTGAGCTTGCTGATGGTTTGCTTGGATTTTGTCCTAAAAATCATTTATCCAGCTATTCTTCTGAAACAAATCGTATGACATCAAAAGTTGGTGATGAAATAGAAGTGGTTGTCACTGTTTGTGATCCGCAAACACAAAAAATCTCTTTAAGTCAAAAATCAGCAGTTGAATCAGAAACCAAAAAAGCTTATGCTAGCTACTTAAACCAGCAAAACCAAAGTGGCAAAGAACGAACTACTTTGGCAGATGCTTTTAAAAAATTTAAATAAAATATACGGCGAAAAAATAATGGCTAAAGTTTACCTTAAATCCTTGGGATGTCCTAAAAATAGAGTTGATGCTGAGCATATGCTAGGAATTGCTCAATCTGATGGACACGAATTAGTTGAGAATGCGCAAGATGCAGATACGTTGATTATTAATACTTGCGCTTTTATTAATGAAGCAAAAGAAGAATCAATAGATAATATTTTGCAACTTGCCAAAATTAAAGAAGACTTTGGCCATGATAAAAAGCTAATTGTTACAGGTTGTCTTGCTCAACGCTATGGTAATGAGCTAGAGCAAGAAATTCCTGAAGTAGATTATTTTTTAGGAACTTCTGATTATTCAGCTATAAAAAATGTTTTAGAAAAAAATAATCAAAAAAGTAATTTAATAGGACTAAATTATAAAAAAAATAAAAATTTAGTAACTAAAGAGCTAGCTTTTATTGAAAGGTTTGACTTACCAAGAATAAATACGCTTTCGTCTTTTTCTGCCTACATGAAAATATCAGAAGGCTGCGATAATGCTTGTGCTTTTTGTATAATTCCTAAACTTCGTGGAAAACAAAGAAGTCGTAGCATCGAAGATTTAGTAAAAGAAGCGGAAAGTTTCGCCAAAAACGGCGTAGTGGAACTTAATCTCATTGGTCAAGATTTAACTGCCTACGGATTTGATTTAGAAAACCGTCCTACTCTAGGAGATTTACTCAAGGCTTTATCGAAAGTAGAAGGAATTAAGTGGATTAGGCAAATGTATGCCTATCCCAGAAGTTTTAAACCAGAATATTATGAAGCTTTTGCCAATTCTAATGTTTTGCCATATATTGACATGCCTCTTCAGCATGGTTCAGCTAATGTTTTGCGTAATATGCGCAGAGGAGGTTCAAAAGACCGCCTTACAAATATTATAAAAGGCCTTCGAGATAATATTCCTAACTTAGTTTTGCGTACTACCATGATGGTGGGTTTTCCTGGTGAAACTCACGAAGATTTTTTGCAATTAATGGATTTTGTTAAAGAAAACCGTTTTGAAAGGCTTGGAGCTTTTAGGTATTCCAACGAAGAAAACACTGATGCTTATGATTTTAGCGAGCAAGTAGAAGAAAGTGTGAAAGAAGAAAGATATAGCGCTTTAATGGCCTTGCAAAAATCTATTTCTAAAGAAAATATGGAAGCTATGATAGGCACAGTCCAAGAAGCTATTGTCACAGGTATTTCATTAGAACATGAATATTTATTAGAGGGCCGTCTGTGGTCTCAAGCTCCAGAAATTGATGGTATTACTTATATTTCATCATATAAATCGCTCAAGCCTGGTGAAATAGTTAAAATTAAAATCACTCAAGCTTCTGAATATGATGTAGTTGGTGAAGTAATAGATTTGTAATAAATTACCAAAAATTTACCATATTTTTTATGTGCAGCCCATGGATCTAGTTGATTTTGGCTGCATTTTTTATTATAAATTATAATCATAAAATATATATGGATTTAATTATGTTACAACGAATTTATTGCTTATTAATTATTTTACTTTTTACTTTTACTTTATCTGCTGAAAATTTTGATTTTATAAATAGTTATCATATTAATAATCTTCATAAAAAAGGCATAAGTGGTGAGAATTATGAAGTAGGTATTCTTGAAAAAGGTTTAATTAATCATTGTTCTCTTAATAATATACAATCTATAAGTGGTAGTTATAAAACAGATGTGGACCCTCATGCTAATCACGTAGCTGCCATATTAGCGGGTAATAGGTGCGAATCAGGTGATTTTAAAGGTGGTGTTTTAAAAAATGCTCAATTAGTACAAGCGCCCATTAACACTTATTTTGAACTAAAAAATGAAACACAATATAATTACACCGATAATATCATTGATGCCCTTGAAGCTTTAGCTAAAAAAACTAAAATAATTAATTTTTCTCAAAGTTTTACAGATGTAAAGCGCACAACTTGGGGATTTTCTAGAGAAAAATTTCATAAATTTTCTGATGAACAGATTGAACGCATAAAAAATATTTTAATTACAAATAATGCTGTTTTAATAAAAACTGCTTCTAATGAAAGTAAGTATAGATTTGGAGAGGAAGATAGTGCAACGTATGGTATTCTTCAATTATTAAAGGCAGGGCTTGAAGATTATATATTGATTGTAACTAACCTTGAATATGTGGATAGTCAAGATCTTAAAAATGAACGTGATTTTTACTTAGGTATGCAAGATTTAGTCAAAATTCTTGACCATAAAAAAAACGAAAAAATAGAATACCATAAGCTTGGAACTATTATGAGCGATTATATTATTAATACGATGGAATATGAAAAAACTAATAGTTTTACTAAAGAGGAGTTGGTCAATGCAATTCCAGAACTATATACTGATTCTACGACACTCGAGCTATTTATGAAAGGAGGAGATGTTGAAGAGGGACTAAGAAAAGATTATCCCAAAATAGCAGGCTTTATTTCTGAGTTAGTTAAAGAAATTAATTTATTTATTACTATTAGGCCAACTATTAGCGATAAAAGTCAAATAGATGATCTAACGTATGAAGAAATTATAGATTCTGCACAAAAAGAGATAAATAATCTAGCCCGGCTTCCTCAAGGAGAAGAACAAAATTTTGAGAATGCTGGTAAACTGAGAACTATGATTGCTGGAAATAATGAAATAGTGCAAAGAAATTTTATTGCTGCCTATGGAACTAATATTTATTCAGCTGGTAAAAATTTTAATGAATTTAAAACTGATACTGGTAGTAGTCAGGCTGCTCCTATTGTAACTGGTATAGCTGTATTGCTTCATGAATATTTGCGTAAAGAAAATAAAAATATTTCTTTTGTTGATGTTATTAAAATAATCAAAGAAAATGCACGTCAAATAGGGGATGCTAGTTCTTTTGGTAGAGGAATTCTAGATGTTAAAAAACTTTTTAAAGATTAAATATTAGCATTATTACTGTATTAAATTATATGCTTAACAAGTGTAGAATATTGGAATAAAAAATCTTGTTAAGTATAGACCAAAAAATAAATATAAAAAATTTTGTTTGGCCTTGGCTATTTTCATTTTTATTATGCTCATTAGCAATTTTCTTATTTATTCTTAGTATTTTTATTGAAGTGCCATTAAAAATTTCAGGAAAAGGCTGGTTTTTAATGCATGGAGAGATTCATCAAATTACTAGTCTTCATCATGGTATTATTGACGAGTGGTTAGTAAAAGAAGGTGATAATGTAGAAATTTCTCAAATAGTTGCAAAAATTATAAGTGAAGAAGATCCTACAAAATTCATAGAAATAAGAAGTTTGCATAAGGGTATAATGGCTGAAATTTTAGCTTTTAGTGGATCTAAAGTGGTATTTGGACAATCATTAGCATTGATTACTCCTCATGGTGACAAGCACCAAGATTTACAAATAATGGCTTTTGTTTCATCGCTAGATGGTAAAAAGATTAGACCAGGTATGGCTGTAGAAGTTTTTCCAAGTATTACAGATTTTCATCAAAATGGATATTTAGTTGCGCAAGTTTCAGAAGTTTCTAAGCTGCCAATAGCTAAATCTGCGCTGTATTCACTCATAAAAATACCTGAGTTGGCTAAGTATATAAGACAAAGTGTGCAAGCTGAGCCTTTTGTTATATCTTTAAAGCCTGTTTTAAATAGTAATCATAAAACTGGTTATTTGTGGCAGGGTAAGGGTCCATTATTTGCTCTAGATTCTGGTATTATTGCTGATGTTTATGTTATTTATGAATATTCAAGTATACTAAAACTCATATGGCCATCTTTTCATAATCTTTTATTTAGAGATGAATAAATGTTTAGCAATATAAAAAAAACAAAAAGTTTACTGCAAATAAATCCTGTGGAATGCGGTGCTGTTTGTCTTAGTATTGTATTAAAATATTTTAGAATAAATCATAATCTTAATGAATTAAATAATAGTATAGGATTATCATCTGCTGGCTGTAATGCCTTAAATTTAATTGAAACTATAAAGAAGTACTCTTTAAATGCTGAAGCAAAAAAATATTTATCTAATGATGTAAAAAAAGATTCTCATATGCAAATTTTATTGTTTAATAACAGCCATTTTGTTGTTTATGAAGGATTTTATCATAAAAAATACTATATTAACGATCCAGCCTGTGGTCGTTATTGTTTAGCTGAATCAGAATTTAAAAAAAAATATTCTAATTTTAGTATTATTATTTTAAATAATCTTAATAATAATTTTTTTAAGATGCTTAAAAATATAAATATTAAAAATTATATAAATAATATATTTTTATATTTATGTGGATTTTTAGTTGGATTATTATTTTGTTTTATAAGCTTTACTGTAAGTAATTTAATGTTTAAATCTTTAATTTCAAAACATTATTTAAGTTTAATTTTTTTTATTTTTATATTTTTTAATTATTTTTTATTTTTATATTTTGATAAATTAAATTTATTATTATCTGTTAAATATTATAAAAAATTATTAATAAATATTTTTAATGTTAAACCAGACTTTTTTAATAATAACCCGTCTTATTTAGTTTCTAGTAAAATCATAAATGACTTTTTTAGTTTTTTACAAAACAAAAAGCACGCTATAAGAACACCAATTTTTACTGGAATAGTTTTTTCTTTAATTTTTTCATTTTTTGTTTCTAATAAAAATATTTTTTTATCTTTATTATTAATATTAGGTTTTTTACTTGTAATTTTATTAGTTTTTAAAAATAAAATACAAGAATTTTTACGAGAAAAAGAACAATTTAGTTCTACCATTTCTTTTGCCCTTTTTAATAGCTTATCTTTTAATAAGGGATGGCAGCAAGAATCAAATAACCAAAAATCAATAAGATCTTTAATGAAAAGTGAGTTTTTATTTTTATCAATTAATTTTAATAAGATTATTTTATATAATTTTCTTCGTCATATGAATAGTATCTGCTTTTTATTTAGTGTATTATTATTAAGCGTAGTTGGTTTTTCTGAAATGCATGTTGGTCGTATTTATATTTCAGAATTAATGGCCTTATTATTTTCTTTACCTTTGTTGTATTTTCTTCTTAATTATTTATTGATATATAATAATAGTGATAATAATGCAGGTGATTTAAGATTAGAATATGAAGGTTTAAAAAAAGAAAATTTTAGCTCTTTAAACTTAAAAATAGAAAAGAATAAAATATATGCTTTAATAACTGTTTCAGAGCGGGAAAAAATAGAATTTTTAACTGATTTAACTAATAATAAAAAATATGATTTTTTATATTCTTTAATAAACAATGAGAGCTCTTTGATTAATGGAAGCATTATTGAAAATATTTGCTTAGCTACTTTTGAACATAATGAACAAAAAATTATAAAAGCATTAGAGCTAGCTTGTATTAATGAAATTTATTTTAATAGACCAATGGGTTTGTTAACTTTTATTGATAAGTATGGAAGCACTATTAGTCATGGCCAAAAAAAGCGTTTGTTATTGGCTAGAAGCTTATTTTATAATCCAGAATTATTATTACTCGATGATTTTTTTGATGCTCTCCATCAAGAAGTAGTTATAAAAATTTTAGAGAACTTAAAAAAGATACAAATTACTACTATTTTTACAGCTACCCGTGAATTTGAGCTATTGCAAGCTCATGAAATAATTTTTTTACATAATAATAAAGTAGTGCAAGGAACTCATGAAGAGCTCTTAAGAAGCAATAAGCATTATCAAGGAATTTTTGTCAAATGGACAATTTAATTTTAAATTTAGCTAAATTACGAAAAGTTAGCGCTAATAAAGAAGAAAAGTCTTTGGATTGTGCAGTGCTTTTCTATTTACTTGATCATGCAAGAAATTTTTTTAACATACCATCAAAAATTACTTTTAATTTTTTTATAACAAATACTTTTATTACAGTTTTATATGAATTATGCAAACAAGCTCAATTAAATTTTATTGAATTTAATGATTTCAATACTAAATATTTAAATGCTTTTTTACCATTAATTGGAGTTCATAAAAAAAGTTTTTCTTTTTCTTTATTTATTCCTTATGGATTAAGTAAGTATAAAATTATTGAGTATGAAAATAAAAACAAAAATATAGTATCAAAAAATATGTTAAAGGACGACTATGTTTTACTAGGAGCTTTTTATCCAAAGAATATAAATCTAAACTCTATTTTTTCATTACATAAAATTATTGTATTTTTAATTTTTTTTTCTTTGTTAGTAATTGCATGCTTTTTATTTGTTAGTTATTTTAATTATATTAATAATTTACTTCTTTTGTTGATTTCTTTATTTATTTTTTTGTTTTTCCTGGTGTTTATATATATTTTTATTGTCACTAAACTACCTCTTTTTGTTCTTATTTGTATGCATAAATTTTATGAAAAGTCTTTAATTCGTCAAGAGCAGAAAAAAATTGAAGATTTTTATGGTATTATTTTTAATTTTATATGGTTGCTGTTTTTTTGTTTAGTATTGTTATTTAGTGTAATTTCTATTGCTATATTCTTGAAAAATTTTATGTTTATTATTTTTTCTTTAGTGAGTTTATTATTCTTAATAATATATTTTTATTTTAACATTCAACTTCAAAAATTACAAAGCAAAATAGAATCATCAAAAATAAATATTATTGATAAAACCAATGAATATTTTGAAATATTTTCTTTTATTTTGTCTTTTAAAAAACAAGAATTTTTTTTTCAAAAAATTATAACATATTTTGATGGTTTATTATTAAATATTATAAAATATATTAAATATTTTAATATGAAAATTTTATTTATTATGGCAAGTTCTTTTGCTTGGTTTTTTGTGTTAAATTTATTTATTATTGTTTTTAAGTTAACTATCTTAGATTGGCAAGTATGGTTTTTATCAGTTTTAAGTGTGATATTTTTGTTTTTTATGGAACGAACTAATAATTATATTTATCTAATGCTAAAATTTTATAAAGATTATTTACATTTTTCTACTCAAGATTTTTCTAAAAAAATAAAAGTAAGGCCTGTTCATATAGAAGGTTCTATTGAGTTAATTAATATTTGTTTTTCTTTTGATGAGCAAAGCTCTTTATTATTTAAAGATTTGTCGCTAAGTATTAAACCAGGAGAAATGGTCGCAATAGTTGCTAAGTCTGGAGCAGGTAAATCTAGCTTGCTGAGTATACTGGCAGGTATCACTAGGCCTACGAAAGGTTTAGTCGTTTTTGATGGTCAAGATGCACAAAGCCTAGATTTGTTAATGCTTAGTGATTATTTTGCTTTAATTACCCATGCCACAAAATTATTTGCAGGCAGTGTTTTTGATAATATTAATTTTGGTCGTAATATTTCTTTTTCAAAAGTTAATAAGCTTATTAATTCTCATGAGATATTTTCTTCTTTGCTACAGTTGCCAATGGGATTAAATACTTATGTTTTTTGGCATGCAAAAAATATTTCTAGATTTGATTCTTATCTGATATTTTTGGCCAGAGCATTAATAGAACAACCAAAAGTACTTTTGCTAGATGAAGCTTTGGCTGGATTGAGTATTCAGCAGCAAATCAGCTTATTAACTTATTTGAAAAATTTAAATCTAACTTGTGTTATTTCTAGTAACGATTTAGTTCCACAAAATTATTTTGACCAAATATTTGAAATATACGAATTTTCTTTGAACAAAATCCATCTCGCATAGCTATATATATTTTTAATAAGCTTGAAAGAGGTTTTTGTGCCTAAAGTAGAAAATAATATCGTTCAAAATAGTCAAAATCTTATTTTAGAAAACATTGATAATAATAAAAAAAATACTTTTAGTATAATGGGTATCAGCATATCTGGCCTTGATTCATCATGCATAAATAATCTTAATTTGGTGCTTAATGTAGATTTAGCTGCGGGCAAAAAGAAAATTAGATTTAAAAATAAAGAAGCTCTTCTAGATGTAAGGCCCAATACAAAAGCTTTAATTCAAATTAAATTATTTAAAAATATAAACAAACTTGCCATAGAGCAGATTAAAGTTTCTTTTGAAAAAAAACTAATTATTAAAAATCCTGCTTCTTCAATGAGTTCTAATCCTAATAATTTGACTAATACTATTAAAGACTCATTAGTGGATTTAAAGCTTAAAGAAGTTTTAATAGATCAAGAAGGTAATGTTTCGGTAAATTCTAAAATTAAAATTCTTAAATTATTTAATAAAAAAATTAAACCATTAATTAATCCTTTAAAAATGCCTGATCTAGAAGAAATATTTTTATCTAATTTGGGTATAAGTAATGATGAAAATAGTATTGATAATTTAAACTTAAAAAATCTTTTAAAAGATTTAGGTTGCTTGACTTCTCAAGCATTTTTTAGTCTTGATGTTAATGGACCTGTTAAAGACCTTTTTCTAAACGGCAATGGGGTAAAAATAAAAGGTCATCAAGAAATGCTAAAAATTTTTGTTAAAGGTGCTTTTGATCTAGATAAAGAGGGCGGGCTATCAATAAACATACACAAAGATTATTCACACATACAAAGTAGCTTAGGAAAAACAAATTTTGAAGCAGATATTTATATTCCTAAAATATATAATGCTAAGAAAAAACCTATAAATTTAAGTTTAAAAGCAAGTATTACCAGCGAAATAAACGATATTTTTATTGAAGCAGCTACTGATAAAGCTATCACTCAGATGATGCCACGAACGCAAAAAAAAGATGATAAGGCCACAGAATCCATAGTAGATGATTTTAATACATCTTTTGGTAGTAAAAAATTAGTAGCTACTATGGGTATAGATATTAAGGCTGCATTAGATCCAAAAATGAATATTTCATCAATGAATGGATACGCAAAGATGCGTACAAAATTTACCGATGCTTTTGGTTTATCAAAAGATAGAGGAATAGAGCTGTCGGGAAAACTTTATACCGATGTTACTATTAACAAATTTAGTTATCATCAAGGCGATGCTTTTATTAAGAGTAAAGGCAGTGCTGCATTTCTAATAAAACCTTCTCGCAAAATAGAAGAAAAATTTCCTGGTATTAAGCCATTTAATACTAAATATAAATTTAGCACTAATAGCACTGCTCAAGCAAAAATAGTACCATCTAGCAAGGGTTTGACACATTTTTTATACCCTGTAAAAAATTTAGAAGGTCATTATGAAAGAATAAATAATGATTTAACGAAGAATAATATTTGTGAAATAGGAAGCAAAGAGTATTTTGAACAAATAAAAAGAATTACTGGGGCAAGCATAAGAAATACTCAAAAAGTTAAGCTTTTAATAGATGGCCAAGCTTCTATGCCAGAGCGAATAAAGCTAATTAATGAAGCAAAAGATTTTATTTGCTTTCAAACCTTAGTTTTTAAAGGCGATAAAAGTGGTTTAGAATATGCTAATGCTTTAATCAATGCTTCTCAAAGAGGGGTTAAAATTTATGGTATTATAGATTCTCTTGGTAACATTGAGTCTTTTGATGAACTTGAGCATGAACACCCGATTTATAAATTATTGAAAGAAAATGGGATAAAATTTTATTTATATAATTCTTTTTTAGAAGATGGTTTAAGAGGCTTATTTAAAATCGTAGATCAGTATCCAAATGTTTTTGGAGTGATGAATGCTAAAAATACTAAAAATATACATCAGATAATTAAATTTTTTCAAAAAATTATGGAAGTTATTGATTCTAGCGAAACTAAAGATTTTGATAAAAGCAAAAAACGTGAACTAGCTAGAGCCATGCATACATTGTTTGGTGGTAAAACTGAAGTCTCTACTCAAACGGCTATTAATGAAATTAGAGAAGCTTTAGAAAGTAATAGACTCGATTTAAATGCCATATTGAGCGCGGTGAAACATTTAAGTGATATTTCTTATAGGTGGCATGAAAAATATTTAGTTGCCGATGGTGATAAAGCTATTATTGGTGGAATGAATATTGCTGATGAGTATTTGATGGGTGGAAGTCCTGAAATTCTCAACCTTAAGGGAAAAGAACAGCTTGCCTGGCGTGACACAGATGTTTTATTGCATGGCGATGGTGCTTGTGACGTTTATAAAAATTTTCGTAGAAATTGGTTTTATTTATCCAATCATCGTTTAGAAAAAGGCCCTAAGATTAGTCATCCAAGTACTGGTAAACAGGTAGCTATATTGCAGCATCGGCCTATGATCGATCAAGACCACAATATTTCAAATTTTTTGCTCTATAACTTAAGAACTCTTAGCCCAGGACAAAGAGCTTGGTTTGAAACAGCATATTTTTTACCACGCGGCGTTTTAAAAATTTTGCAAGAAGAATTAGTCAGTGCAGCTAAAAGGGGAGTAGACGTAAGAATACTAACTAATAGCGAAAAAACTAGTGATTTTGGTCCGTTGGTAGAATCTTGTATTTTTGACACCAGAGAACTTATTAGGGCGGGAGCTAAAGTTTATCACCGCAACGAAGGCCGTATGGTACATTCTAAAGTGTCTATTTTTGGTGATAATTTAACGTTGGTGGGCTCTTGGAACTTTGATAATCGTTCAGCTTTTCATGATTCAGAAGATGCTTGCGCTATTTATGACCAAGAGCTAACAAAAGATATGATTGCTACTTTAGAAAAAGATATGTATGAAGATTCCTATGAAGTTAAATTAGCGGACATAAAAAATCAGCCCATAGCTAATGAGTTAAAAAGTGCTGTTATGCTTCTTGGGGCTGAATTGTTTTGATGTATTTATAAAACTTGGTGTTTTCATGCATGATCTAAAATGGATTGAATTAAATAGTGATGAAGCAAGGGTATTGCTTAAAAAACGCGGTAATATCGGTGAATTTGATTCTCTAATAGCTTTGATTAAACAAAGAAAAGAACAAATAAAACTAGTTGAAGACCTTCAACAAAAGCGCAATGCTATAAACCTTACCCTCAAACAAGCCAGTAAAGAACAAATAGATGCAGCTAGAGAAGAAATGAGAAACTTAGGTGCCACGATTAAAGATCATGAGCAATCCTTAGATTCTATTCAAAGCAATCTAGAAAAAATCTTACTACAAGTACCTAATTTTCCACTTAATAGCGTACCTGAAGGTAAATCAGAAGACGATAATGTTGTAATAAAAGTTATGCTAGACAAGCCAAGTTTTAACTTTACCATACGTGATCATGTAGAAATAGGGCAACTCACAGATACTATAGATATGCCAAGAGCAGCCAAAATATCTGGTACTAGATTTACCTTTTTAAAAGGAATGGGCGCTAGACTTAATAGAGCGTTAATACAATTTTTTTGTGATTTTCATGCAAGCAAGGGCGATACTGAGTTTAGCACTCCTTATTTAGTTAAAGAGCCAGCAATGATTGGTACAGGCCAATTTCCCAAATTCAAAGAAGACGCATTTAGAGTTATTAAAGAACCTGATGAAGAATATTTTTTAATACCCACCGCAGAAGTGCCCTTAACTAATTATTATGCCGATGAAATTTTACCAGAAGAAGTATTGCCCTTAAGATTTTGTGCTTATTCTGCTTGTTTTAGGGCAGAAGCTGGAGCAGCAGGTAGAGACACCCGGGGTATGATCAGGCTTCACCAATTTGAAAAAGTAGAAATGGTGCGCTTTGCCAAAGAAGAACAGGCCATGGCAGAACTAGATTTAATGGTATCAAGAGCTTCTGAATTGCTTAGCTTACTAGAATTACCTCATAGAATTATTGAACTTTGTAGTGGCGACTTAGGCTTTGGCAGTGAAAAAACTTTTGACTTAGAAGTATTTTTGCCAAGCCAAAATATTTATAAAGAAATATCTTCATGCTCCTCTTTTGGTGGCTTTCAGGCCAGGAGAGCTAAAATTAGATATAAATCAGGAACAGATAAGCCAAAAATAATAAATACTCTCAATGGTTCGGGATTGCCTTTGGGGAGAACTATTGTTGCGCTTTATGAAAATCATCAGCAAGCAGACGGTTCTGTAAAAATTCCTGAAGTTTTACAAAAATATATGAATGGTCTAAAAGTTATACCTGTTATGAAATAGCGAAAATAGTTCTTTATATAACTCAAGGTCTAGCTAAACATGCCTGAAATATTTTTAGATCCACAAACATATTTAAGTTTTTTATTATTGACAGCCTTAGAGATTGTACTTGGTGTCGATAATATTCTTTTTATAAGCATTATTGTAAGTAGATTACCAAAAACTAAAAGAAAACTTGCGCGTAGATTAGGCCTTTCAATGGCCTTATTTGGTAGAATAGGTTTATTATTTTCCTTAAATTTTGTGATGTCTTTAACTAAACCTTTATTTAGTTTATTTAATTTTGAGTTTTCTGGTCGAGACTTAGTGCTTGGTTTGGGAGGCTTATTTTTAGTATATAAAGCTACACAAGAGATATTTTTTCATTTAGAAGAATCAAAAACTATCAATGAAGAGTCGAAAAAACCTATTTCTATGAGTTCAGCCATTGTTCAAATACTTGTGCTAGATTTAGTATTTTCTCTTGATTCTATTATCACTGCTATTGGTTTAGTTTCAAATGTAGGAATAATGGTAGCAGCTATTTTTATTGCAATTATTATTATGCTATTCTGCGCTGAAGGTATTAGTAATTTTCTTGATGAGCATCCTTCTATGAAGGTATTAGGCTTGGCGTTTTTGCTTTTAGTGGGTGTGTTATTAATAGCCGAAGCTTTTGGGCATCATGTTCCCAAAGCATATGTTTATTTTGCGCTAGCTTTTTCTACCTGTGTTGAAATGATCAATATTAAGCATAGAAAAAATGGGAAAAAGTAAATTTATTCCTTACTCTTTTTAGGAAAGATTTATTGACAGATAAAATATATGTATATATATATTCATTTTTAATTAATCTATGAGTAATAGTATGTTTAAAGTGATTATTTTTTATATTATATTTTATCTTGCCTTCGTGCCTCCAAACATAAAATATGCTCCCGACTTCTGCACAAAGTAGATATTGACAAAAAAAATTGTGATGATTCTTGGTTATTATTTAAGCTCTTATTGCTTTTTGATTTATTGCACCTAGTAACTTGCCATTTGAGAGATGCCTAATTATCTTTAAAAGATAAAATAACTGACCACTGCTATCGAACAGGCTATAGCAGCTCCTATGCCCAGAGCTTTATGGTTGAAATAATAGTTTTTTTTATTTTTTTGTTTAAAAAACATTTTACTTTTGATTTTTACAGATTTCTCAATTTCTATGAGTGGCTTGTTTATGTCCACAATTAACTTACTTACTTCGCTAGCTGGATTAAAAATTTCATAGCCTTGAGCATTAGATGCTAAGTCTATTATTTGCATTAAATTATTTTTTAGAACTTTTTTATCGTTACATGAAAAATTTTTCTCATAAAAAATTTGGCAAGAAGACTGATAGTGATAGGGAAAGTGAAATTCTAGATGCTTTGAATTTGTCCCAAGAGTAGCTAAAATTCTCAGGTCAAGCTGACATGAAATAATTTCAAAAGTCTCAACACCATAGTCAATTGCCCAAACAATATGAGAAGGCATCCTTATTTTATTTTCCACATCCTCGATATAATCTTTTACATCAGAATAAATAAATATTTTTATATTTTGAAAAAGGTACTGCATTAAGTTATTAAATTGAGTCATTTTTGTTTCATTGCTTAATTGTGAATTATTAATATATCTATCATAAGATTTATCAATCAAATTTAGCTCAATATTTAAATTTTTTACATGTTTTATTTTACTCAATGAAAGCATTATAAGTAAATCTTGAAATAAGCCACCACTCGCAAATGAAGTAATAACTAATGTATTATTTAAATCACTTAAAATAGATGTTAATAGTGCTGGGTGAGCAAGTTCAGTACTAATAGCTCGTATTATGGTATCCCTTAAACTGGGGTCGCTCTTTCTATAATAGGGGCAATAATTTGTGCTGCATTCATCAAGCTTAGAGCATAAATTGGTATCAAAATTTTCAGTTGGTTTAGATAATTTGCTTTGCTCTTCATGCCAGATTTTTATTTTATTTTGGTAAATTTCTTTTGGGTTATTTTCTTGTACAACCCCTGGATGCATTTGTATAAATTCTTCATAACTTAGAGGCTGTTGGTTATAAAGAATAGAGTGCAAAATTTCGGAAGGACATTTTTCAAGAAAATATTGTAAAGCTGCAAATTGCTCATGATTAATTTCCGTATGATGCTTGAGCTCAAGGCCCTGCATAGACCATGAAAAGCTTGACCAGAGATATAAAATTGATATTATTGTCCATAAACATTTATATTGTTTCATTTTTTTCTCCCCAACTCTCATAGCAGACAAATATCTTGTAAGCTAGTAAGGGAGTAAGCACTTGGTTTAAGCAGATTTAACATTAGTTACCAAACATAAAATATGCTGCAAAATTACCGACAATAAAAATAGTTAGGCACATAAGAGCTTTTAAGTGGGAAAAGTCTGGCAATAATTCTTGTGTGGTAGTTTGTCTTTTGCCATAGAGTACTGATGAAGTCATTTGTATAAGATTTATACCATTTATAACAAATATTAAGTGAAAACAAATAACAAATAACAGTCCTTTGTGAATAGATAAATGCAGTAATAAATCTTCTGCAAAAAATGAAGTTGATAGAGGAAAAGCTATTATTCCTAAAATACTAATTAAAAATAGTGTTCCAGCACGAGGGAAAAAATAATAAAGACCTAAAAATTTTTCGAAAGAAACTATTTTTTTGTGCTTTTTAATATGATGCATGCAGTAAAGACAGACAAAAAAAGATATTACTAACCCTAAAAAAAAGAAAATAATAGCTCGTAGGGAAACATCATTTACAAAAATAATACAGAGATAGCATAAAGCATAGCTAAGAATAACTAAACTAAGAAGTAAGACGGGGTCTTTTTTTTCAGCAAGAGCACATAAACTTAAAAACAGGCTTAAGGTTAACGCAAGCGCTTGAAAAAAATATAACTCTGGCCATAAAAGTAAACTACTAATAACGCTAAACATAAGTAATAAAGGAGGTATAAAAGAAAAAAATATAGTCTCAGAAATGGCGTTTAGTTTACTTCTTGAAGAGATCTTATTAAAAATAAATAAATTATTGTAACAAGCTTCACTTACTATTTTTATTGGCGTAACAAAAATTTTTATTAAAATTGCTTCAAAATATCCTTCGTTTAGGGCAAAGATAAATAATCCTTGATGAAATTTTTTGGGTACTAAGTTAAGTACAGAATATCTTTGTAAAAAATAGGCAGGTTTTTCTAGACTTTGTAATTGCAAGTGAGTTGCTATAATAGAAGGTGAAACAAGCAACTGAAAACAACGCAAAAATGTGTTTCCTACCATATGAAATAAAGCTAAATATTTAAGACCTAGAGCAAGTTCTATGAGTATTATTCCAACTTGAGCAATAGAAGTATAGCCAATTTGGCCTTTAATATTTGATTGTACATGAGCAAAAAGGCTACAGCTTAATGTTGTTATTAATCCAATGCTTGCGAGCAAATAACTAAAACCAGGAGTGCCTTGCCAAATAGGCATGGTTCTGATGAGTAAAAAAACTCCTGCATGTATTGATAAGGAACCATAAAAAAGTGCACTGGAAGAAGTAGGGCCTTCCATAGCTTTAGGAAGCCAAAAACTAAATGGAAATTGAGCAGATTTCCCTAAGACTGGCAGCAATAAACAGATGCTTAAAATCCAATGCCAAAAAAGAGAAATAGGCATTTCTGATTGCAAGTTCGACCACTTGTTAAGTTCTTCAAAAGTTGTGGCATCATGCCAATAAAAATGCGTAATTAAAACTCCAGCCAAAAATCCTAAATCACAAACACGAAAAATATAATATGCTCTATTAGCTGCTACAATAGCTTTTGGCCGGTGCCAAAAATATCCTATTAATAAGAAAGATGAAATTCCCATTATTTCCCAAGCAGCAAAAGTTATGTCGAGAGTTCCTGATAATGAAACCAAATTAATACCAAAGGTAAAAAATGAAACTACAGTAAAAAACCTAGTAAAACCGGGATCACGGTGCATATATTTAGTGGAGAAAAAACATATTATATTGACTATTAATGTTGAGCATAACAAATAAATTATAGATATTAAATCTACAAATAATGAAAAATGCAGATGATAATCAGGTAAAATATAGAGTTTAAATAATTCGTAAGATTCAGTTGGCATAAACGCTCTTATCCAAGCAATAAAAGCCATTAATGTAAAAAATAAATTTATTAAAAAAATACTTTTGATAATTATAACAGTAAGATATTCTTTTTTTATTATAGTAATTTTATTTAAATTAAGAAGACTTAAGCAAAGCCCAGATAATAATGGAGTAAATAGGCAAACTAGTAATGAAAACCATAATAAATTCAGGTTAATCATTTAGTCCTCCTTCTAAAATTTTAAATTCTTTTGTTTCTGTACAAAAAATCCATAGTTTATTTTCAGTAATGGATAAACAACCAAGCTTCATCCAGTCATTAAAAATCCAATTATGAAATGCTTGATTATTTTGTATTATTTTTTTAATTATTTCTTTCTCTTGTTCTATTACTAAAAAAAGCCGTATGGGATCATGTAGTTCTGTCATTTGGATAGGTAGACCAGTTCTTAAGTCATCATCTGCTCCATTGCCTACCCCTAAAAGACTTGAAACATTATGAGAAACTTTACTTCCACAACCATAGATGCTTGGGTCAAGTCTAGAAAAATAGTATGCTAAATTAATCCCTCCAGCTACTGGTATTAATGCTGACAAAATTTCATTAAGAATAATGCCTTCTGGATCAGTTAAGGGATCATAGCTTTGCAGAAATGCTCTGCGATTAAAATTTTTTCCATAAGAACGCTGACGTCTTGCTACAATTGCTAAAGCATTGGTGGCATTCCCCAGTTCTGGCCTGGGTTCAAAGAGTGATAAAGAACGTTTTTTGACTTCTAACAAAGCATCTTTGGGGCTTATATCTTTGGAGACTAAAGCAAATTTTTCGCATCTTTCTTTAGCATTATGCATACAAACTTTATGAAGAATTTTTTTAAAGTTAGAAATATGATTTTTGTGGTTAGGAAGTAAATTTTTAGTATCAAAAAATTCTACTTCGTCTGTGCATGTATTATGTGAGCCAGCTACAAATATGGTAGAGTCAGGTATTTTTAAATCTTGTTGTTCTAAAAGTTTTCTTACTTGCCTATTATTAGCCATTTGAGCTAAAATAATAGCGTTAATAGTGCCCGGCTGGCCGCAACATGCTCCACAATTATATCCAGCAAAATGGGGATTGTTAGTGCTAGTTGATCCATGAGCCATAAAAATTATTAAAGGCGCAAAATTATTCAGTAATCCTATTGAAGTAAGAGTTTTTTTAACAATAAATGCCATTTCGTCTTCAGTATAGCCAATTTGATATTGTTTATACTTTGGAAATTTTGAATCAAAAATAAAATCAAAATTATTAAAAGTTTCCTTAGTAATAGGTCCTTGCCACCATTTTTTTTGTGGCCATACAAGACTTGCAAGCATGCTCAATAAAGAAAGATGTCCAAGGGTATGGGTGGCGATAAAGTCGAGAAAAATATTATGAGAGCCATATTTAGCGGCATAATTAGTAAGAGCTAAATATTTATTTTTTTTTGGTTTATTTTTACGAATTATTACATGAGTGGGATTTAGGGGGAGTGGGCAAATTTTTTCTTTTTGTTTTGAGCTTTCATCTAATAAAAAACTGTCTATATTAAAAAAACCAGGCATGCTAAAAGTCTCAATATTCAAAGAAAAATGTTCTAACCACCTTCTGAAAGATTCTTCTCGAGCATCTATGCAACAAATTACTTGGGTATCAATTGTAGATTCTATTTTATTTGGTGCCAAAACTAAAAGTTTAGCAACTTTTTCATAATAAGTAAGCTCCATAGCTTCATGCCAAATTTTTTGTAAATTTCTAACTTGGTTATTTTTATTAAAATCTGCTTCAAGTTTGCTTAGGTAAACAGTAGTTTTTTTATATTTTTCTATGAACAGATATTCTAGAACAAGTTTAAAAGCCAATACTTCTTTTAGGGTTATATTTACTGGTTGATTTAGTAATTTTGAACTCTTTTCTAAAGAATTTACCATTCCTGACCAGCCAGGGTGAACTAGTAGTGATTCAAAAATATATTGTTCATAATAAATTTCGTCTTTAGTAATTAATTTAAGTATATCTAGAATTATTTTATCAGGCTCATTAATTAAGTATTGATTTAAAGTTTTATTACTCGCAAATGAAACTAGCGGCATAGTGCTCTTAGTAATTAAATCCCGTACGCTTATTAAAAATCCTTTAGTTTTATCTAAGTAATTCCATAAGCTAATACCTTGATCTGTGTAAAAGCTAAGTAATCTAAATAATATTGGATTAATGTGATGATCAATATTTTTCTTTATTTGCTTATTGATTAAATCCCTAAAAGTTCTTTTTTTAAAAATTTCTTCTGCCTCATTAAAATTATTTAAATCATGCAAAGTTATTTTTTCATCAGATATTTCTTGGTTTTTATATTTTTGTCTATAAAAAGATAAGGGCATATAGCTGTAAGAGTTATATATCTCTGAGGCTTTTTTTATGCCTTCATGAAAATTATAGTCCATAAAACTAAGTAGAATATTTTGTTGGACAAAGTTTTTGATGGGACCTTGAATAGGCAAATATTTCCTAACATAACTTAGACAATCATCTAAGTTAAAGTTGTTATTATTCACTAGTGCCTCACGCGGTTTTATGAGTTGCTAAGCAATGATTAGAAACAGGTTTTAGTTTAATTAAGCCTGTTATTTGTAATTTTTCAGCTGTAAATTTAGATAAAAAATTTTTTAAACATATCATCGTTGTGTGGTCAATAATATTTACTTGCGATACATCTAAAATAACTTTTTTAGAATTATTAAGTTCTTTATTAAGCAAATTTTGTAGCTGTAGGGAATTAGAAAATACTAAAGCTCTTGTTACTTCAATAATTGTTTGCTCGTCAGTATGGGTTATTTTACTTTTTAGAATAAAAAAATCTTTAATAGTAAGGCCTCTGCTTAAATGAAAAATCACTTTAACTAATAAACCAGCCATTACACCTATCAGTAAATCTTCCGCTAAAGTTACCAATAAAGTTGTACAAAACATTAATAATTGATCTATACCGATACTTTTTGCATGCTTAATTTGACTTGGAGCAGCTAGTTTAAAGCCAACCATAATTAACATAGCAGCCAGTGCTGAGAGAGGTATTTCTCTTAGTAAATCACCAAAAAATACTACAGCAATCAATAAAAATAAACCATGAAAGAAAGCTGACCATTTATTGCTTGCTTTGCTGTCAATATTAGCTTTACTTCTTACTACTTCTGAAATCATAGGCAGCCCACCTAATAGTGAGCTAATCAAGTTGCCCACACCAATGGCTAGAAGATCTTTGTTTAAGTCAGATTCTTTTTTTGTCTGCGTTATAGAATCCACAGCTATAACTGTTAATACAGACTCAAGACTGCCCACTAAAGCAAGCATGGCAACATATTTATACGCAATAGCTTGTTGTAAAATACTAAAGTCAGGCCATACCAATGAATCTAGTAAGCTATGGGGTATATTTATTAAAAATTCAGGTCCAACGTTAAAGTCATAACCAAATAAAGTATAAGAATGAGCATCGTGTAAATGCCAAACGATGCTTAATGGAACGACTATTAATAAGGCAGCCAGTGCTGGGGGTATGGTTTTGATTATTCTATTATTATTTTTAGGCAGTAAAACCATGCAGAAAATAGTTATTAATCCAATAAATAAAAGTTCTGGATTAGCGTGCATAATACTATTAGGTATTTCACTTAATAGTTCAAAAGGAGTTTTTCCAGAAGGAATATTACCTAGTAAAATATGGCTTTGCTTAGCAATAATAATGACTCCAATAGCAGCAAGCATTCCATGAATTACAGAAGGTGGCATTATTTTACCAAATTTGGCAGTTTTAAATAAAGCCAGTAAAATTTGACATAAAGCAGCAACAACTCCTACAGCTAACGCTCTTTTATAACCTAGTACTACATCTCCTTGCCCCAAATCATTTACAGTCGCCATTACAATAACGATAAGTCCAGCAGCAGGGCCCTTTATAGATAACTTACAACCAGCTAAGTGACTGCAGACTATTCCTGCAACTATAGCCGTTATTAATCCAGCAATGGGAGGAAAAGAACTTGCAGAGGCTATACCAAGGCTTAAAGGCATAGCTAATAAAGCAATAAAAAAACCAGATTGAATATTTTTAAAAATATGATTATCAAGTTGTCTGTTCATAATTTTTCCCATTGGATTCACTACCAGTATAGCTTTATTTGCTGTATTTGGAAGGAATTTTAGGCATATAGTCAAGTATTGACAAACAAATTTAAAATTGATCAAGCTTTATTTAAATTTTACAGGAATTTAAAAATGAAAAAACTAATGGTTATATTTTTTTTGATGGCTTCTTTTTCAGCAACAGCAAGTAATACTTCCAGTAGCATATTAACTATGGCTGATATAGCTATATATATGAAAGAATTTAAGGAACCTAAGACTCATTGTTTCGCAAATGAAAAATTTGTTAGAAAATTACAAACTATAAATACCTTTTTTATTGATAATAACGATTGCAAAATGCAAGAAAAATATCATTCGCTAATTTCTGAAGTTATTTCTCCTATTTGCGCTCGTGCAAAAATTAAAAATCTAAATATAAATAATTTTAATATTGATCATAATTTTATTGGTCTTCTTTTAGCAGAAAGAAGCTCTTTTTCTTGTTTAACTGAATTAAATTTATCATTTAATAGTCTTCTGGCTATTCCTGAGAGTGTATATTTGATTTGTCAATTACGAGTATTGAAACTGCACTTTAATGATATAAAAAATATTGGCAAAAAAATATCTAATTTAACCAATTTAGAGCAGCTTATATTAGATAATAATAATATTGTTAAATTGCCGTCCAGTATTTGTGAGTTAAAAAAAATAAAATTAATCAGTTTATTAGATAATGATACTGTAATAAGCCATAGTATGGAAAATCATTTTGAGAAAATAGGATGCAAGATTATTTTAGATCAAGAGGTAACAGAATCAATAGAGGGAAGCACTGAAGCTTTAGAGCAAACTGGCGAAGAAATAGAAGCAACAGAATCCTTAGAACAAAGTGGCGAAGAAATATTTCCTATGGATATAGATGATGAAGATAGTTCACAGGATTAAAAAAGCTAGTTTTTAAGCTAGCCAAAATATTATTTAAGTTCTTTTTCGTTAGGCCAAACGCCTTTATAGCTTGGTCTGGAACGAAGCCGTTCTCTCCAGGAAAATAAATGAGAGTAAGCGTCTTTTTCAAGCCCATGAACCATTTCTAAAAGATCTAGAAGCGGGGTCGCCATTGTATCTGCCAGTGAATAGTCTCCAGACAAGAAAGCTCTTCTTGCTAAGTGCTTATCTAGAATATCTAGTGTTACAAAAAGTTTTTGAATATATTCGTCGTTATGAGTTTTTTCTTGTTCATTATGAAGACTTTCGTCTAGAGCATCCCATAGTTGTACAGCAAAACCGCAACTAATAAAACTAAGCCATGATAAACTTTGTGCCTTAGAGGATAAGTCTTGAAAACTTATGGATGTATCTTCAAATCTTTCAGCTAAAAATAGTAAAATAGCAGTAGTTTCAAAAATGGCGAGCTCACCACCTGGGCGATGTTCAACAAGGGCAGGTAATGTTCCAAAAGGGCTTCTTTTTAAGAAAGCTGCTGTTCTAGGTTTATCATAATCCACTTCTCTTGGGGTAAAAGACACGTTGCATTCATTAAGAGCAATTCTCACTGCTACACAAAATGGGGATGGTCTATATTCGTACAATGTAAACGGTGGTGCCTTTGATTGTGCCATTTCTCGCTCCTCTTGTTTTTAAAACAAAATCTTATAATCTACTAATTAGTTTTAATTACCTGATGGATATTACATGAGAAAAAGTTTTTGGAAAGGACTTAGGCTTGCTGATTTAATAGTTATATTTTTCGTAGTAGTACTTTTTATAGGGATTATTTACTATAAATACGATACGTTTGCATGCACTTCTATGCAAAGTGAAGCAAAATTTTCATTACAGCAAATCGCAGCGGCCCAAATGCTTTATTTTAATGAGTTTGGCTCTTTTGCTACAATAAATAAATTAGAATCAGAAAAACGCATTGACTTAGCAAAACTTTATTATAATTTTGTTGATGGGCCCACAAAGCCTGGTTTTGGGTTTAGCGCAAAAGCTGTTGGAAAAGCAAAAACTTTGGTGGATGGCGAAATTTGGGAAATCGACGAAAAAAAATCTTTAACAAATGTTGTAAATAAGTGTCAGAAATAAGAGTTTGTCAAAAATG
Organism: uncultured Myxococcales bacterium; assembly: GCA_964493205.1. Lineage (GTDB taxonomy): Bacteria > Myxococcota > UBA727 > UBA727 > JABDBI01 > CAZBMJ01. The sequence goes on from CAZBMJ010000001.1 coordinate 60,456, forward strand.
GCCAATACCATCTGATGCTTTTGGATTACGAGCGGATTTATATTTGCAACGAAAAATGGGCAGAATTTCACGAAATAGGGCACAAAAAATAATTTTGAATCAAGATTTTTTGCTCAATAACCAGCCCATAAAGTCCAGTCAAAAAGTCAAAGTGGGCGAAATGGCCTGTTTGTGGAGATTTGCTCCTGATGAACCTGACAGTATTAAAGACTTTAATGTGGAAGTTATTTATGAACATAAAGATTTTTTAGTTTTAAATAAACCTCACGGATTAAATATTCATCCAAGCGCTAAAAGCCTTTATAAAACCCTCACTTTTTGGTTAAAAGTTAACTATCCAAATTTTAAGATAAACCCAAGTCACAGGCTTGATAAAGATACCAGTGGCGTAGTGATTTGTTCAAAAAATAAAGTGACCGATGCTTTGCTTAAAAAGCAATTTTTAAAAAAACAAGTTAAAAAAATCTATTTGGCAGTAGTACAAGGGCATTTTAAGTCATCGAAAGTTATTGATATGCCCATAGCTACTCAAGAAAATGGTTTACGAATTCGCATGGTTCACGACAAAAATGGTAAAAAAGCCATAACTAAAGTAAGAGCCGTAAAATATTGTAGCGAAACTCATAGGACGCTAGTTTTATGTAGACCATTAACAGGCAGACAGCATCAAATTCGCAGCCATTTAGCGTTAATAGGATTCCCCATTGTGGGAGATAAACTTTATGGAAAAAGTGACAGCTTTTTTAAAGCGATCTGTGCTAAAGAGCCACAAGCATGGGCTTTGTTAGAACATGAACGCCATGCCTTACACGCATTTAAGCTTATGATTACTATTAATGAAAAAAAATATATATTTAGGGCAGATATACCCAAGGATTTTTACCGCTTAAAATTATTTGCAAAACCCTCTTGTTAAATTTATTTAGAGGTTTTATTTATTATCACTAGCTATTATTAGGGGCCTGTAGCTCAGCGGTAGAGCATTCGGCTCATAACCGACAGCGCGCTGGTTCGAATCCAGCCGGGCCCACCATCATTACAAAGCTACTTACCTATTACTTAAAGAGAGACCTTATGGATGTCAAAGAACAAGTAGTGCTTTTGTCTGAAATTTGCCGACACGACTTAGCTTTAATGGCGAGTAAAAATAAAATTAATCAGTTAACTAAAGAAACCAGTACAGCTAGTAAAAACGTTGGTAGTCTAGAAACATCTATTGAAGATTTACTTAAAAAGAAAGAACAAAATTTACAGAGATCACGTTTGCTTGATCAAAAATTACAAGAAGAAAAAGTTAGTTTAAGAAAATGGGAAACGAGAGCTGAAAAAATTAAAGGTGAGCGTGAATATACAGCTTTAACAAGCGAAATAGCGTCACAAAAAAGAAGTATATTTGGCGTAGAACATGAATTGTCAGAAGTTAATAACGAAATTAAAGCGGTTTTACATCAAATACAAAAGCTCTCTGGTGATAAAGAGCAAAATGTAGGTAGGGCAAAAGATTCTTTTGATGCTGTAAAAGAGCTTCTAGATCAAGAAAATGAATATGTTTTAGGTGTGGAAAAAGCAAAAAATATATTACTTGATAAGCTTCCTGCTATGGTTAAATCTAGTTATAGTCGTATTTATAAAAACCGTAATTTTTCTGCTATAGCTTTTGTGGACCAAGCTGTTTGTCAAGCGTGCATGAGAAGAATTCCTCATGAAATATCTATTAAAGTTTATCGGTGTGAAGGCTTAGAACAATGCCCTTCTTGTCAAAGGTTTTTAGTCCCTACTCTGGTGCAAGAATCGCAGGGGTAAAAAATGTTTTTAAAACAATCTGACGAACTTATTTATAATCTTATTAAGTCTGAAGAGCTTAGACAAAAAAACACGCTATCTTTAATCGCCAGTGAAAACATTACCTCAAAAAGTGTTAGAGAAGCAGTAGGTAGTGTCTTTACTAATAAATATGCAGAAGGTTACCCCAATAAAAGATACTATGCAGGGTGTGAATTCAATGACGAACTTGAACAAGTTGCGATTGATAGAGTAAAAAAGCTTTTTAATGCGCAAGCTGCCAATGTGCAGCCTCATTGCGGATCCAGTGCTAATTTAGCTGCTTATTTTGCTTTAGCTAACACTGGCGATACGATACTAGCCATGGATTTAGATCATGGTGGTCATTTAACCCATGGCGCTAGTGTTAATTTTAGCGGTAAATTATTTAATTTTGTTCATTATGGCGTTAGCAAAAAAGACTCTATTATAGACTACGAACAAGTCCGTGAATTGGCATTACTACATAAACCAAAAATAATTATTGCGGGAGCTTCGGCCTATAGTAGATTTATTGATTTTGCTAAGTTTAGAGCCATAGCAGATGAATGCCAAGCATATTTTTTAGTTGATATGGCTCATATTGCTGGTTTGATAGCTGCTGATCAGCATCCTTCTCCAGTGCCATATGCTGATATTGTAACTTCTACCACTCATAAAACCTTAAGAGGACCACGAGGTGGTTTAATACTTTGCAAAGAAGAATTTAAGAAAAAGATCAATAGCTTAGTTTTTCCTGGAATGCAGGGTGGACCACTTATGCACGAAATTGCAGGCAAAGCTGTTTGTTTTAACGAAGCTTTAAGCCCAAAGTTCAAAGAGTATCAAAAAAATATAGTAAGTAACGCCAAAATTTTGGCTGAAACGTTAATCAATAATGGCATGAATTTGGTATCTGGTGGCACTGATAATCACTTAATTTTAGTTAACTTACAAAATAGTGGTTTGACAGGTAAAGAAGCTGAAGGAATGCTTAACGAGATAGGTTTGATCGTTAATAAAAATAAAATTCCTTATGACGAAACTCCAGCAACTATCACTAGTGGCATACGTTTAGGCACACCAAGTATAACTTCGAGAGGGATGCTTAAGCCGCAAATGCAGATAATAGGCCAAATTATTGTTGATTGCCTCAAAAAAAGATCGAGCAATGCTAGCCTAAAGCAAAAAGTTTTAGAATTAGCAAATGATTTTATCTAGTACCATGTTTTGTTAATGTCAGATGAGGCACATTAAGAAGAAAGACAAATATGGCTTACAGTACCATAATAAAAAACGTAAAAATTATATTGTTTTAGTTAATTAAATTTGACAAAAAATGTTACCGTTTGTACAATATATTGCACAGATAGGTAAGCTGAATGATTAAAATTTATCGAACTATTGAATTTATTGAATGGTTTTCGCTAGAAAGTGAGAAATCGAAAGTTCAAATTGATGGTCGCCTATCAAAAATTCAAGATGAAAATTATTTTGGTTCCCATAAATTTGTTGGTGATGATAAAGCTGAAGTATGGGAACTTAAATGGAAAAATGGTCGCAGAGTTTATTATGCTTACCTGCCAGAAAGCCAGATTTTAGTTTTATTTTGAGGAATAAAAAATGCTCAAAAAAAAGATATTAAAAACGCAAAAAGCCTCTACACTAAATATGTTGAATAATCATAAACCAAAAAAGCTAAAATTAAATGCCGATGTAAAACCTTATAACCCTACTAAAGCACTGTTAGATGAAAATAGAATAGGTAAAGCTATTTGGGAGTGTCTTAAAAATGGTGATACTGAAGGTGTTATTGAAGTGATCAGTATTCATCTTGAGGCACTGAATAAAACTCAATGTATACAAAATGCACAGATACCTAAAACAACTTTTTATCATACTTTGAGAAGTAAAAATCCAACTCTTAAGACGCTTGCAAAGCTTATTCATGCTTGTGCATAACTATGTTCAAAGCACATTGGATGTTGGCAAGTGACGAATTAAAAATTTCATATATTTATTAACCCATTATTTATTATTACAACTTTATATAGTAAAAATATGCCTTATGAACAAGCGATCTGAATGAAACTTTCGTTTTTATGGTTTCAATAAAGTTAAATTTTAAAAAAAGAGGTGTTGCGTTGATTAAACTTAGCCAAGGCGTAGTTGTTATGGGTGGTCAATGGGGAGATGAAGGCAAGGGCCGCTTGGTTGATACTATAGCCGAATATTGTGATGTGGTCGTCAGATTTCATGGTGGAAATAATGCCGGTCACTCTTTGCATATTGGTAACTCTTCTTTAATATTGCATCTTATACCTTGTGGGATTGTTCGGCCTAATAAACTTTGTTTAATTGGCAATGGTGTAGTTTTTGATCCACAAATATTTTTTGAAGAAATTTTAAAACTTGAACAAAATGGCATAAAAGTTAGTAATGAAAATCTTAAAGTTTCTTACGACGCTCATATAATTTTTCCTTTTCATAAGTCTCTTGATTCACAGCGCGAAGCAAGTGCTCATGGTTTAGGTACTACTAAACGTGGCATTGGGCCCTGTTACGAAGATAAAATAGCCAGAGTAGGTATACGAGCTAAAGACTTAGTATGTAAAAATATTTTAGAGAAAAAACTTTCTTTTTTTGCAGAAACTAAAAATATTAATTTAAATGAGCTGTTAGTAGAATTTTTGCACTATGGTGAAAAACTAAAACCATTTTTAGCAGATGTTGGCGAAATCCTACAGCAAAGCTTTGATAATAATAAACGAGTTTTATTTGAAGGTGCACAGGGTGCATTATTAGATGTAGATCATGGTACCTATCCGTTTGTTACTTCGTCTAACTGCGTAGCTGCCCAGGCGTCTATTGGTTCGGGTATAGGCCCAAACTATTTGCAAGATATTTTTATGGTTTCAAAAGCTTATTGTACTAGGGTAGGCGATGGTCCTTTCCCCACTGAAGGCACAAGTGCTGAGCAAGAAGTGATCAGGGCTAGAGGTTTTGAATATGGGGCTACAACTAAGCGTCCACGTAGATGTGGTTGGCTTGATCTGCCTGCACTTAGATATGCCGCTAGAATTAACGGTGCTACTGGAATTTTACTGACTAAAATAGATATTTTATGCGATATGGGTCCAATAAAAGTATGTGTAGGATATAAAGATTGTTTGGGTAATACTATTTATAATTTTGCAGAGGTTTTAAAACTTATTCAACAAAATGAAAAAGTTTATCCTCATTATGCAGAGTTTAATAACTTGCCAGCTATGCCAAATAGCGTTAAGCAAACAAGTGATTTATCAAAAGAAGCACAGGAATTAATTTTATTAATTGAAAAAGAAGTGAAAGTGCCTGTAAAAATGTTATCATTTGGTAAAGAAAGAGGTAAAGAAATTTGGTTTAATTGATTTTTAGTTGTTGACAATTATTCTAAAAGATTTTAGTAAAAAGCATTGCTAATTGAAGTGATAGACGATGAGTAAGAAGCTGGCGTAGCTCAATGGTAGAGCATCTGCCTTGTAAGCAGGAGGTTGCGGGTTCAAGTCCCATCGTCAGCTCCAAAAATATGCAGGGATGCCCGAGCGGCCAATGGGAGCAGACTGTAAATCTGCCGGCGCAAGCCTTCGAAGGTTCGAATCCTTCTCCCTGCACCAATTTTCGCGGGAATAACTCAATTGGTAGAGTGTCAGCCTTCCAAGCTGAATGTCGCGGGTTCGAGCCCCGTTTCCCGCTCCATTTGGCTGCCATAGCTCAGTTGGTAGAGCACGTCCTTGGTAAGGACGAGGTCACCAGTTCGATCCTGGTTGGTAGCTCCAAATATTGTTTGTTTTTTGTCTCGATTTAATTTTTGAAATAGTGTATTTGTATTAAGAAGGTTTTTATAGGTCACTGGCTCAATTGGTAGAGCATCGGTCTCCAAAACCGAGGGTTAGGGGTTCGAGTCCCTTGTGGCCTGCCATCCTTTGGAGGAAAATGTGAAATCTTTAGGTGCACGGGTTTTCGTGTTTTTTATGTTTGCAACTTCTATGGTTGCCTTGGCTTTTAGTTTTGCCGCAAGAGATATATTTTCTTTTTTACAAGTAAATAATATTGAAGTATTGGGTGATTCTTTTAGATTAAGCTCTTTAGTTGGGGTATCTTTCGCCATTTTGCTTGGTTTATTCTTTGGTATATTTTACCCAAAATCAAGACATTATGTAGAACAATGTGTAGCAGAATTTGATAAAGTTGCGTGGCCGTCATTGCCTGAAACTAAAAAAGCTACTCTCACAGTGGTTATGGTATCTTTTATAGCTTCATGTATTTTGGGTGTTTTTGACACAGCTTTTTCATGGCTTACAAGTCATAACTTATTTATGTGGTAAAAATAGTATATTTTTTAATAACTTAGCTTTTCAAAAGACTTATATTTAAGTCTTTTTTATTTTCCCCGTGGGCTCTTGCATTTAATTGAAGCAAATGACAGACTCTCGCTTGTATAATTTAAGGTAAAATACATTATGACTACAGAAGATAATGAAAATTTAGATACAGAAATTGAAATTGAGCCACAAAATCCAAACATGAAATGGTATGTTCTTCATACTACTTCTGGCATGGAAAATAAAGTTAAAGCCTCGTTGGAAGAAAGAATCGCTAAGTTTGGTTTTGCTGAAAAGTTTGGCGAAATTTTAGTTCCCACAGAAACTGTAGAGCATGTAAAAAATAATGTTCGTAGAATGGCGAGCAGAAAGTGCTTGCCAGGATATGTAATTTTACAGATAGAGCTTAACCCAGAAACCAGCCAGCTAGTAAGAGCCACATCTAAAGTTTTAGGGTTTGTTGGTGGTAGTAAAAAAATGCCTCTGCCTATTACTAAAAGAGAAGCAGAAAGAATGCTGCAACTTGCCAAAGGTGTAAAAACTACGGTAGTAAGCATAGACTTTAATGAAGGTGAAAATATTAAAATAATAGATGGTCCGTTTGCTAATTTCCAAGGTGTTATTGAAGAAGTCAAATCAGATAAGAAAAAACTTAGAGTTATGGTATCTATTTTTGGACGTTCCACCCCAGTTGAGCTTGACTTTGCTCAGGTTGAAAAAGTGCGTTAAGATTATTTATTGTTTATAATTTTATTAAGTCATATTTTTTAATATGGCTTTTTGTTTATTTGAAGGTTTATATGAAAAAATTAATTCTATTTCTTTTAATTTTTAGTTTTTTAGGTGCAAATTGCGATATTAATCAATCACCTAATGCACCAGCAGTTACTTCAATTAATCAAAATATTGGAAAAGATCTAGTTATAGGGGAGACCACAATATCCAATGGCGAGAAAGTTTATTTTGGGTTTGAAATCATTGATAAAGATAATTACCAATTTTGGCATCAGTATAGAAGAGAAGCCCGCGATATAGCAAATATTCTTAGGATATATCCTCTAAGAATTGAGAACATAAACATTGAAAAAAACCGTAAATTTTTAGACTATCCTAACGCGTTAGCTACTAGCCTTGGATATACACAAGAAGAGCATCACGAACTAATAAATTTTTTTAAAAATAGCCCTAAGAATATAGCAGAAGAAGATAGAGAGGATAATTATTTTTATGAATTATTTGAAGGAGTAGGGAATGGCTTTGGGGGAATGGATCTTGCAGAAAGCTCGGGCCAAGGGAAGCGTTCTTTTTATATGATTTATGCATCCAAAATTCCAATTACAAAACGTTTTAAAAATGAAGATTATGATAAGAGCCTAAATTATAGGAAAAATTTTGGTAATATTATTATGAGTATGTCAGGAATAACAGCTTTCGATGTTCCTACAGTAACGCATACCGGGATTGCTAGAAATCCTATAGAGTTCTTAGCTGATAAATTACAATATCCTAAGATTTCCATGGAGTTGCATGGCTTTGGAGCTCAGGTTTGGTTAAAATTTTTTGAAGATAAAAAATATATGATTACACGCCCATTAGACCATATGGCAGAGATTTTTAACAAATCTGGGTTAAAGATAAACGATAACTTTTGGCTTAAAAATCTACCAGCTCAGCTGCAGGCGTTGAAAGATGCTAAAAAAGACTTCAATTTTTCTTTAGGCGGTATTCAGGACTTAACTACAGTTACCCTTGAAGCATTAGCTAAGTTTTATAAAGGCAGTGTTGATTTGCCTTAGTTTAGTTAGTTATATCCTATTGCTATTTGGCTTATTTTTGTTAAGACAAGAGCAAAAGTGTGTAGGTGGCAGCTTAGGGAGTTAATGCAGAAAATCTCTAGTCTCTACGTGCCACGCCTTGTGCGAGGCATCCAGGTAATTAGTTTTCTGGATACCGTGAACAAGTCACGGTACGTAGGAATAGCTAAATTCCTTAAATTGCTACCTATAAAACCACAGTGGGAGCTTAAAAAGCGTTAGTACCACAAAGGAGAAAACATGGCTAAAAAAGCTACTGCGTATATTAAGTTGCAAATACCTGCGGGTAAGGCTAATCCTTCACCACCGGTAGGACCAGCTCTTGGTCAACATTCTGTTAATATCATGGGATTTTGTAAAGAATTCAATGCTAGAACCCAAGATCAAATGGGTATGGTTATCCCTGTTGTTATTACAGTGTATCAAGATAAGTCTTTTACTTTTGTTACCAAAACCCCACCTGCCCCTATTTTGATCAAAAAAACTCTTGGTCTTAAAATGGAGAAAAAACCTGGTTCAGGCGCTAAAAACCCTGGAAAAGAAAAAGTAGGTAAAATTACTCAAAAACAATTAGAAGATATAGCTACGCTAAAAATGGCTGATTTGAATTGTTACGATGTGAAAGCTGGTGCAAAAATTATTGCTGGAACAGCGCGTTCCATGGGCATCGACGTCGTAGGTTAATTTTTAATGTTTTTGAGATAAAAAGAGGAATAAAATGGCTAAAAAAGGCAAAAGATATACAAAAGTTTCAGCAAAACTAGAACACAACAAATGCTATGATCTTGCATCGGCTTGTGCTTTGCTTAAAGAAACCAAAAGTGCAAAATTTGATGAATCTGCTGATATTGCTATAAATCTTGGTGTGGATCCACGCCATGCTGACCAAATGGTGAGAGGGGCAGTGGTTCTTCCACATGGTACAGGAAAAACAGTTCGTGTGGCAGTATTTGCCAAAGGTGCTAAAGCTGAAGAAGCTAAAGCGGCTGGTGCAGATATTGTTGGTGCAGAAGATCTAGCTACTAAAGTAGAACAAGGATTTTTGGACTTCGATAGAGTTATCGCTCATCCAGAAATGATGATCGTTGTTGGTAAACTTGGAAAAGTATTAGGCCCAAGAGGTTTGATGCCCAATCCTAAAGTTGGTACCGTGACCATGGATGTGGCTAAAGCTGTGCAAGAAGCTAAGGGCGGAAAAGTAGAGTTTAAAGTTGATAAAAATGGAGTACTGCATATTCCATTTGGTAGAGCTTCTTTTGATAAAGAAAAGCTTGAAGGCAATTTAAAAACTTTATTAGAAACTGTACAAAAACTAAAACCTCACAGCTTAAAAGGTATCTATATGAGAAAGATAGTTCTTTCTTTGACTATGGGACCGTCTATTAAACTTGATATGCAACAAATCATAGCTAGTTTATAGTATTTTAAGTTATTTAAACTTATGAAGCGCGCTTTTTAGCGCGTTTTTTTATGTTTGCTATTGCCAAGCTGTAATCTTTATGCAATGCAGTAAGCTGATTTTGATGTTTTTGATCAAAGACAGCAGGTGGAAGTTTCCATAAAATTTTTGCTAACAAGCAAAAGTGCCGGCCGAGATTAAGGATGAAAATAATATTATTCTTCCCCAAAAAATCGGCTGTTATGGACTTTAAGTATCTGTTTTGTTAATCCAAGTTTTTACTTGAGGGTTGTACAATGAGCAGTTTGCAAAAAGAAGAACAGATATCTTTTATTAAAGATTTAGTGCAAAAGTCTGAATGTTTGATTCTTGCAGGGGTTGAAGGGCTGAATGCTGGTCAAGTGGCTGAGCTTCGTCGTAATCTGCATAAAGAAAATATCGGGTTTAAAGTCATCAAAAATAAATTAGCTAAAATTGCTATTAAAGATACAGATGCCTGTGTTTTGGATAACGATTTTGCTGGTTCTACTGCTATTGCTTGGAGTGAAAGCGATCCTGTAACACCTGCGAAAATTTTAGTTAAGTTTGAAAAAGAATTTGAAAAACTACAGTTAAAGTCTGGTTTTAATAGTAGTAAGCGTTTGAATTTTGAACAAATTAAAGCACTTTCTGCATTGCCAAATCTAGACGAACTTCGTGCTCAAATGCTTGGATTGTTTAATACTCCTCTTGCTAAGCTGCTTGCACAAATTAATGCACCAGCGAGCAACATGGTTGGGGTACTAAGCGCTAAAATCGATAAAGAAAAAGATAGCGAATAATTTTTTAAAATTTTTTGGAGGAAAAAATGGCTGATTTAGAAAAAATAAGTGAAGAGTTGTCAAAGCTTACAATTTTGGAAGCTGCTGACTTGGTAAAATTACTAGAAGATAAATGGGGCGTAAAAGCTGCTTCTGGTGGTGGCATGATGATGGCTATGCCTATGGCTGGTGCTGGCGCTGCTGCTGCAGAAGAAAAAACTGAATTCGATGTAATTTTAGCTTCTGCTGGCGAGAAAAAAATTCAAGTTATCAAAGTAGTTCGTGAAGTTACTGGTCTTGGTCTTAAAGAAGCCAAAGATTTAGTAGACGGCGCACCTAAAGCGGTAAAAGAAAAGATCTCTAAAGCTGATGCTGAAAGCATAAAAGCTAAAATCGAAGCAGAAGGCGCTAAAGTAGAAATAAAGTAGAGATTACTTAATTTTTTCTTTATAACGTTAGTGCTCGCAAATTATTGCGGGCATTATTTATTTGGTGCTTATGAATAATTCTGGAATTTTACTGATAAATAAACCTGTTGGCATGTCTTCTTTTTTTGTTGTTAAAAAAGTTCGTCAGGCTTTTGGTGTTAAAAAAGTAGGTCACGCTGGTACTCTTGACCCTCTTGCTTGCGGCTTAATGATTATAGCGCTAGGAAAATATACCAAACTATGTGAATATTTGTCTGCTAAAGATAAAATTTATGAAACGACTTTTTGTTTGGGCACTAAAACTTCTACTGATGACGCTGAGGGCGAAATTATTGAGCAAAAAAATTTTTCTCATATTACTCTTACAGACTTACAAAAAGCCATAGAAAGTTTTAGAGGCAAAATAGCCCAAGTGCCACCAAACTTTTCTGCTATTAAAGTAAACGGCAAAAGGGCTTACAGCTTAGCGAGAAACAATGAAGAAATTAGTTTAAAAGCCAGAAATATAGAAGTTTTTAGCATTGAACTTACTAAGTTTGAGCTGCCATTTATTAGCTTAAAAATCCATTGTTCAAAAGGCACTTATATACGCTCAATAGCCCGAGATTTAGGCGAAATGCTTGGAGTAGGTGCCTATGCAAGTTTTATTAAACGCACAGCTTGCAGTAATTTTAATCTAGATCAAAGTGTGGAATTAGAAGATTTATTATGTAGTGATCCACATAAATATTTTTTGCCAAATTTGCAAATTACTAAAAGCTTTAAAACTCTAGAGTTAAGCTTAGAAGAAAAAGACAAAATTATTAATAATCAAGTTTGTAATTTTAAAAATAACCAAACCAATGAACCAATAGCTTTATTGCATGGTGAAAGCTTTATTGCTATGCTTAAAAACAGTGATAATAAAGCTAAGGTTATAAAGTTTGTTTAAATGAAGTGTAATATGGTTCTATTTTTTTATAAATTTAGTATATATACTTTTTTATTTTTATGTGTTGCTTGCAATATTACAGTAATACCATCTTCTTTAAAAAAATCTGATAATTCAGCTGATGTGGCTAATGATTCAAAACCGTATACTGGTCTTAATACTAGTCAAGAAATTTATATTAAATTAAATGACGAAGATGTTTCTTTAAAAGAGAAAGAAACTGTACTGTTAGATGCTATTAAAAACTCTTCTATAAGTTATATGTTTGGAGACATATTAAAAGATAATAATGATGAAAATAAAAAATTTTATCAAGAACAAGTTCTAGATATTATATTTAAACAAAAAGAAGACAGTTTATGGGAAATCTTTTTTAAAGAAAGGTTCTTTAAAAATGAAGCTGGAGGTATACCAAGTGCTAATTTACTGAGCTTTTACTGTAATTGGTTAATAAAAAAACAAAATGTAGATAGTCTTAAGTTTTTATTAAGTACTGAAGCTGGTAAACCATATAAAGAAAGAATTTTTAAAACTTTAGCAAATAATATAGTAAAGTTAGCCCTTCAAGAGAAATCAAAGGAAGAGCAAAATACTTATATAGAATCTGCTGTTAAGTTTTTGAAAACTAAATACCCTGAAGTTCAATGGAATGATGTTATTCAACAGTACGCTGTATATCTTGATAAAGCTAGCCAAGAATATATTTTAATTCAAAATTATTTATTAAATAATTAATTAGAAAAAAATTTGTGTGAGCTTTGCATTGCTAGCTTGGCTTAGCCAACCATCTTTAATTTCGGTGATATATCCCTAATTTTTTCATTAATCCAAAATTTTATAACTGCTTGCCTAGAAATACCAAGGTGATTAGCTTCCTTATCAAGCGCTTCAATCATCCATTCAGGGAAGTCTACAAGAATTCTTCTTGAGGCAGTGGGCGCATCAAAGTATTGTAAAATATCTTCTTTGTTTTCATCAAACTTCTCATCAAGCATTTTTGCGTTAATATGTCCTTTACTTTTATTGCTATTTCTCTTTAATTAGCAAAGCTTAGGTGGGCAAGTTTATATGCTTAATTTAGATCTATGAGCAACAGCTGAAAAAGGCTAACCAATCGTTAAATAAAGTAAATTTATAACCAGTTAACCTATTGGCTTATTTTTTTTTAATCTATTGATATGTGTTTTAAAAATGTTAAATAAATATCATGAAAAATATTTTTAAAATCTATTTTATTATTGCATTGTTATTTTTTATATCTTCTTGTGTTGATGTTGGGAAATCTGCGGAAAGAAAGCAATCTGGCGCCACAGAAAGTACAGATTCTAAATCTAAAAAAGAAGCAGAAGAAAAAGCTGAAAAAGCCGAAGAAGAAAAATTGGCGAAAAAAGAGCCAACTGAATCTAAAGCTAACAAAATAGAAATAGTAGGTGAGAATAAATATTTCAAAGTTAGTAAACAAGCTGGGAAAACTAGTCATGAAATAAAAAAAGCAGTTGATTCGCCTGTATTAATAAAAAATGACGGCACTGTAGTAGAAAATCAAGATTTAGATAAAATTTCTGATGAAGATTTTTCTAAGTTGTCTCACGTTATTTTGCCTGACTCCAATCCTTTGATTAAGCAAATCACAGAAAATCCTTTTATTAATGAAGCGTTAATAACTCCAGCACGATTATTATATAAAAATAAGCTTTTAAAATCAGAAAAAATTGAAAATGGTAGTGTCTTACTAAAGCTAGAGTCAGAAGGGGCTGAAGATAAAATTCTTGATGAAACTAAGATGAAAGAGCTTTTTGGTGATTTTAAAAGAGAGGAAAATCTTTTGGGCAAAGGGGGAATGGGTAGTGTTTATAAAGTGAATTATAAAGGCCAAGATTACGCTTTAAAAATAGGTACTTACGAATATGAAGAATTAGAAGTATTGCAATCTACTGGTGCTGTAGCTAAAGTTTTTGGAACTTTTAGTTATGACAATAAGCCTTGTATGCTGATGGAAATTGGGCAAAAAAGTTTAGCAGATATGAATAAAAATGGTGAAAAACTTACTAACGACCAGCTCACTACTGCTATTGCTAGTTTTACGAAGCTTATTGGCGAAGAAAAAAAAATTGGCATAGAAAATAAGGATATTAAACCTGATAATCTTTTACTCACTAACGATAATAAGCTAGTGGTGATTGACATTTCTTCATCAGCTGAAACTACTGGCTATACTGGTACTGAAGGGAAAAAATTTGCCATTTCTTTACTTGAAAATAAAAAAGGAATTTCTTTAGCTAGTGCTAATAAATTTATAACTACAGAAAGTCTATTAAATCCTGACCAAAAAACAAAAGGAGTATATTTTGTTGCTCCTTATGTTATTGCTCATTGGAGCAAAAAAGTATGTGTTGAAATACTTCTTTCCAAAGTCAACTGTGATGCTATAAAAACTCCTAAAGATTTTTTTGACCTTATTCCACCAGAAAAACGTGAAGAGCTAGCTCAACAAAAAAATGAAGAAATTAAACAAGAAAATGAGAAAAATATACATCATAAATTTAAAAAGAAAACTCTTGATAGTAATAATTATAATGATGTTATGGGTGTTTTAGCCGAAAAATACCCTCAGTATACTGTTGAATATTTAGTTGATGATATTTTTAATAATGAATTAGATAAAAATGATGAAGTTAATAAAGGTTTAATTGAACTTTATAATTTGTAAATTTACCTGCAGTGACTAGCATGGTGCTAGCCAGTGATTTTTGTTGCTATTATTAGTATATTATATTGATATGAATTTAAATAATGCAGGAAAATAAGTTAATGCCAACGATTAGTGCATTTTATGGAATACTGATTCAAATGTTTTGGGGTGATCATGCTCCACCTCACCTTCATGCGCTATACGCGGAATATGAGGTGCTGATCGATATCCACACTCTTGAAGTTATTCGTGGCTCTATGCCTCGTCGAGCATTAGCTTTAGTGTTGGAGTGGGCTTTTCAGTATCGTGCTGAGTTACTTGAGGATTGGAAATTATGCGAATAAAATCAATCGCCAAAGAAAATATCACCCCTAGAATAGTGTGTAACGCTCCTTGGCGGTTAATTAAAGTAAAACCACTACCAAATTATGAACTTGAAGTTGAGTTTAATGATGGTACACATGGTTTTGTTGAAATGATTAAATTAATAATGAGTGATCATGCAGGAGTTTTTGCTGCGCTTAAAAATAAAGATATATTTAATATGGTCCATCTTGAATATGGTGTATTAACTTGGCCAGGGGAAATTGATTTAGCGCCAGATGTTATGCACGATGTTGTTAAAGAAAAAGGACGCTGGGTTTTGTGAATAATCGTTTTTTTATCATCTGATAGCTTTACGAAAATTAATTTTGGGCCTCTTTTGTACCGGCCCAAATTATCTAAAATCCTTTTTACATACTCAGTAAATATTCAACTAAAGTTCTAATGGCAAAGCCTGTGCCACCATACAAGCCCCTGTAAGAGTCGCAATATCAATAATTACATCAACTTAGAGACTTATGATAATAATGATTTAGATATAAATAGCTGTAGTTAACTTAAAGTAAGGCGGTTTGCTGTTGCTAACTATTATTTATCTGCTTAATTAGCAATGCTTAGGTATGTAAGATTTTTGATCTACTTTATATGCTTAATTTAGCTATGAGCAACAGTTAAAAAGGCTAACCAATCGTTAAATAAAGTAAATTTATAACCATTTAACCTATTGGCTTATTTTTTTTTAATCTATTGATATGTGTTTTAAAAATGTTAAATAAATAGTATGAAAAATATTTTTAAAATTTATTTTATTATTGTGTTGTTATTTTTTATATCTTCTTGTGTTGATGTTGGAAAATCTGTGGAAAGAAAGCAATCTGGCGCCACAGGAAGTACAGATTCTTCTGGCTCAAATAACGATGAAACACTAAAAAAATGTAGCGAGCGTTCTAAGACTGAACTTAACTGTAGTTCAGATGGTAAATGCGAACTTTATCAAAATAACTGTGTAGATGCTTGTCATACTATAAAAGAACCGACTGCTTGTGATGCACAAAAGCCAAGATGCCAATATTATAATGGAACTTGTTTACAATATTTTAAAGCTAAAGAACAAGAAGACGCTAAAAAAGAGGCAGAAGAGAAAGCTAAAAAAGAAGCAGAAAAGAAAGCTAAAGAAGAAGCTAACAAAATAGAGATATTAGGTGAGAATAAATATTTCAAAGTTAGTAAACAAGCTGGAAAAACTAGTTATGAAATAAAAGAAGCCGTTACCAAACCTACATTTATAAAAAAAGATGGGACGTTAGTGGAAAGTTCTAGTCTAGAGACTATTTCTTATGATGATTTTTCTAAGCTATCTCATATTGCTTTGCCTGAATCACATCCATTTACTAAACAGTTTTTAGAGAATCCCTTTGTCGGTAAAGATTTTATTACTTCAGCTAGGCCGTCTATGTGGGGCAAACTTTTAGTAGCACAAAAAACTGAGAAAAACACAGTGGTGTTTAGCATTGATAAAGATGTTTCAAAGCCAGATAAAAAAGTTATTGATGAAGCTAAGCTAACAGAACTTTTTGATGATTTTAAAAAACCAGAAAATCTTTTGGGCAAAGGTGGGGAGGGCAGTGTTTATAGAGTTAAGTACAATGGCGAAGATTATGCCTTAAAAATAAATGCAGCAGAGTACGAAGATTTAGAAAAATTGCAGTCCACTGGGGCAGTGGCCAAAGTTTTTGGGACTTTTACATATGGCAATCAGCCTTGTATGCTCATGGAAGTTGGACAAAAAACTCTAGAAGATATGAACAAACGTGGCGAAAAACTTAGTGAAGAGCAACTAAAAACTGCTATTACAAGTTTTAAAAACCTTGTTGCAGTGCAGAAAAAACTTGGGATTAGAAATAACGATGTTAAACCAAACAATTTTTTGCTTACTAAAGATAATAAACTTGTAGTTATTGATATAAGTTCGATGCGCACTCGAGGATATGAAAGTTCAGATACACAGCTTTTAGCTAGATCATTATTAGAAAATAAATTAGAAATGTCACTTAGAGGTGGTTATAGCGATTTGCAAGGCGTTCCTTTTCATGATCTAGAATATATTAATCCAGAAATAATATCTCCAGACCTTTTGGTTAAGTGGAATAAAAAAGTTTGCAGTGAATTTTTACCTAAAGAGGATAAATGTAAAGATATCAAAAATTTTGCTGAATTTTTTAAACTTATTCCAACAGAGAAACTTTATGAAATTGCTTTGAAAATTAACCAAAAGTGGAATGATGTTTCAGGTACTGTTGATCAAGATAAGAATCTTATGGCGGGGGGGGGCAAATATCGTACTGGATTACCTATGCCTTTAGTGCAAGAACTAGATAATAACGTTTGGCAACAATACTTTGATAAAAAAGACAATGTAATAAGTGGATTTTGTCGTTCTATTATTGCCAATTCTCAATATACTGAAGAAGAAGAAAAAGAAGGCCTTACAGGGGAAAAGGCTTTTTATAAACCATTTAAAGATAAATATAAGAAAGATTGTCTAGAAGATGGGACTGAAACTAACATCCATCTTCCAGGTAGAAAAGTTACAAAATATAAGTTAACTAAAAATTTTACTTCATCAGCAGATGAGGAATTTATACAATTTATTAAGGATGCTTATTCCTATCATATTTATCAACAAACCATGGCAAAATTAATTGAAGATTATTCTAAATATACTGTTAAATATTTAATTAGTGATATTTTTAATAATGAATTAGATAAAAATGATGAAGTTAATAAAGGTTTAATTGAACTTTATAATTTGTAAATTTATAAAAAAGAGTGACAACTATCTTGCAAAACACCAGGAGCATAGCAACGAGGCAGTCCATCTTCATAATGCCTAGATTGCCACATCTTTCGCTATGCTCAAGATTCGCAAAGACGCTTATGTGAAGAGCTCTTCTTTAGAAGGGCTCTCTGGGCGACGTGGAACTCTTGGGTTGACTCCTATGGAGCACACCATAGCAAACATATTTAGCTTTACATACTCAGTAAATATTCAACTAAAGTTCTAATGGCAAAGCCTGTGCCACCAGTACCCAAGTATGGATGTGCTTTAGAATTGGTTGCTGGGCCTGCAATGTCTAAATGAGCCCATTTGGTATCGTTGGTTATAAATTGTTGTAAAAATAATGCTGCAGTGATGCTTCCGCCCCATCTATCTCCACAATTTTTAAAGTCAGCATTGGGAGTTTTTAAGCCTTCAAGCAGATCTTGGTTTAGAGGCAGTCGCCAAAATTGCTCTCCAGTTTTTTTATCTAGGCTTAATAAACTATTAGCGAGTTCATCGTCGTTACTAAAAAGGCCTGCACATTTGGTACCTAGCGCCACCATACATGCGCCTGTAAGAGTCGCAATATCAATAATTACATCGGGTTTATCATTGTCTATAGCATAGGTGATAGCATCAGCTAATATTAAACGACCTTCGGCGTCTGTATTGCTTATTTCAATGCTTAAGCCATTTCTAGCGATAAAAATATCTCCTGGATGATAAGCTTTTGCATCAACGCCATTTTCTACACAAACCATGTAGCCAATAATATTAAAGTTAAGATTAAGGCTGGCTATAGTTTTCATCACACCTAGCACAGCTGCAGAGCCTGACATATCAACTTTCATATCAAGCATGCCATCAGCTGGTTTTATATCGAGGCCGCCTGAATCAAAAGTTACACCTTTGCCAATTAAAACTACAGTTTTTTTACTAGCTTTTTTAGGTTTATAAATAAGCTTTATAAGTCGGGGTGGCGCGAATTCTGATGCAGCACTGGCTACAGCAAGCATCAAGTTCATTTTTTCTTTTTGCAAAGCTTTTTCATCGAGTATTTCTATGCTTAAGCCAGTTTCTTTTGCAACTTTTTGTGCTTCTTTGGCTAATTGCACAGGATTAGCAAATATGGGAGGCTCGTTGATTAAATCTCTTGCCAAAATAACGCTACTAGCAATATTTTGTCCTGAAATTAAGGCTTTTTTTAACGCATCGGTGGGAGTTTCATGAATTATGAGATCTACTGTTTCAACATGGATAGTATGTTTATCCATATCTTTCGAATGATATTTTTTAAAAGTATATGAGGCTAAAATAATACCTTCAGTTATGGCTTGAATGGCATCAAATAAAGGAACTTCAGTATTTTTTGGTAGTAGTATTTGTAAGCTTTTAATTTGTTTTTTGTTGGCTAGTTTATATGCATGGGCACCAGCTTGCCTAAAATGATCCACTGATTGTTTATAAGCATCTCCTAAACCAATCAGTGCGATGCTCGTATTTGTTTCTTCATTAAAAATATTGCTTACAAATGTTTGATTAAGATCCGCGAGAAAACTTTCACGTTTAGCATGCTCAAATAAGTTTGAAGAGCACCATTTGTTTATGGTTTCTGCATTATCGTATATATCAAATTCATGTTTTTTGCTTTTTAAAGCTTTTTTATTGACTAAAACCACGCTTAAATCAGTTTTTTTTAAGGTTTTTGGGTTATTAAGACTAAATTTCATGAAGACCTCTTTTGCAAGTGATGATTTTATCTTTATATTCTCTAAACCAATAAAGCAAAATGTTAATAAGGATTATTAAATGTTAAATGAACTGGACTCTAAATTAATAGGCGGAATTTTATTAGTCGCCGGTACTACTATTGGCGCTGCAATGCTTGCTATGCCTATTACCACTGGTTTATTTGGCTTTTTAGGCACATTGGTTATATTGTTAGGCTGCTGGTTATTTATGTATTGGACTGCCACACTTATTTTAGAAGCCACTTTGCATTTTGGCCAATCGGCTAGTTTTATTAGTATGGCCAAAAATACTTTAGGACCTATTGGCTTAGGCGTTACGTGGGTATCTTTTTTATTGTTTTTTTATGCCTTGATTGCAGCTTACTTAAGCGGAAGTGGTGCCATTTTTATCGATGCTATGACTGGTTTTGTGGGCGTAGAAGTTCCTTCATGGTTTAAAATGTTACCTATGCTTATATTTTTTTCACCATTTATTTATTTTGGTTTATCAGTAGTTGATCACTTAAATCGTTACTTAATGATTGCTATGTTATTAGCATACCTAATTATTATTATTATGCTTTATCCTCAGGCTGGTTCTGGTAAATTATTACATACTGATTGGTCTTTTTCTTTATTATCTTTTTCGGTGGTAATTACCAGTTTTGGTTTTCACTCTACCATTCCTACCTTGGTGGATTATTTAGAAAGAGATGTCAAAAAGATTAAACAGTGCTTATTCTTTGGCAGTTTAATACCATTAGCTATTTATATAATTTGGGAAGCTTTAATCTTAAGTATTGTGCCTATTTCGGGAAATTTTGGTTTGGCCTATGCTTTTAGTTACGATATGTCTTTATCTCAAGTTCTGCAAAAGCATAACAATAATGATTTTTTAATAATTATTATCAGAGTTTTTTCGTTGTTTACTATTGTCACTTCTTTTTTAGGAGTGGCACAAGGGCTATTTGACTTTTTGAAAGACGGCGTAAAAGCTAAAAATCATCAAGGTCGTTTATTTGCTTTTATTTTAACTTTTTTACCTCCAGTTTTATTTATTTTGTTTTTTGAAAAAGGTTTTATAACTCTTTTAGAATATGCTGGGGCCTTAGTATCAATTATTTTAGGTATTATACCAATATTAATAGTCTGGCATTTGCGATATACTCATAAAAAATCTTTTGGCTATCAGGCTGTAGGGAATAAATTTGCTTTATTATTGGGCTTAGTATTCTTTGGGTTTGTTGTTTTACTTGTGCTCTTAAAAAATATGAATTTTATAACCTTTTCTACTGCTGGTTTAATATAAAATGCAAAAATTTATTACTGTTGATAAAAAAGATCATATTTTACTTATTACTCTTAAGCGCCCTGAAGTAAGAAATGCCCTATCAACAATGCTGCTTTTAGAGTTACAAGCTATTATTTCTAGCATTAAATTAAGTGACACACGATGTTTAATTATTACTGGTAGCGGCGATAAAGCTTTTTGTTCTGGAGCAGATTTAAAAGAACGCTCAAGTATGTCGAGTGTTGAAACATTAGATTTTTTAAACTTGATTGGCAGCACCTTTAATTTATTGGCAAACTTACCCATTCCAACCATTGCTCTTATTAATGCTGATGCATTTGGAGGGGGTTTAGAACTTGCACTCGCTTGTGACTTAAGAATTACCCACGAGCAAGTTTTATTAGGGCTTACAGAAACAAGTTTAGGCATTATTCCAGGAGCAGGTGGTACGCAAAGATTATCCCGATTAATAGGCGTTTCTAGGGCTTTAGATATGATTTTATGTGCTAAAAAAATTTCAGGCCAAGAAGCTTTTGATATCTCTTTGGTTAATTATTTAGTACCAAAAGAACAATTATTGCTCTTTGCATATGAGTTAGCTCACAAAATTAGTAATAATGGGCCACTAAGTTTGGCAGCAGCTAAAAATGCTGTTATTAATGGGCTAGACATAAGTTTAAAAGAGGGTTTAGAATTAGAGCGCAATGCTTATAAATCCATTTTATTGAGCCAAGACAGAAAAGAAGGTATTAATGCTTTTTTACAAAAGCGCCAAGCTTTATTTATAGGCAAATAGAAATACTTTTATTCTTAATCCAAAAAATCCTCAGTATAGCTATACTAGTTAAATAGCTAAGGGGAGGGTTAAATGAAAGAAGAAATAATAGCTGATTTAGAACTTGATATTGTAGAAGAGGCAGAACTACCTGAGTTTGATGTTCTTTTACAAAGAGAGTACGAAGGTTAGTGTTATTTTCTAGGGTAGGCGCAGGTCTACCCATTTTTATTAAGGTGCATATATGCAAGATCAAAAAATATTTCATAAAGATTTAACCCTTACAAATTCTTTATTTTTTATGGATAATTTGGCATTAAGAGTTAAGAAAATTTTACTTTCTAGACTATTAGATTCTGAAATAGAATTAAAAAACCAAATAGAATTTATGTTTAACAAAAAAATTGGCAATAGAAGTTTGTTATTGCATTCAGATATATTTTTTTGGATTAAAAGCCAAGAAAAAACTCCTCTAGAAAATATCTTAAAAAGTGTTTTAGATAGCTTTAAAACTATGCAAAATAACAAAAATAATTTTGGTTTTTTTATAAGCATTAATTATTTAAATAAAATTTTTACGAGTAATCGTCTAGCACGAGCTCAAAGAGCAGCTTCTGAGGCAGGAACTGGAGAAATTTCTTTTAGTATTGTTGATGCTGATCTAGATTTATTCAATGAATCAATAAGGCTTTTATGTGATTATTATCCTTCTATTATGCAAGAGACAGAAAATTTTGTAAGCAATATTTGTTTTTTTGAAGGTAAGACTATTATAGGCTTTACTGATTTTCAAAATCATGGCTCTATTTTTATGAAGTATCGATTAGTAAAAGATAATCCAATACGCCTAGCTGAAGAAATTGTTCATGAAGCAGGACATACAGTGCTTAATACTATTATGGTCAAAGATAGATTGATTTTAAATACTAAAGACGAGCGCTATAGTAGCCCGTTAAGGCAAGACTTAAGGCCGATGTTTGGCTTATTTCATCAGTTATATGTTTTATCTAGGCTTAAAAAATTTTATATGGCCATCAGTAAAGCCCATAGCTCAGTAGCACAAAAGCAGTTACAAAAAATATGTGCGCAGCAAGATTTAGCTTTTGATATTGTTTCAAAAAATGCAAAATTTACCCCATTTGGTAAACAATTTTTTAATGAGCTTGAGTGTAATGCATGAGCTTATTAGTCTTAGCACCAAAAGTACAAATAGTGCCTCTTGATGAAAACAAAATAATATTATTTAAAAAGCATGCAAAATCTGCAAAACTAAGTATCGAACCATATAAACATGAAATTTTTGCTAATCTTTTAGTAAGTGGTTTTAAAAAAGAAGATCTAAGTTTTTTACTGGAAAAGCCTCAAAATATTATTGATAATTTAATTCAAAAATTGCTTGAACATAAAATTTTATCTTTTAAGTCAGAAAACCATGTTTTGGCAAAATATAGAAGGCTAGAAGCTTATTTAGAAAATTCTCAATTAGAAAGCTTACAAAACAGTTCTGTTTTATTATTAGGAGTAGGCGGTCTTGGTAGTTATATTTTTGAACATTTAGTTGCCAATGGAATTAAAAATATTACTGTTCTTGATGATGATAGCGTTGAAGAAAGTAATTTATCCAGACAGACTTTGTATTCTGATGAAGATGTAGGAAACCTCAAAGTTGAGGCGGCAGCTGTATATGCTCATAAGCATGGTATAAATATCCGCGCTTTAGCATGCAGAATTAACACTACTGATGATATACTAAAGATTATTAAAGATAATAAATTTGATTTGATCATATCCACCATAGATGAGCCCATATGGCAAGTTACGAGATATGTTATTAACGCTGCAAAAGCAACAAATATACCAGTATTACGAGCTAATAGTAGGGCTGTGGGGCCATTTTATTTTCCTCATAAATCAGCGTGTCCTTTGTGTAAATCTTTTTATAAGGCGAAAAATATACCAAATGCTAAAAGTATTATGGAGCGTTATAATAATGGTTTTCCAGCTCGTAAAACCTGCGCTATTAGCTATGAACTTGCCTATGTTAGTTTAATCGTCATAAAAGAGGCTATTAATTTTTTAGCCAATGTGGGTCAACTTGCCAGTTTCAATAAAGAGCTTACCTGGAATGCACAAGAACTAAGTGTTGCATCTCACAAAGTTATTGCTTGTAGTAATTGCATCGCTTGCGGTGATGTTTATGAGTGAGATGTTTGGAGGCATAGGCACTGATAATGTTATTACTAAAAAATTTTTTCATGAAGAGTCAAGTTTTTATATTGCATACTTAGCAGCTAAATCACCTAAATTTTTAGGCAATTATAACATACCTGCAGGATATTTAGTGGGTAATGGTTTTTCTTTTAACGAAGAAGAAGCTAAAATAAAGGCTTTAGGCGAATTTATTGAGAGGTATTGTGCAGAAGTAAGTGTTCATGAAAAAGAAATTTATCGTTATTCTATAAAAGAGCTCGTTAAAAAATCTTTGGCTTTTGTTCACCCTAATACTCTTAGACCATACAAAAATTGTTCAAAATATCCAGAAATTCAAGATGATGAAGTTATCTCCTATGTTAAAGGTTATGAAGCACTTGATAAAAAAGAAATTCTAATACCTGCCTTAGCTGCATTTTTGCCTTTTAAGCCTATTAATTTAGAAACAACTTTTTTTAGCCCCAGTGCTACTGGTTTGTCAGCTTATACTAATCAAGAACAAGCAGAATTATCAGCTTTATTAGAGGTTCAGGAAAGAAGCGATTTAATGGCCAGTTGGCGAATTAAAAACCTTAAAATTCAAAAATTGCTTACAAACGATTTGCCTGACCATATTACAAAATTTTTATATTATAATAATTTTAAGTTAAGGCTATTTGTAATTAATCAGACTGTTTTAGCTATGCTGTGTCATATAAACGATACTGGGTTAACTATTGGCTCTAAATCAGGAGTCATTAATATTATTACGATACTTGCTGCTATTAATGAAGCAATTGCTTTGCAAATTACCATGCTAAATAAACGTGTGAGATTTAACGCTATCCCTAAAAATAGTTTAGAACATGTTATGTATGCTTATTTTAACTCTGAAATATTTATAGAATTTTATGAGAAAAAAGTTGATGCACAACTAAGTTTTATTTCTGAAAATCAAATAAATAAAAATATATTTTTTGTGGATTTAAGTACTAAAAAAGCTAAAGAATCAGGTTGGTATTGCGCTAGATGCATAAATATAGAAGCTTTTAGCAAAGAAAATAATGCATATTATCCGCACTTAAAAAACTTTTTTGAACACGGATTCACTGAGGCTGAGTTAAACTTATTGCCGCATCCTTTTGGTTAAAGAATGAAAAAATCATTGATTATTTTAGGTGTTTCACAAACTATATCTTCTATTAGTGTAACTATACTTATATTTGCCCTTATGATGAGCTCTTATGGTAATTCCAAAAGTATTTTAGATCTTGCTTGGGTTTATATAGCCACATCTTTGCCAGTTTTTTTAGTAGCACCTTTTTGTGGATTATTAATAGATAAGCTTAATAAAAAGCTTAATTTAGTAATAGCCGATAGTATTTGTATTTTATCAGTACTCTTTCTTTATTTTAATAACTATTTTATTTTCTTGGTAGTTTTTTTTGTACAATTAAGCATAAGTTATCAGGGCTTAACCAATCAAACTTTGGTGTCGCTATTTTTTAATAAAGATAAACTTCATATGATACTTGGGTGGATGCAATTTAAAAAAGCTTTGCAGCGTTTAGTAGCGCCAGCTTTAGGTGGATATTTATATAATATGTTGGAATTAAAATATATTATAGCTGTTAGCATTATTAGTTTAATAATAGCTTTAATTAGTTTAATTTTTGTGAATATACCTAGTGTTAATATTGGAAAATTATCTAACAGCAATTTTATTAATAATGCCGGATTAAAATATATATTGAGCGATAAAAATTTATTTAATATATGCATTTTTTTTATATTTCTTAATTTTTTATCTGGTATTTATTCTGTTGTTTATACTCCCATATTATTAGCTTTTAGCGATGAACAAGCTTTGGGTTATGCATTAAGTATTGGCAGTTTGGGAATGATTTTTGCAAGTTTAACGAGCGCTCATATAAAAAGCCTTACACAAAAAAAATATCAAGCTCTTTTGCTATATGTTTTTATGAATGGCTTAAGTGAAATATTTATGGCTTCATACCCAAATTTTTGGGTCTATTCTGTGGGTTTGTTATTTGGTTGTATTACTTCTTCTTATATAGCTGTTTGTAATAATATTATATGGCAGTCTAGTGTGCCGTTCTCTATTCAAGGTGCTACTTTTGGGGCAAGAGATTTTTTTGCTCTTGGTGCATTACCATTGGGTATGCTGATTGGTGGAATTTTTGGTGATTTTATTAAATCCAACTATGAGCTTTCTCATATATTAATCTTAACGGGAATTTTGCAGTTAATTTTAGTAGCTTTTTATAGCTATGCGTGGAGGTTTGAGCATGAAGGGGTATATAGTAATAGATAATTTTTATGAGAATCCTGATTTAATTAGAGCTCAAGCTTTAGAAGCTGATTTTTCTAAAAAGCATCCAAAATATCCAGGTATTGATAGCTCGTTAATGTTTAATAATAGTGAAGCTGAAGAGAAAATTAAAAGTATTATAAAATATGATACTCAAAGAGCAAGCTATTCAGGATTTTTTCGATTATCTACTGCGGATGAATATTACAAAGAAGGACATGGTATTCATATTGATAAATATGATATTGCTGCGATAATTTATTTAGCTCAGCCTGGCCAAAATAAACAGGTAGGTACAAGCTTTTTAAAGCATAAAGCTTCTGGTCTTACTAATTTTTATAATATTAAAAGAGATCCTAATCTTAATCCTGATTGGCAGCGTTTGGATACTCAAGAAATTATGAAAATAATTGTTAACGATATGGAAAAAAATGATGCAACTTTATGGGATTTAGTAGAAGAAGTGGAGTTTAAATATAATCGCGCTGTTTTAATGAGAGGTAACTTATTTCATAAGTTGAGTAACGGCTTTGGGCAAAATGTAGAAAACGGTCGCTTAACTCAAAATTTCTTTTTAAATATACCAAGAACTTTATAAAAAATTTTTTTGTTTTTCCCCAAAAATGTCTTGATTCTACTATGGTAATAAAATAGTTATTTAAAAATTATTTTTATTATTTATATTTAGGATTTTTATGTTAAAAATTAAATTATTATATTTATTATTGCTTTTACAGTTTTTTTCTTGCACTAATTATAATAAACAAATCAAAAAAAATAATAATTTATTGTCCTTATGGCTCCCTTTTTCTTCTAAAAGAACAAAACAAGCTTATGAGCATTCTTTAATTAGAACTTCTAGGCTTAGTTCTGATTGCGGCAAAAATTGTCCTGATATTGATGTTTGGCAATATAAATACAAAAATATAACTAGTGATAAACCTATTTCTACTCAAAAAAAATACTGGAAATCACCTAATGAAGCTCGAGTCATAGCTATAAGTTTATTTGGAACCAATGAGTTTTATTATAATGCTTTGCTGCAATATATAGATAGTTTTGCTTATATTAAAAATATTAATAATATAAAAGATAAAATTTGGGGTTATGAAACGTTTACTGTTAGAGTTTATGTTCCCAAACGAAATCCTAAATTTTTAAAAGAATTAGGGGTGATTGGAGGCGGCTTAGAGCAGAAAAAAATAGATAAATTATTAGATTTAGGATGCGAAATAGCATTTGTTGATAATAAATTATCTGAGGCTAAGAAAGATGCTACTTTTTGGCGATTTATGATTACTCAAGAAGCCATGTTAGAAGGCGAAAAAATTAGATATCTACTTAGAGATGCAGACAGTATTTTAACTGCTGGTGAAATGTACACAGTTGCCGATTGGATCAATAGCCATAAAAAATATCATAGAATGCATACCATACCCATTTGTATAGGTCCTTTAACGGCAAGTATTTGGGGGGGGACTCATAGCGAAAAGGGTGATTTTAGTGATTTTTATGACTCGGTAAAAAATTACCCTTATAGATTTGAATACGGCGATGATGAATTATTTTTAAGAGACATTATTTGGCCAAAAATAAAATTTTCTGGTTCTGTTCTTACTCATCATTTTGATCGTGATTCATATATAACTAAAATAGCCAACCCTTATAAAAATAGTTGCGAAGAGCCTACACAGGATTTTTGCTTACAACTAAATCCTAATTCTCAGTGTGAAGATCGTATTTTGCCCAACGTAAAAAATTTACAAGGTGCCGTAGAAGCTTTAGGATTAAGAAAAACCTTAAAAGAGTTATCAGAAAAGCACCCAGAGTTTTTTGATCTAGATTTAGCCAACAAAGATAGAAAATTTGTTTACGAAACATTTAGGTAAAGTATGATTAAATCAAGATGGTTTTACGATATATCTTCTAGCATAACAGTATTTTTAGTCGCATTGCCCTTGTGCCTAGGTATTGCTCTTGCTTCTAATGCTTCTTTAGTTTCAGGTATTTTATCAGGCGTTGTAGGAGGTATAGTTGTAGGGTTTCTAAGTGGTTCTCATGTAAGTGTCAGTGGCCCTTCTGCAGCTCTTGCTTCTATTATTGTTACACAAATTCTTGTTCTAGGATCGTTTGAAGCATTTTTAATAGCTTTAATTATTGCAGGATTAATCCAAATAATAATGGGCTTATTTAAAATTGGTTTTATTGCAGCTTTTTTCCCAAACAGCGTCATTAAAGGCCTACTTTTTTCTGTTGGTGTAATTATAGTATTAAAACAGTTGCCCCATTTAGTTGGTTTAGATTTAGATTATGAAGGCGACATGTCTTTTTGGCAACTTGATCATGAAAATACTTTTAGTGAAATTGTTAAAATGTTTTCTTTTTTTCATACCGGTTGCTTAATAGTAGGTATGTCTTCTTTAGCTTTTATAGTGGCCTGGAATAAGTTTACTTTTTCTAAAAAAGTTAAAATTCCTTCTGCTTTATTGGTTGTATTATTTGGTAGTTTTTTAGGTTTTTGCTTGCCTTATATAAATAAGTGGTGGTTTATTGACGCAGGGCACTTAGTTCAAGTGCCGTTAGTAACCAGCCTACATGATATAAAAAATTTTTTTATTTTACCAAATTTTATTCACTTGAATAACCCAGAAGTTTATATAGCAGGTTTTACTTTGGCGTTAGTTGCATCTTTGGAAAC
The DNA here is from genome assembly GCA_964493205.1 of uncultured Myxococcales bacterium. Classification (GTDB taxonomy): domain Bacteria; phylum Myxococcota; class UBA727; order UBA727; family JABDBI01; genus CAZBMJ01. Next base: position 88,845 of record CAZBMJ010000001.1, read on the forward strand.
TTTATTAAATTTAGAAGCTGTTGATAAAATAGATCCAAAAGGTCGTAAGTCTCCTGCTAATAGAGAGTTAATAGCCCAGGGGATAGGAAATTTAGTTTTAGGCTTTATAGGTGGCTTGCCAGTGACTTCGGCAGTTATTCGTAGCTCTGTTAATATTAATGCTAAAGCGCAAAGTAAATTATCAGCTATTCTTCATGGTTTTTTTTTGCTATTTTGTGTGACTTTATTGCCTCAAGTATTAAATTATATTCCACTTTCTTGTTTGGCAGCTATATTGATAGTTACAGGGGCTAAACTTGCTAATTTATCGGTTATAAAACAAATATGGCAGGAAGGTTTAAACCAATTTTTACCATTTTTAGTAACTTTTTTAGCTATTATGTTTTCTGATTTATTAATGGGTGTACTTATTGGCTTAGGAACAAGCATATTTTTTATTTTGAAAAGTAATTTAAAAACGCCTGTTAAAATCTGTACTGAAAATCACCCCTCAGGTGAGCGCAAGCGTATGATTTTATCTAATCAGGTAAGCTTTTTAAATCGTGCATCTTTAAATAGAGCTCTTGATAGCATTACTAATGGTAGTCATTTAGTAATTGATGCAACAGAGACTGATTATATAGATGCTGATGTTCTAGATTTAATAAAAGATTTTAAAGATAGTGAATCTCAAAAAAGAGACATAGTAATAAGTTTAATAGGTTTTAAAGATTCTTACGATATAGAAAATTTTATTCAATATGAAGAGCATATTACCCATGAACTACAAAAAAATCTTACTCCATTAGAAGTGCTTGATATTATTAAAAAAGGGAATGATAGGGTTATTAAAGGACAAAAACTTAAGCGTGATCTTAACCGCCAAATACAAGGAACTAAAGAAGGTCAATTTCCTATGGCAGTGGTTTTAAGTTGTATCGATTCAAGAGTGCCCGTTGAACTTATTTTTGATTTAGGCATAGGTGATGCTTTTAGTGTTCGTATGGCGGGCAATGTGATAAGTCCTAAAGTATTAGGAAGCTTAGAATTTTCTTGTGCGGTTGCCAAAGCAAAACTTATTGTTGTCATGGGCCATACCAAATGTGGGGCAGTTGCTGCTGCAATTGAATGCTTAAAAAATAACCAATCTATTGAGGAAAAAACAGGATGCTATAATTTAGGCGGTATAATTAATGATATTCAAAAAGTTATTGATAAGCCTTTAATTAACCAGAGTGATGCTTACCTCAATGAAGTAGTGAAATCTAATGTTTTGCAGGCGATTCATGATATAAAAAATAAAAGTTTTGTGCTTAATAACTTACTCAAACAAAATAATATAGCTATAGTTGGTTGTATTTATGATGTATCAAGTGGCAAAGTGGAATTTTTAGATTTAGCAAAAAATAGATTATTTTCTTCCGCTAAACAAGAGCTATTAGAATTGCTTAATTAACGCTGTCAGCGCGTAATTTCATTTTATTACCCAATATGCTTTACAAAAAAATAATAATGAATATTAATATGAAATTTGTAAAATTTTAATTAAGAGAAGAAAATGAACAAAATATTTTTATATTGTTTAGTGTTTATTACTGCTAATTATTTATCAGCTATGAAATTTAATCCAATTAATAAAGATTGCTATATTGAAAGAAATTATGAGGTATTAAATAACTATAATAATTTTAGTGTTTATATTAAATCTAAAATTGTTGATGTTATTGATAATTTTTATGAAAAATATGTGAAAAAAGATCTTCATAATGAAAGATATATGACTAGGTTGTTATTATTTTTAGTAAATATGGCACATGAATATAATATTGTAGATGATATTTTAGAAAATATTGAAAAAAATAATGAACAAGAAATTATAATTTACGCAAAAGAAATATACTTAAAATTTAGTAAAAATAATAATGAATTAATTCAAAATGCTTACACGGCTTTTGACGATAAAATATCAATAGAAGAATTAAATAAATTAAGTCTTAATAATTCATATGGCATTGATGTTGTATATAAAAATAATAACATGATTAATCACCATTTAGTGGATATGATATTTTTTAAAATTATTAAAAATAATTGTGATTTAGAAATAACTAGCCCTTCTTTAGGAATAACACTTCCAGCATCTATATGGTTTAAGTTGATTATTCTTGATCAGCAAGTAAAGATTTTACTTTATAAAGAAAAATTTATATATAAACCATATTTTCCTTCAGTTGTTATAGAAACTTTATTTGATGATAATAATCATAGTAATTGTAGTAATATCGAGAAAATTAATAAATTATTAAGTGGTTTATTTTTATTTAATAAAAGTGATTTTGATATTATAAAAAATGCATTTAAGTTTATAAAAAATATAGAAGATTTTAAAAATTTTAATAAAAAAGATCATTTTTTTCTTTTTAGATATATTGCTTATAAATACGATGATAAAAAAAAATATACAATGTTAAATTATTTTACAGAAAATATTATATCTAAGAATTATGTTGATTTTTATAATGATAATTTTGGATTTTCTTCATTAGTAAATGAACTCAATCTTAATGTAAATGATTATAGTGCTGAAAAGATTGAAAATATTAAAAATAATATAATCAACCAACATAAAAAACGTATGTATGAAATTTTATCTAAAAAATATTTTTACAATAAAGAAGTGAGTGATAATATTGCTCGAATAGAATATGATAATTTTCTGTTTGAAAGTGAAATTGTTAATAATTATAATAAAATAATTATTGATTTTAATAAAAAAAATAAAGATATATTAACTGTTGATAAAATTTTAAAAATTAAAAGCAATTTCAATGAATCTTTTAAGAAAAAAATTTTTGATATAACTGAAATATTAAAAAATAATTTAAATAATAAACAAATTGGCATTTATAATAAATTTAATAATATTTATTTTGATTATAATGAATTTAAAAACATTGAGATTTTTGATTATAATTATGAGATGACAGATTTTTATAAAAAAATTAGAAATAGATTGTTTGCTAATGAAATTGTTAAATTGATAATTATTAAATCGATTAAATTTAATTTTATAAACGATAATTCAACGGAACAAGATGTTATTAATTTAATTAAAGAAAGGACTAATTTTTTATTAAATAGTAATAGTAAAAACATGTTCGATAATGAAATTATTTATTTAAATAATATTGTAGATATTAAATATAAGTCAAAATCTAAAAATTTAATAGGTATTGATGTATTTATTTTTAATGAATTTTTAAGAGAGTTTTATTTGAAAATATTTTATATATCTCCTGAAAATAAATATAATTTTTCTACAAAAAGCAATAAATTAGATATTGAATTACGATTTGATGAATGGCTCTTATTATTTGAAACTTTATCAAAAAAAGCAATTTTTAATGAGTTAGCAGTGCAAAATATTTTTGATAAAATAGTTGAGAAATTTAAAGATATTAAAGCTTATATAAAATACAACAATGAGAATCCATTTTTTGATAATTATTTAGCGGGTAAAAACAATCAATCTCTTAGAAAAAAACTGTTTGTTTATTATTTATATAATGAAAATAAAGAACTTATTGATAATATTAAAAATGAAAATAATGAAGAAATTATAAGAAATAAATTTAATAATTTTTTAAGCAAAATTAATTACGCTAATAAGATTTTAATCAATAATAAAGAACAAGAAGAGCTAAAAGAACAAGATAAAGCGATTATCGATGAATATTTAGAAGAATTATTAGGTAAAACTTCTCATATAAGTTTTGCGTCAAATAAAAAAAATAATAAAAAAACGCAAGCTAAGAAAAAAACAAAAGTAAAACCAGATAAAAAAACAGAAAATAAAAAAGAACTAGAACCAGAGGCAACTAAAAATAATAAAGACAAGCAAAAAACAACTAAAACTAATAAAAACAACAAAAACCCACAAAACCAAACTGGTGGTTTTATTGCAGATATACCTCTTCATAATAATACAAAAAAAACAAAGAAAGCTTTGACGAAAGGGAAAATATTAGTCCAAGAAGCAGAGGCAGAAAATAAAAAAGAAGTAGAGCCGAATGCAACTAAAAGTAATAAAAACAAGAAAAACCAACAAGAACAAACTGGTGGTTCTGTTGCTGAAAGTCCAGGTGTAGGGCTTCGTGAAGTTTTTGAAGCAACGCCTAGTCCTCCTGAGAATTCAAAAGTTTTTTTACCAAAAGCCTCTAATAAAGTTTTGCCGAAAAGGGAAATATTAGTCCGAGAAGCAGAGGTAGAACCAGAAGCAGAACCATCTACAGATTTATCTAAATACAAATATTTATCAAAAAAAGTTATTGTACCACAAATAAATAGCCAGTTTGGAGCTTTGCAGTATAAACTTGATAAAAAATATGAAGATAAGCAAGAAAAAGTAGGGAAAAATGATGTAGTTTCTCTGCCTAACAGTAATGAGAAACCAGTAGCTATTAAACAAAAAACTGAATTGAGTCCTGTTCAAAATATTGAAAAAGAAGAATCAATAGTTTCAGAAGAAAAAAAAGAAATGTCAAAAAGAAAAATAAGAAAAGCAGAAATCAAAAGAATGAAAATTAAAGAAGATAGGGCTGAAAGAAAAAAAATTGCTATAAATGCTATAAATAATCAAAAATCTTTAAAAGCTAGTAAGGACAATTGGGAAAAAGAACAGCAAAATAGAGAATTAGCATCAAAGAATAATTATGAAAAACTCTTATTAGAGTTAGAAAACAGAAATAGGGTTATAGAAAAAGCACTGTTAAAAAATGATTTTAAAGTAGTAGCGCTTAAAAAGAAATTAGAAGACGAATTGGAACGCAATAAAGTATCAATAAATCAAATACGCAAAAAAATAAACGATAAAACATTAAACTTAAAAGAGGCAGAAAAAAGTGTATCTATTTATTCAATTGAAAATTATGAAAAACCAGTAGTTATTCAACAAAAAACTGAATTAAGTCCTGTTCAAAATATTGAAAAAGAAAAGCCAAAGGCTGTACAAAAAAGAAAGGAAAATAATAATAAAGTAAGAAATTTTTTCGATACTACTAAAAATATTGCTAAAGATGCTATTTCTGCAGCTTCTGCAACTAAAAAAGTTGTTTTAGGGGATTTTGCATATGTGGCCAATTTTTTAAGTCAAAGACAAATAAATAGAATACAAACAGAAAATAAAAAATTTATTGATAATTTTTCTAAAGATAAGGAAAAATACACTGAAATGATAAAAGAAATTTCAAAAAATTATTGCAATAATATTTTTGCTTTAGATGAGTTTATAAATATATTGATTAATGAAAAACATAATGAAGATATTAATTATTTTAATATTAAATTATCAGAGGTTGATCTATATATTAAGAATATTTCTTTAAATCAGAATAATAAAAATGTTAATAATCTTGTTGAGCAAATATGTAATAATTTTAAATATTTAAATGAACATGAGGCAAATTTTATACAATTGATTTATTCATCATCACATTATCAAAATTTGGTATATTCATTTATGCAAGTAGATGGTAATATTAGTGAACAAGATTTTAGTAAGTTATTGTTATGGGGTACTGCACATATAAAACAAAAAACTTTACTAAGTGATCGAGTTCTTGCTTATAAAAATAAAAGAAACATGTATTATGGCTATATAATTTCTTCTTATGAAAGATTAAGAGAAATTTTAAAGCAAGAATAGCTTAATCAATTTTAAGTAATGTCTCTAATAATTTATATGAAACTAAATAGGGGTCAGAGTTGGCCCCTGGTCTTCTATCTTCTATATAACCGCATTTTTCTCGTTCAACCATATCTGGTATTCGTATGGAAGCACCTCGGTCTCGTGGGCCGGCTCTAAAGGTATTAATATCACAGGTTTCATATTTGCCAGTTAACCTTTTTTCTAAACCATGGCCGTAGTATTTTATATGCTCTGGATGCCTTGTTTTTAGTGTTTCTATAAATTTATTTATAAACTCCATGCCACCAATTTTATTGCGCATTTGGATAGTAGAAAAATTAGTATGATTGCCCGCTCCATTCCAATCGCCTGCCATAGGTTTATTATCAAAAGACACATGAATATTAAGATCTTCAGCTATACGAACTAGCAACCATCTTGCTATCCATAATTGGTCACAAACGTTAATAGGGCTTGCATCTTCATTCTCAATATTTCTATAGCCGATCTGAAATTCCCAACTTGAAGGCATGACTTCTGCATTAGTTCCAAAAATCATTAAATCAGCTTTTAAACAAGCCTGCATATGAGCTTCTACAAGCTCTCTTCCAAACATTTTGTTGCTACCAATGCCGCAATAATAATCGCCCTGAGGTTTGGGTAAGCTTTCTTTGGGCCAACCTAACGGTCTACTTTTATCAAATTCAAATAGGGTATATTCTTGTTCAAAACCAATATAGCAATCATATTTTTTACAATCTTTACTTAAACTTGCTAGTTGTGCTCTAGTATTTGATTCAATAGGGTTATATTGATCATCAACAACTTCACAAAGAACCAAAAAATTGCCCAAACCTCTAATAGGATCTTTAAAAAATGATACGGGCATAAGCACTAAATCAGATTTATTACCACTAGCTTGGTAAGTGGATGAACCATCAAAAGACCAGTAAGGGAAATCCTTTATTGTAATATTATTTGTAGTATCAAAATCAAGTATTCGACATTTGCTGCGAAGTTTAGGAGTTAGTTTTTTGCCGTCTAGCCAAATATATTCAACGCATGATTTCATTAATTTATCGCCTGTAAATTTTCTACAACTATTAAAACAAATAGCTTTAATCAAATATTCTTTTTATAACCCATTGTTTATATTAATAAATTTATAAATTGATGAAAATCATCCATTTGATGGTTGATTTTTAGCCACTAGGTGGTTAATATTGTAATATGTTTAAAAGAAATATGACCCTTGCACAAGAGACAGGTTCTAATTTTCAACGTGGCATTGTTTTATATCTTGGTGATACTGTGGTACCTTTTGGGCCTAAACTACATGCGGTACCGTTGAGCTTTCTGTTTACGAAATCCTAAATATTCTTTCTATAAAAAACTTCAGCCAAGGCGAGAGACAAAGCATCAGAAGCATCTTCTTTATTGGGTAAACTAATTTTTAATTCAAGAGATATAATTTGAGCAACTTGAAATTTCTGTGCTCTCCCTCGTCCTGAAATTAAAGATTTTACTTGGGTAGGAGTAAAAGACCTAACGTCTATGTTGTGTATGCCCAATATAGCCATAACTGCTCCTCGTGCTTGAGCTAAGATTATGGCAGAACGAGGGTTTTTAAACAAAAATAAATCCTCTACTACTGCTTTATTAGGTTTGTATTTATCAAGCAAAAAAGATAAATCATGAGACAGATCTTTTATGCGTTCTGACAATATTTTTTTAGGCTTTAATGAAATTACTCCATGGCTAATATGGAAAAAACTACCGTCTGCATTAAGTTTTATAATTCCAAATCCAGTATTTATAGAACCAGGATCTATGCCAATAATAATTTCATCTGCCACTTACATAATTTCCATGAGTTCTTTTTCATCAAAATCTATATTGCTATAAACATTTTGAACGTCGTCATTATCTTCTAAGCCTTCTATCATTTCAAATATTTTTTTAGCATTATCAGCAGTTACTTTAACCAAAATATCTGGAATCATTGTTATTTCACTATTTGAGGGATTAAGTTGCGCGGTAATCAAAGCATCTTTAAGCGTTAAATAATTTTCAGGAGCACAAGTAATACTCATTATTTCGCCATCATTTTGTAAGTCTTCTAACCCATGATCAAGGCCAAGTTCTAATATTTTATCTTCATTTGGTAGGGTGGCAGATTCTGAATCAAAAATTATTTGTCCTTTTTTCTTAAACAAAAATAAAACTGAACCAGGTGCACCAAGGCTACCACCTTTTTTCTGAATAATAGTTCTTACTTCACTTAGAGTACGATTGCGATTATCAGTCATGCATTCAACCACTATGGCAACACCTCCTGGAGCGTAGCCTTCATACACAAGTTCTTCTACATCATTGCCACCGCCACCAAGACCTTTGCTTATAGCTCTAGTAATATTGTCTTTAGGCATATTTGATGATTTAGCGTCGTCTAAGGCTTTTCTAAGTCTAGGATTGCATCCTGGGTCCTCACCTGAAAGTTTTACAGCCAGTGTAATTTCACGAATTATTTTTGTCCATACTTTTGATTTTTTAGCGTCAGCTGCGCCTTTTTTATGTTTTATCTTCGACCATTTATTATGTCCAGCCATGTAAAAACTCCCACAAAATTTTCAATAAGCCAAATAGCAGTAATTTTCCTCTTCATCTATCCCCATTAAATCTTTTCTTTTAATGCTATCGCCTTTTTTTGGCGGCCATAAAAATCCATGATATTCATCAAAATATTCACGTTCATTTTTAAAAATACTAATAATCTTTGATTCTTTATCACTCATTCCTAAGGACACATGATCAGTTTTAAATATAGTATCATTTTCTTTGTGAAAATTTTTTCCTGTAATAAAAATTTCAGAATTTGCTGGAATTTCTTTGTTTATATTTACAGTAAAATAATCTATTTTTTTGTAATCTTTTTTGTTTATAATTTCTAAAATTATAGTATCTATAAATAATTCTTTATTGGAGATATTTTTTATTTTTATAAATTCATATTCATTTTGCTTTTCATCTTTTAAAACTTTTGGATTTATCATTATTTCAGATATTTTTAATGCACTATTTTCTGCTGTTTTAAAATTTCCATTAAATATTTTAGTATTAGACTGATAATCTGTAGCTGTAATAATAAATTCATAATTAGTATTTGGTGTTAAATTATTAATATGAACTTCGCACGTAGCTCCAATAGCGTAGCTACATTGATTAAATAAAATATTTTTTCCTTTTTCCCCAATTAAACTAACCTCTAGTGTCACTATGTTGTTAAACCTTAAATTAAATCTAGCAGAGTTAGACGATATTTTAATAATGGGTTTTCTAAGGCTTATTAAGTGAGGGTCTGGAGAAATTAGTTTAATATCTAGTGGCTTAAAAATTATTACTTGCTCATCAATGGTTTGTAAATTTTCTATTTCTAATAAAAAATTTTCTGTAGGGATAATATTGGTTTTATCAAATAAATTATTCACTAAAATTTCTAAATTTTTATTATTATTTGTATGTAAAAAATTATCTATTTTGTAAATAAATTTTTTATTGTTTTTATTGGTAATTTTTATTTGTGATTCAGGTGTTAATTTAACTGGTCTATCAAAGTTAAGAATAAAGCGGCTTTGTAAATAGGTAACAGCCTCTTCAAAATTGGAGTTTATTAATTTAGGTGTTGGCTGCAATGTTTTAGGCTTTTGAGTGCTTGTATGTGCGTGTGCAAAAAAAATACTTTCGTCTATTTCGCTGCAGCCTGCTATGAAAACAATATGTATTATTAGTATAGATATTTTCATTATTTTAACTCCCTAATTTTTATGAAATTACTAAATTCATAGTTGCTATAGCTATCTAGTATTGCTTGATTGGTAGTCATTTGATTTTTTATATTATTTAGTTCTTCTGTTGATTTTGCTTTTTTAGCTAGTTCTATTAAGCTTGTATAAGCAAAGTAATGCTTATGAATTTTTTCTATTAAATCATATCGCTGTTCAAGTTTTTTTAGTGTTAAATTAGCCAGAGCTATTTCATCTTCATTAAATATTAACTTATTTAAGTCAAAACTAGCTTTAACACCAAATCCATATCCATCAGTTTTTTTTAGTACGGGATCTTTTTTTTGTGTGGATGATTTTTCTTTATCAAAGTCGGCTATTAATGTTAAATTTGGTAAGGCTGCTGAGCTTCTTAAACGTTTAAAAGCATTTTCGTCTAAGCTTTTTTGTAGGTTTAAATTATTTAGTACTTTTTCTTCTAAATCTTTCAGGGGGATCACTATAAAATTAGGGATTTCTAATACTTGCTTAGAACTATTTTTTATATATTTTTTTAAAGTTTGTGTGCTCGGTGGTGAAGAAAATGTCACAAGATTTTTAATAAGCTCTATTTTGTTTTCGCTTATTCCTTTAATATTCGTAAGCTCTTCAATACTATTAAATTTTTTTTGTTGCCTTTGAGCTATAATCTGTTCTGCAGCTGATTTTCCTATGCCAGGAAGTAGGGCGATCTGTTCTTTATTTGCTGTATTTAGATCAATTTTTTGCCAAGAAAAAACTTTTATGCAACTTATAAGCATAAACAATAAAATTATTTTCATTAAAAATCCCCCTAAAAATAGTTTTAATGCCTAATATAAAATAAAACACTCATAAAAAGAAAGTGAAAGTTTTGTTTTTTTGGCGGCGCGCATGAAAATTTTTTTTATATTTATTTTAGTTCTTAATACATCATATATAAACGCTCATGATAATCTTGATTATATACTACAAGACATAAATTCTCGTGCGCATAAGCCTAGTATTTGGTATTTTTTACTACCAGAAACAAGCTTTGGTATAAGTGTGCAAGATAATTATTCTAAGAACGATACAGTGTTTTTTATAAATTTATTATGGCAATCAAAAAATATTTCAATGCAAGAACAAGAAAAAATTAAAAATATTGTAATAAGCCATGAGCTTTTAACCCATGGCGAAGTTATGAAATATTAGTTAAAGCAAGCTTTTTGTTGTACTAAATTATCATAAGAAATTGGTTTTTGTGCTTCGCCAGTTTCCCATGTTTTTACATATTCTCTTATAGTTGTAGTAATTGATTCATCTTCTACTTCTTCTGTATGGTCAAGTACAATAGTTTCTTTTATTTTTACGTTTCTCATTTCTTCTGCTGCATCTGTTTGCATTACTCTTGCAATTACATCGCAATTACTTTCTTGTTGAGAAAAATTTTTATCAGCTTTTTGTGCATAAGCATTATCTTCTATCCATCGTTGCTCACGTTCGCAGAAAGTTACTTTATTAAGTGGATATTTTTTCTTTGTTTCTGTTCCAGTTTGCCAATTTTTTACTCTACCATTTATAAGTTTGGTAGTAGTAGTTTCTATTACAGTGCATTTGAATGCTTTATGAGTAGTTTGTTCGCAGCTTACAAGTCTACTTGATTCTGTAGGTGCATTGCAATTTATAATTTTTGTTATTTTAGGCATTTGTTCTAGATAATCTTGGATTTGACTTTGGCTTTGATTAGCTGCATTACTGCCAACTGAACACAAAAGCGCTGCAATTAGTATACCAAAACACTTCTTAGATAAATTTGAAATAGTAAACATCATATATATTAACCTCGTTAATTTTAGTTATCGTGGTTGGTTAACATTGTTAAACATATATGCATTCCAAAAAATGATAATTATAATTAAATTTATATTATTATATATGATATTAGCATTAATCTATAACATAATTATTATTGCCCAGATCTATAAACATTAAATAATGAGTTTTATTCATAATTTAAGAATATTTTTGGGTCTTGTGGCTTTTGGTCAACTCTGACTTGAAAATGTAACATTGGTGTTGGAATGCCGCCTGACTTACCCACAGTTCCAATTATTTGACCTTTTTTTACCACTTGTTCTGTTTTAACTAACGCAGTATTTAAGTGAGTATAAACAGTTATTAAAGAATTTTTATGTTCAATAATAACTAAAAGACCAAATTTTGTGCCATCGTTACCTACAAATAAGACTTTTCCATTTTGAGAGGCTGCTATTTGACTGCCCATTTTAGCTTTTATGGCTATCCCATCGTAAGGGTCTTTTTTAGTACGAGAAAAATTTTTGATAATTTGACCATTTTTTACAGGAAATAATAAACATTTTTCAATAGGTTTTGCTTCTTTTTTAGTTTTTTGTGGTTTACTACGAGATAATATAGCTTTTATTGGTTCTGCTTGAGGGATAAAGATAATTTGTCCAGGTTTAATACTTGAATTTTTTAAGCCATTTACAAAAATAATTTCGTCGGCACTGACATTATATTTACTAGATATTTGTGCAAGACTATCACGAGGTTTAACTCGATAGTAGCCACCAGCAATGTCACTGCGCTGTAATTTAGTGCTTAGTGTTACACATCCGCTTAGTAATAAAATTACTACTATATAAAAAACTTTTTTAGTCATAATTATTATAATAGCAAATATTATATAAAATAAAATTTATAAGAAAGGTTTTGATAAAGGTGAAAAATAATTAAATAACCAGCTTTTATTATCTGAATTACTTAAAGAGTGAGTCTTAATCCAATCAGCGGCAGTAATATTATTACTAATAAGAGCATTTAATGGTTCCAAGTAGCACTCTTCTGGAGAATTTTTAGTTAATGCTATAAGCTCTTGCCACCAGTCCCATAAACTTTTTTCTAAAAATTTAGTCCTGCAGCCATTTATAATAACTTCATTATGCATTTTTTCTACATCATTAAAACTAACTAAATTAAATTTATTTTCTAATTGTTTAAATATTTTATCGTTATAGAAAAAACACCAAATTAATGCCGATAGGGCGTTAACATAAATTACTGGTAGGCAATCTATACTTCTAAATTCAATAAATGGCTTAAGCCTAACTTCTGTAAATATAGTTGACATATGATCAATAAAGTCTCTTGCTGAAGCTTTAAAACCTAAAAAGCCATTGTTAATAAAATCTCTAAAAGATTTACCAGACATGTCAATATATTGCTCATTACGCCTAATAAAATACATTGGGACATCAAGAACAAATTCTATCCAATGATCATAGGAAAAATTGGGGGAAAAAACGGCTTTTGGTATACCAGTTCTGTTTTTATCAGTATTTTGCCAGACATGGCCCCTAAAAACAGCTTGATTTACCAGCTTATTTTCATTAAAAGCACAAGAAGAAAATAGGGCTGAAAACATAGGGGAAAGTATTGCTGCTATGCGCATTTTTTTTGCCATGTCAGCTTCGTTTTCATAATCAATATTTATTTGTATGGCACAGGTTCTATACATCATGTCTAAGCCCATACTTCCTACTTTTGGCATATAGTTTTTCATAATACTATAGCGGCTTTTTTTTACACGAGCCATTTCTTCTTTGCTAGCCCAAGGTTGAAAACCTAAGGATAAAAGTTTAATACCTAGTTCGTTGGCGCATTGATTAATAAACAAAATTAAATCGTTAAAAATCTTTATGCATTGAACTAGACTATCTTTTGGTTTAGCTGCTATTTCAAGCTGACCACCTGGTTCTAAAGCTATAATAGTTTCTTTATTCTCTAAAGCAACTAAATTGCCGTCATCATATATAGGTGATAGCTCATCTCCATATTCAAAAGATTTTTGCATGAGGTGTTTAAAAAGTGTAGCAATACTTAGGCTACCTTCAAAAGGTAGAGGGGATAAATCATTACTACACACTGCAAACAATTCATATTCAACGCCTATCATAAACTTATTTTTGGGTTTTTGAGCATTTTCAAAAATTCGTCTAAGGATTTTCGTGTCTGTTATTTCCATGTTCCATGGATCTAAATTTTCTGATGAATAATTGGTAGGTTGACTCAATGTTTTTCCTCTAAATACTTTCTTTGTAAAGAGCTATGGATTTAGCTTTTGTTTTTAATCTTGATAGTTCGTCTAATAAAGAAATTTTTGTCAGGTTTAGTGTTAGCGGAGTAACAGAAATCATACCTTGAGCAATAGCTCTGCAGTCAGTACCTGGTAGATCTTGATAACCACTCCAAATGCCTCCAATCCAATAGTATGACATACCCCTCGGATCGATTCTTTCACTTACTTCTGTGGTGTATTCATGATGGCCTAGATGGGTGATTGCATAATTTTCATGGGTAACTCTTTTAGGAATGTTTACATTAAACAATGTTGATTTAGGCCAAGGTTTTGCAAGTAAAGCCTGACAAAAATCAGCTATAAATTCTTTAGTCTTATCAAAATTAAAGCTATGTCGTGAAACTAGTGATACGGCTACAGAAGTTATACCAAACATAGAAGCTTCCATGGCTGCTGATACGGTACCGGAATAAAACACATCGTACCCTAAATTAGCGCCATGATTTATTCCAGAGACCACTAAATCAGGTTTTTCATCTTTTAGCACATGGTGAAGACCCATATAAACCGAATCAGTAGGGGTGCCATCTACACTGTATACTTCCACTTCACCAAGTGGTTCTTCTTTGTGAAGCCTTAGGGGCCTATTTAATGAAATTGCATGGCTTATAGCGCTTTGGTCACTAGAGGGCGCTACAATAATAACTTTAGCAAAAGACGATAAAGCTTCTGCTAATGATTTAATACCTAAAGAAAAATAACCATCGTCGTTGGTTACTAAAATAAGTGGCTTTTTCGCCATAATTTTACCTCATTATAACATAGGGGTATTTGCTTAAATACTGGCTTGCCCTTGAATCTTCTGTTGTTTCAACGCTTTTCATAAACACGCTACGTTCAAAACCACCATTTTTAAGTTTTTTTTGTCTTTTTATTATATCTATTTCTTCATGGTCAATACATAATTTTTGAGCTAAGGCGTCAATAACTTCTCTAAGATCAGCTAATTCTTCAATTATTTGTTGCCTGTCATCAGCATCAAGTACTTCTTTGGCTTCTTCACAGAGTTTTTCTTTTAGGGCCATTATAGAAGATTTTCGATCAAGAGTTTCTACACAAGGAAAACCTCCTTGTTCTTTGATAATTTCAGGCATACGATCACGAACTAATTTTTCACACTTAAAAGAGTATTTCATATCCAGTCCATCAAAATAGTATTTAAGCTACTTTGTCTGGACTAGTATATTTTAGCAATACCATACTCACTGAAATGTATGATTGCTTACCAACCAATCCGAACAACCGTTTATCATTAGAGAAGCACAATGTTCGCACACATTGGCTAAGTCGTGTTCTGCTAAGGTTGGTTCAAAACTTAACTTAAATGCCTTAGTGTAAAGGCTTAGGGCATCTTGTTGGTCAAAATTATCATACATTAATTTTTGGCAAACGGGTTCATTTGGACATTGTTTAGTAAATCCCTTGCATTTTTTCACCATTGTTTGATAGTAATTTATGCCAAAACCTGTAAGGATAGAACATGTGAAAATAAATACTATGCCTATAATTTTTTTCATAACCGCTCCTAAGGTGTTAGTAAGCCTAAATAAACATTTGGTAACGCAAGTTTATTCCAAAAAAATGATTATTTATGAAAATTAACAATAAAATTAGTGATTTAGCTAAAAATTACCAATGGTTTGAGCAAATACTTTATTTTGAAGAAGTTGATTCTAGCAATAATTTGGCCTCTAGTATGAGCCAATATTATCCCCAAGGTAGAATAGCTTTTGTCGCTGGAACACAAAAATCAGGAAAAGGACGATTAGCTAATACTTGGATCTCACCCAAGGGAAATATTTATTTATCTATTTTGCTTGGATCTCATAGCATTCCTCAGAATTTAAGTATTTTGAGTATGTTGCCAGCTGTTGCTATTATTGAAGCGTTAAAACCATTAGGAATAACATCTTATATAAAGTGGCCAAATGACATTGTTATAAAAGATAGTAATAATAAGCAATTAGCATATTTTGGAGAATACCGAAAAATAGGTGGCATTTTAGCTGAAACTACTTTTGAAGTGTCTGGTATAAAATCAGCTGTAATTGGTATTGGTATCAATATAGCTTTTAATGAGCAAATAGCCCAAACTGTAGCACATGCAGGATTTTTAGAACAAATTGCTAAAGTTGATTATTTTGATGTGCTATCAAGTGTTTTGTTAGTAATAGATTCTTATTTATTTAACTTAGAGGACAAAGAAAAAGATATTTTTAACGCGTATGTCACACATTGCATAAGTTTGGGCAGAGATGTTACTTTTGAACACATGGGCAAAAAAATAACTGGCAAAGCCATAGCCATAAAAACCAGTGGTGCTCTGATTATTAATAACAATGGCGAAGACTTTTTAGTGAATGCTAAAGAAGTTCATTTTGTTTAATAACTATTAAATAATAAATATAAAAATTTCTTTTATATTAAAATCAGTTTAATTTCTTATTTTTTAGATATTTTATTACCTGGCTTAACTTTTTGAGAGTTTGCTTTATGTGTAATATAAAATCTTTAATTATGTTCTTTTTAGCCTTATTGCTTATAGGTTCTTGCAGTTCTTCTGTTAAACGGGATAAACCTGACTTTTTTGCTTCCTATAATGCTTCAGAAACATCAGAAGAACAGCCGGCAGCAAGTGATGCTGAAGCGGTAGAAGAAAAAAAAGAAGAAATATCTGAAGAAAAGCCAGAAGAAGTCCAAAAGCAAGATGAAAAAGAGGAAAAAAAAATTTCAAATTCTCCATCTTTAGGAAGCGATAGAAGAAGCCGTGATAATAGTCCTATTATAGAACCACCAGAAAATTCATTTTTACCAGATGAAGATGGCCCCGGATTACCACTACCTATTCCCTTTGATGACGAATTGGCTCCAATAGATGTAATACCTAATTTTGGTTCAAGATTTGCAATTTGTGGCAACGGAAAGAGGGAGCCATCAGAACAATGTGATGATGGAGATGACGATAATAATAATGGTTGTAATATTATATGCAAGCTACCTTCTTGTGGTAATGGTTTAACTGAAAAAGGTGAAACTTGCGATGATGGGGCTAACGAATCAGGAGATGGATGCTCTGCTACGTGCCAGTTAGAATATTGTGGTAATGGAACTATAGATTCGAAAGGAGAGGATAAAGAACAGTGTGATGATGGTAATAGAAAAAATAATGATGGTTGTTCTATTATTTGCACATACGATACTATTATACCATGAGGATAGTTGCGTGCTTGAAGTTCCTTAAAAATAAAATATACTAGAGTTATTTAACGTGAGTTTGCTGTTCAAATTGCGTTTTTAGCCCTTTTCTACGTGCCGTCGGCTTGTCCGCGGCATCTAGGTAATTAATCTTTACAATTGTAGAAATTAGTTTTCTGGATACCGTGAACTAGTCACGGTACGTAGGGAACCGCCGTTATTTAATATTGAGGTTTCTTCATGTACACCAGAATGCCAGAATGGCTTAGCAACAAAATTATCTATCTGGCTTGGCCTTATGCTGAAAATTTGTGGCAGCATAATTTGCTGCCAGCACAACAAGAATTTTTACAGCTTTTAAAAGCCCTAGAAAACCAAGAAAAAGTTATTTTAGTGCCAGATAGTTTGGTTAAATTTGAACTAGATTCTAAAACAAAGATACAAGTACTACCTTATGGCGATATTTGGTTACGAGACACGTTGCCTATTTTTGTAAATGCTCATCATAAAACTAAGGCTATTGTACCCAAGTTTAATGGCTGGGGTAATAAGTATTTATTTGAAGCTGACAAAACTTTGGCTTCTTCATTAGTGAACTTGTTAGGGATTGAATATCAAGAGTCTTTTTTAACTTTTGAAGGTGGGTCCCTGGAGTTTGATGGTGCAGGCACTTTGTTAACTACTAAGCAATGTTTGTTAAACTCTAATCGTAATCCAAGTATAAGCGTAAGTGTTATTGAAGATGAGCTTAAAAGGTTATTTGGTGTTACAAAAATCATTTGGTTTGATGAAGGTTTGCAAAATGACCATACAGATGGCCATGTAGATACTATTGCTAGATTTATTGCTCCTCACACTGTAGCAATAATGACAAGCAGCGATAAAGAAGATCCCAATGAACAAGTATTAACTGCTATAAAAAATACTTTATTAAAAAATGGCCTAAAAATTGTAGAATTACCTTCACCAGGAAAAATTTTAGATGATAATAGCGATATTATGCCTGCAAGTTATTTGAATTTTATTTTTAGTAATGATGAAATTATTATGCCAATCTATGGCAGTAAGTATGACGAATTAGCGACTAAAACCTTAGCTAAGGCAACTAATAAGAAAGTTATTGGTTTAATGGCAAAAGCTATATTAACTGGTGGTGGGGCTTTTCATTGTATGTCACAAGAATACTTCTTATAAAAATGGTCGGGGTGACAGGATTTGAACCTGCGACCCCTTGACCCCCAGTCAAGTGCGCTACCAAGCTGCGCCACACCCCGATATTTTGTAAAGTGCGCAAAATATCTTTTATTGTCAATGAGGATGTATATTATGATGAATAAAATATTACAACGTATAGAAACAATGCTCGTGTACCTACTTAATCCCGCAAGTGGAGAGTCCTTAGAAAGATTGCAATTAAAACAAATAATTATACATAGTTTAGATTTAAATAATAAGTCAGAAATAAAAATAGCTAAGAATATTACCAATCAAGAGCTTATATTAAGTGATGACAATATTGATATAATCTATTTTTTACGTGGAAAAAGAAAATATTTTTTACCGAATATAGAAGATAAAATATTGGAAAATAAAAAGTCTATTTTAATAAATAAGCAAGAGTTTGATAATTCTTTATTTGTATCTAATCAAGTATTAATAGGGATAGTTTTAGATGTAATGAGAAATCCTGTTTCTATTACGTTTGCTAAAAGTGCTTTATATGATATTGATTTAGATATTTTTTATGATGCTGATAACTTAATAGTAAAACAGAATAATATAATTGTTTTGTCAGTTAAAGCGATAAGCTGATGGGCAAAATAACTAAATTATTCTTGCTTATAAGCGTAATTATAAGCTTTAGTGCTTGCGTTACAAAAGCATTTTTAAGTGCTGATAATATATTGTATTACAAAGGTAAGTTATCGGCTGAGGCTAATAATAATTTAATGAATCTCTATGAGAGAGCTTGTGTGAAACCTAGACTTCTTAGAATAAAATCTAGTGGAGGAGACGTTTTTTTAGGCTTAGATTTAGGTGATTGGGTATTTAAAAATAAATTAAATATTGA
Organism: uncultured Myxococcales bacterium; assembly: GCA_964493205.1. GTDB lineage: Bacteria > Myxococcota > UBA727 > UBA727 > JABDBI01 > CAZBMJ01. Next base: position 107,720 of record CAZBMJ010000001.1, read on the forward strand.
AGTTATAGACTATTGTCTTTCTTCTTGTGCTAATTATGTTTTTACTGCGGGAGAAGCTAAACTTTTAAATCCTAATTCTGCTCTTGTATGGCATGGAGGATCTTTACAAGCTGATCTGTTAAACGAGTCTAATAAGGAGTTTATATTAGGCTGGCGTGAACGAGAAAAACTATTTTTTAAAAAAATAGGAGTAGATCAAAAAATAACTATTTATGGTCAAGAATTACCTTATAAGCAAAATTGTTTTAATTGTATAGGGTTTGATTATAGTGTAGATGACATGAAAAAAATGGGTTTAAAAAATATAATAGAACTCAAAACAGATTGGAATTGGCGACGTTATCGCAAAGGATTAAGAGCATTTAGAGTTAATTTAGATCTAGTTAGTTATTATTAAAGATAGCTAGAGAAAGCAAATTAACGCTGAACAATTTTTTCAAAACAAAGCCAACCAAGCCCCGCGCCTCCACCAAGCTGCATAAAACTATAAAGCGCTCCTGCATAACCAGCAATTTTTCCAAAAGGAGCAAAAGCTCCTGCGAAGGAGTTGGGCCAAATCAAAGTGCCACCAAATAACGCTCCACAGCCTTGAATAAAGCGGCTTAAAATCAGTATTGATGGGTCAGATGAAATAGTTGATGTTAACGTCTTCACGAAAAAAATACTTAAAGCGAAATAGACAAGGAAGGAGTATATATATCAGAGGCTGTCCCCGTGAGACAAGCCACCAAAATCATAATAAAAAGAAGGCCTAGATGTTTGTATGGAGTATTCATAATAAGCTTTGCTTAAACCTTTAGCTGGTTTTTGTAAAGTTAGGTTTATTGAGGTATTTTTTATATGTTATTATGCTTAAATTTTGTCGCATTAATTGTTTTTATTAATTTAGCTGGTTGAATTAGATATTTTTTATGATATTAGTAATTTAATAATAAAACAGCAGAATAGTGTAATTTTATTTTGCTAATTACAATATGGAAATTAAATATGACTAAATTTAAAAATATTTTTGCAGTATTATTTATGTTTTTACAAGCTTTATCTGTTTTTGCTGCAAAAAAAGAGTATGGGATTAAGGTAGCGGTGGCTCGTGTAGTGAATGATTCATTTACCGCCCCAGAAAATGAGCCTTCATACAAACAAACAGCTGTTTTTAAAAATCTTAACCAAAATCCCTCTTTGTATTCTTTGCAAACTACTGAATTTTTGCTTGGTGAAAAAGTACGAGGCAAAGTTGATGAAGCTACAGGTGAATGTTATGTTTCTTTTGAAAAATTGGGCGGAAAAATTCCTCTAAAATATTTAGAAGAAAAACTATTTTTTTCCCATCCTTACTGTAATTTAGTTACAATAATGCCACTGGTTACTTTAGAAATATTAAAAGAAAACGAGATGACTATATCAATGGGAACTAGCTTATATAGCCCTGATGAAAATGAAACATGGAAATATTATCACTACCCTGCAAATGCTGACGAGTTAAAAGGGCAGGAGGATGAAAATTATATTGTAATGCTTACCCCTGAAAGAATTGGATGTATTCCTAAAGATAATGTGTGTAAAATTGATGATTTAAGAAGGTTAACTATACAACAAAAAAGAACTAACATTATAGAGCAAGCCAGAAAATTACTAGGACAACCTTATCAGTGGGGAGGAAGAGCTGCATTGGAAGGGCATGGTTATGATTGTGCGGCGTTAGTTCAAATAGCTTATTTGACAGGTGCTGGAATTGATCTTCCCAGAGCAGACTTTGAACAAGCAAATTATGGAAAAGAAATTAACCCTGATGATTTAGCATCAGGTGATTTACTCTTTACTTTATGGCATAGGCCGATGAGGAATGAAGATATTATGATTATTCCTATTCATGTTATGATTTGGGTGGGCGGCGACATGCTTATTGAGGCATCGCCCATAAGCATGACGGTAAGAGAAGCATCAGTTGAAGACGTTTTTTATGGTCGCTCTTTGAATGAGATTAAAAATGGTCAGAAATTTTTTGCTAACGAAAAAATGCGTTCAGTACAGTTTCGCCGCTTTTTATAATATTACGCTTCCTGCGCTAACGCATTTAGTGCAGAGCCCGCTCTAAACCAATTTAATTGCCCTTCAGAAAAGCTATGATTACAAACTATGGCTTCTGTTTGGCCGTTAGCATGTTTAATAATCACTTTGACGGGCAAATTTTCAGCTAATTGATGTAGGTTGACAATAGAAATTCTGTCGTCTTCTAATATTTTATCGTAATCTTTTGGATTAAAGAAAGTTAAGGGCAATATTCCGTGTTTTTTAAGGTTAGTTTCGTGGATTCTGGCAAAACTTCTTACAATAATGGCTTTACAACCTAAATGCCTTGGTTGCATAGCTGCATGTTCTCTGCTGGAACCTTCACCAAAATTTTCATCGCCAATCACTACCCAAGAAATATTATTCGCCATATATTTGCGTGCCAAATCAGGAATAAGCATTGGCTTTTTATTGTCTAACAAATCTAGCCCAAATCCAGGTTGATTAGTAAAACTATTAACAGCTCCAATATAAGTGTTATTAGAAATTTTATCTAAATGGCCTCGATATTTTAACCAAACCCCAGCTTGTGAAATATGATCAGTGGTGCATTTGCCAGAAGCTTTTAAAATCACTGGTAAATCAATAAAATCATTGCCATCCCAAGGGCTAAATGGCTTTAATAAGGCCAGCCTATCAGAATTAGGATCAATTTTTATAGTGATTTTTGCAGGATTATCACTTGGTCTAACATACCCACTATTACTTAAAAGCATACCTGCTTTAGGAAGCATTTTTCCTATGGGAAGGGAAAGCTTTATTTTTTGGGAATCTTTGGTTAAATAATCATGCTGTGGATCAAAATCTAAATTTCCTGATAAGGCCATGGCTACTACTATTTCTGGGCTTGTTAAAAATGACAATGTTTCGCTATTGCCGTCGTTTCGACCAGGAAAATTTCTATTGTAAGAACTCACAATAGTGTTTTTTTGGCCTTTTTTAATATCGTCTCGCTGCCATTGTCCAATACATGGGCCACACGCATTGGCTAATACTACGCCGCCAATTTTTTCTAATGGCTCTAGTAAACCGTCGTTCTTTACAGTTTGAAAAACAGTTTCACTACCTGGAGTAATATAAAAAGGTACTTTACTTGATAAGCCTAAACTTAAAGCTTGTTTGGCGATAGAAGATGCTCTTGAAATATCCTCATAAGAACTATTAGTGCAGCTGCCAATAAGAGCAGCCGTTATGTTATTTAAATAGCCTTTTTCTTTTATTTCGTTTTTAAGTTTGCTTACTGGCCTACATAAATCAGGAGAATGAGGGCCTACTATTTGCGGTTCTAATTTATTTAGATCAATTTTTATGAGTTGGTCATAGTAATCTTGTGGTTCTGCATAAACTTCTGGATCAGCTTTTAAAAATTCTGCATATTGATCAGCCAATGTTGCAATATCTTTTCTTGAGGTGGCTATTAAATATTTGCTCATAGAGGAATCATAAGGAAATATAGAACATGTAGCACCATGTTCTGCGCCCATATTGGTGATCGTGCCTTTGCCTGTTGCTGATATAGATTCGCAAGCCTGACCAAAAAATTCTACAATATGTCCAGTTCCACCCTTTACTGTTAATATTTCCATAAGTTTTAGAATAATATCTTTAGGAGAGCTCCAGCCATTTAAGCTGCCAGTAAGTTCTACGCCAATAACTTTAGGCCACTTTAATAATAATGGGCCGCCCACCATCACGTCAACTGCATCAGATCCGCCAACGCCTATGGCGATCATGCCTAAGCCACCAGCATTTGGGGTGTGAGAGTCTGTACCAATCATCATGCCCCCAGGAAAAGCATAGTTTTCTAAAACTACTTGATGAATGATACCTGAGCCTGGCTTGAAAAAACCTATACCATATTTTTCACAAGAGCTTTGTAGAAAATCATAAACTTCTTGATTGGTTACTAAAGCGTTATTTAAGTCTTTATCAGCTCCAATCCTAGCTTGAATTAAATGGTCACAGTGCACGGTGGTAGGGACTGCTACACGTTCTTTTTGTGCAGATGCAAATTGTAATATCGCCATTTGTGCTGTGGCATCTTGCATAGCAACTCTATCGGGATAAAAATAGCCATAGGAAGTTCCAGGAATGATTTGGTTTTTATTTTCATCGCACATTTCTAGCAAATGACTTGATAAAATTTTATGAGTTAATGTTAAAGGCTTTGCAAAATGTTCTCTTGCTTGGTCATGTTTTTTTTTAAGTTTGCTGTAAAGATTTTTGGCGATAGTTAATTGATCTGTCATAAATGATCCTAAAATACTTTTTAATATTCTATGCTTAAGAGTTTGTTTTGATAAGACTGCTTAAAAGTATTAACACTAAAATTTTCCTTACTTATTTCAATAATTATTTCTCCATCTTGTGCTGTGTCAAAAATTTTAACTTGTTTTTCGCTATAGCGTTCTAGTACTTCTTTATGAGGAAAGCCAAATCTATTATTTAGCCCAGTAGAAAAAATTACTATGTTAGGCATTACTGCTTCAATAAATTCTTTAGTAGAAGAGGTTTTAGAACCATGATGTGGGGCTTTTAGAATATCAGCCTTAATATTTGCCTGAGATAATAATAATTTTTCTTCAGCTTCATCTTCTATATCACCTGGCCATAACAGAGTTTTATTAGCAAAACTAATTTTTATAACTAAGCTGTTATTATTAATAGATAATTTATGGTCATATTCTTTAGGTGCGAGTACTTCTAAAATAGTATCACCAAATTTATTTTCACCTAAAATATTATTTATGGATTTTATAGGGATATTTTTAGATAAAGCTTTTTTTAAAAAAGCCTCCAAATTATCATTTTTAATAGTCTTGCTGCCTAGCCAAATTTCATTAATTTTAAAATTATCCATTATAGCAAAAGAACCTAAAATGTGATCAGCATCAGGATGAGTGATAGCTAAAACATCAAGTTTATTTACACCTTTTCTTTTTAATAAAGGAGTAATAATATATTTTCCTGGATCAAAGTTTGATTTAGGTGCTCCTGCGGCATCAATTAAAATAGTATGACCACTTGGGGTTTGAATAAGCGTTGAATCACCTTGCCCCACTGCTAAGATAGAGACAAGTAAACTATTTTGTTGGGGCCAATAAAAACTGCTTGCACAAAGCATGCTTGCTAAAATTAATGCACAAGAAAATTTAAATTTTTGTTGTAATAAGTATGTAAAAATTAAAAATAATAAAAAGCAAAAAATAAATAATATAAAATTATTAGTTATAGGAAAAAAAATACTTAAAGAAAAGTAATTAGAAAGAAATTCCGCTACTATTTCTATACTTAAGGCTAAAAAGGAAGCTAGGTGTAATAAAATTGAACTACTAAAAATATTGCCCAAAAATCCTAATAAAATAGCTATACTTTGGCATAGGGTAGCTACTTGTAACAAAAAGAAATTACTCAGTATGCTCAATACAGAGGTTTGGCCAAAACAAATAGCTAATATTGGTAGGGTAGCTAAGTAGGCAGCTAAACAACTTGAAAATAAACTAATGCTATAAAATAAAACAAAAGAATATTCTTTTAATGGTTCTAATAGCTTTTTTGATGATTGATTGGCCACTATTAAACCAAATACAGCGGCGTAAGATAATAAAAATCCTAAATCCAAAACACAAGCTGGATTAAGTAGCAAACTTATAAACCCGCTGGCATAAAAAGCATCAAATATATCTATTTTTCTTATAAATAAATTAGGCAAAAGCAAAATAGATGACATAAACGCAGCACGCGCAGCACTTCTTGGAAATCCACAAATAGCCACAAAAAACCATATAAAGCATAAGCAAATAACGGATGCTATGGGCTTTGATCTATGAAGAAATTTTATAGGAAAAACTAATGCTAATAACCAACTTAATAATAAATATAAGAAAAAGCTTAATAAACTAACTTGTAAACCACTTACAGCCAATAAATGCTGTGCACCAATAGCGTTAAAAATTTCTGTTTGTTCTTGATCAAGCAAACTTGTATCACCGATCATAAGGGCTAATAATAAAGATGCTTCTTTAATCGTTAAATATTTTAATAAGTTTATTCTTAAATTCTCTTGAAATTTTATAGATAAGCTTGTTTTTTGAGTAGTAATTTTATGAATTAAAGCAGAATCTTTAATAGCTATTTTGCCATGAATATTATTGGCTAAGCCATATTTTATGCCATTAAAGTGTACAACAGATAAACTTTGGCTTAATGGATTAAACTTAGCTTTGAATTTTATTAAATCACCAGCTTTTAAGTCTAGTGCACTTGCAGAGTCATAAAAGTTTATGATTAAATTTAACGAATTATTAGGATTTTTTTGTTCATAGGCATTTACTAAAGCTGTTTTTGAAGCATCTTCTTTGATCTTTATATTTTTTATGAGACCGTTATAAATAATATATTTTTGTTTTTGCACATTAGTAATTTTTTCAAAATAATTTTGTTTATAAATTTTGCTATTTATAGAACTTAGTAAAAAGCAAAAACATAAAAATAATATAGTTCTTATGACAGATAATTTAATAACAAGAATGCTTATAATGCATGCGAATAAGGCTATTGAATAAAAAATAATAGTGTATTGGTTATAAAACCCAAACAATGCACCTAACATGCAAAATAAAAATATAAAAGCTGATGGTCTTTTGTTCATGAGCTTTTAAAAGCTTTTTAAAGCTCATATTATGCCCAAAATTTTATTCTAATATACGTTTTTTTTCTTCTAGTGAAAATAATCGGCATTGTTCTTTTTTGCCAAACAAGTCGTATCTATGTTTAGCAATAAATTTATAAACATGATCTCTTATAAATTTTGGTATTATTTTAAAGATATAAACAGAATAATACCACTTATTAATATTTACTAAAAGTTTAATAATGGCATCAGATTGAGTGTAAAGCTGATCATCTTGCATAAAAACTACTGTTGTAAGTTTTTGTGTGTATGAGCTTGGTAAGAGTTCCTGTGCTGTTTTTCCTTGCAGTGTGGCAAACTTTATTTGGTGAGATTTATCGTGTTTTAAAACAAAATCTACCAATGCATTACACATGATACAGACACCGTCAAAAAATAATATTTTTTTCATAATTTTTATTTTATACTAAATAATTATTATTTGCTATAATAAGCAAAACTTACAATTTTGTTTGTCCAAGCATCACAAGATGGTTGCATGCTCATAAAAGTTGCTATAACAAACATGGCCGTTGTAAAAAATAGTGTTTTGAGCATAAAAAACCCTTTGGGCTCATTGTTTTTAACTTTTATTTATTTAACAATAAAGATATTCTTTGCCAGTTAAATATTAATAAAAATTATATAATTTATTTGGTGAGATTTTACCTATGTCTACTTACATCGTCGGTGATATTCAGGGATGTTTTGATACGTTTATGAATTTATTGAAAAAAATTAATTTTGATACTAAAAAAGATCAAGTTTATTTATTGGGTGATTTTTTAAATAGAGGCCCAAAATCTTTGGAAGTTATGAATTTTATTTTTGAGCATCAAAATAATATAAAAGTAGTTTTGGGAAACCATGAAATATATGCCTTAGGATTATATTTTGAAGCTAAAATTAATAAAAAGCCTCATAGTTTAGATAAATTATTAAATGATAAACAAGCACCTAAGTTATTTGAATTTTTAAGAAATCAGCCTTTAGTGCTTAACTTAGAAAATAATTATTTTGTGCATGCTGGTATATCAGCATGTCTTAGTATTCAAGAAGCCCTAGATGAATCACATAAGATTAGTGAAATGTTAAAAGGCGATACCATAGCTGAATTTTTAACAGATTTTTATGCTAATTCTAAACTAGATAAAACTAAAGAAGCATTTGCTTCTTTTATTTTTATGCGCATGTGTAAGATTAATGGGGAAGCTGATTATACTTATACTGGAACTATCAAAGATGCACCTAGTGATTTAGTACCATGGTTTAAATTACGAAACGATCAAAATATCAATATTTTCTTTGGTCATTGGGCTGCTATTGGTTTTTTACAGTATAAAAATTATTTTGCTCTTGATTCCGGCTGTGGTTGGGGAAAAGTTTTAAGTGTTTATTGTTTAGAAGAAAAAAAACTTACTCAAGTGGATAATATAGATATTAAAAAAAGTTTATAAAAAGGACATAAAAAATACTTAATAAATTTAATATAATAAAAATAATTAACACGAAAGATAGTAAAAAAGTTTTAATATTTTGTAATAAAATATTTTTAAAATTAGTTATTATAATGCCTGTTATTAAAAACCCACAGATACCACCGCCTAAGTGAGCCCAAATGTCGATCATTGGAAGCAAAGAAATAGCTAAGTTTAATACTATGTTAATAGCCGCTGTTTTTAATAAAATGCTTCTTGCATAAGGTGCTACATAGATTGATGGAAAAATTGATAAAGCAAGGGTTGCGCCTAAAAATCCCCAAATAGCTCCAGATGCTCCAACGCTTACACCTGCTTTTCCTAAATAAATACTGGCAATACTGCCACATAAGCCACTTGTGAAAAATAGTAATAAAAAGTTTTTAGTGCCAAGTATATCTTTAAAAAAACTACCAAAGCTAAAAAGTACATAAGAATTAAAAAATAAATGCATTAAGCCAGAGTGCAAATATATCGAAGTAAATAAGCGATAAAATTCATGATGTTGCAATACTAATATTTTATTATTTGCCCCCATTTTTAAAAGCGCAATAATGTTATTTGAACCGCCAATATACTCTTCCATAATAAATAGAGAAAATATTACGAAAAGAATTATATAAATTACTGATTTATCTTTATAACTATTGGTGTCCATTATAAGTTTCCTTGTTTGTTTCAATAAATATTTGAGCTAAGGGTTGACAAATCCTGTTGATTTAGCTCTTATTTAATAAAGTTTATTATGTTTTAAGTAAATCCGCCTCCTTTATAAAATAATAAAAGTAAGCGTGATATTTGGAGTTAAATAGCATGGTTGGATATGCGGTAGTTCAAGTCGGTGGCAAACAGCATCGAGTTTCTGTAGGCGAGAAAATTCTTGTGGACCTACAAGCTGATAGAAAAGTAGGCGATACTTTTAAAATTACTGATGTAATGATGCTCGGTGGCGAATCTTACACCATTGGTTATCCCTTTGTTAGTAATGCAGGTGTGAATTGTTTAGTAACTTGCATGGGCAAAGATGAAGAAGGTGTTAAGGGCGAAAAAGTTAGGGTTTATAAGAAAAAGCGCCGTAAGGGTTTTACTAAAACTATTGGTCATCGTCAAAGATATACAGAAATTTCTATTGAAAGTATCGATGCGTAGTTTTTAATTTAAGGAGATAATTATGGCTCATAAGAAAGGGCAGGGATCAACTAGAAATGGTCGCGATTCAAATCCTAAGTTTTTAGGCGTAAAAAGAGCTGATGGTCAATTTGTGCTAGCAGGTAATATATTGGTTAGACAAAGAGGCACCAGAATTAAAGCAGGAAAAAATGTAGGTGTAGGTAGAGATCATACCCTATTTTCTATGATCGAGGGTGTTGTAAAGTTCATTAAAGGCCGAAATGATAGAGTTTTTGCTAATATCGTTCCAAACTAATTAAATAAATAATTTTTGTTTATAAAAGTTCACCAAAGCGCATTGTCTTTGGTGATTTTTTTATTTACGGTGACAAAAAAATAAAGCCGAAAGGGTTAACTTCCGGCTTTTGGGGATAAATAATATAAAAATTCAAAAAATATTAAATAAAAATAAATATAAAGTATAAATAATGTTTACTGTAACTAACTTTCTGCTTTAATATGTTTCTTATATACCACTTTTTTTGATCGATCAAGCGAATTATTAAAAAAAAGATTTATTTTTGTGATTTTTATGCTAAAAGTAACTTTATTGAAATAAATCATTACATTAGGACCATATATGACAGTTCGCAAACTTTTTACTAATGAAGAAATTCAAAAAATTGGTTTACGAATGAAGTCTTGTCGGGTTTTAACTAATTTAAATCAAGAAGAATTCGCAGATGAACATCAAATTCCTTATACAACCATAAGAAATTGGGAGTATGGCAGAGTAGTTCCAAGGCTTAGTGGCGTTAACGATTTTGTCGAGTCGTTAAAAAAGAACAATGTTTATGTAAATAGTGATTGGATTTTATATGGTGAAGGTTATGGTCCTTCTTTTTTTAGTTCTCAACAGGGTGAGATTGTTTTATCTAAGCCAGAAATATCTGATATTGATAATTTTAAGGATGAATGTCGCAAAAGTAAAAAAATCCCAATTATTTCTCAAATAGATAATGATTCTATGGCTCCTTGGTTTGTTAAAGGAGATATAGTCGCTGGTATTTTAGTGAATCCCGAACAAATTGATGAAGAGCTTGAAAAGTCACAGCAAACAAACACTTATCCATTATTGGTCAGAGTGCAAAATGGCAAATATGTTCCAAGATGGGCAAAAAGATTAAACGGTGAGTGGGTATTTTTTTCCAATGAAAAATTCATGGAACAGTATAACTCTATTTCCATAGCTATTATCTTGTATCATCAATGGGTATTTCCAAGAAATTAAAGCTTAAACCCTAGTGAAGCTGTTAAAAACAAATTATCGTACCCTTCTCCATAGACTCCTTTTAAATTAAACACTCTATCAAGCCAAATAATGCTTGATAATTCTAAAAATAATAAATCAGTTGCTTGGTAGCTAAAAGAGCCAGATAAACCCCAAGCATAAGCCATGCCTAATGTTATTTTGTAATCATTGTTAATAATATAACCAAATTTTAAGTCGCTAATGGGGATATACCATAAGCTTACTGGGGGAGTAAAAAAATTAAATTTTTGATTGTTAAAATTAAAACTTCGGGGATAAATAATACTCCAATCAAGCGCTGCCCCCAAATATAGATTATTTGTAAAGCCATACCCGTATTCAAAACCATATTTAATCATGGCTTCTGTTGGTAAACCAGTTCCTTTTTTATTTATACCTGTTTCAAAATCAAAGGTATTACCAAGGCCTGCTCTTAATAGGTAATTATGAGATAAAGCAAATAAATTATTAGTTAATAACAAATATAAAAAAGTAATTTTAATTAATCTAATCATTTTTTATTATCCTTGATATTTTATTTATATTATAAATCTTTTTTTATTTTAAATAAATATTTTTAGATTGCAAAGACCTTTGCCTTCTTTATTTTCCTATGCTAATTCTCGAAGTCATGAATAATAATAACTTAAATGATGATGCAGTGTATTTAGTAGATGGCTCTGGATATATTTTTAGGGCATTTTTTGCTATAAAATATTTACGCTCAAAAAGTGGTATGCCTACTAATGCTATTTTTGGCTTTACAAAAATGCTTTTAAAACTTTTAAAAGAGCATAAACCCAAATATGTAGCTATAGCTTTTGACTTAAAAGCCCCAACATTTCGTCATGAAATATATCCTGCTTATAAGGTCAATAGACCACCTGCTCCAGAAGAGTTAATTGTACAGTTTGAATGGATTCATAAAATAGTACAAGCTTGCGCAATTAAAAGCTTAATGTTTTCAGGGTTAGAGGCAGACGATATTATTGCAACTCTTGCTAAAAAAGCGAAAAGTTTAGGCCGCAAAGTAATAGTGGTTACTGGCGATAAAGATTTAATGCAATTAGTTGATGAAAACACTTTTTTACTTGACGAGCTAAGAGCAATAAAAAATGGTCATGAAGATTTAATAGATGCTAATAAAGTTAAAGAAACCCTTGGAGTATGGCCTAATGAAGTTATAGACTTACTAGCACTTGCTGGCGATACTTCTGATAATATACCCGGTGTTAAAGGTGTTGGGAAAAAAACTGCACAAGAGCTTATTAACCAGTTTGGGAGTTTAGAAAATATATTTGATAATCTAGATATGATTACTCAAAAATCTCGACAAGAAAAATTAAAAGAAGGAAAAGAAATGGCTTTTCTTTCTAAAAATTTAGTTAGCCTAAAGAGCGATGCTCACATAGATTATTCTTTGCAAGATTTAGCATTTAACGGCGTTGATACACAAGCGCTTAAAGCACTATTTACTGAACTTGACTTTACCAGCTTAAAAATAGAAATAGAAAGTTTTAATCAAAAATCTAATTTTTTATTCAAGCCTGTTCAACAAGATTTGTTTGCATCTTTTGCTGAGGAAAAAATTGCTCTCATTGATTTTGATAAATATGCTCCTATTACTAATATAAAAGACTTTAATGGGCTTGTTAATAAATTAAAAAAAGCCACAAAAATTGCTCTTGATACAGAAACAGATGGCCTTGATTCTATGACATGTAATTTGGTAGGTATTTCTTTGGGAATTACCCCCAATGAGGCTTTTTATATTCCCATTGCTCATAAAAGTGGTTTTGAACAGCTGCCCATTTCTATAATTAGGGAAGAGCTAAATAAAATATTTTCTTTGCCTATAAAATTTGTAGCCCAAAATGCTAAGTTTGATTTAAAAATTTTAATAAGACATGGGTTTAAGGCTTTTAATGTTGGCGGTGATTCTATGCTTGCGAATTATTTATTGCAACAAGATCAAGCTCGTCATAACCTAGATGATTTAAGTGAAAAATTTTTATCTTATACACCTATTAAATTTGTTGATATAGTTCCTAAAGATAAAGATTTTAGTGATCTAGATTTAGAAACCGCTACAAAATATTCAGCAGAAGATGCTGATTTAGCTCTAAGATTAGAAGACTTATTATCAAAAAATTTACAAGAAGAAAAATTAAATAACTTATATACTACTATTGAATTACCTTTGTGTAGTGTTTTGGCTAAAATGGAACTTAACGGTGTTAAAATCGATGTAACTGCTCTTAAAATTGTAGAAAAAGACTTAAAAGAACGTTTAATTATTTTGACCAATAAGGCTTATGAGCTTGCCAATAAAACTTTTAATTTAGCAAGCCCTAAGCAAGTAGCAGAAATATTATTTGACGAGCTCAAGCTTAATACGGCTAAAAAAACTAAAACTGGTTTTTCTACTGATGCAAACGTTTTAGAAAAACTTAAAGACAAGCACCCTTTACCAGCAGTATTATTAGAGCATAGAATGTGTGCAAAACTTATTAGTACCTATGTAGAAACTTTGCCAACTCTTGTTAATGCTCAAACTTTAAGAGTTCATACAAACTATAATCAATTTGTTACTGCCACGGGGAGGCTGTCTTCGAGTGATCCTAACTTGCAAAACATACCTATAAGAACTTCTGAAGGACGAAAGATTAGGCAAGCTTTTATAGCTGAAAAAGATTGCGTATTAATTTCCCTAGATTACTCACAAATGGAGCTAAGATTATTGGCTTTTGTGACGAAAGACCCATATTTAAATGATGCTTTTGCGCGTGATCAAGATGTTCATACACGAGTTGCAGCAGAAATTTTTGCCATAGATTTAAATAGCGTTACCAAAGAACAGCGTAGCATTGCCAAGACTATTAATTTTGGTTTACTCTATGGCATGGGTTCATCAAAGCTCGCTCAAACTCTTAAAATATCCACTAAACTTGCTAAAGAATATTTGGAAAAATATTTTTCTAAATACCAAAATATTTTGACGTGGAAAAATGAGACTTTATCTAGGGCAAAAGAAACTCTAGAAGTAAGGACGTTGTTTGGTCGTAAAAGAGAACTCAAAGATTTGCTTTCAAATAATCCTATGCAAAGAGCTAGAGCAGAGCGTTTGGCTATAAATACTCCCATACAAGGCAGTGCTGCTGATATTATTAAAAAAGCCATGATAGACACGGATAATTTATTAACTAAGAGCTATCCAGATGCTAAATTCATAATGCAAGTACACGATGAGCTTGTTATTGAAGCAAGCAAAATGCAAGCACAAGAAATTGCTAATAAAGTGGCTGATATAATGAGTAAAGGCCACGGCTTGGATGTATATTTAAAAGTTGATTATACTATTAGTGATAATTGGAATAGTTAAGCATAGTAAAAATAAGTTTATAATAAAGCTGATTAAAAATATTTTTTCAACCATGGTTATATTTCTTGTTTTTTTGTTGTTTTTTTGTGTGATAACTATATTTTTTTCATCCTCAAAAAAAGTATAATTTAAATCTCCAAAAGTAATTATATCACCATTACTAAGTCTTATGGGTTCTTTTATTTCTTGATTATTTATTTTGGTAAGGCCACTTATTGGAGCAAGCTTAATACCACATAAGTCTCGGGTTAGGTGAGCATGTTCTTGTTCTATGCTTGTATGTTTTAGTTTAAACTCTGCATTTCTTTTTTGCCCTAACATAAAAATATTTTTATCGTTATCTAAATTAAATTTATAATTACTATCTAAAGATTTTAGTATGGGTATTTTATTTAAATCTAGCATTACTTACTCTTTACTGTTTATTATGTCTTTACATGTGTGGCTTTTATTATTGTTTTGATTTTCACATAGTAAAAATGATTTGCAGTAATTACTGGCTTCTGTAATATTTTTTTGATCATAAAAATAAGTTGCTAACTTGTATTTCACTTCGCATAAATCAGGCTTAAGTCTTAAAGCCATTTGGCATTGAGTAAGGGCTTCTTGATTAAAACCTTTTTCAAATAAGGCATAGCAAAAAGCTTCATGAGCCAGCGGACTAGCATTGATATCTTTTGCTAAGAAAGAAAATTGCTCATGAGTTTTGTTAGTTTTAATAAATTTTTCATAGGAGTCTATTATTTCATTTTTGCATACTGCATTTTCATTATTATTGCCTAAACAAAGAAAAAAATGCTGCCATGATAAAAAGAAATTTTTTAATTCTTTGTGAACTTGTCCTAAGCCTTCATGACAAACGTCAGTATTGTTGTAAGTTAAGCAACTTTCAAACGCTATTTTTGAGGAATTTAAAAAAATCTCCTTTTTATCTTCAAATTCAGATTCTTGAGCTAAATATAGATTAATTAAACCAAGTTCTCTAAAAGCAAAATCATAACTTTCTTCTATGGCGATTAGTTTATTTGCCTGATCTTGAGCTTCATAAAGATACTTAAGAGTAGCTTTTTTAGTGTTAGATTTTTCTCTTTGAAATAATCGTATATTACTTAAAATATTATTATATCTAGCATCTAGATTTCCAGGGTCAATTTTTAAAGCTTTAGTAAAGTGATTTTTAGCTTTTAAAAAGTTACCATTTTCAAAATAAAGAACACCTAAATTATTTCTTGCTTGAGCAAAATTATTATTTTGTCTTATGGCATGATGAAAATAAGTCAGGGCTTTATTTTCATCTTTGGTCAAGAAAGCGATTAAACCTAAGGCATTTAAACATTCTGGTTGTGAATTATCATATTCTAAACAAATTTCGCAATTAGTTTTAGCTGATAATAAATCCTGAGATTCCAAATGTTTAATGCAACTTTGTTGATGCAGTATGGCATTTTGATTGATGTGAGTTTTTTTATTACATGAAATAAGCAGAATCAAAATAACAAAATAAAAAATTTTATTAAGCATGCCAACCCTAAAAGTTAAAGAACTCGGCTATATAACCATCGATTAAAAAATATTCTTCATCTAATAAGTTAAAAATAATTTTAAAAATAATAATTAGTTAATAATTTTTACTTGATTAAAGAGCCTTGATATATTTATTTTGTTGTATTTTAATGCGGTAATTATATGCTTTATTTTTGTAAAATATTTTATTTTTTATTGTTCTTTGTTATTTCTTGCGATAACAGCGATAAAGATAGTAAAAAAATACAAGATTACTCTCAAACACCAAGAATTATCGATCAAGATGTAATAAGTGAGACAGATGTCCCGTTAATCACTAATAATTGGTCTGTGAGTTCGCCAAGTGAAGGTTCCGCTAGAACAGGTAATCCTGATGACGATAATTTTCCATGTACTATTAGAGATCCAGATTCTGATAATGATGGCATTTGTGATAGCTTTGATAAGTGCCCAGGCTTTGATGATGGCATTAATGAAGATAGAGATATTTCGCCAGCAGGGTGCGATTGTGATGATCATGACCCTTCAGTATTTCCAGGGGTCCCCTGCCTAGATCACGGTTTAGATGATAAATGTGTTTTTAGAATATGTGATGATAATCTCTCAGGTCAATGTCTAGTAAAGTTTAGGCCAGAAGGTGCTGTTTGTGAAGTAATCCTTGCTGGTGTTTGCGACGCCCCCGATGTATGTGATGGTAATGGAACATGCATAGATAAAAAAAGAGAAGGCTTTATTTGTAGAAGGCAAGCAGGAGCCTGTGATATAGCTGAAGAATGTGATGGAATAAATAATCAATGTCCTACGAATATTTTTGCTGCGCAGGGAAGTATTTGTGGATTAGATAATTTGGGTAGTTGTAGAAATGATGGTACTTGTGATCGTGTAAATCCTTGTCCTGGAGCAACAAGTCAAATAGACGCTGATGGAGATAATTGGGTTGTTCAATGTGATTGCGATGACAATAACCCGGCTATATATCCTGGTACGTCTTGTGATAGTGATAGCTTAGAATGTACTTTTGACATATGTTCACCAGAGGCGACAGGGCAATGTTTGCATGAAGCATTGCCAGTAAATTTTGCTTGTGGAGCGGGGCCTACTGATTCTTGCGATGCTCAAGATACATGCAATAGTTTAAATCAATGTGTAGATAATGTTGATCCAGCAACTTTTATTTGTCGTGTTCAAGATCATCAATGCGATTTAATTGAATTTTGCGATGGAGTTAATAAAGCATGTCCACCTAATACTCTTGCTCCAGTGGGAGCTCTTTGTGGTGACGCAGTAGCAGGTATTTGTGATAGGCCTGATTCTTGCGATCAACAAGGAAACTGTGTAAATAATTTTGCTAATTCAAATACAGTATGTCGCGCTAAGCTAGATGAATGTGACTTGCCAGAAAATTGTACTGGTAGTTCTGCAAGCTGTCCAGCAAATCTTTTTGAGCCTGACAATACTCCTTGTGGTCCAGGTATTATTGGTGCTTGTGATTTAGCTGATTACTGTATGTCTGGGGAATGTTTCAACGATGTATTACCAAATACTACAGAATGTAGGCCTTCTATTAATAATCAGCCAATTATGGATTACCAGTGCGATCCAGCAGAGTTTTGTGATGGTATTAGCTCTCAATGTCCAGCAAATATAATTTCTCCAGATGGTCAGACCAATATCTCATGTGCTTCTTGTTCTCCTGGCCTTATCCTTTGTATAGATGGTGAAGCTAGCTGTTACGCTACGCCTTTATGTACAAAGCAGAATCTTGATACAGATAGTAATTTTCTTTCTCTTTTAGGTACATCTGTAGCTATAAATGGTGATACTGCTATTGCTGGAGCGCCTTTTGATAGTAATAATAATGGCCTTATTACTGGTAGTGCATCTACGTTTTTTTATAACGAACTTAGTGGATTATGGCAGTTTGAAACTACTCTTCCTGTGCCTGTAAATGATTTTAGTAAGTTTGATATTATTGCAGATGTTAGCCAAGGAATTGGAATGTCAGTAGCTCTACTTAATGGGTTTAATTTAGTAGGCGCACCTGACGTTAAAGTAGAGTCGGGAGGCTTTGGTTCAAGTAAAAGTGCTGGGGCGTTATTTAGCTATGATCAAGGGCAACTAAATACTATTTTATTTAGTCCTCATCCTGACGATAGAGCAAACTTTGGACAATCAGTTGCAATAAATGGAAATTGGGTGGCTATAGGTGATTCTGCAAGTAGTTTTTGTGGACAAAATAAAAGTGGTGAAGTATTAATATATCAATATAACTCTACTTTTAACAGTTTAACCTATATACAAAGTTTATGCACATCTGATCATAATGCCGATGACGGGTTTGGTTATTCAATAACTATTTCTGGTGATTGGTTATTAGCATCTGCCTATAATGATGATACTGGCAGTGCAGAAGACTCTGGTTCTGGTTATTTCTTTCAGCTAAATCCTCAAACAAACTTATGGGAAGAAAAACAAAAGGTTGGTCATACAAATCCGGATGACGATGACCAGTTTGGTTATAGTGTGGATATTGATGGTGATGTTGCAGTGATAGGTGCTCCCTACGATGACACCAATACTGGCAATGATGCAGGTAGTATTTTTATCTATAGATTTAATGGGATTTCTTGGGTACTAGACATTGGTCCTATAGAATCTCCTACTCCATTTGAAGATGGTATTTTTGGTAACGGTGTGGCGATTGAAGGGGATGTTGTGGTTGCTGGGCAGCCTATGCAACCTTATGAAACCGTATTTAATGGAGAAAAAGGTAGGGCATTTATTTATATTTATACAAATGCTTGGAATATTTATCAAACTCTTGTTGGAGATGCTGATTTTGACACTTTTGGAACCGATGTTGATATTAGCGAAGATTGGATAATGGTAGGCTCTCCAGCAAGTGCAGGTGCGCCGCTTGACATAGACTTAAAAAGAATAAAATTTTATTACTTCCCTTATAACAGTGTTATAAAAAATCCTTTGCCTTAAATATAATTCAAACCTAGCAATAAAAGCCTCTTGTAACGAGAGGCTTTGCCATTTAAAATAATAATATTCTTTTTTGGAATGCCAAAAAGTTCGCTTAATAGCTCAATTACTCTTTCGTTCGCAGCATTTTCCAATGCTTGAGATTTTACACTTAAAAGCAGCCCATCAGAGCATAAAGACAACTTTTCCTCTTTAGAATTAGGCTTAACTTTTAAGTGAATTATTGTACCTTTTGGATCTTTTTGTAAAAAGTCTTCTAATATATTTTTAGGAACTTCATTTTTAACCAACATACAAAACAAGGCCTTTTAAATATGAAGATTGTGGGCAAAAAATAGAAGTAGGGTGGTCAGTGCTTTGGTAAAGTTCATGAATAATTTTCACATCTTTTTGCGCATCTTTAGCTGCGGCAAAAATTATTTTTTTAAATAAATCAGTACTAATGTGTTGTGAACACGAGAAAGTAAATAAAATACCACCCGATTCTAGTGCTTTAAGAGCACATAAATTTATATCTTTATAGCCTCTTGCGGCTTTATCTATGGAAGACACGCTTTTGGCAAAAGCAGGGGGGTCTAATATGATTACATCAAATTGCTTTGGTGCTAACTCTCGCAAATAGTTAAAACAGTCTTTTGCAATAGCTTCGTGAACCCCTGTATAAGGCTTATTCAAATTTATATTTTTATTGCAGTGGGCAATGGCATCTTGCGAAATATCTACCGACATCACACTTTTTGCTGAGTTTTTAAGGGCGTAAACGCTAAATCCACCTGAATAACAAAAAGCATCTAAGACATTTTTATTTTCTACATATTTTTGCAAAAGTAGGCGATTGTCACGTTGATCTAAAAAATGTCCAGTTTTTTGGCCATCACCCATGTGTGCTACAAATTTTAAATTATTTTCTATAAACTCTTTTTCTAAATTAGTCTGTTCATGCTCTACTAAAAAGTTTTTAATATTTAAATTTTGTGCCAAAAAGCTTTTTAACAAATCTAGAATATTCTTTAAGCCTTCATTGCTAAGCCTTACATACGCGCTGTCATCAAAAATATCGCAAACTAGTCCAGATAAACCATCGCCTTCGCCATGCAAAAACC
This sequence comes from uncultured Myxococcales bacterium, assembly GCA_964493205.1. Classification (GTDB taxonomy): domain Bacteria; phylum Myxococcota; class UBA727; order UBA727; family JABDBI01; genus CAZBMJ01. Next base: position 127,362 of record CAZBMJ010000001.1, read on the forward strand.
TAAAAGCATTGGTTGCTTTGCTGGGTAAGCCAACAGTTTGTCTAAGATTTAAGGCTTTATTAAATTTGTCTAACCAAAAATCATCGTTAATTATTTGGTAAGGATCAAAACAAAAAATCCTGGCCATAAGGCTTGTCTCACCACAATAATGCGCTAGCGCCAAAGGAGTATTATCACTTGCTAAAACGGTAACTTGATCACCAATGCATAAGTTAGGTGAGCCTTGTTTTACTGCCCCAGAAAAAATCCAAGGATGATAGTTAAGTATAGCTCGTTCTTTTTGAGCTTTAAGCTTAATAAATTTTTGTGCATTCATAATTAATTTTCTACCAATTTTATAATTAAATTAAAAGTATGGTTTTGATAAAAACTGTTAAATATTGGCTTAACACATTGAATTTAGGTTAAATAGTAGAAAAGTTATTAAAATCAAATAAATAATAAACTTCATTTGACCAGTATTGATTACTTGTTATTTTATTGCCATTAATAATTATCTAAAACTATTTATAAATTTATAATATTCTTATTTAATAAGTTATTTTTTTACTCAATAAATAAAACTTTTTTAGGAGAATTGGATAAGAAAATGATTACTGAACTTATTGTTATAGTTTGTCTATTATTGTTACTCATACTAGGATTAGTAATGGGTAGAAAAAATTACAAAGAAACCCAAACTTTTGCTGATTTTTTTATAGGGAAAAAGAATTTTTCTACTCTTATTATTCTCTCTGCTCTTTTTGTGGGTATGGTGAATGGGTCAAGTTTTATCAACATAACGGCCGCAGTTTTTTCTAAGGGGTATGTTTATCTCATTCCTTTTCTAGGAATATTTCTTGGGCATTTATGGACAGGCTTGTGGGTTGCCAAAAAGATGGGGCCTTATTTAGAATGCTTATCCCCGGGTGATATTTTACAAAAGATGTATGGTAATAAAGAGATAAAAATTATCATGGGTTTTACAGGCTTATTTGAAAGCATTTTCCTTATCAGCGTGCAAATTATGGTTTTAAGTTTTATTTGCCATTATTTTTTTGCTCTTCCTCATATTTTTTCAGCTTGCGGAACATTACTATTCACGCTTATTTATTCCTTAAGAGGGGGAATCAAAGCTCTTATTATGAGCAATATTTTACAATTTGCTCTTTTAATTATTGTTTTACCTGTTATTTGCTGTACTATTTTGGCTTCTTTGGGTAGCTTTGATAGCGTACTTCTTGTTTTTAATAATCATGCGTATAAAAGTCAGCAGATTTTTGATCCTTATCAAAGCATAGCTGCTTTTCTTTATCATGCCTTGCCCGCAATTTTTCCTTTGGCTTTGCAAAGAATGCTCATGGCTAAAAATGTTCATCAAATCAAAAAAACTTTTATAGCAATTGCTTTTATAAATTTTATTTTTTTGGCTTGTATCTTGATTATCGGGTTATATGCTTATGTAAGAATACCCGAAGCAGAACCAAGAACAGCTTTGTTAGGCGTTATTAATGCGATGATGCCAATGGTTAAAGGATTGGTTATTTTTGCTCTTTTAGCTATGTTAGTATCTACTATTAATGCTTATTTAAGCATTGCTTCTGTAGCCATTACCCAAGATCTTTTTTTACCTTTATTTAAAAAAACTCTAAAGAACACAGAAAAATTAAAAATAGCTAAGCTTTTGTTAGTAGGAATAGGTATTTTTGCTACTATTTTAAGTATTACTTGGAATAGCATTCCTCTTACTGTTTATTTTGTAATCTATATTAATAGTTCAATAATGTTAGCTATTTATATGTTAGGGTTCCTAGGTTTTAGCCCTTCGAAAAAAGGTCTCCTATATAGTATTGGTGCTGCCATAACTTTTTTATGTATAGCTTTTTTTATTATAGATATGGAAAAAGTGTATGCAGGTTTTCTTGCTATTGCTATCACAAGCATGGGTATCATAGCTTCTCATTATTTTAATAAAACACGTTCTAATAAAAGATATCGAATTCCTTTATTTAATAAAAAATTTAAATTGTTTGATATGTCGATCAAAAGAATAGAATATTGCACTATTTTTGCTTCTATTGCTATCATCAATGCAGCCTATCCTTTCTTTTTAATGATTCCTTCTTTTAGCTTAGTACAAATGCCTTTTTTCTTGATTTATTCGGTAACTTCTATTCTTGGTCTATTAATTTGGTTTAAAGAAATTTGGCCCAGCATGTTATTAAAGTATTTTCCTTTTGTCTGGCATATGCTTTTAATGCTTTCTTTGCCTGGTTTAGCTTTTTTGATGTATTTTCAGAGTAATTTTAATATTATTTGGCTCATAGACGTAGTTATTACTATTGTTTTATTGAGCATTATTACTAAACCAAATATGACCATTGTAACAAGTGTCAGTGGAGCTATTTTTGGAGTTGTTCTTACCCTATTTATAGGAAGAAATTTTAGCGAATATGTGGTAAATATAGGTCAAATTTCCTTAATAATGCATCTTATTAGTACTATTGTGTGTTTACTCTTCTTTAAAAAATTAGAAAAAGAGCTTTATCAGTCTGTAAGTAGTAAAATTACTCATGAAGCTGCTCGTTCATTATCAGGGATAGGGTTAGCGGCTTTTTTGTTAAAAGAAAGAATGGGAACACTCATATATGGGTATAAACTTGCACGTGGTGATACCTTGCTTTCTAAACAGCTAGTTCCTGACCTCATATCTGATGAAGAATTAGAAGAATTGCAACAGCTGCCCTTTAACCTTAATGCTATGAGTGAAAAGACTGGAAATACATTAAATTCTTTACTTCATAAAATAGATAAAGAATTATTAGGTTCAGAAAAGCGGTTTGAAACAGCAGATATTATTTCTCTCACTAAAGAAGCAGTTCTTTATCCTTCTTTTAGTTTCGAGCAAAGAAAGAAAATAATTATCAATACTTATCATACTTTTTTTCTAACGGTTGTAACCTCAGAAATACTTCATGTACTTGTTAACCTTATTGAAAATGCTTTGAATGCCATTAGCGATAAAGAAGATGGCGTAATAGAAATATGGGCTAGTGAAGGATCCTTGTTTATTAAAGATAACGGCAAGGGTATTGATGACCAAATTATGTATCAAATATTTGATGAAGGTTTTAGCACTAAAGGTACTTCTGGCCAGGGCTTAGCTTTTTGTAAAAAAGTTATGGAAGAACATGCTGGCAGAATACGGTGCACTTCAAAAAAAGGTAGTTATACAAAATTTGAACTCAAATTTGAGGATAGTAAAGAAACATCGTTTTATGATTGAGATGGCTTTTAATTTAATATAGTATAAGGAAATTGTTTCATTTTATTATACTATATTTTAATTATTATTTTTTTGATTTTTAAAAATAACTTTTTACCTTATTGTAAAATTTTTTTAATTATTTATAATAAAGGTAAAAACTTAACAAAGGTAACTATATGAATAAAGTAACTATTAAATTAGTATTTCTAAGCAGTGTATTTATTATATGTTTAACTTCACTGTTTACTTTTATTGCTTGTAATTCTAACACATCAAGTAATGATGCAAACTTTGATCTACAGCCAGGAATAATAACTAAACCTGATGGAGGATATGGGCCGTAATCAACTGAAAAAAAGTATAAAAGAAAAAAGCAGATGCCAACAGGCTATGCTTCAAACTTTTAGATTTTTGCTAGTCAATCGCCTAAATATTAATCAAAATTTCTTAGGCCAATAACTCACCACTTAGAGATAATTGGCGAGCTTGAGTGATTTTTACTGTTACAATTTTGCCAATAAGTTCTTTGGGGCCGTTAAAGTGAATAATATGATCGCCTTCGCTTCTGGCAGTAAGAGTTATCAGATTTTTTTTATTTCTTAAGCTAACTAGGCCATCTGGGGCCTTATCTATTTTAGCTAAGCTATCACATAATACTTTAAATTCTTTGCCAATCATATTTTCGTTCATACGCAAAGAAATTTCATTTTGGACTTCTAACATTTGATTATTTCTTAACTTTTTAACATCCCATGGTATGTTGTCTGGTAAATTTTTATTAGCTATTGTGTTTGGTCTTGGTGAATACTTGAAAACAAACACATTTTTGTATTGAACTTTTCTGAGTAAATCTAAAGATTGATTAAAGTCATCTTCGCTTTCATTAGGAAAGCCTACGATCATATCACCAATAATATTAATATTAGGCATTCTGCTTTTAGCGCGCTCAATAAAAGATAAATAGGTTTCTATGTCATAGCCTCTATTCATTTCTTTTAGAACTTTATTGCTTCCTGATTGAGCTGGTACATGCAAATATTTACAAATTCTTTCGCAATCTCTCATTACATCTAGGGCTTCATCACTAAAATCTTTGGGATAACTGGTCAAAAACCTTAAGCGAGGCAAGTGTTTAACTTCTTCATGAACTCTAAATAATAAGTCGGCAAACGAATATCTTTTATTGTTTTCTTCAAAAAAATAATGATTAATGGTTTGCCCAAGCAATGTTACTTCCATGGCCCCATTATCAACTAATTTTTTAACTTCATCTATTATACTTTGCAAAGGCCTATGCATTTCTGGACCGCGAGTTCTAGGAACCACACAAAAAGAACAAAATTTATTACAACCTCTGGTTATTCTCACATATGCTTGAAAGTTATTTTTTTCTGTATTGAGCGGTCTAAGCCTATCTAATGCTTCAAGGCTATCCAAAGGTGACATTAAAGCTGTTTCACTTTTACCCTTGCGATTCACAAAATAAGAAAGACTTTTTTGAGGTTGTATAAGCGTATCGCTATAAAAAGCTTTTTCAACTAATTCTTTGGTTTCGTGAATCTTGCTTGGGCCAATCATTACGTCTATAACAGATTTATTCTTTAGCAAATCATCATGTGCTCGCTCAGCCATGCAACCAAGTACGCCAACAACAATTTTTTCACCCTTAGATTTGCGATCTTTTAGTATGCCAAGTCTACTTAAAACCTTATGTTCGCTTAAGTTTCTTACTGAGCAAGTATTAAGTAAAACTACATTGGCTTCTTTAGGATCACTTACCAAATTGTGACCAGCTTGTAATAGCTGGCCTTCGATTAGTTCAGAATCAAGAATATTCATTTGGCAGCCAAAGGTTTCTAAGAAAACCTTCATTGGAGTCATTTTAATTACCTTTATTTAATAATGATTTATCAACTACAGAAATTTGAGATTTTTCTTCAATTAATTTTAGTAAATTATCTACTTTTGCACTGAATTCTGCATCTTTTAAATTAATTTTGCTGTTATTTTTTACTAACTTACCCAAGGCTTCTTTATCAAAATCAATAGCTAGCTTCTCTATGAGATTTTCATAAATTAGCTCTGATTTGGTTTGAAATAAAGCTCTTTCTTGCGCCAAAGGCCAAATTTCATGCCAATTATCTTTTAACACTGATTCAATTTGATTTTTTGACAGCTTTTTGCTGCTTTCGTGATTAATCATTTCGTTAACAATGGACATGGCCACAGTTTCTAAAAGAGCAGGGGGAACATTAAAGGGATTTGCGTTGATTAAAGCATTAGTAATGGCATACTTTTTTTGCAAGAAATCATTTTGTTTTTTATTCATACTAAGCTTAGTTCGTATGGTGTCTTTTAGTTGTTCCAACGTAGTAAATTTATCTGATAAATCCTTAGCAAATTCGTCGTCTATATTAGGCAATACCCTTTCTTTTAAGGATTTTATAGTAAAGAACATCTTAGCCATTTTCTTTTCTTCATGCTCATGATTGCAAGATTCAGTGTGCTCATGATGATGATTACTAGGAAACTCATAATCCATAATTACTTCATCACCAATAGTTTTGCCTAATAAAGCAGCTTTCATATGAGCTGGTAAATCTTTATTATAAAGCGCTATGCTGTAATCAGGATTATTAAATTCATCATTGAATTCACCATCTATTTGCATGGTTAGTGCACCGCCAACTAAATCAGAGTCGCAAACTTCAGTACGGTCTTTAGGTAGCATGAAAGTTGCATAATTTTCTCTTAACATACTTATTTCATGGTCTATATCGCTTTCATCAAAGGTAAAATTAGTGGTTTCTATAGAAAGATTTTCATAATTTTTAATATCTAATTTAGGCTTTACTTGAAAAGTTGCTTTATAGGTAAAAGCTTGTGTTTCAGAAAATTCACCTACAGGCTCAAATCTTGGCTTAGAAACAGGAATTAAATTGCCTTCTTTGCAGGCAGGGGACAATGTTTTATCTACTAAACTTTCAATAACTTCTAAGCTAATTTTTTGTTTATAAAGGTTTTTAACCATATCTATTGGTAATTTTCCTGGTCTAAAGCCTGGTTTAGAAGCTGATTGCTGAACTTTTTTTAATAATAGTCCAAATTCTTTGCTTACTATATCTGCTGGAACAGTAATAGTTAACTCTCGTTCATGTTCAGATTTTTCACTAATGCTAAAATTTTCTAATGCATTCATTTTTTTTCCATAAAAAACAGTATGTTGGCTAAATAAAGTGGTGCGAGCGGAGGGAATCGAACCCCCACGAGTCGCCTCGCTGGAACCTAAACCCAGTGCGTCTACCAGTTCCGCCACGCTCGCTTTTAACTTGATAAAACTCGAAATAACAAATTATAAATAACTTGACTAGTGGTTAGGTAATAAAATATTAATTTTTATTTGTCACAACCAAAAATACTGCGATATTTTTTTATTTCTTCATTATATTTTTCTGCTGATTCAAACCTAGTTTTAAAATCGGGAGAAAAAGTATCAAATTTCTCATGGTTTATCGGTGTGATTAAACTGCAAAATCTTTCTTTATAGACTTTAAAGAGCTTATTTTTTACCAGATCTTCATATGGCATGTTTGAATTTTCTCTGTTTAATATAAAATATATATTATTTGTATTGGATAGTTTTACATATAATAATCTAATAAATGATTGTTGAAAGTAGTTAATATCTGTCGATAATCGGTAAATATGATTAATAATTTTTTGATAATTTTTTTCCGTGTTAATTGCCCAATTAAGTGGATCCAAAAAGATAAATTCTAATTTATTATTAGCTTTATTTATAAGCAATGCTGCCGCGTGTTCAAGCGCGTCCAAAGAATTTAGTCCTAAAGCGATTGAAATCAAAAAATTATCATTTTTAATCATTTCATATAGTTTTTTATTATTATAAATATTCACAGCTGCTGCAGAAAAAACATCTTCTTCAGATAAGCTAGAACCTTCAATATTTGGCAGTAATTTTAAAGCTTTTTGTATATTTAGAATTGTTGGGTCAATAAAATTTAACTTTATTATATCTTCTAAATATTCTTTGCTTTTGCTAGGTAAGTACTTAGAAAAATCAGCATTTTCCTCAAGGTATCTTTTAACATTTGGAAATTGACGATATTTTCCATTCATTAATTCGCAATAAGATTTGCTTGCCATTTCGTCTAATAATTTCCCATCCATCATGCGCTTATACTCATCTAGAAAATTTTTATCGTCTCCTTTAAGCATGGACATGAGAAATAATAGATTGCGTGTTTGATGTAATGAACATTCTCTTTGATCTTGTTGAGGTACCTTAATTTGGTAGATGTCTCTTGCGGCATCTTTCCATAAAATAATATCTTTATGTCTTTCATGCCATGGCGATAAATCTGTACTAGTATTAATTTGAGTAGTTGAGTTATCTGGTGGGTTTTTAATTATATTGGTATTATAAGCACACAATATACTCAAAAATATAAATGCTATTTTAATCTTCACTTCTAACGCCTTTTTAGGATATTTTTTATAAATTGTAAATAAGTAGAATATGAATATATTATTATAATATAATTTTATTGTCTAGTAACTATTGGTGGGATTAATGATAAGCCTAGAGATGGATTTTTTAGAGTCTATTAGTAAAGAAGCTGAAATAAAGTTTAAAAAAAGCCATTCAGTTTTAAGTTTTAATGAATATTTAACATTACTTATAAAAAATCCTTCTTTGCACTTAAGAAATTCTGCCCAATATTTTGTTCATATGGTGGAGTATTATGGAGCTTACGAAAAAGCTGATCATATAACAAAATATGAACGCTATAAACTTTTTGATGCAGAGTTTAATAAGGGTTGTGGTAAAATATTTGGGCAAGAGCAAGTTCAAGAAGCTATTATTAATAACGTTAAAAATTTTGTAAGTTCTGGTAAAATTGATAAATTAATCTTACTTCACGGGCCAAACGGTTCGGCTAAAACAAGTATTATTCAAGCATTAGTAAATGCCATGGAGGATTATTCCAAAAGCGATGAAGGTGCTATTTATAATTTTTCTTGGGTTTTTCCTAAAAAAGAAGTAGTAGGCAGCCAATTTGGTTTTGCTAAAACTGAAATACAAGAACTCGCTTCTTATGCTCATTTACCTAGTGAAGCCCTTAATACTAAACTTGTATGCGAAGAAAAAGACCATCCATTGTTTTTATTATCCCTAGAAGAGCGAGATGAATTATTTAAACAAATTAAAATTATTAAAATTCCAGAAATTTTAAAAAAAGGGCAATTATCTTATAAAAATAAACAAATTTTTGATGCCTTGCTTTTAGGCTATAACGGCGATCTTAAGCAGGTATTTAAACATGTTAGAATAGAAAGATTCTATTTTTCTAAACGCTATCGAAGCGGATTATCTATAGTAGAGCCACAAATGAGTGTTGATGCCAGTGTTAGGCAGATAACTGCAGATCAGTCCCTCTTAGCCTTGCCAAGTATTCTCAATAATGTTTCTTTATATGAAGCAGTAGGACCGTTAGTTGATGCTAACCGTGGCATGATCGAATACAGTGATTTATTAAAGCGGCCCATAGACGCTTGGAAATATTTGTTAATCGCCTGTGAACAAGCCCAAGTAAGTATTGGATGGCTAAATTTATTTTTTGATACGTTATTATTTGCCACTTCCAATGAATTGCATTTGGTGAGTTTTAAGGAATATCCAGATTGGCAATCATTTAAGGGCCGCATCGAACTTATCAGAGTACCGTATTTGCTTAATGCTTGTGATGAAGCGGGTATTTACTACAACCATTTGCATAATTCTATTAGTAAGCATATTGCCCCTCATGCCATTGAACTTGCTGCTCGTTGGGCAGTACTAACCAGGCTTGAGCCACCTGATGAACAAAAATACCCAAGTAGTTTACAGGAAATTATTAAAACTTTAACTCCAGAAGAAAAATTAGATTTGTATACTTATGCTCAAACTCCTGCAAGGATCACACAATCTCAAAGCCGTGAACTTAAAAAAGCTATTAATTTGGTTTGGTCAGAATATAAAAATCATCTTAATTACGAGGGGCGCTTTGGTGCATCGCCTAGAGAAATTTTATATATTTTGTATAATGCCTCACAAGATAAACGTTATGAACATTTATCAGTGCTTGCGGTATTTGAGCAAATTGAAATTCTTATACAACAAAAATCGTCCTATGAATTTTTAAGACGAGAAGCCTATAGAACTTATCGGGACGCGTCATCTTTATTAAATAATGTAAAAAAATACTATAGTTTGATTTTGGAAGATGAAGTAAGAAATGCTTTGGGACTTTATAGTAAAGAATCCTATGTAGATTTATTTACACGCTATGTTTTGCATGTGTCTGCGTGGGTTAAAAAAGAAAGATTAATGGACCCAATAGTTGGCAAGCCCATACATGCTGATGAAAACTTTATGCAGAAAATAGAAGTAAATCTTTTGGCACCTCAAGAATCTTTTTTAGATTTTCGTAATCAAATTATTACTAGTATAGCAGCTTCCAATTGGGAAAATCCTGAGGTAAGACTAGACTATAATAGTTTATTTAGTGGACATTTAAGAAAACTCAAAGAAAAAGTATATCAAGAACAGTATAATGTTGTTCATAAAATTATACATAACTTTTTATTATTACTTAAAAATGATTATAGTAGTTTAAACGAAAAAGAGCTTAATCAAGCCAAAAGCTTACAAACGGGTTTAATCGCCCTTGGTTATAATGAATCAAGCTCTAAGGAGGCCATGGTTTTTTTAGCATTTGAAGCCGATAAATTATCAAAAGTACAACAGCAAGAATCTTTAGGCTTATAAAGGGGCTTTATGATAGAAAACAAAAATCCAATTAATAATATTAATATTGATTCATTTAAACCATTAATTACTCCAGAAGAAATTAGAAATATTTTGCCTCTTGATAATAAATCTTTAGAAACCATTGAACAATCGAGAATTTTGGTTTCAAAAATACTCCAAAAGCAAGATTCTCGAAAGTTAGTTATTATGGGGCCTTGTTCCATACATGACCCACAAAGCGCTATAGAGTATTCAAGGCTTTTAAAAGATCTAGCAGCAGAAGTTAGAGATGTATTTATAATATTAATGCGTACTTATTTTGAAAAACCGCGTACGACAATTGGCTGGAAGGGTTTTATTAATGACCCAAGACTGGATAATTCTTTTGACATGAACGAAGGGTTACTCGCAGCTCGGGAATTATTAATAGAAATTACTCGAAATGAAATGCCTGTAGCCACAGAGTCATTAGAGCCAATTTCTCCACAATATATTGCTGAACTTATTTCATGGACAGCTATTGGTGCACGTACAACTGAATCTCAAACTCATAGAGAGATGGCGTCTGGTTTATCCTCTGCAGTAGGTTTTAAAAATAATACTGATGGTAATATTGAAGTTGCTATTAATGCTATTAAGTCCGCGTCTATGCCACACCATTTTTTAGGTATCGATCAAAAAGGTGCTACTTCTATTGTGGCCACCAAAGGCAACCCTTTAGGACACTTAATTTTACGAGGGGGTAAATTAAAGCCAAACTATGATGATGAATCTGTGAAGAATGCTTTGGCTCTTCTTAGAAAAGCTCAGATAAAAACTGGCATATTAATCGATTGTTCCCATGATAATTGTTACAAGGATTATAAAAAGCAGCCTGAAGTTTTTATGGACTGTATTCAGCAAATAGCTATGGGTAACAACGATATAGTTGGATTGATGCTAGAATCACATATTAACGAGGGTAAACAAGACTTATCAAGTGATTTAAAATATGGGATTTCCATAACGGATGGTTGTATTGATTTTACTACTTCAGCAAAGCTTATTCTAGATGCTAGAAATGCTTTGAAATCAAATAAATAATAGGGCGAGTTTGCCAATTCTTATTAATAGTTTTATTGCTTTAATAAAGATTATAGATAAGAGAGTAAAAAAATATGTCACCAAACCATCAGCATGCACACATACAAAAGCCCACTAAAAAGCTTTTAATCATACTTTGTTTAACATTTTTATATATGCTTGCTGAAGCTGTAGGTGGCTTTGTTACTAATTCTTTGTCGTTGCTTGCAGATGCTGGTCACATGCTTGCAGATGTAACTGCTGTTTGTATATCATTGGCTGCTTTTTATATTTCATCAAAGCCTCCTACAACTAAATCAACCTTTGGTTTTTATAGAGCAGAAGTTTTAGCGGCTCTTTTTAATGGTTTAGTTTTATTATTAGCTGCTTTCTTTATTATTAAAGAAGCCATTTCTAGAATTTTTGTCACCAGCGAAATAGAATCACAAGGCATGCTTTTAATAGCTTTTGGCGGTTTATTGGTTAATATTTTTTCGTTATTTTTACTGCACAAAGATAAAAATCATAATATTAATATGGAAGGCGCTTTTTTGCATGTTCTATCAGACGCGTTAGGCAGTATTGCAGTTATTATTTCAGGCTTATTAATCTATTTTTTTAATATAACTTGGTTTGACCAAGTGGCATCTATTGCTATTTGTTTGCTCATTGGTTTTTCAGCAGTTAATTTAATCAATAAAACTCTAAAAGTATTAATGGAGCAAGCTCCCGCGCATATTAATCCTCAAGAAGTAAAAGATAGCTTAATGAGTATAGAAGGAGTTATTGATATACATGATTTACATATTTGGAGCATAACCATAGGCAAAGAGGCTTTGTCAGCCCATGTGGTAGTACATAAGCAAGCGAATAATGAGCAAATGTTAGGAAAAATTCAAGATAAAATCTCAGAAAACTTTGGCATCACTCACTTAACTATTCAAATAGAGACTGGTGTTTAATACATGTTGTGATGTAAAAAAGCACCAAAAATAGATAAACCTCCGTTCGCGGTGAGGAAGCGTTTTAACGCCGTTTCGAATTAAGCTCTTTCAGATTTCTTTTTGAATTCCTCAAGCTTGTCCTTATCACCTAAATATTTTTCTAAAAATGGTAGTACCGCTAGTATGTTAGCCTTATTTTGCAAAAGAGTATTTGAATTATCTGCCAAATACGTAGCCATATCTTTAAGGCCTTGTTCATTTAAAAATACCGCGATTTTTTCGATGTCGGTTTGAGTATCAGAACTATTTGAAATAATGTTTTTAAGCTTATCACTAAAACCCTCAGCAGTTATCTTAAACATTGTTCTCATCTCTTCCATTTTTTTACCATCAAATTCATGAGAAGATAAATAGGCTGAAACTTTGTCAAGGTTTCCAAGCCTGTGATATTTGAAAATTTTCAATAACCTATCTTGCCACTCTTCATCATTAAAGTTCTTTTTATAGGCTTCAATAAGGCCTGGATTTTTATCCCAATCAACGTATTCTAGTAAAGAGAACTTATCACCAAAATTAGTTAATTTAAAATCATCACCGATAATAAATTCTTTTTTTAAACCAATAGTTTCTGCGTTATTTAATAAATCTACTACGTTATTATTTTCTTTAGCTATGTTAATAAGTCTTTCCCGTTCTTGTTTATTTGTTAATAAGTTTTTAAGACCACCTAATATTTTATCATTTACTTTATTTTCATAAGCGTATTTAAGAATATAATTTTTATAGAAATATCCATTTCTGTTATAAATATTTGATAAATCCTCATTTTTTTCAATTTTAAAGCTATTAAGCATTTTCTGAGCAAGCTTTTCCTGAGTATTTTTTGCTTTACTAACAATATAATCATCCACCATTTTTACTAAATAATTTCTATTATCTTCGTTATTTAAGGTATCTTCATCTAAAATACCGCTTCCTTTTACTAAATTATCATATTGTTGAGCCTCTTCCTCATCATCAAATACGATGTGAGGCAGCTCGATATCATAATCTATAAACTTGCGAATGAGTTCTTTGTTGCCTACCTCAATACTTTTAGCAAACGCCATTTGAGAGGATACTTCAGAGGGATTATTCTTTGATGATAAAATACTATCAATTATTGTTATTAAATTATTATCGTCAAGATTGGTGATGCTATTTTTTAATTTTTCAAGAAGCTTAGTATTTTCATCGTTAGTAGCAGAGGCTATTTGTTTTATTAAGCTATCTGTTTGAATATCACTCAAATTTTCAAATTTTTCATCATAAATAGATATACTAGCGTTAAGTATATCTTCAGCTTCTTGATCAGTTAATCCTTTTGCGGTCAAAGCCTTTTTTAAGGGTTCTTTAAAATTGTTTTTGCTGCTTCCGCTTAAGTTCATATAATTTTTAATAATTTCATTGCTAGATTTTTTGCTAAATCCTTTAGCTATTTCTGTTAAATCACTCAGACTAGTATTCTTATCTGATAACATATTGTTAATGTCAGCTTTTGTTGAATAATCAAAAGTTCCAGCATTAAGATTTTTAATAGTGTTTAAATTTTTTACTTTTTGTTCAAGATCTTGGATGGTCTGCTCAAAGGTCTTTTTTTCTCTTTCAAGCTTAGTAACTTGGTTATTTAAAGTACTTTTTTCAAGCTCAAGAGTGTTATACTTTTGCGTTAGCTTTTTTTTCTCTTCTTTAAGCTTGATAACTTTTGTATTTAAAGTATTTTTTTCTGTTGTAAGCAGGCTAGCTTTGTTGATACTATCCTTACTTTGATTTTCAACACTTTTAAGTTTCTGTTCATTTTCTTGTAGTTTCTTTTTGGTATTTTCTAATTCTGTTTTCGTTGTTTGTAATTGATTTGTAAGCTCTCTTTGTTCTTTTTCTTTTTTTCCTAACTCCTCTCTTATAGGAGCCAAATTTTCGTTTAGAGTTTTAGAGGCTTGTTCTCTATCAGTTTTGTTCTCATTCCATGAAGTATTCAGTCTAGTTCTAAAATCTTCTACTTCATCATTTTTGGTTTTTAAGTCGCTTTGTAGTTTAGAGACCTGGTTATTAAGATTATTTACTTGCTGGCTATTGTTTCCAGAATTATTATTTTGTAACAATAGATCATATTTGTATTTTAAATCATCTTTTTGTTTTTTTTCGTCTTCAGCAGCCTTTTTATATTTTTCTACATCTGCACTATTGCCTGACTTGGTAACATTGGGTGGGCCAAAACAGCCTGTGTTGAGTAACATCATGAAAAATAAGGCAATCACCAAAATAAAATATTTTTTTATCATATAAAATTCCAAATTAATTAATCTGCTATAAATATTTAACGATTAAAAATCTCTCCATCAATACACTAACTTTTGTTTTTGCTCATCAGTTAATAAACCTGAATTTTTATATAAATCAATAATACCTTTATAAACATCTGTATTTTTATGTTTTTCTAGCTTATTCACTAAATCATCAAGTTTGCTCTTATCTTTTAAGTGTTTTTCTAAAAATAAAAGCAGTTCTTTTGTAGAGTAAGTGTTAAAAAAATCTACCAATTTATAGTTAAACTCATTACTAACTACATATTCAGCCATGTTGGTAAAGTCTTGTTCTGTTTTTAAAAATACTGCTATTTGCCTCAGAACGCTTATTTTTTTATTACCTGTATCATCTTCTTCATCTTTGATATCTTTTAAAAGTTTTTTATATGACTCATCAAAGCCACCTCGTAGCTCTTCTGTAATACCAAGTAATTCTTGTTTTTCTATTATTTTATCTGCTTTAAATTCATGATAATATAAACCAAATCCTGTAATATCCGTAGGATCTAAGGATAGTAAATATCTTTTCCACTCTTCATTAGTAAAATTGCTTCTATAAGCGTTTATAATTTCTTTATCTTTCCTCTGAGCTGAAATAAGAGGAAATTTCTTAAGATCTAAGCCTATAGTTTTAGCATTTTTGAATAAATCTATGGCTTTATCTTTATCTTCATATATGTTTTTTATTACCTCAATATTGTTTTCATCTTTTAGTAATTCTTTAAGTGTTTCTAAATGTTCGTTTTTATCTTTATTTATATAAAGATAATTCATTATATAATCTTGATGTAAAATATTATCTTTATTAAGATAGTAAGCTTCAAGAAGAGTTTCTTTTTTAATTTCTATTGATTCAAAAAGTGTCCTAATTAGTGAATGTAGGGTATATTTATTTCCATTAAATATTTTTATTATATTTTTTAATAGAATGAGCTTATCTGGGTTTTTTGTGTCTTCTTTCAAAATATTACTTTTTTCAACGAGCTTATCTAAATCCACACCTTGTGTAGGCACATTCTGCTTTAAAAATTTATCAATTAATTGTTTTTGAATATCAACGTTATCAAATTTTTCATTCACAATTTTTTTAAATACAGCTGATGCTGAGTCAATTTTTGATTCTAAAAGCTTATCAATAACTTCAACCAAATTATTATTAAGAATACTAAGATTGTCAGTTAATACAGCAAAAAAATTATTTTTTTCTTCTTCATTCGCCGTGCTTATCTGTCTTAGTAACTCATTTTTATTCTCATCACTAAGATTGACAAAAACTTGGCTAGCTTTATAGCCACTCTGATAAATAGAGATATCTCCAAGTTTATTTTTAAAGTCATTAAGCTTATTTTCATCCTTTAAATATTTTTCTAAGAAAGGGATCGTTTTTTTAAGCTCTCCTTTAATATATGAAATGAATTGTTTATCCATGTGATTTTGAAAAATTTTTTCTAAATTATCAACCAAATATAAGGCCATATCTTTAAGACCCTGTTCATTTAAGAATAAAGCTGCTTTTTTGATAGTTAGTTCAATATTACTAATATCATTAGTTAATATAATATTTTTAAACTTGTCAGTAAGACCACCTAGAGGAGCTGTAATTTTAAATCTGTTTCTTAAATCAGTTATTTCCCTAGCCCCAAAGTTGTGATTAGAAATGCTCTTTGAAACTTTATCAAGACCGTGAAGTCTTGTATACCTGAAAGTTTTAAATAATCTGTCTTGCCATTCATCATCAGTAAACTTATTTTTATAAGCTTCTATGATACTTGGATTGCTTTGCCAATCAGCATACTCTAGTAAAGAAAAATTATCATTTTTAAAATCACTTAACTCAAAATCATCACTTACGATCACTTCTTTTTTTATACCAAGTGCATCAGCATTATTTAGTAATTCTACCACTTTGTTACTACCCTTAGCGCGAGTAATAAAATTCATTTGTTCAGTGGGGTTTGCTTCCATCAATTTTTTTACAGCTGGCATGAGCTTAGGATCACTAAATAGTTTATCTTTTTGATTATTTAGATCAACTACTTTATAAAATACATCCAGCGTTTCTTTATTAGTAAGATTATTCTTTTCTATTTGACTAACAAGCTTATTTTGAAATGCTAATTTTTCTTCTGCACTAGCATTTTCTAACTGAAGAATTAGTTGATCTTTTGCTTCACTATCTATGGCTTGTATGTTTTTATCATGGATAGTTATTTTAGGATTAAGAATATTATTAACTCCATAATCAGTATATTTTTCTTTCAATTGTTTTTTTACAGCTTCTTTAACTTTTTCTGGAGCTTTGCTAGTAAGAAGAAACTTACGTATATTATTGGGATTTTTACTAACAATAGTTTTGGCAATTTCTTCTGTTGCCTTATCATCAAGGTTAGCCTTGCTTAAATCTGGCGCTTTTGTTGGATCTGTTAAATCTTTTATGGTGGCAATACTTTTAAGGTTAGCAATTTCGGCGGTTAATCTGGCGATTTCATTGTCTTTTGTAGAAGTAAGGTTTACTAACTCTTTTTCTTTAGTTTCTATGCTTTTTTGTAGGTTTCCTTTTTCCTGGTTAAGAGTATTTATTTGGCTTTCTAGGGTCGAAATTTTTTGATCTTTGGTGCTAGAATCGTTATTATTTTTACTGTTTTCCAACTGGGACTTTAACCTGGCTATTTCGATATTTAAATTTTTTTCCTTATTTTTCAGAAGGTTTAATTCATTATTTAGATCTTTTATTTCTATACTAGGATTATTGCTTCTAGCATTATCAAGCTGAGTTGTTAGGGTGTTTATTTGATGATTTAAATTATTTTGAGTGGTTTTAAAATTAGTTATATCATTTTCTAAATTGGATATTTTCTGGTCTTTACTACTAGAATCACCGTTATTTTTAGCAAAAAGTAGATCATTTTCGGCTTTTATTCTTTTATTTTTTTCTTCATGAGCTTCGTCTTGATATTTTTTCTTTTCTTGTTCTAACTTACTATTAGCGGCAGATTGACCACCAAAGCAACCGTTAAGTAAGGATATGAAAAATAAAGCAATTGTGTAAATAAAATATTTTTTTATCATATAAAAATTCCGAATTAATTAATCTATTATTAAATATTTAACGATTAGATAGTTGTTACGCAATACAAAAATAACCATGCAAAAACATGGCTATTTAACTGATATTAAACAATAAAATTTATTTAGTTTCTTTGGCATCTTTTGCTGGGGTAGTACCAAAAAGTTGTTCTTGAGACTTAGTTGAGCCGGTATTAGCAAGGTCGTTTTTTCTTTTTCTGCCCATTTTATTGTGTTTTCTTTCTCTAATAGAAGTTGTTTGTGCTGTATTTGAAACCATTTTTTTCTCCATGTATTTTAAGAATTTTACTAATGCCAGCAAATTAGGGTTATTGCAAGAGGCGATTAAATAAGTTTATAAGCGCTTATTATGAAAGTTAAACCTAAAGATTTTAAGCAGTATTTTGTTTATGGCATGCACACCGTTACGGCAGTATTAAAGTATCAGCCCTTTAGAGCCAAAAAGCTATTTGTTGCGCGCAAAAAAGATGCGCAAGATTTGATTTTTTTAGCTAAACAAAATGGTGTTGATTGTGAAGAACTTGAACGTCATGTTTTGGAACATAGATTTTCAGTAGAATCAGATGCCCAAGGTATTGTTTTAGTGTGCAGTTCTTTTGATTATTTGGGGTTAGAAGATGTTTTAGTTACTAATCCTAATAAGTTACTTTTGCTCGATTCTTGGCAAGATTCAGTAAACGTGGGTAGGGCAGCAAGAGCGGCCTTAGCTTTTGGCATAGATGCCATAGTTATGTGCAAAGACCGCAGTGTTGCTATTAATGCTCATGCTGAAAAAGCCGCAGTAGGGGCACTATCTCAAGTAAAAGTGGTTAGAGTAACTAATTTAGCTTCTGCTATAGAAAAAATTAAAGCACAAAATATGTTTGTTTATGGGGCTGCAGAAAATGGAGAAGTCTTGTTAAATAAATGCGATTTTGCCAACAAAGTAGCCATTGTAGTAGGCCAAGAAGGTGATGGTTTACGCACACTCACTAAAAAAAGCTGTGATGTTTTAGTAAGAATTCCTGCACAAAATATTTGCCTTAATGCTGCAGATTCGGCGTTGTTGTTTTTGTATCAACTTTCTATTAGGTAAAAGCGTTCACAAAATAGGGCCGGCGCAGGGACCGGCCCCTACAAAATATGGATATATTTATGATAAATCTTAAAGGCAAAACAGCCTTAGTTACTGGTATTTCAGATAATGTTGGTTTTGGGTTTCATATCGCTAAAACTTTAGCACAGGCTGGTGCTGATATTATTGTTAGCTGCCATCCACGGCTAGAGTCTATTGTGGAGCGTTTTTTAGAAAAAGAAAAATATGCTGAAAGTCGCAAATTTAAAAATGGTGGAGAATTTAAAGCTAAATATATAATTCCCTGTGATGCCGGTCTAGATTCTTCTGTAAAAGACTTATTTGAAAAATTATCTAAAAATAATGAAAAAATTGATATTTTGGTCCATTCATTGGCTTTCTCACCAGAAATTGACAAAAAACACATAGACGTTTCAAGGGAAGGCTACTTAACTGCCGTAAGCATAAGCGCTTATTCTTTAATATCTTTATGCAAAAATTTACTCCCTCTAATGGCTAATAGGCAAGCATCTGTTATGGCTTTATCGTATTTGGCTGCTGAACGGGCAGTGCCATTTTATGGTGGCGGGATGGCTTCTGCAAAAGCTGCGCTAGAATCCGATGTTCGAATGTTATCTTGGAGTTTAGGTGAACTTGGTCATAGGATAAATACCATAAGTCCAGGTCCTTATGCTAGTCGTGCTGCTAAATCAATTGGTGATATTGATGAAATGATTGCTAGGGTAGAAAAAAAATCTCCATTAAAAAGAGCAATTACAGCTCAAGATGTTGCTAATACAGCTTTATTTTTAGCTTCAGATTTATCTTTAGCTATAACAGGTGAAGTAATTCACGTAGATGCTGGATTTCATGCAATGGCATTAGCTTAGTTAAAGTTTGCAAAGCGGGATTGATAAAATAAAACTATTAGTTTAGGAATAAGTTAAGCAGTATTCATGAAGCACTTGATAACTTACTTGAGGCAACTTACTTAAGACCCCTTCACGCATGTTTTTATAGTAGTTTTGTGAATCTAGTATTGCATGGATGGAGATGCTTTTGTATGGAACAAGAAAATAAATTATATGTTGGTAACTTTCCTTTTTCTTGGAAAGAAGAAGATTTGGAAAATGCTTTTAGTGAATTTAGAGATAATATCGTTGATATAAAAATTATTTATGATCAATATTCTAAACGTTCTAAAGGTTTTGCTTTCGTAACTTTTGATGATAGCGAAACAGCTAAAAGAGCTTTATCTAAATCACAAACAACAGCTGGCGATCGCACTCTAGTGGTTTCTATAGCTCGTCCACCAGCACCAAGAGGTTCTTTTGAAAGAAATGACCGTGGTCCAAGAAATGGTGGCGGCGGAGCAGGTGGTCGTTCAGATCGTGGTCCAAGAAATGGCGGCGGTGGCGGCTATGGCAGAAGCAGAAATGATTTTGATGATTAAATATTAATTTAAAAAATTGTTACAAGGCCCCAAAGACTTTTTGGGGCTTTTTTTATTGCAGATTATTTAATATTTTAACAAACAGTTTTTAAAAGTTTGCTCGTGCCATTGCTTTTGGCAGGTTTATTTAGATCAGGTTTTATTTTATCTTGAGCATTCAGCATATTGAAGTGTTCAAGCGTACTTAGACACCGTTTTTTTAAAGCTTCAGGGCCTTTTTCCCAACTTAATCCTGTTAATAATTCCATAGCATCTTCAACATTTTGTGCACTAATTATGTTAAAAAGGCCTTTTTTACAGCTTTCAACAATTTCTTCCTTAAGCATTAAGTCATTAACATTTTGGGTGGGTATTATTATGGAATGTATTTCTTTGCTGTTTTTTACTTGGCAAATTTTATAAAATCCTTCTATTTTTTCGTTTATACCACCAACTGCTTGAATATTTCCTAACTGATCAATTGCCCCCGTCATGGCAAATCGTTGATCGATACCAGTTTGAGAAAGGGCAGACAATAAAGCACAGGCTTCAGCTAGCGACGCTGAATCGCCATCGATTTCACTATAAGTTTGTTCCATACATAAGGTTGCATGAAATGCAAATGGTAATAATCTGCCAAATAAATGAGATAACAAGCCTCGAATTATTAAGCGACCTTTAGAGTGAAATGGTCCACCTTGTTCAGTTTCTCTCTCAATGTCAATTATTTCGCCTTTACCACAACCAATTTGGCAAGTAACCCTTAAAGCTATTCCAAAATTATAATTACCAATGTCAACGACGGTTAAAGCATTTGTTTGTCCAATAACTTTGCCTTTTATATCTAGAATTATTTTGCCAGATATTACGTCATCAATAATTTGGCTTTCAATAAAACCTTCTCTTTGAGCTCGAGCGTTAAGAGCAATTTTTACATGTGAAGCATCAATAGATTTAGCATTATTTTTATTTGCCCAATAATTAGATTCTCTCAATAAATCAGCAATTTCGCCTAAACGACAGGTTATTTTTTTATTATTACCAGCTAGTCTTACAGCGTGTTCAATAATACGGGCAAGTGCTGTTTGATCAACTTTTGTTAACTTTTCTTCTATTGAGATAGAATGAAGAAAATCTGCATATTTATCGATATTTTCACTTGATAAATCAGCTTCTAAATCAAAATCAGCTTTTACTTTGAATAATGACTGAAAATCGGGGTCATTTTTGGTGAGCATATAATAAATTTCAGGCGTACCAATTAAAATAACTTTTAAGTTTAGCTCTACAGCTTCAGGTCTGAGAGAAGCTATAGAAATCATTCTTCCTGGTTCACCAGGATCATCAAGTTCTATAACACGATTTTTTAGAGCCCTTTTTAAGCCATCCCAAGCAGCGGGGTCGCGTAATAATTCTTGGGGTTCAATAATTAAATATCCACCATTGGCTTTGTAAAGTGCACCAGCTCGTATGCGTGTAAAATCAGTAACCGTTTCACCACCTTTAATTTTTTGTTCAATTCTGCCAATTAAATTAGAAGTTGTAGGGTGGGTTTCAAATATAACAGGGGCACCAGCATTTTTAGCTCTGGTTACTAACACATTTACTCTATATCTTACAAATAATGGCTCATCAGAATCTAGATCATCTTCTTCTTCCAAAAATCTTGCTTTATTGGATTTATTATTTTGATCATTATTGTTATTATTATTTTCGTTGGGTGTTACGACTCTATCTTCTTGTGTGAATCGTCGAATCCTATTTGATATATCTTCTTCTATGGTGCTTAGGTGTTGCATTATTTGGGGGTATTTTTTCCAAGCGTTTCTTGCTGTTTCAAAAATTCCAGCAATAGCAATACTAGCAGTTTCTTTTTCAAGCTTATCAAAAGCATCTTCGCTTTCTCTTTCTGCTTGTCTAACTTTGCGCATAGACTCTTCTAGTAAGCTTTCTAATTTTTCTGCTTTTTGTTCTAGTTCAAGCTTTTCATCGTCGCTTAAAACATCAAATTCTTTTTCTGTTAAAGATTCGCCATGTTCATTAGCTGGAGTAAGAGTAATAGATGCACCAGAGTGAGATAGAACAAATGAATTTAAATTTGCTTCTCTTTCAATTTCTTTTAACGCATCATCGGTGGTTTCTCTGCATGTTTCTTGTATGATCTGTTTAGAATATAAATATCGATCTGTTTCAAAAGCTTTTTCTAAATGATTGAGGACACGTTCCATTAAAGAATCATAATTTTTTTTCAGTTTAGGTCCATAAGAAGCAGGAAGAGTAATAGCAAGTGGCCTATCTCTATCGTTAAAATTATAAAGTAAAACCAAGTCACTGGGCGTATCTTCTTTTGGAGCTCTTTGCTTTAAAATTTTTTCTACTGTAGAGGTCCTTCCAGTACCAGTTACACCAACTACAAAAATATTATATCCTCGCTGTTTTATACCTAAACCTAAATCTAGGGCAGATAGTGCGCGTTCTTGAGCAAAAGTACTTACATTACCAAGCTTTTTATTTTTTTTGCTTGATAGAATATTTGCTGTGGATAAATTAGAAAACTTCCAACAAAGCTCATTATGAGATAAAAATCGTATCACTAAAATTCTCCACTCGTTCCCTAAGTAATTTTCAAGGTTTATTTTATCTAAATATGTTTTAAAAAAATACTAAATAGAAATAATAAAATTTTATATAAGAAAATATCTAACAATGAAGCCATTTACATCATATTTTTAAATCCATGTTTGTTAGCTTTTTCCAAGAATTTTTTAGTTGTATTTTTAGTAATTCTATATCACCATTGTTGTTTATTATCTCATGGCAAAATGGTATTTTCTTCTCATCAGGCCATTGTTTTAAAAGAATATTTTTTACTTGACTTGCTGATTCATTGTTTCTAAGCATCGCTCTTTTAAATAAGATATCATCTTTTGCTGTGATATAAATAATTTTATTGACCTCTTTATCTAAATTATTCTCAAAAAGTAGTGCAGAAGAATAAACAATAACTTTTTCTTTTTTATATTTTGCTAGATAATTATTTTTTAACAAAATAACTTCTGGATGAACAATGTCTTCTAGCTTTTTTAACAAATTACTATTTTCAAATACTATGCTACCTAATTTTTTTCGATCAATTTCTTGTTGTTCATTGAGTATATCTTTACCAAATTCTTTAATGATTTTTTTATAACAAATCGTGTTTTTTGCACATGCCTCCCTAGATAGGACATCTGCATCAATCACTTTTATTCCTACATCTTGTAAAAGTTTACTAACTAAACTTTTACCACTTGCTATACGACCGCTAAGACCTATTATGATCATGTTGATTTATTTTTTCCGCCTGGCATTACTCAAAAGCTAAATCTATCGAACAAATAGTTTTTGTAAAGCCTAATAAGGAGTACTAGTTGCCTAAATTTTTTATTAATTTTATAGAGCAATTTTGGCGTTTGTTTACTTCGCTTAAACTGACATTTACTTTGCTTTTACTTATTGGGTTGGGCGCTTTTTTAGGAATGTACTTTGACCAGACTTTGAGTTTTGATAAGTTTTTAGAGGCTAATTCTCAAAGTAATCTTTATTTTTGGTTATCTTTATTTGAGCTCAACGACGCTTTTCATTCCTGGTGGTTTTCTTTAGTGATATTATTATTAAGTTTTAATTTAATAATTTGTTCTTTTGAAAGATTGCCAAGAATTTATTTTGATAGCATCAGGCCTAGACCTTATTTGACCGGCAGAAGATTACTAGGTTTATCTTTAAAAAAAAATTTTGAACTTAAAGACAAAGAAAAAGCCTATTTGTTGGTAGAGAGATTTTTTAAGGGAAAAAAAGCCTTTTTAAAGACTATTAATAGTGACACTTATTTTTATGCAGAAACAGATAAATTATCTCGTTTTGGAGTGTATATCGTTCATATTGCACTACTTATAATTATGTTTTCATCAATTATTGCTACTCAAACGGGAATCGATGGCAATGTTTTAATAACCGAAGGCGAGCAAAAGAGATTTATTGAGGCAAAGGGTATTGGTGGAATTCTTTATAACTATGACTTAGGCTTTTATGTGGGGTGTCAAGATTTTCGCTTATTAACCTTTGCTGATAATACACCTATGGAATATGAATCAGATCTTATTATTAGAGATTTATCTGGCAATGAGCTCGTTAAGCAAACAGTAAGAGTTAATAATCCACTAACTTACAATAACTATACTTTTTATCAATCAACTTTTAGGCAGGTATCTAGTACTGAAAAATCTATTAATATTTTAGTCAAAAATAATAGAGATTTTAATAAAAAATATAGTTTGAATTTAAATCAAAGCTTTTCATTGCCGAATAACAAAACAGCGAGTATTACCAAAGTTTATGAAGACTTTGCAGGTTTGGGAGAAGCTGTAAGAATAGATATTAAAGAAAATAATAAACATACTTTTTTTCATGTTTTTAGAAAATATCCAGAATTTGATGAACAAGTTCGTGCAGACGAGTACAGTTTTGTTTTTTTAAATACAGATCATGTCTATGCCACGGGATTAAGTGTAGGAAAAATGCCTGGTATTTCAGTTATATTTAGTGGATTTTTTTTGCTACTTATAGGGCTTTACATGTGTTTTTTTAAAAGCCCCACTAGATACTTTGCTCGTATTAGTGAATCTGATAATGGTTTTAGAATTTATTTAGCCTCACAAGCTTTTCGTAATCAAAATTTAGCAAAGAGTGATTTTATTAAAAGGGCACTTAACAATGTATAGTACTACTCTTTATAACATATCTAGCGCTGGTTATATTTTTAGCTTGGCTATTCTTGGTATTCATTTACTTAAAACTAAAAATATAGTTTTGAAAATAGCTCTTTTATTAGTTTCTGTTTCTTTTTTAACTCAAACATTAGGTATGTTATTTAGATGGATAGAAGCAGGCTATTTAGAGGTGGGAGCAACACAAAAAGCCATTGGCCAAGAATTATCTGGCTGGTCCTGGTGGGTAGTTTTTAGCCAACATCCACCTTGGTCAAATTTATATGAAATTATGGTTTATATGAGTTGGGGTATAATCTTAGTTACTTTGATTTGTGAGATTAAGTGGAGAATAGCATTAATCAGACAAGCAGGCTTAATCTTGGCTCTCTTAGCCTTAGGCATTGCATCGTTGACAGATTCATCAATTAAGCCCCTGGTTCCAGCATTAAAAAGCTGGTGGATTATGATTCATGTAATATCAGCATCTATTGCTTATGCTTTTGGTTTTATGGCAGCTTTTATGTGCTTTTTTGCGTTACTTAAAGACAATGCGCGAGTTGAACGTCACAAAATAGCTTCATATTTTTTAGTTTCTATGGCCATACTAATTTTTGCTTTAGGTGGAGGAATTAATCTTTTTACTAAACAAGATTATTTTGTGAAGCTATTAGGTCATACTGGCAATAGCTTGTCGTTGGTTTTTGATTTATCTGCAAATAACTCAAAAGCTTTCTTAGTACCCATGCCTTATGTTGGTTATTTTTTAATAACTATTATTATAATGCATATTTTATCTTCTATAATAGTTTATTTTTTTAAAAAAATTAATATATTTAATGTTCTTATTTTAAATTTTTTATTCTTATTCGTTTGTCTTTGTTTTATGTTGTTTCACGATATAAATAAAACAGGTGTAATTATTCCAGAAAATATTATGCATCATTTGTCATTACCTAGACCATATATTATTAGCTTTTTATCTCATCAATGGAGTTTTGGATTATTTGTTTTAGTTTTTATTTTAGAATTATTTTTATGTGCATTTTTTATTAAACCAAAATTTATTTTAAATTTGCTTCCTAGCGTGGAAAGCCTAGAATACGCCTCTTACAAGGCTATATCGTTTTCTTTTTTCTTAATGACCATAGTTTTGATTACAGGTGCATTATGGGCTCATTATGCCTGGGGACGATATTGGGCATGGGACCCCAAAGAAACTGGTGCTCTGGCTATTTGGTTAGTATATGCCATATTTTTGCATACTAGAAGAACTTCAGGCCTTTCAGGCCCGGTGAGTTCGTTAATAGGTGTTTTAGGATTTTTTATAATAATCATAGGATTTTTAGGGGTAAACCTAGGTCTTTTCAGCGAAGGTCTACACTCCTATGGAAATAGTTAAAAAATAGTTATTTTTTTAAAAGTTTTTTAAAGATGGTTTGATTTTGGATGGCGAATTCGTAAAGCTTTGTTTCGTCCCATTCAAATTTTAGTTTTGTCTCTAAAATTCTTTGTATTGATGATTGAGGTGCTGGTATAACAAAACCAAAGCCTTTATTTATTTTTTCTTCTCTTATTTTTTGAATCTTGCTTGGGTTTTCAAAGAAAATTATTATTTGTTTTTTTTGCTCTAATTCTATTGTGCTATTTAACTGAGTAAGCTCAGAAATTATTTTAATAATATTTTTTTTATCCTCATCCTTTATTAAAGAATTTATGGTGGTAATAATACTTTCTATTTGTTTTTCTTTTGCTTTTATTTTTATATTTTTTATCTCTTCTTTATCTTCTATTATTTGAATTAAATCATCATCTTCATTCTCTGTTTCGATATCATCTATATCTGTTTCTAGAATATCTAATTTTTGTTTTTTAGGAGTAGGCAGTTCTATCTCTTTTTCTTTTGTTTCACGTTTTCTCTTGGAAAGATTAATTATTAAATTTGCAGCCTCATTTTCTTCTTTTTCTTCTTGCTCTGCTATTCTTTTTTCATATGATTCACGTTCATCTTTTTCTTTTTTATAATTTTCTTCTGTTAAGATATATAAAATATTAAACAATATTTCCGTGTTTATATGGTTTGTTAAATTATATTTGTTTTTATACTTTTGTATTTTTTTTTGATGTAATGTTGTTTTATTATTATTTTTATTTTTTTTTGATATAAATAAACTAATATCTTGACTTAATATTTGTATGAATTCTTGTTTGGTTTTTTCATCCATGTTATTAACTAATTTTAAATTTTTGTTAAGAATTCGCTGATCTGAATCAATCGCACTTAAATTGCTGGCCAAAAAACTGTTGATTATTAATAAGTATATTAAATTTCTAATTTTCATAAATATTCTCCAAAATGTATTTAATTATTATTTTGTTAATTTATTAAAAATACAAAATTATCAAGAGTAGTTTCCTTAATTAATTTTTAAAAGTTATTAACATATCTATTTTATTATTGTTTTTATTTTTATTATTTGTATACCTCTAGCTTTAATGGGCTTATTTGGTAATAGGTATGGCATGAGTATAGAAATTAGTAAGGCAAGTTTTGTGTATTCTTGTCCTAAATTATCCATGATGAGAGATTATGGTGACGAAGTAGCATTTTTTGGCAGATCTAATGCTGGAAAGTCATCTTTGATTAATTCTGTTATGAAAAAAGAATTAGCTAAAACATCAAAAACTCCTGGTCGCACCAGGCATGCAGTAGTATATGACGTGCGCTTGAAAAAGAATGTAGATCAAAAAAAAATTTATTTAGTTGATTTACCAGGCTTTGGTTTTGCTCTCATGTCTAAAGAAGAAGCTTTGGAAGTGGAAAAATTAGTTTTTAGTTATTTAGAAAATAGAACAAACCTTAAAGCGGCTTTTTTGCTTATGGATATTCGCCGAGTTCCTAACGAAGTGGATTTAAAAATAATAGAAATCTGTAGTGATAAAAATATTAACCTTTTTTTAGTGCTTACTAAATATGATAAAATTGCTAAATCTCAGCTTAAACCAACACTGCAGAATATCTATAAATATGTAAAATTAGATCCAAATCAAGTGATTATGCATTCAACTTTTTTTGCTGATTCAAGCGAAGATATTAGAAAAAAAATATTTGATTTATAAGATTATGGTGCGGCGAGGGAGATTCGAACTCCCACAACTTTTGGTCACTACCACCTCAAAGTAGCGTGTCTACCATTCCACCACCGCCGCAATATGCTGCAAAATTGAAGCATTCTTGTTTTATGGTCAATAGCCATCTTAAAAAAAATAAACAAATAAGGCTTACCACATACTAATCTTAGCGCCTTGATGGGGGAAATATGTCTTTTTCATCTTTATTTACTAGTATGGAATCAGTTTTTTTGCATTTTTTAGTTGAGCCATTATCTTCTTTTTTGTTTTTTGACATAGCATTTTTTAACAAAGATATTTCTCTTCCGTTTATATTGGTTTGGCTGTTGTTCGGCGCCATTTTTTTAACCATAAAAATGGGTTTTATACACCTAAAATCTTTTAAGCATGCAATCGATGTTATTAGAGGCAAATATGATGAACATTCGGATCCTGGTGAGGTTAGCCATTTTGCGGCCTTATCTTCAGCCTTATCGGGGACTCTTGGCTTGGGAAATATTTCAGGTGTCGCTTTAGCTATTAGTATTGGCGGTCCGGGAGCAGTTTTTTGGATGATTATAGCAGGCTTTTTTGGTATGAGCGCTAAATTTGCTGAATGTAGCTTGGCAGTTATGTATCGACAAATTGACAAAGATGGCAAGGTCTTGGGTGGCCCAATGCTTTACATAAAAGAGGCGTTTAAAGAAAAGGGTTACCAAAGGCTAGGTGCATTTTTATCAAGTCTTTTTGCTGTATTGTGCATAGGAGGCAGTCTTGGTGGCGGCAATATGTTTCAAGCCAATCAGTCCTACGCTGCTGTGGCTAATATGTTTCCTTACTTAAAAGATAATGCTTGGATGTATGGTTTGTTTATGGCGTTTATTGTTGGTTTGGTTATTATCGGCGGGATAAAACGAATAGGCAGTACTGCAAGCATTATAGTGCCTTTTATGTGCATATTTTATTTATTGTGCGGTATTTGGATTATTTTAGCCAACTGGCAAATGATTCCTAGCGCATTTGTAGAGATTTATAATGGGGCATTTAATCCTCAAGCTGGTTATGGTGGAATTATTGGAGTTTTAGTTGTTGGCTTTAGAAGAGCAGCTTTTTCTAATGAAGCAGGGATCGGATCTGCTGCTATTGCTCATTCAGCTGTTGCTACTAAAGAACCTATTCGCGAAGGTATTGTGGCCTGTTTAGAACCATTTATTGATACCATACTTGTTTGCACAATGACAGGGTTAGTGGTGGTTATTACAGGTGTTTATAAAAATACTGCACTTAAAGATGGCGTGCTTATGACATCAGAAGCTTTTGCTCAAGGAGCTTCATGGATGCCTGCAATGCTAGTAATTGCTATAGTATTGTTTGCTTTTTCTACCATGATATCTTGGAGTTATTATGGTGAACGTTGTTGGGCATATTTATTTAATACTTCTAATACCTTGCCTTATAAAATTATTTTTTTGTTTTTCTCTTTTTTAGGAAGTGTTTTTGCCTTTGGCCCTGTTTTGGAATTTTCAGATTTAATGATATTGGGGATGTCTTTTCCTAATATGTTAGGTATTATTTTGCTGAGTGGTAAATTAAAAAGTGCACTCGCTGATTACTGGGGACGTTATAAATCTGAAGAAATTAAAGGGTTAGAACCAATAAATTCTGTAAATAACGAGTATTATCCCAATAGTTAACCTTGCTTTTTTTTGGTCTAACAGGTAAAAACGGTAGTTGGATTTTAAAGTTTTGTAGGAAAAATACTTAAAATGGTTATTATTAATAAAAAACATAAAGATTCTGTTGAAGAAAAAGAAGCAAAGAAACAAGAAGAAGCAGCTTTGGCCATGGGTATTCAAGACGAGTATCAAGCCAAAGGTTTTGAACTTGTTCAATGGACCCAAGACCATAAAGGCTTTGTCACCATATGTATTGTGGCTTTGCTTGCTTTGGGTGGAGGAATTAGCGCGTATTCTTATTATAAACAAAGAGCCAATGAAGAAGCATCTGCGGCTTATTTTGAAGCGCTAAAATCTTCCGAAGAAGATTTAGATGATGAAGGTGAAGCTAAACCTAAAGATTTAGATAAAACTAAATTGGCGCTACAAAATGTCATACAACAGCATAAAAATTCTGATGTGGCTATTTTAGCAAATTTACAAGCAGGATTTTTAGCTTTAACTAAAAACGAAGCAAAAGAAGCACTAGAGTTTTATCAAGCAGCTTTCAGTAAAATAAACAGTAAGGATAATCTTTATCCTTTGGCTTTGATGGGCTTAAGTAAGGCGCTAGATAAAAATAATAAACCAGCAGAAGCCCTAGAACATTTTGAAAAAATTATTGCGGGTGAGAAATCTTTTCCAGGAAGAGATCTAGCTTTGTGGGAAGCTGTTAGGTTAACTAAAGAAAATAACCAAGAAAAAGCAAAAAAATACCTGAATATTTTGTTAGAAGATTATCCATCTTCAAGCTATGAACAAAAAGCTAAAAATCTGCAAGCTACTCTTTAAGATTTTGGAAAATTTATTATGAATATTTTTTATAAAAGCTTAATAAACTTTTTATTTTGTTCTTTTATATGTTTTTATAGTTGGTCACAAAGTACTTTGTTAGCTATGAAGAATCTAGCATCTTTTGGACCTTGTGTTTTATCTAGTTTTAAACCTGTGGAACAAGGGTGCTTATCGTGGGCCAAAAATGTGGACGCTGCAGCATATTATGATATTTCTAGAAGGATTATTTTTACAGGTTCTGCTGCGAACTATTTGCATGTACTTGATGCCGATTCTTTAAATGAGTTATTTTTAGTACAAACGGGTTCTAGAGTAGTAACCAAACCTCTTAAGTCACCAGACGGTAACCTGTTAGCTTTTGCAACGCTTAATGGACGTATATTTTTATTAGATGCTTATACGTATGAAACTAAATTATTTTTTGATGTTGGAAGTTTAGTTAATAATGATTTATTGTTTTTTGAAAATAGTTTATTTTTTAGTAACAAGCTTGGAAATGTCTATAGCATAGATACTAAAGATTTCTCTTCCAAAGAAGCAAAACTTTTATGGAAAATAGATAGGCCTGCTGGAAAAATAGCACTTAAACTTTCTTCCAATAGCAATTTGTTGCTTTATAAAAATTCTATTAATTCTGTTAATTATTTATTGGCCCCTCATTTTAATGGCTATATTTCATTAATAGATGCTACTACTGGAAAAATAGAGAAAGACTTAACTCTAACAAAGACTGGAACTAACTATGATTTTCCAGATATTGTTGCTCCTTTAGTTTTAGTTGATAATGCTGTTTATGCGGCATCTTATAAAGCAGGTTTATTCAAAATTAGTTTGCCGAGCTTACAGGTCATTTCTAGGAGAGAAGACCTTACTAAAATAATTCAGTTAAGCAAAACTAACGATGGTATAATTGCAGCAACTACTGAAAATTTATTTTCTATATCTTTTAATAATATAATAAAGTGGAAAAATAATTTCTCTCTTATTAAAACTAAAAGTTTAGCGTACGGCTATCCATTTAGCTTTATAGATCAAAGACCAGCTTTAATGGGTGGTATTTCTAATATTATTATTTACAATAATATTATTTTAATGGCATCTGATATGGGTGGTTTAGGAATTTTTGATTTAAAATCAGGCTCTTTAATGGGAATAAAAGGGGGATTAATTGGCTTTGGACCTAAAGTAGAGTTCTATGAGGGTTTGTTGTTTAGTGTTAGTAAAGCGGGTAGTTTATTCAAATATAGTTTTTAAGCTTAGTCCAATCTAACAGGTATTTTGAGAAAAGATGGTAATGAATATGAAGTCAGAATTTGATTCATCAGAAAAAAAACATTTTCGTGTAGTCGCCGCTTTAATTGTTAAGGACGGTAAGGTTCTTCTAACGCAAAGATGGCCTGGAAAAAATTTAGGTCTCACTTGGGAATTTCCAGGTGGAAAAGTAGAAGAAGGCGAAACAGATAAAGAAGCTTTAATTAGAGAGTTACAAGAAGAGCTTGGTATAAAAGCTGAAATAGGTACTTGCTGCTTTGAAACCAGACATGGTTATGGTTTAAGAGAGGTACACTTATTAATATTTCGTTGTAAACTTTTATCAGGTGAGCCTAAGGCTATTGATGTTAAAGCGATGGAGTGGGTAAATTTAAACGAACTTACTGAAAGAAAA
This sequence comes from uncultured Myxococcales bacterium, assembly GCA_964493205.1. Classification (GTDB taxonomy): domain Bacteria; phylum Myxococcota; class UBA727; order UBA727; family JABDBI01; genus CAZBMJ01. The sequence goes on from CAZBMJ010000001.1 coordinate 159,379, forward strand.
TTTCCACCAGCGGATTTATTATTTGTTCAAGAGTTAATAGCAGGTCGCATTAAACATGATGATGATGATAGTGACCATGATGATGATGATGAGGCTTTTAAACCTGCTCAAGTAATTAGAAAGCCTAAATAAATAATTTTTTGTCTTTAACTGTTGGTTATTTAAATCTATAACTCACGGATAAAATACTTATGGTTAAAGATAAAGTTATACAATTTTCTATCGATCTTAATCAATGTCAAAAGCATCTATTTAAAGTTTCTTTGCTGCTAGATAGTGCATTACCTAATCAGATATTCTCTATGCCAGTATGGGCTCCAGGTTCTTATATGGTTAGAGAATTTTCTCAGCATATAATAGAAATAAATGCTTATTCAGAAAATAAAATAATAAAAATAGATAAAATTAATAAAAATACTTTTATTACAAATAATAATAATAATAACTTGCAAATTAATTATTCAATATATGCTTTTGATTCTTCAATAAGAGCAGCTTTTATTGATGATTTGCAAGCATTTTTTAATGGAACTTCTTTATTCTTACGTCCACATGATCTTCTAGATTTAAAATACAAAATAAACATATTAAAACCAGATGATAAAAAATTTTTTAATTGGCAAGTGGCTACTGCTTTAACTAGTATTAATATTGATGAACAGGGGTTTGGAACTTATCAAGCGCTAGATTATGACACATTGGTTGATTGCCCTGTGCAAATAAGTCCTATGAAAAGACTTAAATTTAAGGCCTGTGATACAGAACACGAAATAGTTTTGGTCTCTGATGTGAGAGATTTTAGTGAAACTCGTTTAAAAAAAGATTTAGTTTTATTATGTGAAAGTCAGATAAAAATTTTTGGTGACACTCCACCATTTAAAAATTATTTATTTATTGCTCGTTTCGAAGAAGGAGGCTTTGGTGGCCTTGAACACATGAATTCGTCTATGCTTTTGTGTAATCCTTACGCTTTACCTAATGATGAAGTTTCTGAACCTGATATTAATTATAGATCTTTTTTAAGTTTATGTAGCCACGAATATTTTCATGCTTATAACGTAAAACGCATAAAACCCATAGAGTTTTGTCCTTATAATTACGAGGAAGAGTCTTATACAAAAATGCTATGGCTTTTTGAAGGTTTTACTGCATATTATGATGATCTTATGGTTAAAAAAGCTTCTTTGATTAGCACTGAATCATATTTAAATTTGCTGGCTAAAAACATTTCTAATTTATTGAAAAATCCTGGGCGTAAAATGCAAAATTTAGCTGAGTCTAGTTTTGATGCATGGGTTAAATTTTATCGCCCCCATGAAAATAGCCATAACACTAATATTAGTTATTATCTTAAGGGAAGTTTGTTAGCCTTATTTATAGATTTAAGTATTAGAATAAATACTGAGCATAGAAAATCTTTAGACGATGTTATGAACTATTGCTTTTTAAATTATGGTAATCAAACTGGTATAAGTGAAGAGATTTTTTTAAGTGTTTTAGAAAAAATTGGTTTAATAAATATACAGGAGCTCAAACAAGACTTTATTTATGGCTTAAAAGAGTTACCCTTAAGCAATATATTAGATAAATTTGGTATCGAAACGATCTTTTCTATTGAAGACGAGAGTGTATCAAGTTCTTTAGGCTTAAAAATTAAGTTTGATAATCAAAAAGCTTTTATTCAGTCTATTGATTACAATTTGCCAGCTATTAATGCTTGCTTAAGCCCTAATGACGAAATTATTTCCATTAATAAAATTCGAATAGATGAAAAAAATTATCACGATATGCTTGTGTCGCTAAAACCAGAGCAACAAATAGAAATATTATACGCAAGAAAAAAACAAGTTTTTTCTACTGTTTTAACAACAGCATATAAACCTCAAGATTCTTGTAAATTAGTTATTAAAAAATCTATATCTCCAGAAGAAAAATATGCTTTAGGACAGTGGTTAAGAATTTAAGTGTGAAAAAAATTATAACTACTCAAGTACCTTCTAAAGAATAGCTCGTAAGTGGTTAATCTAATACATAAAAAATTACTCGGGCCGGCACAGGGACCGGCCCCTACATGCTGAATAAAGATATTTTTATAATCTTATTAAAATTTTTTGTTTTAAAATGAATCTACTTTGAAGCAAATCTGCAATCATTCGGCTGTCATTCAAAGCTACTTGGCTATTTACATAATTGCCATAACGGCCATCTGCCCAAGCATCTTGCCCTAGTAATAGAGTATCATTTCCTAAATCTTGTACTCCCGCTGCGGGTAACCAGTGAAGCAATGGCTCGTATCATAGAGTCTATTAAAGCATAATCATAGAAAATGATGCCAAAAATCTGGGGGTTGGAAAAATTTAATTAATATGGCGATCTGGACATTATTTTTTGCTTGACATATAATGGCTAAATGGACATAATATCTAAAAAGAAAAGTAAGCAACTCGGTTTCATTGGCGATTCTTTAGAAAAAATTAAGAGTTTTCCTAAAATGGTAACAAAAAAGATTGGTTATGCTCTTAGGTATGCTCAAAGAGGAGAAAAACATGATAATGCTAAACCATTTAAAGGCTTAGGGCCTGGAAACTTTGAAATTGTTGAAGATTTTTCCACTGATACGTATAGAGCAGTCTATACCGTTAAATTTGATAGTGTGGTGTATGTGCTCCATGCGTTTCAGAAAAAATCTAAAACGGGTATCAAGACACCACAAAAAGAAATCGACTTAATAAAAGAACGCTATAAAATAGCAAAAGAGAGAAATGATGAAACAAAAAAATAATATAACAATGAGTTCAGGAAATGTCTTTGAGGACCTTGGCGTTACCAATCCTGATTTGCATTTATTAAAAGCAGATTTAGCTATTACTATTTTAAAAATTCTTAAGGACAAAAAACTTACTCAACAAAAGGCTTCTGAATTACTTGGTGTTGAACAACCTGAAATTTCTAAACTAAAAAATGGTAATTATTCAAGATTTAGAGTTGAAAGATTATTTTTATTTTTAAATAAGCTTGGCAGAAATATTAATATCCATGTAGACAAAACACGCTCTCCTCATCCAACACAACGAGTTGTAGCTGCATAGCAGATAAAATAGTGATTAAGGAAAAGATTCCCATAGAAATGGGAGAAATGTTCAAAAAGGCAAAAACCCTTTAACCATTTTTCATCTTTTTTGCCCTACTAACTTCATGAAGACGAAGCCCAATTAAGCAGCAGGTGCCGACTATTGCAACAAAAAGAAACACAGGTAGGCTTCCTTCAATAACATTGAATCCCTGTGCCTCATTAAGGACAATATTATCTTTGACGATAGCTCCAGAAAATCGCCACCAGTTCCAGGCTATATGGAGTACTAATCCATAGCCAATATGGTTAAACGTAAAATAAAGAGAGTTAGCTGCGAGACCAAATAAAAATAGAGTAGCTAAGCTTGTTAAATTAAGTGCCGTATTTAAAGTACCAAAATAATAAAGCACAAAATGTAGGATAGCAAAAACTAATGCGGCAATAATTGCTATATAAGTTCGTTGTTTAAATAACTTAGCAAGTACGCAAAGCAATATTGCACGTAAGGCAATTTCTTCATTAAGTGGTTGAGTAATACGCCAGACGATATGGGCGAGTGTTGGAAAAGAATAATCTAGTGGCCCAAGAAGTTTCAAAAATTGGTAGTCGTCTTGAACTATTATAAATCCAAAGACATTATATGCGATTATGCCTATAATAAGACAAATGATTATTTGCAGTGGGCTTTTGGTAAAACCTAAAATAGTACTCCAACTTTTTGGATAATAAATAATTGCACATAGTGTGATTAGGACTGTAGCAATTAAAAATTTCCAAACACCAAAAAAATAAAAATTATCGTTATCAGGGCCATAAGGCCAAAGAAAAACCAAAAAAACGGTTGGATAAAATAGATATTGGTATTTTTGTAGAATTTTCATGTTATTCCAATATATAAAAAAATAATTGGTAAGACAGCAAGAGCTATCATAAAAATTAAGCATAGCACTAGCATGGTTTTAACAATTATTGGATGCTTAGCTAAAAAATAAGCTATTCTTTTGCGAAAAAACATTAGCGACCAAGTTATAAAAAGCAAAGTCAGTATTAAAATTATGCTCATAGTCATGGTTTACAGTGCTCAATTATAAGTTTTGCAAGTTCACTTTGAGGCTTATTTACTGGTACTACTCCAAACAGTGAATTAGTTAATAAAATTTCGCCAACCAGCTCTTTAGGTTTTAAATAGGTATAATTTATATTCATAGATAAACTTTTAGCATAGTTTATAGCTTTGGCGCGCATAATGCTATCTAGTCCCCCCTGAAGCACTGTTAATGTATTATTTTTATGTAACAAAATGCCAGATTTTGAGCCATCTACCACGTAGCCTTGGTGGTTGCATAAAAGACCTTCAAAAAAACCTAATTTCTGAGCTTGTGTATAAGCCAAATAATAAGGCAAATAATTATTAGTTTTAAACTTTCCCAATTCATCATGAGTTAGCATGCTTGAAAGAATAATACTTACGCCTTCATAGATTTGTAAGCTTGGCAAAACATAATCTTGTATTTCTATCAAATAATTATGGCTAGATAAACTAATGCGTATTCTTTGTGGTTTTGTACTATTTAAAAGTTTTGAGTTTAAATCTTGTAAAACAGTATTTTTTTGGGGGACAAAAAAATTAAAGTGTTGAGCATGACTGGTAAGTCTTTGCCAATGTTCATCAAACATTTTTAATTTATGCTTAAAAAGCAATGTAGTAAATACGCTATTCATATTTGGTCTTTAAGAAATTTTCTAATAATAAATTGCCGCTTAAAGACAAATAGCTTTCAGGGTGAAATTGCAATCCAAATATGGGCTTATTTTTATGCCTAATGGCCATTATTAAGTTATCCAGACTTATAGCATCGATTATAAAATCTGCTGGAGCCTGTTCTATAACTAAAGAGTGATATCTCGTAAAGCTTAAATTTTTTGGCAAATCTAGAAATAGTCCTTGTGAATAATGTTTAATAGCTTGATTTTGTCCATGAATAGGTAAGGGCGCTTTAGTAATTTTGGCACCAAAAAAATACCCCAAAGCTTGATGCCCTAAGCAAATGCCAAGCATAGGCAAATTTTTATCCAGAGCTTTTTTGATAACTTGTTCTAAATTAGGCATAGTTGCAGGGTTGCCAGGTCCTGGTCCAATTAACACATGAGAAAATTTTTGATCTAGTTCTTTAATATCACTAATTATTTCAATGGCAGCACCTAAAGATTTAAGAGCAGCAATAATATTAAAGCTAAAAGAATCATTGTTTTCTAAAAAAGCTACTTTTGCTTGGTAATTATTTTTACAAGAATTTTTAATGGCAGGTCCTGTTATGGTTTCTCTGGGTAAGTGAGGCTTATTTTTATTTTGCAAAATGTCCGTAACAGCCTGAGCTTTTTTATGGATTTCAGCCCATTCAGATTCCGGATCAGAATCGATGACAATACCTGCGCCTGCATTAAACCAAGCTTTGTTGCCTTTTTTATAAACACTTCTTATTAAAATATTAAATTCACATCCATAATCAGAATTAGAGGAAATATAGCCTAAAGAGCCAGTATATGGACCCCTAGCAATAGTTTCTAACTTATTAATATTGTCTATGGCCGAAAGCTTAGGTGCCCCAGTAATAGTTCCTGAGGGGAAAAGAGCTTTAAAAATGCTTTGTAAATCTGTATTGGTAGTTCCACTTACTTCGCTAACTAAATGCATAACATGGCTATAAAATTCGATAGAGCGGTCTTCGCTTACTTCTACAGAATTAGGTAGGCATACTTGGTTTAGGTCATTGCGCAGTAAATCTACTAGCATTACGTGTTCGGCATTTTCTTTTTTGCAATTTTTAAAATCTTCTAAGCTATCATTGCGTTTTTTAGTGCCAGCAATAGGTCTGGTAATAAGTTTATTATTTTTTAGCGAAAATAACTTTTCTGGGCTTGCACTCAAAATAGACCAGTCATCATGACTTATTAAGCCCATATATGGGCTTGGATTAGAAATTTTAATAGTATTATAAAGGTCTTTTATAAGCTGATTATCGGCATCAAAATAAAAAGGAATACTTAAGTTTACCTGGTAAACATCGCCTGCAATAATATTTTTTTTAACTTGTTTTATTTGTTCAAAAAATTGTTCTTTAGTTATTGGGCTGCTTATTTCTAAGCTTTTGTTACCATAGCTAGTACTAGGAGGAGTAATAGAATTTTGAAAAATACCCTCATCAAATAACTCAAAAAAAGCATCGGGAAAGCCAATACTTGGTTTGCTAAAATCTTTATTTAAAAAATAATTACTAAACTCGTAACTAAAAAAGCCTATCCATGCTGGAAAAAAATTATTGTTATTATTTTTATCTAATTTCAAATATTTAAAAATATTCAGTGCTTCGCCTATAGCTTTGCCATCTTTAAACAGTTGGTTATTTTTAACTTCTAAAGTGCAAACGGGTTTTTTGCCAATAACAGTGAAATTATTAAATTCAAGTTTCATCAAGTATCCCACCTTTGCACACTGGTAATGACTTTAATTTTTTAGTTTAGTATTATACCAATTATTTAGCTTGGGATTTTAAAAAATTTTCTAGCTCTATCATAAGAAGTAACCCTTCTTTAGGAAGAGAACTAAGAAATTCTTCTTTGTCTTTATACGGATTATTTGTTATAAATTCAGATAATCTATTATCTAGCTCTTTCATAAAATTTATTTTTTTGAGAACATCTAAAGTTTCTTTAAAATTTGATAATTCAAGTTCTTTATCAGATATTTCATTTTTTAAAAAAGATACTTTGGATTCTAAGCCTTCTAATGCCAGTTTTTGTTCTTGACAATATTCCACATCATCTGAATTTATATCTATATCTAAACCAATAGAGGCAATAAGATTATTTATTGCAAATAAATTACTTTTTAGTTCACAGATAGCAGTTTCTTTATTTTCTATGGATTCCAAATCAAGAGCTGATAAATCAGTATAGATATTAAAACTTAAAAGTAACAGTAAAAAAAATTTATTCATCATGTTTCTCCATTAACAGGCTATAGATGCCAACTAAATTAGTAAGCATCAATAAGGGCTTCTAAATAAATCATATTTTTATCAGCGCTTAAGATTAGTTGCAAAAATAGTTTCTAATACCTACTCAAAAGTTTATCTGTTTCAAATAAAAGTGCTTTTTCACTTCCAGGAGGCATTGTGGATATGCCAAATACTCCTAATCGTTGTTCTTTAAAACAGCTTGCTTGACCAGAACCAAAAGAGCCAGCTTGATTTAATGGTAAATTGAAGTTTGAAGCATTTGCTCCCCAAATATGAATAATAAAAGTATTATCATTTTGCAGGCCAGGTACACCTTGAGCATTAATAATATTCCTATTACAATTTGATGTAGCATTATCAAACGCATAATCACCAATCATCCCAAAAAGTATTCTTTGGGGATATTTGCTTAACAAATCACTAATTTTAGAGGCTATATATGTTACCATTTTGTTATGATCTGCGGGCGACCATGATTGTTTTGCGATTCCTGTGCCTAAATAATGCTGTTGAGCACTTTTGCCAGGAAATTTTAATAAATATTTTTGGTCTTTTTTTAAGATGGTTTCAAGTTCATTAAATCGTTTTTCCTGATGTTTAATTATCGCATCAATATCGCTTAGTTGATTTATATCATTAAAATTATGATTATTAATAGTGGAATTATTTTGATCAGTTTTTTGGGGTTTATTATCTAAATTGCATGAAATAGTAAGCAAAAGTGTAAAAATATAAAATAAACGCATAGATTACCTCATTGTTAATAAATTTTCTAAAACTATACTATTGGTCACATAAAATATTCATTTCCATTAAAATTTTTTTTAGCATCTGCAAATATTCTTGTTGTTTTTCTTTTATTTCATTTTCGCTATACATGTAAGGAACTAAATCAAAAACAGCATCACAAGAACTTATTATTAAAGCATCTATTAGTTTGGGGTCAAGGCTTGTATTTATTTTTTTATTGTTTTGTAAAATTTTTATGTGTTCAGTGAAAATTCCATTATATTTTTCTTTAGTGCCGTATAAATTAATATAGGAAGCTTGAATTTTTTCCCAAGCGATTAATACTCTTAAGTCAGGATTATTAGTATAAAAATTAAATCGGTTAGTAATCACAAGAGACAAAAATTCATCAAAAGTTTCTGTATGAGAACTCCCATAGTCTGGTTGCATCAATGAGTCATTTATTGCTGATTGTTTTACAGCTTTCCAAAGTTCTATTTTGCTTGGAAAATAATGGTAAATTAATGCTTGGTTAGCATTTGCCTCTTTGGCAATCATAGACATGGAAGAAGCAGAAAACCCAAATTTTACAAAAATATTTCTTGCTGCTTTTATAATTTTCTTAAGACTTTCAGTGCGTTGCTTGTTTTTTGTAGCCATACCTTGCCTTTTACTTACTTAGTGATAAGTAAGTATTATAGGAGAAATTATGATAAAATCTAGTCTAAAAAAAATTTATTTATTAATAATTTGCATGAGTTTAGTATGTTGTAAAAAAAATGATGAAATCAAAGAAGATTTTTTTAAAAATCTTTTTACCGATTTAGTACAAAATGGTGAATACCAAAAAGTAGGAAACTACTTTTCTTCAGACGCAAAGATTAATTTAGATGGCAAGCTTTTAAATTATGAAGAATTTGTCAAAAGAGTTCAATGGATGCAAAAAAGAGATATGAAAGTTGATTTTAAGCAAGCTATTATAAGTGGTAATAAAGCTGCAAGCTTTCATTATAGTACTATTAAAGATGGTGATGCTAGCTCAACATTTAAAGTTTTTGCCTGGATGGAGTTAAAAAATGGCAAAGTAATAAATTTTGAACATATAGCTTTAAAAATAGAAGGAAATGCACCTCAAAGCGTAGTTAATGATTTTTAATAGTTTATAAAAAATAATTTAAGTAATTAATCACTGATATTTCTGGAACATATTGCATATTTTGTCCTTGATAAAGCAAATAGGCTTTGTCCTGGGGTTCAAAAAAGAGTTCTATTGTTTTGGTCATTTTTGTATTAAAACTCTCGCTTGATTTTATTTCTATTAATTCTTTAAATTGCTTTCTATCAATTATGAGATCAATTTCTTCACCTTGAGATGTTCGCAAATAAAATAGTTCGGCGTTGGATTTTTGATGAATTTCTTTTTTCATTACTTCAGAAATTATGTAATTTTCAAAAATACTACCAGCCATAGGGCCGTGCTCAAATAGCTCTTTTGTACTTATACCTGTTAAGTATGAAACCAATCCAGTGTCATAAAAATAAATTTTTGGGCTTTTGATAATTCTTTTGCCATAGTTTTTATAAAATGGTGGTAGAAGAAAGATTATATAAGAAGCTTCTAAAACAGAAATCCAACGCTTAATAGTTTTAACATCAACACCAATATCAGTAGCAAAACGAGATAGATTAAGAATTTGAGAGGTGTTTATTGCCAAAAGCTTAATCAGGCGAAAAAAATCTCTTTTATCGCCAATATTAGCCAGAGCACTCAGGTCTTTGGTAAGATAAGTATCTATGTAGGAAGCATACCAATCATCAGACATTTGATATTTTTTATTTACTAACTCTGGATATGAGCCTTTAAAAATAGATTCGCTCAGCGATTCTTTTGGCATTTCAGCTATTTGATATGGTAGCTGAGTTAATAAACCAATTCGTCCAGCTAATGATTCTGTCACGCCTTTAATGAAATTAAATTGGCTAGAGCCCATTAGAACAAACTTTCCAGGGTTTTGCCGGTCATTATCTATAGCTATTTTAATAAGATTAAAAAATTCTGGAACTTTTTGAACTTCATCAAAAATAACTTTATTAGCATAAATACGCATAAATTTTTGGGGATCTTGTTTGAGGAGATCTACAATTTGAGGATCATCAAAAGTCACATAAGTATAATTAGGGAGTGAATGTTTAAGCAGGGTAGATTTGCCTGATTGTCTAGGGCCGGTAAGCCCCACAACTCCAAAATAAGCAATATACTCAAAAAGTTTTTTCTCTAAGATGCGGTTTTTATATAACATTTTATTATCTCATGCAAAATTGGCATTCAATTCCAAATTTACATGAAAATTTATGAAAAGCAATTATATTATTTTTTCGTAGTGTTTTTTTTTAATACTTCTTCACAGCTTGTTTTAATTATTTCTTCAATACGTTGTGCCATTTCAGGTGGGTCACCAGCTAGATTAGTTCTGTGTTTGCGCATTTTTATGAATTCAGAGTCGCGACATAAACTTGCAGTAGGTTTTGAAAAAGTAATAGAAGAAAATGGGCCAAAATAGAGTAAGGCATCAAACTGTTCTTCCATGGTGAATTCAGGGAGGACTTTGAGATCATGCTCAACACCATCTGGCGACATTGCAAGTACTGGGCCTGGCAGAAAAAAACTAAAGGGCTGAGCTCCTAAAATTGTTTCCTTAAGCTTGATAAAACTTGGTGCAGGCCACGATTTTGCTTCAGGCTGGAACAGAGTTAAATCTCCTCCTTCTGTATAAGCTCTTATAGTATATATTTTAATTTTATTTTGTTGTTCCACTCGAGCGACGAGGCTGGGATTAGTATTTTTAGGCCATTCTTTGCCATCTTTAATATCGACCATTGTTGGCTGTCTACGAAAAAAGTGGAAGTCACCATAAATAACTAGTGCGCGTCGCTTTTTATCAAGTACTTCTCTTTTGATTAATTCTGCTGCATGTCCATCACGATCAAAGCTTCTTTTAGGATCATTATCCCAATCAACCGCTGGATCGCCAAGTAAAATACGTAACTTTTTATCTTTAGGAAGAGACATATTTACCGCGCGCACGGCCCTAAAAAATTCCTCATAAATTGGCACATCCCATACTGGAAATGTCTGTGTAGTGTCTTGCCAAACTTTTTTTAAATCACTGTCAGATACATCTTCTCCGTTTAAAAAACGATCTAGCATGCTCTGATTTTGTGCCGCACCAAATTCAACGACGATATCATTGACAGTTGCTGCAAATCTAGGATCACGAATCAATGACATACGAAGGGCATGAGACTGCTCGTTACCGTGCCCACCTTCACCTAGTGCAACGATTGAATTATTTTCAAAGGCTGCCAAAATGCCAGAAATTGGATCTGTTGGAGTTGCGGGCACAGGGACAACTGCTGAGAAATTACTTTTATGATTAGTTGATACGCACGATGCAAGCAGAATAAGCATGGCTATAAAAGCTACTAATATTTTTATCATTTTTCTACCTTGTTTTAGGGCAAATCTTTTTGATATGGATAATCTATTTTTTAAATAAAAGCAAAAGTAAGACCTGATATGAAATCTAAGTTATTCTGTGTATGTTTATGATCTCTAGAACTCCGAGGTAAAAGTGACTATAAAATTTCGTCTTATTATTATGCAATTTCTTCAATTTTTTATTTGGGGAAGCTGGCTTTTAACCATAGGTGCTTATTGGTTTCAAACTAAGCATTGGTCAGGCACTGAATTTGGGGCAATCTTTTCTACCATGGGTATAGCTTCGTTATTTATGCCGGCCATAGCAGGTATAATTGCTGATCGATGGATTAATGCTGAAAAGCTTTATGCTGGCTTTCATATAATTGGCGCTATGATTTTATTTTATATTCCTCAAATAGATGATCCAACTACCATGTTTTGGGCTATGTTACTCAATATGATTTTTTATATGCCAAGTATATCTCTTGGTATTTCCATATCTTATTCTATTATGAAGAAAGCTAATATGGATTTGATAAAAGATTTTCCTCTTATTCGTGTATGGGGTACTGTTGGGTTCATTGTGGCGCTTTGGAGTATTAGTTTAAGCGGCTTAGAAACCTCTGCTGCTCAATTTTATGTAGCATCAGCAGTTTCGTTATGCCTTTCTTTTTACGCTTTAAGTATGCCTAAGTGCGAGCCTTTAGGTAAAAATAGTAAAGGTTCATTATTTGAAAGTCTTGGTTTAAATGCTTTTTCATTATTTAAAGATTCCAATATGCTTATGTTTTTTTTATTTAGCATGCTTTTAGGTGCAGCTTTGCAACTAACTAATGCCTATGGTGATACTTTTTTGCATGATTTTGCTTCCATAGAAAAATACAAAAACACTTTTGCTGTAACTCATCCTGCAGTCATTTTGTCTCTTTCGCAGATTTCTGAAACAGTTTTTATTTTAGCCATACCTTTTTGTTTGAGATATTTTGGTATTAAGCAAGTGATGTTAATGAGTATGGTCGCCTGGACTATCCGTTTTGGGTTGCTCGCTTTTGGAAATCCTGGCGATGGTTTATGGATGATAATTTTATCTTGTTTAATTTATGGAATGGCTTTTGATTTCTTCAATATTTCAGGCTCGTTATTTGTTGAAACTCAAGTAGATCCAAAAATGCGTTCCAGTGCTCAAGGCTTGCTTATGATGGTATGTAATGGGTTTGGGGCATTATTGGGAAGTAGATTAAGTGGTGCCATGATTGATAAATATTTTATGCTTGATGGTAAATTTGATTGGCCAGGTATTTGGTTGTCTTTTTCTGCTTATTCTGCAACCTTAGCTATCCTATTTGTGTTTGCTTTTAAAAAGCCAAAAGTTGGGTTATTACAAGAGTTAGCCAAGGAAAGTAATGAAGAAAGAGCTTTTAGTAACTAAAGAGCATTTGCAAAAAATAGCCTTGCAAAACAATGTTAATCCTCAATGTCGTATTAGAGCAAATAATGATGTTGAGGCAATACATCGCTGGCTTGATGAGTATTTTGAAAAGCCTACAACTTTTAGAACTTATAAAAAAGAAGCTGAAAGATTTTTAGTGTGGTTAGTTTATGAAAAAAATAGCAATTTAAAAATATTTACTAGAGAAGATGTAGATGCTTATATAGAATTCGTAAAAAATCCTGCTACTAAAAATTGGTGTGCTCAAAATAGTAATGAAAATAAAACTGGGTGGTATCCATTTAGAAAGCCTCTTTCTTTTTCGGCCATTAAATCCAGCTTAAGTATTTTGAACTCTATGATGTCGTATTTGGTGGAAGCTCGTTATGCTGATTTTAATCCATTTTCATTGGTGCGTAAAAAAAGTCAGTTTAAAAATAGTATGTCAGAGCAAGCTCTCAAAGTACAAGAACGGATATTGCAGCCTGATGAATGGCAATGCTTTATGCAAACAGTACTAGAAGAGCCAGAAGATAGTATAGAAGAAAAGTTTCGCAAAGCTCGCTTATTATTTTTAATATCAGCACTTTTTTACTTAGGCTTGCGTGTTGAAGAAATGGCGCAAGCTAGCTGGCAAAGCTTTAAAAAAATTAATCAAAAATGGTGGTTTTTTGTTAAAGGAAAAGGTGATCGCTTAGGTAAAATACCTATTAACTCACATTTTTTAGCTGAAGTAATTAAATACCGGCATTCTCAAAGTTTAGCGCCTTTGCCTAAAGAAGACGAGAGTGAGTTTATTATAAAATTAAGCAGCCGACAAATGGCTAACTTAATCAAAGATATAGCCGTAAAAACTTCTCAAAAATTTGCTGACAGGCCTTTAATAGCCCAAAAATTAGCCAAGATTTCGCCACACTGGCTTAGGCATTTATCGGCCTCTAAGCAAGATTTAGCAGGAATTTCTTTTACTAATATTCTCCAAAATCTACGCCATCAAAATGAGCAAACTACCCGCCAGTATGTTCACTCCTTTGATGATGATCGACATAAAGACATGGAAAAACTAAAGATTTTTTAACTGAAATTATTTTCATGCAAACTAAATAAATTTTAGTATATACAAAGAATATAAAATTATTAAATATATAAGGTTTACAATAATGAAATTTTTGTATGGATTTTTATCTGTTTATTTATCTTTAGTGTTATTTTCTCATATAACCTTAGCTTCTGAACCTGGTTTTATACATAAATCCTATTGGGAAATGGACGAAAAAGCACTTAAAGTTTATGCCAAAGAAATCATTAAAACTATCAGCCCCTATTTAGTTGAAGAATCTTGGCTGGATAGGTCAAAAAAACAGATTTTTCTTAATAGGGAGTATATTAAAGTGCGGCAAATACCTGAATTTGGTCGCGTTTTGCCCAATATTTTTCTACGTCAAGTGCTGGTAAGTTTGCAAGAAAAAAACAAGGCCGTGCCGAGAATTTTTATCCTCCCAAAAAAAGATACCAATATTGTATTTGAGTTTCTCTTGCCACATAGTCAAATGCATTGTGATGCAAGCCACAATTGTATCCAAGTGTTAAGCGATAGTTTTGAAATTTTTCAAGAATATATTGAGGGAGAAGGGGATGTGGGAGATAAATCGTTCCTTTCCTTTGGGCATTTCGATTTTAATGCCAGGCAAATAATTACCAACAAAGCAGATCATAAAAAATATCTTATAGATACCAAGGAAGGGAAAAACTTTTTTTTACCACAATTGTCTAGTGCTAAGGACTCATTTTGGGCCTATTGGCTATTTAAGATGGGAAGGCCGCTTCCGCAAGAGGCAAATTCTTTTCAAGAATGGCAAAATAAACAACGAGCGCTCATGATTAAAAGCTCAGCAAATAATTTTGGAAAAGGAACAAAATCAATACAGATAGATTTAGGGCAGTTCAATAAAATCGATATGAATAATATAAATTCTATAGATTATACTAAGATAATTTTTAACGATGATAAAGAAAACGAAAGATATTTTACCAACCCAAAAGATAACCTAGCTCGCTATCTCTTTCTTGGCCGTCTAGATCTTCTTGAAAAATTGCTAAATGAGCATATGGATTTATCACTAGATAAGATAGCAATTCCTGTTATAGATGGCACAGCTGTCTATGAACTAAATCCCGTGCAGTTTTCGTTGCAAAGCAAAACATTTTCAATAAAGGAAAAACAGAGCTTACTAAAATATTTTTCTAAAGAAAAAGAATATTTTGCAGATGATTCTGCCCAGGGTGATATAAACAAATGGCCGTTGTATCTTGCTTTAAAAACTGGCAATGAAAAAATATTTTCTCATGTTGTTACACAGGGCGGTGATATTAATAACAAGGTAGGTGCACAAAGTATTTTGCATCGCAGTCTCATTGAGCTAGCTAGTAACAAGGTAGAAAATGAGTTATTTGGTATCACTAAAAAAATTCTCGCGAGCAGCAATCAAAACACAATCGAAAAAGTTTTACTAGAACTGCTGCGAACCGACAACTCAAGTGCATTTTATCAAGTAAATAAGGAAACAAAGATAGAGCTTGCCAATATGCTCTTGGATAAAATGAACTATATAAATGAGCCCTTAATTAAAGAAATATTTAGCTTTGGCGATCGATCGATTATCGAAAGGATTCTTAAAAGCGATTTTGATTATGAGGCTATGTTGATGACTACCATGAGGCTCATAAAAGATCCACGTCATAACTATATCAGGGTAACACTAGGTGATAGATCGCCCATTGATTACTATTGGTACGAGTTAGTTAAAAAAATTCTCGAGATTAAGCAGAAGACCCAAAAAGCTGAAAGAGCCATCGATAGTGCGATCGCTCATGCACTCGCCAATGGAAAAGTGCGAATTCTGTGTGAGCTTTTAAAACACGTCCCTAAGGATGCGCCGCAAATGATGAAGCAGCTTCATGAAATCAAAATAAGTACTTATACCAAAGATAGCCTCTTGGAGGCTGCTATCACCTCAAATTGTCCGTTGTTGGTGGAACTTTTGGCGGTGAATAATATACCTGTAAAAATTACGCATATTAGAGAAGCAGTTAGTAGGTATGGCGGCAGTGATGTAATCGATGCATTGATTAAAAGTACCAATATCAATCTTCTAAGTGCTCTTGATGAAGCGATGGATTACGGCAATTCTTTTGCAGCAGATAAATTACTGCGCGCGATTCATAATAAAGGCAGTGTGCCTAGTTCTGAAAATTATCAAAAAATCTTTCAATCGAAATTCGAAGAGTTAAAAAATTTAGCACGACAACTTGCTATGACAAAAGAATCATTGGGGCACTTCACGCCAATGAAAGAGTGGGAGATAGATAAAATAGTAGAAAAAGGTGATCTTAAGACCCTCACTTACTTGATCGACCATGATATTAACTTGGGTTATGTGCTTATTAAGACTGTAAAACACATAATTTTCGCAAAAGATAAGCACGTAAGGATTGGCAATGAGTGGTATGAATTGCTTGATAAGCTCAGCAAAAAAGATTTACCAGCAGAGGCTTTGGATCAGGTACTGGCTTCCGCGCTTATAAATTCCAACATGGTGATAGTAAATTTTTTTATCAACCAGCTACCGAAAGAAAATCAGCGAATCAGGGCAGTAATTAAAGAAAACATCAAGAGCATATATTCGAAAGACAGTTACTTTGAGCAGGCTTTGTCAACTGGAAGCATAGAACTAGTCAAGCTATATCTTGAAGAAGGCATGCCCGTAAAACGAGAGCATCTAAGGGCAATACCATCTAGTTCAAAATATGCTGAAGAACTTACAGCGCTTTTACTCGCTCGGCTGTGAATGCCTCACTTTTGATGATGATCGCCATAAAGATATGGAAAAACTAAAAATTTTTTAACTCAAATTATTTTATACGAAATATTAGCTAATATTGTTATGTAAATTTAGTATACATGGAGAACGGTTATGAAATTAAATAACATATTATTTTTATTGTTTTTATCTTTAGTATTGCATGCTGAAAAAAGCGATAAGTTAGATGCTGTAAAAACTAATATACAGGCTAGAATATTAACTAAAAAAATAGAGAATAATAATATTGATGATAAATTTGTTTCTTTATTAAGTAATATATCAGAAAATGCTAAGTTATTAAAATATAATGTTATTAAAAACTTAGGTAAGTCTTTAAAAAGAATCATGGAAAAAGCTGAGCAAAATAATCAAGAACTTTATGATAAGTTATTAGAGCCTTATATGGTTCTTGAATATAATTTTGAAGGGCGAAATTGGAAAACAGGCCTTAATGGTTTTTAACACTAAAGCCTTTTGCTAAATAATTAGGAAATTTTAAAATTATTGTGGAACTTTTTGCATTAACCCTAATAACTCTTGTTCAATACCATTATTTTCTTCCATAAAACTTATAAGTTCGTTCTGCAAATCTTGTAGATTAATATTTGTTGCATGCGGACTTTTTCGCAAAATTTCAGCAAAGCTGGCAACTACTAAAGCAAGTCTGAAATCTCTTGATGAATTTATGGCTGAATCAAAAATATTTGCAGTATCAAAATTTTCTTCAATTTCACTAATTTGATCATTGTTTTTTGGATCCTTAAAACGTAGTCGCACTTTGGCAAAGTTATTTAGTTCGATGATATCTTTCATTTTAACTTCATAAAGTGCGGTGATACGATGTCCAGCACCAAGTTCGCCTGCATCAACGTCATCATTTCTAAAATCATTGTCGCTTATATCACGATTTTCATAACCTAATAATCGATACTCAGAAACTTGTTCAGGATCGAATTCGACTTGAATCTTTAGATCCTTAGCAATTACCTCTAAAACTCCAGTGACTTCAGCTTGAAACACTCGTTTTGCTTCAGTAATAGAATCTACGTAATAGTAATTTCCATTTCCATTATTTGCTAGCTGCTCCATCATGTCATCGCGATAATTACCTAAACCAAATCCTACAGTGGTTAAATAAATGCCATTTTTGACTTCTTCTTTAATCGTTGACAATATTTCTTCATGGGACGTTAGGCCTACGTTGGTATCACCATCTGATAATATTATTACTCTGCTATTAACATCATTTTCCTTCATTCCCTGTAGGGCTTGTTCATAGGCAAGCTTGATACCATCACCCATTGCTGTAGACCCTGATGCATTGAGGCCATAAATTGCATCGATAATAGTACTTCTTTCTTTAATTGGTGTTGATGGAAGTACAACTTCTGTGTTGCTTGCATAAGTAACTATAGCAATTCGATCCGTTTCTTCTAAGGAATTAACTAAAACTTCCATGGCTTGTTGCGCAAGCTCAAGGCGTCCTGTCCCTTCCATAGAACCTGAAACATCTACTAAAAATACTAGATTTGCTGGTTTCCTATCTTCTAAGTTAAGTGTTTTTCCTAAAATCCCAATTCGTAAAATTTTATTTTCATTGTTAAAAGGTGAAACCCCAAGTTCCATATTCACTTTAAAAGCTTCTCCATCTTGGGGCTCTTTGTAGTTATATGGAAAATAATTTATAAACTCCTCAACACGAATATCTTTAGGGTCTGGATTTCCTTCATTGTTAATGGTCGCTCGAGCAAGAGCATAGCTGCCAGTGTCCACATCAGCAGCAAAAGTAGATAAGTTATCCGTACCTGAACTAACCCAGCCGTTTGGAGCGACTATGGGGGAAGAAGATGGAGCAGGAAAATCTTCATAGCTAGTAGCACCACGACCGGCTGTAAGATTTGGTGAAGACACAGGAACAGATGCAATTGCATCTGCAGCTGCAACAGGCGGAGCAGAGTTCTTGCCCGAAGAATTTGCTTTTGATTGGGAAGAGGTATCTAAATATTCACTTGTTTTTGCTGGTGAACTTGTTTGCTCACTGCAGTTGGTGAAAAATAAAACCAGTGCTGTGCTAAAAAGTAAAGCTTTCAATAACTTCATCATATTTATATCCTAAAGAAAAAGTACTTGATAATATTATATATTTTTTATAAAAAAATAAAATTTCTACCCCCTGTTGACACCTCTTAATACTGTGCCACTATAGTAGCATGAAAAATCATGATAAAAATATAAGTTTAGCTAAAGCTTTTTTGCTTTGTAAAAGCGAACAAGATGTAGAAAACTTTTTGTTAGATTTGTGTACACCTTCAGAAATTAAAGACTTAAAAGAGCGTTGGCTGGTTTGTCAAACTCTTTATTATGAAGAGTTGTCTTATAGGCAAATACATCAAAAATTAGGAGTCAGTCTTACTACTATTGGTAGGGTAGCGAGATTTTTGAAGGATGAAAAAAATTTTGGTTATAAAAATATATTTAATAAGTTAGGAGAGAATTAACATGAAAATTAAAATGGCTGTTTTGGTAGTGCTACTCTTGAGTGCATTACTGTTTTATAAAATTAATAAGCAAGATAATAATAATTTAAAAAAAGTTTTTGTAAGTAAAATAGTAGATCACGAAGCTTTGAACGAAACTTTTAGAGGGCTCGTTGATTCATTGGCAGAACAAGGATTTATTCAAGGTCAAAATCTAGATTTAAGAATGGAATCTGCTCAGGGAAATGCCACGCTTGCCACTCAAATAGCTGCTAAGTTTATCAATCAATCTCCAGCAGTAGTAGTTGGCATTGGAACAGTAAGTGCCCAAAGTTTAGCAAAAGATGCTTTGGCTAATAAAACTAAGCTCGTGTTTAGTTCTATCACTGACCCACTAGCTGCCAATTTAACAGATGAGGATAATTTAAAACCTAATATTACTGGTGTATCTAATTTTGTTGAGCTCGCTCCTCAAATACAACTATTTAAACAAATAAAACCTAGTATAAAACGCCTTGGTATTATTTATAATCCTGGAGAGTCAAATTCTGTGAGTTTAGTTAATAAGCTTTCAAATATTTGCTTAGAATCTGATATTTTTTTAGTTAAGCAGTCTGTAGCTAATAGTTCTCAGCTTTATCAGGCAGCTGTTAAATTATCACTTGATGTAGACGCTATTTTTATTAGTAATGATAATACTGCCCTAAGCGGTTTACAAAGCATTATTAAAGCTGCGAATTTGCAAAAAATTCCAGTTTTTGTAAGTGATACTGATGCTGTTAAATTAGGTGCTCTTGCAGCCTTAGGTCCCAACCAATATGAAATTGGCGTACAAACAGGAAGTATAATTGCAAATATTTTAAATGGTAAAGATATGAGAAAAATGCCTATAGAGTATCCAAAAAATACAGAGTTATTTATCAATCTTGATACCGCTAAAATTTTGGGTATTGAAATTTTACCAGAGTTAATAACAAAGGCTAAAAAAATAATTAAAAGCGAGTAATCATGAGTTTTATTGAGTTAAATATAAGCTTAGAAATGGCTCTTATTTACGCCTTTGTATCTTTAGGCCTTTTAATAAGTTTTAGAATAATCGATTTTTCAGATTTAACCTGTGATGGTAGCTTTGTGTTGGGTTCTTGTGTTTGTAGTGTTTTGATTACGAATAATATTAATCCTTATGTAAGTAGTATAGCAGCTTTTTTGGCTGCAGCTTTGGCTGGATTAATAACTGGGCTAATCAACATAAAATTTAAAATAACCGATATTTTATCAGGTATTTTAGTGGCCTTTATGCTTTATTCGCTTAATCTTAAAGTTATGGGAGGAATGCCCAATATTTCTTTGCTTAATAAAACTACTATTTTTGATAACCACAATGCGTTGGTATTATTACTGTTATTTTTTATTGTAGTATTTTTATTATTGTTATGGCTACTAAATAGCGATATTGGTTTAGCTTTAAGAGCTGTGGGTCAAAATAAACGACTAGCCAAAAATATGGGTGTGGTTGTGAGTAATATGGTTATCTTAGGCTTGGCCTTGTCAAATGGTTTGATTGGTTTATCTGGTGCATTATTTAGTCAGCATCAAGGATTTAGTGACATTTCTCAAGGCGTTGGTACTATTATTATTGGCTTTGCAGGCTTAGTTATCGGTGAGAAATTATTTAATATTCATTCTGCTTTTGCTTTACTATTATGTGCTTTGTTGGGCTCGATTATTTATAGATTAGTGATTGGCCTTGCTTTGCATACGGATTTTTTAGGCATAGAAACCCAAGACCTAAATTTGATTACAGGTATTTTGGTAATTATTTTTATGAGCTTGCCTAAACTTGGAAAAAAATCATGCTAAAAATAACTAATTTAGAATTTAGTGTTTTAAAAAATACTAAGCTTGAAAAAAAGATTTTAAATGGCTTAGATTTAACTGCTAAAACTGGTGAATTTTTAGTGATAATAGGTGGCAATGGCGCTGGTAAATCGACACTTTTTAATGTTTTATCTGGATTTTGTTTTTCTGATAGTGGCAGTATTTCTTTAGATGCTAACGATATTACTACTCTTGAGCAAAACAAAAGAAGTAAATTAGTATCTATAGTAATGCAAGATCCTAAAGTTTCTAGCATGGAAAATATGACTATTCTAGAAAACATGGCATTAGCTTTTTGTCGTAGCAAAAAAAGGTCTTTACGGCCATTTAATAATAGTAATCGTAGAGAATTATTTAAACAAAATCTTTCACAGCTTAATATGGGTTTAGAAAATCGCCTTGATGAACTTGTAAGCAACCTATCAGGCGGTCAGAGGCAAGCATTAAGTTTGTGTATGGCTTTATTAGGAGAAGCCAAATTACTACTACTTGACGAAATCTGTGCCGCTCTTGATCCAAATATGTCAGAATTAGTTATGAACTTAGCCTATAGTATCGCTAAAAAGAAAAACCTAAGCACCATCATGATTACTCATAATATGGAACATGCTTTACGATTTGCTGATAGATTATTAGTTTTAAGCGCTGGAAAGGTTACAAAAGAATTTTCAAAGCAAGAACTTGTGCATATTAAACCGCAAGATCTTAGTTTGTGCATTTCTTAAAATATTATTAGCAAATAAAAACCAATATTTAAGTGTTAGAAGTTTAAGAATATTTAAACTTTTAAGGGACTATCTTGTTATTCTACATCTTTTTAGCAACTATTTTTTTTATTTTAAGCCTCTACTTAATAAAGTTTTTTGAATTTTTAAGAGGTAAAAGATAATGGTTCTATTACATATTATAGGCGCTGTTATTGCTTTTGCTTTATTAATTTATTTAGTAATCGCTTTATTAAAACCAGAGATTTTTTGATGATACTAAACTTTATGTCTATTAATTCTTTGATTCAAATTGTGCTTTATTTTGTTATTCTATTTCTTTTAGCAAAGCCTTTGGGGCTTTATATGGCTAAAGTTTACTCTGGTGAAAAATTTTTTTTATCGCCTGTTATTAGTCCGTTAGAAAATTTATTTTATAAACTAATTGGTACTAAAAATATTTTAGAAAATATGAGTTGGAAAAAATATGCTGGAACTATAATTATTTTCAGCTTTTTTGGCTTTTTATTACTTTTTGTTTTATTAAGCTTTCAAGCATTTTTGCCTCTTAATCCTCAAAGCTTATCTAATTTATCGCCAGATTTAGCCTTTAATACGGCTATTAGTTTTATTAGCAATACCAATTGGCAGGCTTACGCTGGTGAATCGAGCTTGAGCTATTTTAGCCAAATGTTTGGCTTAAGCGTGCAAAATTTTGTTTCTGCAGCTGTAGGTATGGCTGTCTTAATAGCTTTGATTCGTGGGATAGTACAAAAAAATTCTTTAGGAATAGGTAATTTTTGGGTAGATTTTACAAAAAGCATTCTTTATATTCTTTTGCCGTTATCGTTAGTATTAACTCTTTTATTAGGCTCTCAAGGAGTGGTACAAACTTTTTCTGATTATGCTCAAGCAACATTGCTAGATTCGCAAACAAAAGCTACTCAAATCATAGCGTTGGGCCCTGTCGCATCTCAAGTTGCTATTAAGCAATTGGGGACAAATGGTGGAGGCTTTTTTAATGCAAACTCTGCTCATCCATTGGAAAATCCCACGCCATTTTCTAATTTTTTACAAATGCTTGCCATACTTCTGATACCGGCTGCATTGTGTTATACTTTTGGGCAAATGGTGGGGGATAAAAGCCAAGGGACCTCACTGTTTAAAGTGATGACCATTATTTTTATACCATTATTATTATTTGCTTTTTATCAAGAGCAGGCAATAAATCCTAAGCTTAAGGCTATGCATATTGATCAATCAATAAATAGTCTTCAAGCTGGGGGAAATATGGAAGGCAAAGAAAACCGTTTTGGCATTGTAAATTCTGTATTATGGGCTGCTGCCACTACTGCAGCATCAAGTGGCTCTGTTAATTCCACACATTCATCATATACACCCCTTGGAGGATTAGTACCTCTTGTATTAATGCAATTTGGCGAAGTTATTTATGGTGGTGTAGGCTCTGGATTATATGGGATTCTCATGTTTCTTATAATCACAGTTTTTATTGTGGGCCTGATGGTTGGAAGAACGCCTGAGTATATGAATAAAAAAATACAAGCTTTTGAAGTAAAAATGGCTTGTGTGGTTATTTTAATTCCTTGCTTCACTATACTACTAGGTAGCGCTTTAGCGTTAATGAGCGAAACTGGACAAAAAAGCATTTTAAATCCAGGCCCACATGGTTTTAGTGAAATTTTATATGCTCTGACTTCCGCTAGCAATAACAATGGTAGCGCTTTTGCAGGCTTGTCCGCGAATAATCCATTTTTTAATATTTTATTAGGGTTTTGTATGTTGTTTGGCCGATTTTGGGTAATCATTCCTGTTTTAGCCATAGCGGGGTCTCTTGCACAAAAAAATACTGTAGCTCCATCTGTTGGCACCATGCCAACCAATACACTTTTATTTATTTTAGTATTGATGGCGACCATAGTTTTAATTGGCGTATTAACTTTTGTACCAGCTTTGGCGCTAGGCCCAATCGCTGAATATTTTAGTATTGGATAAAGGTAATCTATGTCTAAATCACATCTTTTTGATGCATTTATAAAATCTTTTGTGCGTTTAAAGTTTAGTTATCAAATACGTAATCCAGTAATGTTTTTAGTTTTTATTGGGGCACTTTTTATGAGTGGTATTTTTGTAAAAGAAATATTTGTCTCAACACAAGAGCCCTTATGGTTTATTGGACATATAACTTTTTGGTTATGGTTTACGGTGATTTTTGCGAACTTTGCTGAGGCTATTGCTCAAAGTAAAGGCAAAGCTCAGGCTGATTCATTAAAAAAATCTCGCATAGATTTATTAGCAAAGAAGCTTGATAATCCTCAAAATATGAGTTCTTTTAAAGAAGTTTCAGCTAATTCTTTAAGAAAAAGTGATTATGTTTTGGTACAAGCAGGTGATTTTATACCAGCTGATGGCCAAATAGTTAACGGTATAGCCTCCATCGACGAAAGTGCTATTACTGGCGAATCTGCTCCTGTTATACGTGAGTCTGGTGGTGATAGAGATGCTGCCACTGGTGGTACGCGAGTTTTATCTGATTGGATTATTATAAAAGTTAGTTCTAATCCTGGAGAATCTTTTCTTGATAAAATGATTGGATTAATAGAATCTGCTAATCGTCAAAAAACACCCAACGAGATTGCTCTTTGTATACTTTTAGCAGCCATGAGTATTATATTTCTTTTAGTTTGCACAGCGCTGCTTCCTTACTCTATTTTTAGCATTGAAACTACTGGCTTTGGTAAAGAAATTAGTATGACCGTACTTATAGCTTTATTGATTTGCCTTGCGCCTACTACTATTGGTGGGCTTATTTCAGCTATAGGTATTTCAGGAATGCAAAGATTGGTTAAAGAAAATGTTATAGCTACTTCTGCTCGTGCTATTGAAGCTGCTGGTGATGTAAATATATTATTGCTTGATAAAACAGGGACTATTACTTTTGGTAATAGGCAAGCAGTGGAGTTTTATCCAGCAGCAGACGTTGATATAAAAGAAATGGCACAAGCAGCCCAGTTGTCTTCTTTTGCAGACGACACTCCAGAGGGCAAAAGTATTGTAGCTCTAGCTTGCTTTAAATATGGTATTGCGGCTAAAGATTTAGCAAACTTAAATGCTACTTTTATACCATTTAGTGCTGAAAAAAGAGTGAGCGGCATAGTTATAAACGATCGTCATATTTTAAAAGGCGCAAGTGACGCAATTATTGAAGTAATAAAAACAAAAAAAGGCACAGTGCCACAAGATACTCTAAAGCAAATTGAAAATATTTCTCGTGGAGGTGGAACTCCGCTGATGGTGAGTGATAATAATAGGGTATTGGGAGTAATTTATCTAAAAGACGTAGTAAAACCTGATATTAAGCAAAGACTAGCAGAGCTTAGAAAAATAGGTATTAAAAGCATTATGATTACTGGAGATAATCCTCTTACAGCTGCAGCTATTGCCAGCGAAGCGGGCGTGGATGATTTTATTGCTCAGGCAACTCCAGAAGCAAAGCTAAAATATATACGTGAAGCTCAAAGTGGTGGAGAAATGGTGGCTATGGTTGGTGATGGCACAAACGATGCCCCAGCGCTAGCTCAATCTGATGTCGCAGTAGTCATGAATTCAGGTACTCAAACAGCTAAAGAAGCTGGTAATATGATCGATCTAGATTCAGACCCCACAAAGCTGATTGAAATTGTTAGAATTGCCAAACAACTACTTATTACTCGTGGAATAATCACCACTTTTAGTATAAGCAATGATTTAGCAAAGTATTTTGCTATAATTCCTGCGGCATTTGCAAGCTGTTATCCAGCCTTATTTAAACTTAATGTTATGGGACTAGCAACGCCTTATAGCGCCATTCTTTCTGCGGTAATTTTTAATGCTCTTATTATTATAGCTCTTATCCCTTTAGCTGTTAAGGGTGTTAATTATAGCCCAGAAAGTGCATCGGTCATGCTTAGAAAAAATATTTTAATATATGGCCTTGGTGGTGTAATAGTGCCATTTATAGGTATTAAGCTCATAGATATAATAATTAGCAGCGTAGGCTTAGCGTAAGGATATTTTGTATGACCTCAATTGTTTCATCTGTTAGACCAGCTATTGTTATGCTCTTATTATGCAGTGTTTTGTTTGGTTTAGTTTATCCTTTTGTTTCAACGATAACTCTACAGTTGTTATTTTTTGATAAGGCAGAAGGAAGTTTAATCAAAAATAGTGATGGGGGTATTTTAGGTTCTACTTTAATCGGTCAAGAATTTATAAGCGATAAATATTTTTGGAGCAGGCTATCAGCTAGTTCTTATAAGCCTTTAGGATCTGGTGGATCTAATTTAAGTATAGATAATCCTGCTCTTATTAATTTAATAAAACAGCGCAAAGCTCATGAAAAACCTATTCCTATAGATTTGGTTACGGCTTCTGCTTCAGGTCTTGATCCTCACATAAGTATAGCTTCTGCTTGGTATCAATTAAATCGAGTTGCTCAAGCTAGAAATATGAGTAAGGAAGAGCTTCGTAACATAATACAAAAATTTATTGAGCCTAGGCAATTTGGAATTTTAGGAGAACCTATTGTAAATGTATTAAAGCTTAATTTAGCTCTAGATAAAAAAATTTAATGAGGAGTTATTTTGCGCCCAAATCCAGATAGCTTATTAAATTTAATAGAGCGAGATGAAAGCCTTAGTTCAAAAGGCAGACTAAAAATATTTTTTGGTGCATGCGCAGGCGTGGGTAAAACATATGCCATGTTAGCTCAAGCTCAACGTAAATTTAATGATGGCCTTAACGTTGTTATAGGTATTGTTGAAACTCATGGGAGAACAGAAACGGCTGCACTCCTTAAGGGAATACCAATTATTCCCACTAAAGAAACCATCTATCGAGGTGTTAGTCTTAAGGAATTTGATTTACAGGCAGCTATAGAACTTAAGCCTTCTTTAATACTAGTAGATGAACTTGCTCATACCAATGCTTTTGGATCTAGGCATCCCAAAAGATGGCAAGATGTACAAGAATTATTAAACGCGGGAATAGACGTCTATACTACGCTCAATGTTCAGCATCTTGAGAGTGTTAACGACATGGTCGCTAAAATTACGGGGGTGACCATATATGAAACAGTTCCGGATAATATTTTTGATAAAGCCAACGAAATATTGATAATAGATATTTCAGCTGAAGAGCTTATCAAGCGATTACAAGATGGTAAAATTTATATAGCTGAAGGCGCTAATAAACATGCTTTTGAAAATTTCTTTAAAAAACCAAATATTATAGCTTTGCGTGAAATAGCTCTGCGTAGAATGGCTGATAGAGTAGATGCAGAAGGAGATGTCTTAACTGCAGCTCAAGGGCAAAAAGAGTCACAGCTTGGACAAAAAATATTAGTTTGTGTAGGGCACGATAAGCTTTCTACTCAAGTTATTAGACATGCTAAAAGACATGCACTTCGAACAAAAGCTCCATGGTACGTAGTGTATATAGAAACTGATCGGCATGAGAGGCTTAAAGAAAAATCTAAGCTTATAGTAGAACAAAATTTACGCTTAGCTGAACAAATGGGTGCTCAAATAGTACGTATTGTAGGGAGCAATGCTTCTGAAGAAGTATTAAATTACGCTCGAGAACACGGTTTTACTCGCATTATGTTGGGACACAAGTATAGAAATTTAATTAATCGTATTTTTATTACTAGTTTATCTTCTAATCTAATTAATAATGGATATGGGTTTGAAATAAGCATTGTTACTGAAAAAATGCCTAAAGAGTCTGATAAAATATATAAACATTTTTTTAGTTATTATTTTGGTAAACCTGCTGATTATGTTTTGGCTATATTTATTCTTTTTTTAGCTACATTAATAGGTCTTCCTTTTCGCGAAATGATCAATTTTACTAATTTGAGTATGATTTATTTAACTGCAATAGTAATAATTGCGGCCAAATTAGGTACTGGTCCTTCAATTATTACCTCAGTTCTAAGCGTGCTATTTTTTAATTTCTTTTTTGGAAAACCTTATTATAGCTTTGAGGTTCACGAAAAAAGTCATTATTTGAATTTTTTAGTAATGCTTTTTGCAAGTTTAATTATTGGTTCATTGGCTTCAAAATTATCGTTGCAAGCAAAACAAGCTCGCAGAAGAGAAGAAGAAACTAATATTTTTTATGCTTTAACTCGGGAATTATCTAGTGTAAAAGGCGTAGAAAATATCATAAATGTTGCTTTAAAACACGTTAATCACGCTTTTGATATGAGTTCTGTAATATTTTTGCCACATAGTGACGGTACTCTAAAGGCTACCCCAAAAGATTCACTTTCTTGTTCTTTAAAAGAAGAAAGCGTAGCTCATTGGGTTTTTAAAAACGGTGAAATTGCTGGAAGAAATACGGATACTTTGCCTAGTGTCAGGGGCATTTATGTAGCTTTGTCCATAGAAAATAAAATACTAGGTGTGCTTGGCCTAGTACCTCATAAAGATAATTATGATTTTAGTGGGCATGAAATAGTTCGTTTACAAGCTTTTGCTAGTCTTATTGCTTCTTCATTTGAACGAACGCTTAAAGTTTAATCACCAAAATGACATTTGCGTTTTTTGTGAGTAGATTTACTGGTATTTTCTGCATCACCAAAATGACATTTGCGTTTTTTGTGATGAGATGATAGTATGCATTTGTGTTTTAGAAGAGGCATAGCTATGGCATTTATTGGTAGAAAACAAGAATTAAAGCAATTGAATCTCCTGTTAAAAAAAAATACAGCCAGTTTGGTTGTGGTAAAAGGGAGAAGGCGTATTGGCAAAAGCCGGTTAATTCAAGAATTTGGAAAAAAAATGAAAATGTATTCATTTTCAGGAATTCCTCCAACTGAAAAAACTACCCATAAAGATCAATTAAACGAATTTGGCTGGCAATTAGGTAAGGCTTTGGGGGAGCCAGCATTTAAAGATGATGATTGGAATGATTTATTATTGCGCTTAGCGAACCATACCCGCAAAGGAAAAATATTAATTTTTTTGGATGAGATCTCCTGGATTGCGTCAAAAGATCCTAATTTTTTAGGAAAATTAAAAAATTTTTGGGATTTAGAATTTAAAAATAACCCAAATCTTATTTTAGTATTATGTGGCTCTGTTTCATCTTGGATCGAAAAAAATATTCTTAGTAGTACGGGTTTTTTAGGAAGAATTTCGCTGAACTTAACATTAGAAGAATTACCACTCTCAGACTGTAATTTATTTTGGTCGAATACGCGTAAAAATATTAGTTCTTATGAAAAATTTAAAGTTTTATCTGTTATAGGGGGAGTTCCTAAATATCTTGAAGAAATTCAGCCTAGTCTATCAGCAGAAGAAAATATTAAAAATTTGTGTTTTAATCAAGGAGGCTTGCTTTTTAATGAGTTTAATCACGTTTTTTCTGATATTTTTTCTAGTCGCAGCGAAATATATAAACGTATTATCCAATGTTTACAGGATGGAACTTATGAATTTGAACAAATTTATAAGAAATTAGGTATGGAAAAAAGTGGAGTAGTAAGTGAATATCTAGAAGAACTTATTCAATCTAAATTTGTTCGTCGAGAGCATAGTTGGAATCTTAAAGACGGCAAAAAATCTAAGCTAAGTAAATATCGAATTTGTGATAATTATTTGCGATTTTATTTGGCTTGTATTGCTCCAGAGCAAGAGAAAATAAAGAATAATATTTTCAGTAATCAATCTTTATTTCATCTTCCAGGTTGGGAAAGCATTATTGGGTTACAGTTTGAAAATTTAGTATTAAATAATCGCCATATAATTAAGGATATTTTATGTATAAAGCCAGAAGATGTTATTTGTGATAATCCATTTTTTCAACATAAAACAATACGGCAATTAGGCTGCCAAATTGATTATATGATTCAAACTAGATTTAGTAATTTATTTATCTGTGAAATAAAATTTTCTAAATATCCAGTGAAATACAAAATAATTGATGAAGTTGAGCAAAAAATAAAAAATATAAAAACACCGAGACATATTTCATGTCGACCGGTGTTAATTCACGTGAATGGTGTAAATAATAAAGTTATTGAAAGTCGCTATTTTTCTGAAATTATTGATTTTAGCCAACTTTTAAGCTGAATACTGAAACAAAGAAAAATGTGCACCTTCAGCATCTTGACAAGCAGCAAAATGTCCCAAACGATGGACATCGTAAGGACCAAAATGGACTATACCACCGTTTTTGCTTACATATTCCATGGAGGCTTTAAGGTCATTTACCGTAAAATAAGTTACCCAAGCTGGTGGGCATGGCATATCTGGGGAAATTTCCATAAGGCCTGCAATTGGGGTGCCGTCGTCATGTTTTAAGGAGTAATAGGTTTTACCCTCAAACTCTGAAGCTTGTACCGACCAATTAAACATTTTGCTATAAAAATCTAGAGCTAGTTTAGGATCATGGGTCATAAGTTCATTCCAGCAACAGGTACCTGCAACTTTATATTGTACAGCTGCACCTGCATGTCCTTTTTTCTCCCACAAATTAACTACTCCACCACAGGGGTCTTTAATAACTGCCATGCGGCCAGCTTCCATTACATCAAAAGCTGGTTTTAGTATTTCAGCTTTTAGTTCAAGGGCTTTTGCTACAGCAGTATCGCAATTGTCTACACGAATATATGACGCCCAATGAGGAGGAATGTTCATTTTTTTTAATTCTTCACTCATAGTAAACATTGCTGCAGCTGGCATATTATTAACCATAGCTGTAATATAGCTACCCATTCCTTCTGGTAATTTTTGCTCGTAGCAAGTCCACCCCAAAAGGCCCGTATAAAATCCCTTGGCAACCTCGCCAGAATTGGCAGCAAGCTCTGCCCAGCAAAATGAATTCACTTTTGGTTCCATCTCATTCTCCAACTTAATAGTATGCATACCTAGATTTGTAGCAGGTTAAGTAATATGTTCAATATAAAGTTTTAATACAATAGGTAACTATTTCCAGGAGCTACAGCTTCTACTGCGGTTGTGGGGACTATAGATTTTGGGCCCATTTCAAATTTTATCAATTCTTTTGTTATATCGTTGTAATTTTTGGAATTTTTATTTTTTAATAATATTAATTTTTGCTTTATTAAATCAATCTTATTGATCGATTCATTATTTAAACTAATATCACTTATCAATTTTGAATAAACTTCTTTATTGTTGCATATATTTTCTAATTGTTTTTGTTCCTGTTGTTGTAACTCTTGATTATTATTAATTTTTTCTTGATAATCTTCGCATAATTTAACCCAATATTCTAAATTCTCTTTTGCGCTTTTTAAGTCTTGTAGTTCTTTGGATAAATTATTTTGTGTCTTCTCGTAATTCTCAATTTCTTTTCTTATAAATTCTTTTTTAATATATTCCTTTAGATCATCATTTTGATTATATCTTAAATAATTAACATCTTTTAAAAGCAGTAAATTGCCCTTATTTAAGTGGTTGTAAATATACCAAAATATATCTGTTATATCATTGTATATTATTTGTGAAATACTATTTATATTTGATGTGGTACGGCCCGAATTATGCAGGGAGTAAAGCAAGCCGTTTTCTAAAAAATAGTCTAATTTTAAGAATGTTTTATATTTTAGCATGGTATCAAGAGCATTTTTTAAGTAGTCATTTTTATGTTCTTTAACTTTAAATTCCATAATACTAAACTGATTTTCATAATGTTTATATCCATGAGCGTCGTTAAATAATAATCTAAAATCGTTAAGATTTTTTTGAGTATCTTTAGAAAAAAGCTCGTCTTTATTTTGGGTTGTTACGCCAGTATCCGTCATTATGAAATAACATCTTTCTATCTTTTTATCTTGATTATTTTCATTACATTCTTTTTCTAGAATTTCTTTACCAATATATATTTTTAAAAAGTCAACTCTTACATAAAGGGGTATTAAAGTGGAAAAATATTTTTCATTATTACGTACAATATCCAGATTTCTAATATCTTTAATTTCGTATTTATTTGTAAAATTTATTTTATTTATTGTGTTAAATTCATTAGTCATTTGTTGAAAAAGCTTTTTAGAATTTTCTACTTGCTCTGATTGTACTAATGACCCATCGTACCAAAGCACCACTTTTGCTTGTGGGTTTTTATTACCCCAATCTTTTATAATTTCGGTAACATCTATCTTTCTTTTATCTGTAGTTTTAAATACATAGGTGAAATCTGGTGGTAGATTAACTTCTTCTTTAAGCTTTTCAGAAATGTTTTTGGTGTAAATCCATAATAAATTAATACTATAACTAAAATTATTATCAAATGCTGTTAAGTAAGATGATAAAAATACTGATAATATTATAAATTTTAACTTTTTCATTTATGCGCCTTGATATTAATATAGTCATGTTTTTTATATATAAATTATTTCAATAAATGCAGATAAATGATCTGGTTTTTTTACAACTAACGTTTAGGCTACAGCGCAGACTTCTTGTGCTATATTTTTCATAAAATATTAATTTTATTAATAGCCTCAACTCTTTCTAACGTAGTTGGATGAGAATAATGATAGGCGCTATAGTATGGATGTGGGGTTAAGTTACCTAGGTTTTCTTTGGTAAGCTTCACTAAAGCTTGGCTTAGATTAGTTTTATTTTTTGTAGTAATAACGGCAAAATTGTCGGCCTCGAACTCATTTTTACGCGATATTTTGGTAAATATAGGTGCTATAGGAAACATAAAGACTGAGGAAAACAATGCAAATAAAACTAATCCCACATGGGCTGATGGAGTGCTAACACCAAAAGCATTAAAAAATAGATCCCATTTTAAACATAGGGCCAGCGCATAAAAAGAAAGGGCTACTACTATGCAAGAAAGCATTAAACTTTTTTGTATATGTTTTTTTACATTATGTCCCATTTCGTGGGCAATTACAGCTACTATTTCATCTTCACTATGCTTGTTTATCAAAGTATCAAATAACACAATGCGCTTCATAGAACCCATACCTGCAAAATAAGCATTAGAGTGAGAAGAGCGCTTGGAACCGTCGATAGTAAAAATACCAGACATTTTAAAATTAACTTTTTTGGCTAAATCAGTAATTTGGTTTTTTAAACTACCGTCTACAAGAGGTGTAAACTTATTAAAAATAGGCGCGAGCACCACAGGATAAATCGCTGCAGTAAATAACTGAAAGCCTAATATTAATGCTGCACCAAAAATCCACCAATTATCCGCAAAATTATCAATGAACCATAAAAGTCCAGCTAGTAATGGAATACCAAAAACTAAGCCTAATATACTAGATTTTATGGTGTCTAGAATAAAAGTTTTTTTATCCATTTTGTTAAAACCAAACTTTTCTTCAATCACAAATTGAAAATAATAACTTTCAGGCAACCCCAATATCATAAAAACAAAACCAATCACAAACGGATAAGAAACACCAGATATGAATGGGCTATTGGGTAATAAATTAGTTAAATAATTATTAGTAGTCTCAAAAAATCCACTAAAAATAAATATAAATAGAATTATGGTTTTAATTAGTGTTTGAAATATGCGAAAATTAGTTTTAGTTTTAGTGTATTCTATGGATTTTTTATAATCCTCTTCTGAGTAAACTCCAACAAATAATTTTGGAATAGTATTTTTATGTTTATCTATATAGTTCAGATTGATTAAATCAAGACCAACTTCCACTGCTAAGTAAATTACATAAAAAGCTAAAAACAATACAAAAAACCAGTTATCAAAAAAAATCATTATAGTTCCTTTTTACTTATTTCTTAAGCTATTTTTTCGCCAGCTTGTACATTATTTAAAAAAATAGGCTGATGATTAGGAGCGCCACACGCTAAAATCATACCTTCGCTGGTACCAAAACGCATTTTTCTTGGTTCTAGATTGGCCACTATCACTAAAGTCTTGCCTACAATATTGGTAATATCAAGTGTAAGTTTTAAACCTGCCAAGATATTTTTTTCACCAAGTTCGCCTACATCAAGCTTAAATGCTAGTAGTTTATCAGAACCTTCTACTTCTTTTACCTCTAAAATTTTGGCTGCTCTTAGTTCGAT
Source organism: uncultured Myxococcales bacterium (assembly GCA_964493205.1). GTDB lineage: Bacteria > Myxococcota > UBA727 > UBA727 > JABDBI01 > CAZBMJ01. The sequence goes on from CAZBMJ010000001.1 coordinate 193,115, forward strand.
AGCCATAAATTGATCAATGCTTATATAATTTTCTTTGGTCATTGGAGTAGCCTGTTGTTGATTATCGTTAATTAAATCTTTTGTTTTATTCTCTTCAATACGGCTAAATAAATGTTCATAAGCTAACAATTTTTGATTCTTTTCAAACCAGTTAGATAAGTTTTCAAAAGTAAATTCTTTATTATTATTAACTAAGCGTTCTAAATTAGAAACAGCTTTTGGCAAAACGGGCTTTAATAAACCAAAACAAACTTTGCCAATAAATAATCCTGTACTAATTATTTCATGAGCTTTTTCTTTGTCAGATTCCATAAGTTTCCAAGGCTGGTTATCTTGCAAATATTTATTAGCTTGTTCACTTAGACGCACTATGCAGTTAATAGCCTTAGAACTGTCGTATGCTAAGTAATGGTTTTGCGCTTGTTTAATCACATTTTTAGCCTCGCTTATTAACTCAGAGGCATTGCTATCAAAACTAGCGCTTGGCTTAGCATCAAAAAATTTATGTAAAAGTGGCAGTGCCCTAGAAATAATATTAACTACTTTATTAACTAAGTCAGTATTTACCCTTGATACAAAATCGTTAAAACTTAAATCTATATCTTCAATAGAATTGCTTAGTTTGCAAGCAAAATAATAGCGCAGACTTTCAGGATCTAGATGCTTAGCAAATAAATCAGCTAAAATAAAAGTACCACGAGACTTGGACATTTTTTCGCCATTTATTGTAAGCATTCCATGGACGACTATTTGGTTAGGTAGGGTGTAATCAGCAGCCATCAGCATGCTTGGCCAAAATAGTGTATGAAAATAAACAATATCTTTACCTATAAAATGTATTATTTTGGTGTTTTTATCTTCCCAATAATCTTTATAAGTTCTGCCAATATTTTTAGCGGCTAATTCGGTTAGGCTTATATAGCCTATGGGAGCGTCAAGCCAGACATAGAAAAATTTATTTTCTTGGCCTGGAATGGCAAAACCAAAATAGGGGCCATCTCTACTAATATCCCATTCTTTTAGACCTTCTTTGAACCAATTTTGTAAATAAGCAAAAATATCGGGATTAACTACTTTTTTTGTAGTGAGCCAGGTTTCTAAATCATTGCCAAAATTATTTAAGTTAACAAATAAGTGAGAACTTTTTCTAAGTTGTGGGGTCGCGTTACTTAAAGCACTTTTAGGATCAATAAGTTCAGTAGGACTATAGGTTTTGCCACATGCTTCACAATTATCACCATATTGATCTGGGGCTTGGCATTTTGGACAAGTACCTTTAACCATTCTATCAGGCAAAAATCTTTTTAGCTCAGGGTCAAACAATTGCTCTATTTCTCTTTGAGATATATGGTTTTGACTTTTTAGTGCAGCATAAATTTTTTCAGCATGTAGTTGATTTTCTTTGGTGTGAGTGCTGCCATAGCCATTATCAAATTCTATTAAAAAGCTTTTTAGCGTTTTTTCGTGTTCTATTTGCCAATAAGCAGCCAAATCTTGTGGACTTTTATTAGCTTTTTGAGCGCTTATTTCAATGGCTGTGCCGTGGGAATCGGCTCCACAAACATACAAAACATCTTTTTGAGCCATTTTTAAGGCTCTCACAAAGACATTAACCATAATATGCTCAAGCAAGTGGCCTAAGTGTAGCGGTCCATTAGCATAGGGCAGGGCGGGGGTTACTAAGTATTTTTCTTTCATATAAGCCTAATAAGGTAAAATTATGTTTTGATCAATAATATATGACTATCTATTTAAAAACAGCTCAAAGAAGATCTTTGCAAAAATTACTAATTTGCTTAGATAATTTTTTGCTGCCCTCTATACAGAATGGTTTTATTATCGCCGTAAGTGGAGGACCTGATTCTAGAGCATTGCTTGAAAGCATAGCTTTGTGGCCTCACAGAAATAAAAGTAAATTTGTAGTAGCAAGTTTTAATCATAGTATTAGACAAGAGTCTAGCCAAGAATCTTATTTAGTACTTGCAAGAGCTAAGCGTCTAGGATTTGATACTTTTTATGCTCAAAGAGTTTCACAAGCTTATGTAGGAGAGCAAGAACTTCGTAATTGGCGTTATGCTGAACTTAGCAAAATTTCACAACAAACGGGTTATAAAAATATAGTTTTAGCTCATCATGCAGACGATAACGCAGAAGGTTTTTTAATGGCTTTGTTGGGTAGTGGCGGTGGAAGTTTTGGTGCTGCTATAAGAAATTATACTCTTAATCAAGATTTAAATTTAATAAGGCCATTTTTATGTTTAAGTAAAAAAGAACTACTTTTGTTTTTAACGCTCTATAAACAAACAGACTTCTTTATTGATAATAGTGACGAATGCCAGCAGGGGCAGCGAGCAAAGGTAAGACATGGAATATTGCCTTTATTAGAGGAAAATTATCCAAATATTAAAAAACGGCTCAATTTTTTTGCAAAAAACCAGTCAATGCAAAAAGATTTACTGGAAGACTTAGCTAAGCAGTTAATTTGTTTTAATAATCAAGAAGCAATTATTGACTCTAAGGCGCCTAGCCTTGTTATAAGTTGTGCCATTAAAATGGCTTTAGGTTGCTTATTTCCCAAAAAAGACTTTCGTTCTTCCAAAAATACTTTGGAAAAACTGGTGCTTAGGGTGGAAGAATATAACTCTTTAATCAACTCAGCCCTTGACCCATCAATAAAGTGCTCTAAAGTTAAACAGATGGAAAATAAAAAATATATATTTTCTGGTGTTGTGGCTCAAATAGTTGAGAATAAACTTGTACTTAGCCTTATTTGCAGCGACCCATAGAAAGTATATGTTTAATTTGTTATGATAAATCAGCATTTATTTGTTACAACAAGTTTTGAAATTAAGAAATTTAAATATCAACCAAAAAAACTGTTGAGGTTATTTTTGTGAAGCAATATCAAAAAACTTTACTCGTTTGGCTCATTTTTGGCCTTTTTATTGTCTCTGTCTGGAGTGTTTTTGGCAAAAATAATATTCCTAGGACAGAAAAACCCTTTTCTGACTTTGTTTCCATGCTTGAACAAGGTGAAGTTAAAACCGTTAGCATTATTGGGCAAGATTTTACTGGTGAGCTTAAAAGTGGTACCGCTTTTAGGTCTACTGGCGTTGTAACCGATGGGGTTTTAAACCTGATGGTTAAGGCTAATAAAGATTATGGTACTGAATATAATTTGCGCAAAGAAGAAATAGGTACTTTTTGGATGATTTTAGCCCAGTGGCTTCCTATGATTTTAATTATAGGCTTATTTTTCTTTTTTATGCGCCAAATACAAGTAGGTGGCGGTAAAGCCATGTCTTTTGGTAAAAGTAAAGCTCGTATGCTTACTGAAAATCAATCTAAAGTGACCTTTGCTAATGTGGCAGGTATTGAAGAGTGTAAGCTTGAATTGCAAGAAATTGTGGAATTTTTAAAAAATCCTAAAAAATTTACCAGGTTAGGCGGAAGAATACCTAAAGGTGTATTACTCGTAGGCTCCCCAGGTACTGGTAAAACTCTTTTGGCGAGAGCTATTGCCGGCGAAGCTAGTGTTCCATTTTTTAGCATTGCAGGTTCAGACTTTGTTGAAATGTTTGTGGGTGTGGGTGCTAGTAGGGTTAGAGATTTATTTGAACAAGGCAAGAAGAATGCTCCATGCATTATTTTTATTGACGAAATCGATGCTGTAGGTCGTCAAAGAGGCTCAGGCATGGGTGGTGGTCATGATGAAAGAGAACAAACTCTTAATCAAATGCTTGTGGAAATGGATGGCTTTGAAGCTAATGATGGTGTCATAATTATTGCAGCAACTAACCGTCCTGATGTGTTGGACCCAGCTATTTTGCGTCCAGGCAGATTTGATAGGCGAGTTAGTGTACCGTTGCCAGATGTGCGAGGCCGGCAAGAAATATTTGTGGTTCATAGTCGTAATGTGCCATTGGCTTCTGATGTTGACTTAGAAATATTAGCTCGTTCTACTCCAGGTATGAGTGGAGCTGATATTGAAAATTTGGTTAATGAGTCAGCTTTAATAGCAGCCAGAGGAGAAAAAGACAAAGTTACCATGCATGATTTTGAAATGGCTCGTGAAAAAATTATTATGGGTACTGAAAGAAGAACTTTGGTAATGTCTCGTAAAGATATAGAAAATACCGCTTATCATGAAGCAGGCCACGCCTTAGTATCAGCTTTATTAAGAAAAGAAGCTTTTGACAAAAATATTCATGATACCACCGATCCAGTTCATAAGGTTACTATTATTCCAAGGGGCAGAGCTTTGGGTGTAACTATGCAACTACCTACTAATGATCGTTATAACCTTTCGAAAACCTATGCTGAAAATCAAGTTGCTGTTATGATGGGTGGAAGAATAGCTGAAGAACTCAAGTTTCAAGAGCTAACTTCGGGTGCTGGTAACGATTTTGAAAAAGCTACAGATTTAGCTCAAAGAATGGTTCGTGAATGGGGCATGTCTGTTAAACTTGGACCATTAGTGTATGCTAAAAAAGAAGGTAATATGTTTTTGGGTAGGGAATTTTCGAATTCGGCTGAATACTCAGAGATAACTTCTCAAGAAATAGATGCTGAAGTTAAATTAATAGTTATGACTCAATACAACAGGGCGAAAAAGCTTCTTGCAGATAATATGCACTTATTAGAGAGTATTGCTCAAGCTTTGTTAACCTATGAAACTATTGATAGACAAGATTTGGTTGCTTTAATGAATGGAGAGCAGATTGATAAGATTAAGCCCGTATCTAGGGTTAAATCTAGTGAAGAGTTAGATGAAGAAAAATTACAAAAAGATAAGTTAGCGATGAGTATAGATAAAGAATCACCGGTTATATCTTAATTACAATAGAAAGAAAAAATGAATTTAATGAGTCTCAAGCCCACAGTAGTTTTAGTGGGTAAAACCAATGTCGGTAAAAGTAGTATATTTAATTGCTTATCAGATAAAAAATTTAGCATTGCTCATAAGACACCAGGAGCCACTAGAGATTTTATTATCAAAGACGCAAATTTTTTAGGTAATCAAATCCAATTAGTAGATTCTGGTGGTTTAAAGCAGTCAGAAATTTTAGGTGGCAATCCTTTTCAAGATTTAATAAGCACTCGTGTTGAAAGCTTTATTAAAGAAAAGGCAAACTTAGTGGTTTTTATTGTAAGTGCTAAGGATTTAATTACTTATCAAGATGAAGAAATAGCTAAAATGCTTAGAAAAATTTCTAAGCCCGTATTGTTAGTTGTTAATAAAGTAGATGACGAAAGTCATAAATTAAAATTATCTAATACTATGATAAGAGGTTTTTCAGAACCTGTTTTTGTTAGTGCTGCTCAAAAAAAAGGTTTATATGATTTAAGACTTAACGTCTTAAAATTTTTAGATATTGAGCCTATTGAGTATAGCTTAAAAGAAGACATTGAAGACGATAACGAGCTAGAAGAAAATCAAGAAGAAGAAATAATAACAGACGATAATGTTAATATTGCTATAGTTGGTAGACCAAATAGCGGTAAATCAACTTTTATTAATGCCATATTAAACGAAGATCGAGTTATGACTTCTGAAATAGCTGGAACCACTGTTGATGCGGTGGACACTTATTTGTCTTATAATCAAAAAGAAATAGTGTTAGTAGATACTGCGGGTATTAGAAAGCAAAAAAGTATTTCTGAAGAATTAGAAAAAATGGCTATTGCCAGAACATTATGTGCCATTGACAGAGCTTCTGTGTCGGTTTTAATGATTTCAGCAATTGACGGTGTTACAGAGCAAGATAAAAAAATTGCTGGTTTAATATTTGAAAAGAAAAAGGCTGTTATTATTGCTGTTAATAAGTGGGATGAAGAGATTCTTAAAGATAAAACTCAAGAAAGTTTTATTTCTGATATAAAATTTCATCTAGCTTTTATAAATTTTGCTCCTATTATGTTTTTATCAGCTAAGTATGGAAAGCATATTTTTGATATTCTTGATTTGTCTATTAAAGTTTCGGCACGTTTTTCTCGCAAAATAAATACTTCTAAACTAAATCGTAGCTTAGAAAAAGCTCTTGCAGCCAAAGAGCCAGCAGTATTTATGGGTCAACGTATAAAAATGTATTTTGCTGTTCAAACTGATACTAGACCACCTACTTTTAGTATTACGTGTTCTAAGCCAGAAGGGTTGCACTTTTCTTATAAAAGATATTTGATGAATTTCTTTAGAAAAGACTTAAACTTGCACGATATACCCATACGGCTTTTGTTTAAGAAAAAATCTGGTAAACAAAAAGATAATTATGAAGACCATAGATTTAATCAATAAAAATAATTTAACAAATTTATCCAAGATAATTGGATATGATTTTAAAGATTTAAACTTACTTAAAATAGCTCTCACTCATAAAAGTAGTAACATAAACAACAATGAAAGATTAGAGTTTTTGGGTGATGTGGTTTTATCTTTAATTTGCTCAGAGTTTTTATTTTCTAAGTCTAACTTAAAAGAAGGTGAGTTAAGCAGACTAAGAGCTAATTTTGTTTGCCAAGAATATTTAAGTCAACAAGCACGGCTTATAAACTTACAAGATTTTATTATTAGTGAGCAAGCAATGAGACGTTCAGGTGGCCTTTGCCTGCCATCTGTGCTATCAGATACACTAGAAGCTATTTTTGCAGCGGTGTATCTTGATGGTGGGCTAGATGCAGCGAAAAAAGTAATTTTTAAAGTTTTAGGTGAGCCTTCTTTAGAGCTTGCTGAGACGTTAAAAGATTTTAAAACTAAGTTACAGGAAGTTTTGCAAGGTGCAGGGAAAAATACTCCTTTTTATGTGACCTTGAGCACTACCGGGCCAGATCATGCTCCTACTTTTTTAGTGGCAGTTATGCTTGATGGTGAACAATTAGCACAAGCTAGTGGTGAAAATAAAAAAGCCGCAGAACAGAATGCGGCGCAAAAAGCTTTGGAAAATATTGTTGATAGTTAATTATCTATGTATAATCTTTTAAAAATCCTCAAAAAGCCTTTTTGAGAGATGCTTTTATCAAAAAATTTTTGTAGCCACTTTTCTTGGCTTTCGTAAAAGCTTCGGTCATGGGTACTGCTCATTGAAGGTTCATGAGCATGAGTAATTTCATGAGTCATCGTCTCTATAACATCAAAATAAACTTTGTCGTCCCATTCTTTTTTTATTAACATATTTTCAAAAGCATTGTAGTAACCACCGATTAAGTTAAAAGCAATTATTTTTTTAAGAGCAGAATATTGGCCTTGCTTTGCATGTGCGCCAGAGGCATCAGCTGCGTGATAAAACCAAATATCTAAGTCAAGATTTAGGTAATTTTTTGCAATATTTTCAAAGAAATCTTTAAAAATTTTTAAGTTTGTTTTTTTGCTTTCAAAATCTAGCGGCAAATTTTCAAGTTCAAAATCATTTTCTGAAAGGTTTGGATCCACATCATCTTTGCTTATGCTCGCTTGAAAGTCCATTATTGAAAGGTAGTTTTTTATTTCTGATTCAAACTTCGTTGCCAACTTATCACTACAAATAGAATTCAGTAGATTATCTGGCAAATCTTCACCTTTATTATATTTACCATTAGAGTTAATAATATTATTATTTTTTAAAATTTGGGAAACATTGTTTTTTAACTCTATTAAGCTATATCCACAAGGCAATTTTATTCCTAATAAATATTTGCCAATATCATCTTTTTTAAGATTACCTATATTGTTAATATTATTTAATAAATGATCACTAAAACGAAACTCATAATAAAAATCATAAGGTAAATAGCCGGCTAGAATATCTGGTTTGTCTTGCACTTCTTTGGCTATAAGTAAAAAGACAGCTTTTAAGAAATTTTCTTTAATAAAATCTTGATAGTTTTCTAATTCAATAAAACCAGTTCGATTAGCATTTTGTTTAAAATCACCTTTAAGATTTATGGCTAGTTGGTATGGCACTAAATTAAGTAGTTTTTTGATTTCAGGAGGTAAAAGATCAATATAATTATTAATATTCATCGCATGTGCCAAGCTATTATAAAAAAGTCCTCCTTGTGGATGAGCGTAAAATTCTATAATTTTTAAATTATCTTTGGGGAGTAGAGCTGTTAGTAGAGGCTCTCCACTTAGACCAATCTTGCTTGATTTTTTAAGTTCTTCGTTATTAAAAGTAATTTTTAAATTAGGAAAACCATCAACAAAGCTTAAAAGGTTGGCTTTTACTTCAATTGGAGCCGTTTTGCTTGCTGTTACTATTTTTCTAAGAGATATACGTGTACCTTGAGTGAAACTCTTATTAGAAATTTTTTGACTTTCTTCAGCAATATAAAATTGGTTTTGTTTATCCTTTTTTAAGTAAAGTATATTTTTTGTTGAGCCATCTGTACTTGATTCTACTATAGCTTCATCAAAATCTTTAAATAGAGTGAAAAATCCCCAACCAAAATTAATATCGTCTTTATTGCGGGGCTTTGAAGTCAGCCCAGGCACAAAAAAGAAATACATATTGTCTTTTTGTACTCCACTTCCACTGTCTAAAAGTTCAACCACTAATTGATTTTCAGTATCAGTATTTACTCGCACATCAAAATCTTTTGAACCTGCTTCAAAAGCATTTTTAACGACTTCTTTAATCCATACATATGCTTGTGGGTTTTGTTCCAGGGCGGTTATATAATTTTTCTTAATCAAATTTTCATCTTTCCCCATAATTTCTTGAACTTTTGGATACTCCCAAATGGGAGTAAGATTTGTAGACATTGAATAATTAGTATTTTCTGCATAAAATTTCTCGTCGCCAAATAACAATGGATAAATAATGCCAAAAATATTTTCTGGCATGTTTGTGCGTATCAAATTAAAATATTCATCAGAATTAGGATTAGACCAATCAGGCAATTTTTTGCTAATAAAATTTTCTAGATTTTTAATTGCATTTTCACTAATTTTATTTTCTAAAAACTGATTAAGCAAAATGGATAATCTCTCAGAGCAATTATTTAATATTTTTTCATACTGCTCATCTTCTTCAGAGGAGAGGGCTTTATTATAACAAAAACTATCAAAAATTTTTTGAATTAAATGTATTGTTTCTTGATATGAAGATGGATCTGCTAATTTGATTAAATATTTTCTTTCAAATTTTTTCCACTCGATAATAAAATTGTCATTATCTTCATATTCAATATTATCTTTAATTTTATCATAATATTGTAAATATTTTTGGCCTTTTTCTTGATCAGTATTTGGAAATTCTAGATCATAAAATTTAGCAAATCTATTTATTATTAAATTTTTGCAATCATTTATTTTTATATTTTCACATAAATTTATCCACTGATTTAAAATATCAAAATATTCTGGTTTATTTAAAGGAACTTTTATTTGGTTTTCAGGTTCTATATATCTAATCACCTCTCTAAAAAATTTCATATATGGTTTTAGATTTTCATCAACATTTCCACTAGTAAATAAAGAAAACCAAAAGAAGTTTATTTTTTTTATAATATTTCTTGCTACGTCTTTTCCAGTTAAATTTCTGATTTCATTGTATGTTAACAGAGTTTTTTTTAAGTTAGAAATAAGATTTTTTAATAATTCTTTATCTTCTTTTATTTCTATTAATGTTTTTTTATTAAGAACGTTATTAATAACATTTATTATAGTATAAATGAGATCTTTATCAGTATTTTTATCGCCATATATTTCAGTTACTAAATTATATGCTAATTTAAGCTCTAAAGATTTATCTTTGAGCATTTCTTTATTCTCATCAATTACAAAATAATTTTTTTCATCTATTAATAAATCAGAGTTTATATAATTTTCTATTTTATGGCTTTTTGTTTCCACGCCTTGAAACTCTAGCATTTCTTCTTTGCTGAAAAGTATAGGTGGTGATTTTTGCCCATCTTTTTCTTGATCGATTTGATAGAGCAGATTAATAAGCGGTAAAGTATTGGGGTTTTTTAAGTCCATTCCATTTTTTACAAACACCCATTTAATTCCTTTGTTTCTATATACCAAGGCATTTGTTTCATCGTTGAAATTAGTTGGAATCAAGTAAATATTTGAGGAATTGATAAGATTAGGTAAAGAATGTTTAACTTTAAAAAAGAATTCAGCATTTATTCTTAAAACTTTTTGATCATTAATTTGAATAATTTTCTTAAGTTCAGGCAAGGCAGGGAGGCATTGTTGCGTGGAGGCAGTAAAAAGTAATAGTTGAGCACTTTAAGTTATGTT
>CAZBMJ010000002.1:0-138768 GCA_964493205.1 uncultured Myxococcales bacterium
TAGAACAATTACCAATTATTTCGAGTGAAAAAAATAAAGAAATCAATGCTAAATATGATGCAGAAATAGCAGCATTACAACCTGTTGTAGAACCTGTAAAAGTAACTCCTGTAGAGGAAGCTAAAGTAGAGGAAGCTAAAGATAAACCTAAACATGAATTGGAGTTAGATGTTCCTTTAAACGCTACTATAGATGATATATTAAATTTAATAGCTGGAGATACAAAAGGAGAACTAAAAGAAGTAGTATCAGGTACACCTTTCATGAGAAATAATTTAGATGATTATATAAAAATAATAGAACATGCTAAAGAAGGAGATCCTATATACTTTGAAGTAGGACAAACAAGAACTCTAAAAGTAGTAGAGATGGTTCTTTATTTTGATCCAGCTACTAATACCTTTGTTAAAAAAGGTAAGGGTACACAAAGAATGGTTGTAGGTAACTTGAATAGTCTTTTAAATAAGCATACTCAAGCTCATATAATAGCAAAGATTATAGAATCAGGAGGTTCTGATTTAATATCTACTATTAATGATGCTGTATTAGCAAGACATAACAGGGAAGATTATAAAACAGATAATCCTAATGATGTAGTAGAAACTAGACATATAACTATAGAAGAGTTAAAAATACTTAGTCCATATATGTATGTACTAGGTAAACCTTTCGATAGTGATTTAGCTAGTGATATAGGTACTATGGAAGGTGATGATATCACTGTTCTAGAAAAAACTATAGAAGAGTTACAAATAAGATGGCAAGAAAGAAATTATCCTAAAATAGATCCCATAACAGGTAAAGAAAGAACAACGCCTCCTCCTCCAATGCCTAACAAAGGTAAGATGATTAATATTCTCCAAGGTAAAGATGACCAAGGAAACAAAACAAATAAAACAGAAGGTAAAGTTATTATCTTAATAGATAATCAAATATTATTTTTAGATACTCTTAAAATAGGTGATGTTCAAAACTCTTTAAAAGACTTAGAAAAAGCTTTGGATAAATTAGAAAATGACAATAAAGGAGCTAAACTTACTTATCATTTTCAACATGATGAAGTACTTAAAAAAAGAAGTGGTGTACAATCTGATAAAGCTAATTTAGAAAAAGCTAATGTTAGAGGTAGATTATTAGAAGTATATAAGAGTAAAAAGGATAATGAAAAACCTTTCTATAAATTAGATTCAGCTAACAATGAAATCTACTTTACTAGACAAGAAATATTAGACGAACTTAAAAACATAAGAGTTCATATAGACCATAATAATTTACAAAATCCTACAGATGAATATTTAGAAAAACTATCTAATGTTCTTACAGTTACAGTTAGAAGTACATTTCCTTTAATTTATCCTTCAGTACAAGCAGTTGTTCCATTTAAAAAAGACAAAGATTTAAAAACAACAACACAAAAAACATCTGTTACACCTGTTGAGGCTGTTGCACAGGTAAATGATACTCCTCCTCCACCTAAAGAGGATAAACCTAAACGTAAAATAAAAGAAGAAGATATATCTTATAGTATAGAACCTATTACAAGTGCTCCTGAAGTAGATCCTAATTTACAAAAAACTTACTTTAATGATGGTTTTTCTACTACAGTATCAGAAACATTAGATAAAATAGCTAATTCGACAAGTCCTTTAAATGTACTTGCTAGAAGATTACAAAAGTATGCCGCTATTAATAATATCACTCTATATTTAGATGATGTAGCATATTATGAAAGTGAAACTAATCCTAATTTAAAAGGTGCTGGATATTATGATTCTGCTAAAAATGAAATAAGAATAGCTAAAAATTCCAAACATAGACAAGGAAGAAGTGAAAGATTATTATTACATGAAATTTTACATGCTTTATCATATCATGAACTAAGAAAAAAAGGTCAATATACTAATGATTTTCAAAAGCTTTATGAATCTGCAATAGCTAATTTAGGAACTTTTAATCCTGAAACTAAAGAAGGACCATATGGTACATACACTATAGATGAATTTTTTGTAGCTATATTTACAGATTCTAAATTCATAAAAGAATTACAACAAATACCTCCTACAAAAGGTATAAATTATCTTAATCTTTTTGATGAGATAGTTAATTATTTATTAGGATTATTAGGTATAAAAAAGAAAGATAGTCTTTATACTCAAGCTGTATCTGTTGCTTCATATATACTAGAAGACCAACTAATAAATGGTCCAGAAGCTTTTGATGAAGCTTATTATGAAGGTTTAGAAGCAATGGCTTTTAGTAATAGAGAAAATGTTAGACCTCAAGATAAACTCTTTAAATTTTTAAATAATTATGGTTTTGAAGTAACAGATGCTCAAAATTTATTAATTAATCTTGCTAATAAAACTATAGCATTAGATACGTCTAATATAGAACAAATATCAAAAGCTTTAGCTGAACCTTTAGCAGAGATGTTAAGTTATTCTGATTATTTTTATCAAATAGAAAAAGAAGTACGAAATACTGCAAAATATAAAAATAGACTATTAGAATTACAAAAAGAAAACAAGGATTCTACAAAAAGAAATATAAAAAGATTAGCTACTAAAGAAATTTTTAAAGAGTTATTAGAAAAAGGTTTTTCTGAAAAGTTAACAAAAGAATTAAATATAAGTAAACCTTTATTAAAACAAATTAAAGATTTTATTAATAATTTAATAAATTCTTTAAAAGATATTAATCTAGATATTATAAATAATAATATAAATGCAATAGTAGAAAATACATTTAAAGATTCTGATTTTATTAGATTAACTATTAAAGAAGGTTATAAACAAGTAGATTTTCAACAAGCATTTGATGAAAATGATATAGCTAAAGATATAATGACTACATTAGGAACAAATCCTAATATAGTTTTAACAGGTTCTATAGCTTATGCTACACAAGGAACTGTTTATAGAAAAATAGAAACAGTAGTACATGATTTAGATTTTGTTAATAATGGACTATCAACAGAAGAAATTAATAGATTAGTTTTAGATAATTATCCAGATTCTTTAAAAGCATATTCATTTTTTGATAAATATAATGTAGATACTTATTTAATTCCTCCTAGAGGTTTTACAATACAAAACGTAAAAAGAAGAGAAACAGGTAAAATTATAAGTTATGAACTAGTAGATTCTTCTAATAAGATTGTAGGAACTTATAAATTAGGTTTTGGAGTATCTTCAACTAATAGTACTATAGATGAAGTAGAAATAAAAACAGGTATAGAAGCTATGCTTGTAGATTTTTTTAGTAATGATGAATCTAATAGAAATGTAGTAAAATATCCTTTTATAGGAAATGATGGTAAAACACATACTGTAAATTTATCAGAATTTGCTTCACCTTTTGAAGCTAAATTAAGATATAGTAGATTTAAAGATATATGGGATTATAATAGATTTATTCCTAATAATTTAAAAGAATATACTCCACCAACTTCATCTAATTTTGCTTTTAGTATACAAGAAGAACTTACTAATAATCCACCTAAAACAGGTATATCAGATTGGAATGATGCAACAAGTTATAAACATGCTAAGTTTTTAAGCAATAATATATTTAATGTATATTTGATGGACAAATATGGTCTTAATAATATAAATCAAATATTAGCTGAGTTTAAAGATGTTACCATAGATAAATTAATAAGTGATTTTAAAAATCAATCTGAAGATTTAAAAAATTCATGGTTTAGATATGTTACAGACCGTAACAATTTAGACGAAGAAGATATAATGGATTTTACAGCTACACTAAATGATGTCTTTGAACAATATAAAAATGATGAAACTTTTACAACAATAGTAGATAGACAAATATCTGCATATGTAGGAGGTAAAGCTACCTTTGATGAGTTAGGAGAAGATGAATTAGCTAGTGAAAACTCTTTAGAGAATTCTGATGAAGTTGTAGAAGATGAATCAGATACAGAAGATGTACAAACAGGTATTTCTGAACATACTAAAAATCAAGCACACACTGATTCTAGAACTAGAGCATCTAAAAGATTAAGAGAATTCTTTGGTAAGTTACACGTTGCTACATTCAAAAAAGATAATGGTAAAGCTTCTAGAAGTAATGTAAGAGATCCTTATTTATACTTTCCTGAATATTATGAAGGAGAACTTATCCACAATAAACTACTAAATGAACTATCTGATAGCGTAAGTTATCAAGATATGATAAATAAAATAAACGAACTACCTAAAAAATACATTTGGGGTGTAGATGTTATTGCTGAAGTTTTAAAATTAAATGCAGAACAAACCATAGAGGCTATAGATAACAATACTTTAACTATTCCAAGTGATATGTTAAATAACCCTGATAGTTATCCTAACACTAATCCATGGTTACTAAAAGATCTATATTATGCTATTGCTGACCAAACTAATCAAAACAAAATAAAGCTTGTAAACGCTCCTGGTAACCAGGAAGGTAGATTCTCTAATGCAGTAACTAATAATGACTTAGAAAACACTATAGAGGCTATTAAAGACAGATTAAAGTCTCTTTCTACAACAGAGAGAGAAAGTTTACTTGCAAGAGTTACAGAATTAAAAGATAATTTAGCTGTAGGTAAAAGATCTACCTTAGCTCTTAAAAAATTCTTTGAACAAATAGGTTATTCAGTAAGTACTCCTTTCTTAATTCATTTAGGAGATAATAGTTCTACTTTTGTAGAAAAAGGAAAAACTATATCTAACAATGATGCTTTTTTAAGTATACTTTTAGGATTTTCTATAGCTTTAAAAAACAATAATTTAAGACAAGCTGATAATGAAATTAAAAAACTAGCAAAATTACTTAACACTTATGAGAATTCATCTAGTAATCTTTCATTTTTAAATATTAAAAATGAATTAGAATTTGCGCATGTACCTCAAGGTTTCTTAAAGAGACAGTTTACAGCTCTTAAAAACAACATAAATGAATGGATACAAAGTAAAACTAGTCTTGTAAACAATAATGATGTGTTATTTCATAGATGGTTATCTTTTTACGAAGATATTAAGAATTTTTCTTATGATATATTTGAAGATGGATTTGTAACTACAGAAGGACAATCTTTTGGAGGTAAAGAATACAAAGACTATACAGGTATAGATTTAATAATTAATTCATTAAATGCTTTTGCTGCTTCTATAACAGGAGAAGGAGGTTCAAGTATTAATGTAAAAGGTCATGGATTATTTCACTTTGGAGTATTTTCAGATTCACCTAAAAGAGTAATATTAAGAGCACCTGTATTCAAAAAAGCAGAAGTAATAGATAAAGTGGTATCTACTGTTTATGGAGAGTTAGAAAGAATAAGACTTCACGCTAAAGGAAGTCTTACTAAATTTAAAAACTTAAGCGAAAATGGTGGCATATTTCATGCTATACCAGAACTAAATGATGTACAAGTAAAATATGCAGGACAAGAAGCTTATGTTCCTTTAACAAATTATTTAAGTGGTTGGGAAAATAATTCTAAAAATTCTATAGCTCCTGAAGTAGCAGAAATAGTATTTGGGAAAATTGTAGATGGAGAAATTGTAGATGGTATACAACAAGATATAGATAATTTTAATGGTAAGTCATATTATGAAGCTATGAATAATCTTGTAGGAGAGATAATGAATAATTATCATACTAGGTATTTAGATGATTTAATAAGTAAAGGATTACTAGAAACCAAAGATGGTGAATATGTAAGACCTCAAAATTCTAAATTATATAAAGAAATATTTAGCGGAAGTACTTTACAAGATTTCTATTATAATAAGTTTTATAATAATCTAATTACTCAAATAGTATTTGCTGGTGACCCTGCATCTTATGGTAAGAACAAATTCAACAGCAACACAGATGTAGATATTGTTAAACGTTTCAAACAATTGATATCACCTACTATTAGAAAAGCTGTTGCAGATAAAACAAATCCTATAACAGGAGAAAGATCTACTAATTTAGACGTACTTATTATCAAAGATGTAAAAGTAGATGATCCTTTATTTAGTGAACAAAGTAGTTTATCAGATGCAGGAGCTTATCATACTATTGCTAGAAGAAAAGAACTTATTAAAGCAGATCCTAGTATGGATCAAAGTTTATTAGAAGTTTTAGATAAGTTAAATGACGGAACATATAAACAAAAAGATTTAGATAAAGTTTTTCAACCTATTAAACCATTCTTATTTACTAATATTTTAGAAAGAACTCCTACAGGAGAAATTATTTCTATTCCTATACAATTAAAAAATTCAGAAGTTCTTTTATTACCTAGTATAGCTTATGAAGTAGAAAATCAAGGTACTTTTGTAAGACCTAGAAGTATTAAAGATATTCATGAAAATAATTATGTAAGACCTGAATTAGCTAAGATACTTTTCTTAATGGAAACCAATAATATAGACATAGCTGTCTACGATTCAGCAAGTAAAGCAGAAACTTTTGGTATAGTAGATATAGATAAAATTACAGATGATAATGCTGATTTAAGAGATGCTAATAATTATAGATTAACTACCTTACAGTTAAGTGATTGGGGAGAGCAGATGGCAGTTCCTGAACATCATTTTGATTCTAAAATTAGAGATGGTATACAAGTAGGTAAAATTATGACTGCTAACGTAGATCCTAACTTTAGTTTTATATTAGATGGGAAAGAATACAAGGGATTAGAAGGAGTTAATGAATTAATTTCATTAATACAAGTCAATGATATTAATTTTAACTTAGATAAAACACTTAATAAAATATCAGATAAAGATGGTACAATATCTAATGATAAAATAATAAAACTAATATCTGATAAACTAATAGATGAACAGCCTTCTGTTGATACTATACAAGGATTAAAAATACAGTCTGATGGTAGACCTTTAGTTCCTCTAGAACTTTTAGGGCAAAAAATACAACAGTCTTTAAACGCAATGTTTAAAAAGATTCCTGTATTTAAATCTAAAGGAGCAAGTTTTGTAAATCAACCTTCTGTTGGATTTATAGATAGATTTATAGAAGGAGCTAAAGATTTATATCAAAGGGGATCTTTTAGAGATAATCTTAAAATGGTTACAGATGTAGATAATAATAACAATACGGTTATCAAACATTGGGAAGCCATGGTTCCTGTATATGATCCTATTATATATCAATATATAGATAGTAAAGGTAATTTACTACTGTCAGATAAGGAAACACCTGTTTTAAATCTTAAAGGAGAACCTATTTTAGACAAAAATGGTAATCCTAAAATGGAGAAAAAACCTCTTATTCCTGAAGAATATCTTCATGCTTTCTTATATAGGATTCCTACTGAAGATAAATACTCTACTTATCATATTAAGATTGTTAAGTTTTTGCCACAAGCTCAAGGAGGAACTATTATACTTCCTAGAGAAGCAACTTCTATGACAGGATTAGACTTTGACGTAGATAAGTTATATGGTTTCTTTTATAATCATGATGTAAGATACACACCTAAATTTAAAGATTATGCTATTAATAATTTTTCTAAAGGAACAGGAATAGAAAAAGCTACAGTTAAAAAATATATGGAGTTTATTGAAAAATATAATACTACAGATATTACTCCTGAACAACTAACAGAATTTGAATTTAATAGTCAAGATGCAGAAAATATAGAAGTATTTCATGGTAATTTCAATAGATATTTAGATAAGTTAGATAAATTAATTGATACTAAATATGAAAAAGGATTTCAAATAAGAGATATAGAATCTTCTTTAACTTCAGATAAAGGTAGACAAAATCTTAAATTAGATATTTATATTAAATTATCACAAACAAAAGCTTTTTATGATTCGGCTACTACTCCAGGAAATAAAAAGAGATTAGTTAAACTTAGAAATGAATTAGCTCCTAAACCTAGTTCTAGATCTTTTGCAGATCCTTTACAAGAGTCTGAAAATGCTATCAAGAATATAGTAGGTAAAAAGCTTGTAGGTATATTTGCTAATGCTAATGCATTTTATAATATGATACAAGGAGTTGTTACCCTTCAATTAAAAAAGAAATTATTTATAACTATAGGAGAAGCTAAATATGAATTTAACAGTATAGGTGCACCTTTAGAGGATATTTCTAGAGATATAGCTGAATTACTGTTTGCTTCTACAGAGGACGTTAAAGACCCTGTATTAGCTCCATTAAATATTAATGAAACAACTTCTAATTTACTTATCTTTCTCTTATCAGCAACTAATACTTCAGGAGGTAAAGCAAATAAAATGTCTTTTGAAAATGCTATTAAGTTTATTAATCAACCTCAAGTATTGCTAGATGTAGAAAGAGCTACTCAAGGTAATAAAAGATTAACAGAAATAGGTAGTCCTTTTAATCATATTTATAAGTTATCAGAAGCTTATGGAAATATTATTATTAATTCTAAAATAGATGCTGAAATAGGACCTAATTTTTATTCAGTTACTAACAAATTACAAAAAATAGATAGTGTATTTAAATCTATTAGTAGTAGTGGGCAATATATGGGTATTACTAATGCACAAGATGTATTACCTGATGGTGCAGGAAGTTCTAAGATAGCTAAACTTAATACTTTAAGAACTGCTTTAGAAACAGAAATTGCAGCATTTAAACAATTATTTTCTTTCTTAAGTCCTTCAATAACTAATATAGTTAAAGAAATAGGTTTATATACTAAGAATGGAGTTTTAAGTGAAAAACTACAACATAAAGTAAGTTATTATATTTATGATGCAGCTATTGCTAATAGACTAGATAGAGATGTTATGTTAAATGAATTAGATATAACTAATGATTTTAACAATCTTTCTAATTTTGAAGGAGAATCTATAAAATTAAGAAATGCTCTACAATTAGTTGATGGTAAACTTCAAATGAGACCTTTAGCAGTTGTAGGTAAAGAAGCTTTAAGAGATTTAAAATATGCATTATCTGCGTTATTTGAAACTAATCCTGAATTTGCAGAAAAATTAGCAACAAATATGTTAATGTCTGGAACAGGTTTTAGTATAACAAGTGCTACCAAGTTAATTCCTAATGCTTATTGGACTACTCCAACAGGAGCTAAAATGAGAAGGTTATTAACCATGGAAGTATCTTCTAATATAGACACTCATATAACTGCTCAACATATAATTCTTAATCATTTTAATCAAATGTTTAGAAAAGTAGATGATACTGAACTTGCAGAATTACTAAAAGAGGAGTTTGATAGATCATTAGAAGAAGATGAAGGACAAAAAGAAAGTTATGTATGGAACCAAAATGATGCTGGTAAACAAACACTATATCAGAGAGGAAAGGATAAATGGGAACAAGTAACAGAAAAAGCTAAAGCTAGTAAACCTAACTATATATTAAATAGTATTCCTATACCAGCAGCTCCAGAGATTATACCAGATACAGATTTTGATGGAGAACCAGATTCATCAGTAGATATTAGTACTTTAAAAATAATTACTATAGAACCTGCTACAACACAAGAATATCAAGATTTTAGAAACTCTGAGTTAGAGAAAAATCCTTATTTAACAGAAGAAGAAATAGAAGAACATTATAAAAAATGTCGTCCAGACGAAAGCCTATGAAAAATTGTTTAAATCCTAAGAATAAAGAAGTAAGTAAGTTAATAGATACTTTTGGTCATGTTACTACTTCTAAAATAATTGATAACTATTATCCTGATGAAGATTTTACTTATAATCAAGTAATGTCTAATCCTGCTATTAGAGAAGAGTATGGAATACATACTAAATCTGAAGCAGCTAATTTACTTGGTAAGAGATTTTCTAAAGAAGTATCTAATAAAGCCTTAATTAATCTTAAATCTGCTATATCTAAACTTAATAATTCACAAAACAAAAAAGTATATCGCCTATTTAATGTTAAACAAGTAGGACAGGCAGACTTATATACATGGGAATTACAAGGTTTTGAAGCTACTTTAGATGTTAAAGCTAAATTAGCTAGAGCAGAAGCACGAAATACAGGTACTGTACAAGCTGCAGATAAGATTAAAGAACTAGAAAAGAAAGTAGAAGAACAACAAAAACCTAAAGAAGGTGATCAACTAACACTTTTTAATCTTAATCCTCCTGATAAAACTAGAAAAAAAGTAAATACTGAACTAGATAACTTATTAGTACGAACTCTTAAAAAACTAACTATTAGAACTTCTAAAGGTGATAAATTTATTGAGTTTGAGAATTTAGAATCATATAAAAATAGATATACTAAAGATACAGGAAAAGTACTAACTAGTATTGGTGTAGCAGATATAATGAATGCTGTAATAGCTTATGTAGAAGATGATGGAGTAACACTTCCTGAAGAAGCTATTCACTTTATCATTTATCTTATAAAAGATACTCCTGAAGTAAAAGATATTATAAATGCTGTAGATTCTAATGGAGTATCTGTATTTAAAAAAACTAGATTATATATAGATAATTATGTAAGGTATGTTGAAAAATATGACGGTGATATTGATAAAGCTAATACTGAAATATTAGTTAAATTAATAGCTCATTTTATGTATGATAATCGTAAATTAAATTCTTATACAAATAAATTTTTTAGTGGTATAGATTATTTAATAAATAAACTTTTAAGTGTATTTAAAAAGACAGTTAAATATGCTTATAGACTAGACAATGAATACTATCCATTAGAATTAAGAAAAGCTTTAGGTATTATAGATGCTAAAATAACTAGTCAAGAGTATTTTGATACAACAGACAAAGCAATATTAGACGTAACTAATCCTATTACTCTTAATGTAACTAGAGAAAGTCCTGCTGAAAGATTAAGAAGAGTAAATAAAAACTTAAAAGAACTTATACAACAAAAGAAAAATATTCTTAACTCTTTAAATAATAAAGGTAAAGATTATGCTGATTATGTAGCTTTATTTAATAAATCAGGTTTAGCTCAAAGTGCTGATGAAAAAGTATTTGATTTAACAGAAGAACGTATAATAAATGCTATTAGAGAAGCAGATACTAAAATAAAGGTTAATCCATATGCTCATGATATAATAGAACATAAAGAAGTTCTTCTTAGATTAATGAAACATTTCAAGGAGTTTGAAAAAAATTATGAAGAAACAAGAATAATAAAAAGTTTAGAAAGTAGACTTAAATATATTAATGATGCAATAGTTCAAAAAAACTATGAAGAAGGACTTAATATATTTTTATTTGGTTCAGGTAATATCAAGGATAAAGAATATGAAGATTTTGATATGAATGAATATGGAGCAATTCATGATTTATTTAGAGCAGCACAACATGCTAAAAAGTATATAGCAGCTCCAGAATTTGCTAGATTAGAGCATATTAACAATTTTAAAGAGCTTTTACAACTTTATAGACCTATTATAGAAATTGTAAGAAATTATAATGCTATGCAAGGAGGAAAGCTTTTTGAAAATGATGATTTAAGAAATGCTAAAGTAAATAAAGCATTAGACTTAATAACTGAATACACAACAGAAATAGAAAAATTCTTAGGTTTAGATATTATTCATTATTGGGCAAAAGTAAATGGAAGTATAGCAGAATTTACAGTATCAGGGCAAGATGTTGGTAGTACATTTAATATAGAACATGCTAAAGAATATACTGAATTACTTAGTCATTATAAAGTTGTTGCAGGTATGGAACATACCAAAGAATCTTGGGCAGGTATATTTCAAAGAAAATTACAAAATGTTAAAAATACTATTGAAAAAGCATATAATACTAGAATAAATTCTATGTATAAAGAAGTACAAGCTTTAGGTTATAATGATTTATCTCTTTATAAACTTACTAGAGTAGTGTTTCAATTTAAAGATGGTAAGAGAACTCATTATTTAAATACAAGATATGATATAGATACTTGGGAAAAAGCTAGAAAAGCTTATCAACAAGTTATGGTTAATGAAATAAAAGCATTTGTACTTAATCATAAAGATCCTAAAGTTAATAGTATAGTTATTCCTGATACATACGAGGATGTAAGAAAAATATTTGAACCTGTATATCATGTTAGTGATGAAATTAGAAAAGACTTACCTGATGACTTAAAAGGTTTATGGATATTAAGAGACTATTTTAGTGAATTATGGGGTACATGGCATGCGCTTAATTCAGAAGATATAAATAATATAGAGGAAGTTAAAAAACAGCGTAATGCAGAGATGTCACGTTATGAATATCAAATGTGGGAAAATCATAATATTGATACTTATGTAAGAATGGATGGTACAGAAGTTACTTATTTTAAAGGAGAGTTAAGTAGACCTAATTCTAAATATATTAATCAGCAGTATGAACGTATGTCTGCTGAAGAAAAAAAACTAGCAGATTATTTCTTTGAAAAGTCTAAAGAATTAAAACAAGAAGAACACTTGAATAATTATAGTTATGAGTTTTATGCTAGAGCACCTCAAATATCTAAAAATACAATAGACTCTATAGTTAATCCTAGAAGTCTTGCAAAATCTATTATAGAAGGTATTAAAGATGCTTTTCAAGCAAGACCTGATGATGAACTTTATAATAGAAATGATCAAGGTAATGTTATTAAAATGCCTCCTATTAGATATAACAAAAAATTAGAAGATCCTGATTTACTTTCTACAGATATAGTAAGAATGTTTAACATGTATACTGGTATGGTAGAACATAGAAAAGGATTTTTAAAAGCTCTTCCTGAACTACAAGGTATGGTAGATGCTGTAAGTTATGGAGAAGTATATAGAGATAGAACTAAAAAACGTGTAGGTGAAACTCCTAAAGGTGGTAAAGATAGTAATCTTTTTAAAGCTATGGAATATAAGATGAGAACAATAGTCTATGGCGATGAAGGTGCAGAAAACATGGATAAT
Organism: uncultured Myxococcales bacterium; assembly: GCA_964493205.1. Taxonomy (GTDB): domain Bacteria; phylum Myxococcota; class UBA727; order UBA727; family JABDBI01; genus CAZBMJ01. The sequence continues at coordinate 12,875 of CAZBMJ010000002.1, forward strand.
AATAAAGTTGGTAAAGTAGATTTAAATAAAGCATCTGGTGCAGTTAAAAAATATATTACATATCTTAATTTATCAGGTAATGCTGGGGCAGTAGTTACATCTATGGTTTCTTCAGAGATAGATAAAATAGTAACTGCAGTAGCAGGAGATATTATAGATTGGGAAGATTATAAGTATGGGCAAGCACAATTTTTTACTAAAGGAGAAGCTCTTCAAGTAGTAGCTGATTGGGAAAATCCTATTAAAAAGTTTAAAGTAAATGCTTTAGCAGTTGCTATGCAACTTACAGGAGATGTAAGATCAAGAATATCTAATACTAAAGTATATAGAGGAGTAAGAATGGCTCTTTCTGTAGTAGCTCCATTTTCATTATGGCAAGCAACAGAATTACCTACAGTACTTCCTCTTATACCTGCTGTAGCTAATCGCTATAGAAATATAGATGGTGTATGGTATTCTAAAGAACAATACATAGCTTTATTTAAACAAAAAGATAAAGAATGGGCTAGTAAAAAGAAACAATGGGATGAAGCATCTAATCTTTATGATCAAATAACAATGGTTAATGGTGAACTAGATTTTGGAGATGCACCAGAACATATAGTTAATGCTTTTTTTACTAAAACACAGTACTTAGCTTCTATGATGAGTCAAAAAATATCTGACGTAAGTAAAGGAGAAATATATACACACTGGATAGGAAAACTATTAACTACTCACATTGATTGGTTATTGCAAACTATACCTAAAGCTATTAAACAAGAACATTTTAACTGGCAATCTAATCAAATGGAAGTAGGCTATTATAATAGAACTTCTACTAAGTTTTATGGAAGGGTTATTAATCAGTTTTTAAGAGACACTCTTAAATCACTTCTAAGTATAAAATTAAGTTATCAAGATACTGTGGATATGTTTGATTATAGTAAAAAACCCCAGAATATTCATTTAGTTAAAAACTTTTATAGAGTAGTTTCTCATATGATGGTAGCTACATTAGTGGGAACATTAGCTTATGTTTTACAAGGATTAGCTTTAAGTGATGATGATGATGAAAAACCAGATCAAGATTCATTGTGGTTAGAAATAGCATCATTTCTTGCTGTAAAAGTAATGATAGAACAAAATGCAAAACTTTCTTTTAAAGATTTATATAACTTACTACAGAATCCTGTAGGAAACTTTGATAGATCATTTAGTATAGTTGCTTTAGCTCAACTTTTATTACATAAATTAATAGGAGATACTGAGGAAGATACAAATATAGACCCTAATAAAAATCCTGATAAAGTCAAAAAAGGTATATATAAAGGAATGGATAAAAATACTAAGGAAATAGTTATACGTATTCCTTATGTAAAAGGATTATATGAATCTTATTATGGTGAGTATATTAACAAATTGTTAATAAAGAGAGAACAACCAGATCCTGATATAAGAATGGCAAAAGCTTACTCAGATAAAAGAAAAGCTATAGAATTTTTTGTACTAAATGATGAGAATAAAAAAGTAGAAGCAGATTCTAAAGCAATATTAGATGCTTTTATTATTCCATCACGTATTTTAGGTTATTTCTTAGGAGAAAGTATTCTAAAGACAATGGATAAACCTATTTATAAAGACCCATCAAGTTTCCATTTTAGACTTCCTACTAAAAAAGCTCAAGAAGAGTTTAATGAGCAAGAAGCAGCTAAGTAAACTTATTTAAGACTGAAAAAAAAGCAGAGAGATTAATTTCCCTCTGCTTTTTTTATTTATTATCGTCAAATATTAAGTCATCTATTTTACTCCATAAATTATATCCTCCAATTGTAAATAATATAACTATAATCCATATATCTAATCCTTCTATAAACTCTTTTTCTTTTAATTGAAGAACAAGCATTGTAGGAAAAAATACAAACAAATGTATACATAAAGTTACTAAACTAACTCTAGATATAAATTTAAAAACTTTATTCATTTTATTTTTTTATATAATTTTTGAAATATTATAGCATCTTTTTCTGCTGCTTTATTTAATTTATTTATTTCACGATTATAAGATACTTTAATCATCATCTGAAAACGTATAGGAAGATCACTAAAATCTTCACCTAAATCTTTCTTAAAATAAGTCTCGTAATATTGTTCTATACTAATCATAATATTTTAATTCTTTAATGTCTTCTGATGTAAATATTTCTTTCATCTGTCTTCATGTATTCCTACCATAATAGGAAACCTAGGTAACCCATCATCAGTAAATTCAAAAAATCTTATATTAGCAATTTTACCTATATACTTATCTTTATTAGTTAAAAACTCTCGTCTTTCTTCATGAGAGTATTTAAGTCCTGCTCTAAAAGTTTTACCTTTATAATCTAGAGTAGGTACACCCCATTCTGGACGCTGTTCTGCAGGAGTTATATCTATGATACGAGCATCAATATCTAGAAAATCTTTATATTTAAGAAGATTAGAAGATCTTCCATTAACTTTATACGGAGCATCTCCCCAACGTATGATAGAACCTTCATAACCTTTTTCAATATTTAATGCATGAAGTTTTTTTAACTCATTTTCATCACTAAACTGATATGTAGATACCTCTTCACAAGATTCTAAATCTTTAATATACTCTCTTACTTTTCTTAATCTAAAAGGTTCATTAGAAACAATATCATATACATGATACTTAATTTGCTCTGTTTCACCTTTTCTGTATTTTTTAATAAGTTTCATATTTTCCTGAAAACTTAAACCATGAGCATAAAGCTCTCCATCAAGAATAATATCTTGTTTAATAGAAGATAAATCTTTTATTATATGATCCATATTTTCTATTATTCTTCCATCTCTACTTACTAAAATTACTTTACCTTCAGAAATATGTGCTAGGCAGCGCATACCATCAAACTTAGGTTGTATATAAGCATTTTTCCAATCTATTTTATGTGCTTCATCAGTATAAGATTTAGCTAACATAGGTAAAATAACATCACCATTTTCAGCTTCTTCTTTAGAAGTAAAATAACCTTCTTTTAGTTTACTTGTTATTATAGATTCAACTTCTAAAATTGCTTGTTGTATAGCAGTAGTTTCATTAGTTTTACCTATATTTTTAGGTTTAGCTTCTTTACTATGTTCTATTTCGCTAACAGTTCCTACTATTCCAGAACGCTGTATAATCATATTACCTGAAGCAATAACATTTAAATAGCGAATATTTCCTTTAGTATCTTTTTTATAAATAATCATCTTAAAACAGTTTAATAATTTCTAAATTAGAGGGCATCTTACCAGAATTTCCATCTATTCTTACAAAATAATCATCATACTTACTATTTGTAGTGAACACTTTATCAAAATATTCAAAAATACTATCTTTTTCATGATTCTGAGCAGTTAAATGAGATACAGCTAAATACAGTCTATTACAACCTTGTTCTTTAAGAAGTTTAGCTAGACCTTTAAACGTGCCACCATAAATACAAATATCATCAATTATAAGAATATCTTTACCTTTATAATCAAAATTAGGAAGTTGTTGCGTTAAAACACTTTTACCATCTATAAATTTTCTATTTTTAGCTGCTGCTAATACATCTCCTCTAAAGTCTTTTTTATCAGCAAGTTTAGCTCCCCATTTATAAGCTCCTCCATCAGGGAACAACATTATTAAATTAGCATCTAAATTATTACCATCATAGTCATAATCTTCTACAAGAATACTAAATACTTCATCAAGAAACTCACTATTATCTATAATAGTTACTTTTTTATCACATATTTCAAAAGCCATTTCTACAACTTCTGCATTATGAGGATGAAATATTCTAAAATTAGCATTCATCTGTATTAGATGTTTTAACACTAGTTTTAAACCAAAACTTTGATCTTTAGCAAATCTTCTATCTGCTTGACAAGATAATAAGTTTGGTATAGTTATTGTAGGCTTAATATTATTGTGATTTAAAACATCTATTAAGTGATGTAATTCCCATAAATCATCATATGAATTAATTCTAAAAGTAAATTCTTCTTTTTTATCAATTAACTCTATATAAAAGTCTCCATCAGGATAATTTATTTTTTTGTAAAACATTATTTTTATTTAAAATATTCTGTAAAACTACCTTTAAATTTTATTAAAGGTATATAATGAGATTTATTTTTAAATCTCTTAAATCTTTTTTCTAAATCCCATATAAAATTAACAAATATTTAACATTTCTACTACAGCGTAACTAGTTCCATCTGGATATTTAATTATTTCCATATTGTGTTAAATTAAATTATTTAAAGTATATTCAATCGCTGCTTCATAAGCTTCTGTTGGTGAGTTAAAGTAAAGTAATCCTGTGTTATGAAATTCACACTCATCTGTAAATGACCATACATCAGGGTCAAATTCCATAAAAAATTCACCTAAATTATTTTTTCCTTTATGAGGATTCACAACAATCCAAATACCATGTTTCTCATACAACCACATCACTACTTCTGCTATGGTAGGTGCTGGAATATTTGATGTAGCATATATAGATTTTGCACCAAATATAGAACCTGGTATATTCCCTTTGAATTTATTAAATATCCATTCATCTGTTATTTCTTCTCCATTTTTATGAAGGAAACAAATTTCTTTAGTATTAAATATAATTCCTTTCTCTTTTAGCAACTCAGCTATTGGAAATTTTACTGGTATGTTCATCTTTATTTCTTTTTAAATTGTTCAAACCAATCTGTTACAGAAAAACTGTTTCCTAATTTTAATTCTTGTAATTTTAAAGTATGTTTATTAAAAGCATTTAATAATTCAAAAACTTCTTTCTCATTATACATTCTTTCTTGTTGCCATTTAGCACCTGCTTTAAACCCATATATACCATTTGTATATTCAAATTGTTCAGCAGCTTCTTCTACTGTTTCTTGTTCAGGTTCTTCTTTTGTATTAACAATATAAGTTGATACTTTGATTCCTTCTCCAATAGTGTGCAGGAACTTTTCTTGTCCACAATTACTGCAAATTGTTGCTGAGCTTGTATCTTTTCTAGGTGTAAAGTAACATTCTATCACCTTAAATTCTTCTTTTGGAATGATTATGTTGTATTTAGTATATTTAGGTTTCATCATACTTTGATTAGCAGCATATTTTTGCCAATCGTTTAATATAATTTCAACCTCCTCACAACTTGGATTCTTAACGAACCATTCTAAAAACTCATCAGGTATAGTTTGTACACCATCTTTTATTAAATTTTGGTCTGTTGTTAGGATGATTTTTTTAACAAATTTAGTTGATTCAAGATTAATATTTTTGAATATTTCATTTTTATCTCTGTAAATGTTAATACACCAATCTCCTTCTTTAATTTCTTCATCAGAAGTGATATAGATGTTTTGATAGGTTGCGTTACGTGGACTAAAATCTCCAAACTGCTGATGAAATTCCCACATATTATAAATGTCAGTATCAAATATTTGAAGAGTACCATCATCTTTTTTTAAAAGAATATTAGGATTTGGTTTATCTGTTTGTAATATATATAAGTTTTTCATACTATTTCTTTGTTTAAATTTTAAATAACCAATAATAAGTACAAAATAATTGTACATAATGTAATAATTGATCAAAACCAATTATAGTAAATGCTCCAAAATTAGGTATAGCACTACCATATTCTCCTTTAGCAAACTTTTTACTAACTATTCTACTTGTAAAATAATCTGTAATTGTGTGAGCTATAAATGTTATTATAGGAAATATGATAACACATCTTACGAATAAATCATCATTATGTAAACCTAAATTTACAAAATCAGCGTTATTAAAAAAATATATTATTCCTACTATAAACCATATAAAACTGTAAGTTAAAGTATGAAGTAACAAATCACCCCAATTTTTACTTTTACCTAGTGCCCATTTTTCATCTTGGAATATAAAATCAGCTACCCAATGTATAAATAGAATAACGAATATTTCTGTTAATGTCATTTTATTAATTTACTAATCAAATAATCCATAACCAAAATAACCTATATGTCTTTTTTTATCATCATAACCATAAAATTGAAACATAGGTGCTTCTGGTTCAGGTATAATTTCAAGAATTAATTCAGAATCTTGTGTTTTAATAAATTCTAAAACTATTTTACATAATTCTTCAGTATTTACTATATTATCCCACTCATCAGGATCTGTTTTATACATTTCTTTTAAATTTTTTACTAGTTCTTCATCTATTTTTACTCCAAAATCTAAAAGAGCATTTAAAGTTTCTTCTTTAAATATATAGTCTTCATAATCAGCCATCGGTGTTAAATAAGATTTCTTATAACTCCCATCTAAACTAAAACCTAATTTATCACAAGCTTGGAAATATAATTCTCTTATTTCTTGTACTGTTTTATTACTTATTATTAAATAATCTTGTGTTTGACCGTGACCATCATCACTCCAATCTCCTATTGGTAATCTAAATATATTCATTATTCTAATTTTTTAAATTCTTCTTCCATTACTTTATATTTTCTAAAGGATAACTATTAAATGTAAATTCTAAATCTTCTTCTGGTAGTTGTATATTTTTATGTACAGCTTCTAAAGCAGCTTTTACATGAAGTTTACTCAGTTCTATTGCTACTAATGAAGCAAATCTTATAGAATTAACTAAGTCATCATAACCTAAAGTATCTGAGTAGTACATAAGATCAGCTAATTCTTCTGCTGTTGGTATATTATTCATTTTTTATTATTTTCTCTAAATTCTAAATAACATGGGCATTCTCCTTCTTGCATAGTTTTAATACTACAAGAAGGTGCACAATTTACTTTATCAGGTATCTTAAATACCTCTTTAGAACCTGATGCTCTAGGGAAGTAGGGGCATGCCCTACAACCCATTGAACAACATTTTCCTCTACTCAGTAAAAATTCTCTAGTAAGAGGGGTCATTTTTCTGATAATCTATTTAATAAAATACCTGCATTACTTCCAAATACATTATTATTTCCCCAAGGACTAACACCTTTTTCTGCCCATATTCTATCAGTTTCTGCTCTATAAAGACTTAAAACAGCAGGAGTAGACATAAGAGATTTAGTTTTAACATCATATTGTGCAGCTTCGTAATCACCTTTAGATTTAGCTACTTTAGCAGCAGCTAAAGATACTTGTTCTGCTTCTTTCTTACTAGCTAGTTCATTTCTACCTATTTGAACAGCAGTCTCCTCTGCTAGCTTAGAAATACCACCAGGAAGCCCTACATCAGTAAATCTAACTCTTTTAAATACTACAAAAAATTCAGGTAACTCTTCTTTTAATTTTTGTGCTAATTTAGATTCACCTTCTGCTCTTTTGTGTTTATTTAAATCTACAGCAGAGTATTGGGGAACAACTTCTTTAGCAGCAGATGAAAGAGATGTTTGAACTTTAGTATTTAAATCATTAATTCCTACATGTAATTGTCCTACTTTTTCAGGATTAAGATTATAATCTAAAGCTATAACTACAGTAGTTTCCATATCATTCATATCATTGAAAGTATATGTACCTACATAAGTATGTTCTCTTACGTCATACTCTACCATATCATCATATAACCAGTGAAATCCTCCATGAAGACCTTCAGGATAAACTTTGTTTAGGTTAGTTTTACCTCCCCAACTTACTTCTACTCCTTTATGCCCAGGAGATACATTAGTACATGAGATAATAAATAATACACTTAAAAGCAATAAAAACTTAATGTTTTTCATTTAAAAATTTTGTTTGTTTGTTTGTTAAAAAATATCATCATCATCGTATAAATTGTTATAGTATTCTTTACTCCCCTCTTCAGGGGGTGTTCTTATAAAATACTTATAGGTGAGCCAAAATCCCCACACAAAAAGTAATCCTAAAAAGAACCATGGTAATAATTTTAAAAGCATATATTTGTTTTAAATTTCGCAATAACCACTTGAACAAGCTAATGAACCCATTTCATCAGCAGATAAATATTTAGGTTTAGTAAGTATTGCTCCTATATCTATAGGTTTCATACCTCTTTTAATTGTACACCATTTATGAAATAAGTGTACATCTTTAATACATTCTACCATAAATCCTAAATCTCCTCTAAAATAGTTCTTAGCAAATTTTTTAGCTCTTCTAAGAAGATCTTTTTTCGCCATAACTTGTAAGTTGTTGCCTGTTAAAAAATAACCTTTATCTATAATTGCATCGCAACCTTCCCATAAATCTTCATTAAAAGCATGAAGTAAATCTACTATAAGTCCTGAAGCAAATATTACTCCTTTACCATACTTAATAAATAACTCATCTTCCATCAATACTGATGTAAAAGGTGCTTGTTTATAGATTTTATCTCCTGTTTTAGGTATAAAAGAAATACCACAGAAATATTGATTATTTTCATGTACATATTTAAATGTTTCATCCCAATCATCTACTAGAACTGTATTACTAACATTATGAGTTATTGTTTTAGAATAACCTAATTCTTTATTAGTTCCTGGAAGTATCCAATTTTGTTGTACAAGTTTTACTTTTTCTAAAAATTCTATACCTGATATATCATTTTTAAAAATAGCATTATCATCTTCTGTAATAGGCACATAAACAGCATAATCTGTTTTATTAGCACTCCATACAGAATCTTCTAACATTTCTGGTCTATTATCTTTTAACCATAAACACACTTCATTGTCTTTGTTTAACTGCATTATTCTAAAATAGTTTTTAGAATGTGCAGGATGTATACCTGAAGCAGTACCTAATATAACACTAGCGTTACCACTTGGTTTAACACATGTAATTCTTGCTGAAGGATTTAATCCTAAAATCTTTGCAAATTTAGCATTAACTTCTTTAGCATGATTTGCACCTATTTGTAGCCATTCTTCATTAAATAATTTAGGATTATCAAACCATCCTGTAATAGAAATACCTAATAAGGATTCCCATCTAACTAGTTCTTCTGTATCCTTACCTAAGAAAGGGAAATCTGTATAACCACTTTGTAATGTACCTAAAAGTGTTGCTGCTTCTATTCTTGCTATAAATTCTTCTAAAGTATCTATTCCTTTAGCATTTATTTCGTTTAAATTACAAAATGAGATACATGATTTTCCATTATGAGGATTTATAGGAATGAAGCCAATTTCTACACCTTACCACTGTGAGTTGCAATAACAGTACTCACTGGGGTCTGGACTATCGCATATAATATGCTTCCAATTTATATTTTTTCTAATAAAATTTATAACATAAGGTTTAACATTATATAATTTTGCAATTTTATAATCTCTAATACCTTCTTTTAATAATTTACATTTAATGCATAATACTTGATTTTCATTTAAAATAGCTCTTGTATTATTAGAACCCTTCTGAAGATCTTTATAAGATTCTTTATTAGTTATCCAATTTTCTTTAGCTCTTAAACTTCTTTTTTCTTTAGTATCATGTTTAATAATTCCTTCTTTAGTAGCAATAGATGTATTTAATGAATGTTTATTTTTATTTTCTTCTATTAAATACCATTCTTTTTCTACACCTAACATTCCTCCTTTTTGAGAATTCCAACCTATATTTTGTGCTGGTCTATATTTATCTTCTAAATATAATGCTTGTTCTAAAGTTAAATTATCATGTAAAACTTCTTTTATTAAATTGTTATATCCATATTTCAAGATAGCATTTTTAAAATGAGTTTTATTTTTAGATCTTTTATGAGAATATACTCTCTTTTCAAAATCTAAAGTAATTCCTATATAACCTTTGTCTATAGAAATATGCTCTTTTAAATGTATCCAATATAAACAATACATATTATCCCTCTCGCTTAGTCTCTCACGCTGCACAGCATTAGCTTGCTTGCGCCCTGTCGCATTGTTATCTGCTTCCAAGTCAATAAGAGAGGGTTTTAAATCCGCATGTTGGTGATTTTTCATAACTCTACATTTAATTATGCAAAGATACAAAAAATTCTTTGTATTTTAACGGATTAGTACAAAATCTCTCATCATCTACTATAAGAAATCCTGGTTCACCAAACTCTTTAATTTTTTCTGCAAAAAAGTTATATTCTTCATCAGTATATTTACCTCTTACTAAAACAGCACTATTGTTAGCTCTTGCTCTTTGAGGATTACTAACATACCAATCTCCTGTTTTAGAATTTATCATATCTTTATCATCTTTATCAAAAAGACAAATAAGAGCACTTCTTCTTAATCCTGCAGCTAATACTGCATCAGAACCATGACAAATAACATCATAAACAAGAACGGAATTTAACCTAGCTTCTTTATTTTCTCCTAAATAAGTCTCTAGGAGCTTCTCTATAATCTCTAAACTTCTTTGTAAAGGTTCATGTCCTGGAGCTAGAAATCTTCCTGCTATGAGGCTATTTTTAGGTCGTATAAGAGAATAATCAAACCTTACCTTCTCTGAACCATTAAAATAACTCATCATAAGCTCATCTAATGCTAAACTCCAACCTTCTATACTATCTGGTATAATAAAGGTTTTAGTTTCATCACTTCTTTGTTTAATAGTTGGTAGTTTAGATATATGTCTATTTTGTACTGAAAAACCTACACCACAACCACTTAAAAGCAAGTACATGATTTGTTTGAACACTTCAGGTCTATCTACATAAGTACTAGAACAATTACCTGTAACAATACCATTATATAAAACAAAAGAATTATCTTCTTCTACTTCTAAACACCATACTGTATCAGTATGAGAATATTTAGAATCTAAAACAATCCAAGATTTATCTTGATGATCTCTTGCTCCTTCATATAATCCAAAATTAATAGTATGTGGACGAATTCCATAGTTAGTAATTTGTCCTGTTAAATCTTGTTCAGATAATGTATATACTCCTGCTATAGAAAAACAATTTCTAATAAAATTTATATGATCAATTTGTGAACTTTGTATTGATTTAAATTGTTTGCCTGATGGATTATTGTTTTTATAACCATCTGCTGATAAATACCCATGTACAAATGCTCTAATAAGTTCAGGAGAATCTATTTCTGGATTAGGAGTTGTTTTTTTATAAGTTCCTGTTGAAACTATAATATCTCCATTTATAGATAAACAACTAGATGTTGAAAATCCCATTTCTATAAATCTATATTCATATTTTCTATCATGATCACATAATCTTACCATACTATATCCATTAGTACCTACAGTTCCATCACCATATACATAACCATAACACCAATATAACTGTTCATTTACTGATGCAGTTTCCCATACAAAATCTTTAAAAGTATCTGGTACTTGATATAATCTATCATTTATTTCTAAACTATTAGTTTTGCTACCGTCTTTTAAAAACCAAGTATGATCTTTAGTTGCATATACTTTTGAAATATTTACTCCCTTTTTTAAAGGATCTTTTCCTCCTTTAGCAAAAGTTATTTCATATAAATTTTGTTTTCCATATGATTTAACTATTGCATTTTTCCATTTTCCTGTATGTGTACGAACAGTACATAAATCTCCTTCTGAAAAATCTTTAAAAGATTTTACACCTTTTGATGTTACAAATTTTGTATTTACATCAAAACAATTAAAAAGTCTAGAATTATGCTTAAATATTTCTTCTCCTCTAAACTGTAAGTTACGCTGAGAAGCAAGAACTTTTCTATCATATAAGAAATTTCTTATATAGTCTAACTCTTCTTCTATATTTTTTCCTTTATACTTTATCCTATGTTGAGATAAAATCTCATCCATAGCTTCCTCCCAAGTTTCATACCTAGAAACATCATCCTTCCATCTTAGATAGTCTGAATGAAGCTTTAGGTCACTTAAGAATTTTTTACCTACATTTTTTATCATTTTATATTATATTTTTATTATTTTATATCCATTTTAATTCTTTAAAAATAAATTCTAACTCTGAATACTCTGTTTTACCAGAATATTGATATGCCATAGGATGAGGTGCTTTTAAAATTATTCCTGATTTAATTAAAGGTTCTAATTTCTCTGCCTCCTTTCCTAATAATATCCAATTTAAGTTTTTATGTTCTGAAAGTCTTATTATAAATTGTTCAGAAAAATCCTTCCATAGTTTTAGATGAGAACCTGTATTACCCTTTATAACAGTAAGAGCTGTATTTAACATTAAAGCATTTTTAGAAAGAACAAATTCTTTAAAATTTTCAGACTCTATATTTAAAACTTTACAGAGAATTCTTAAACTAGGATTAACATATCCATTTTCTGTAACAAAACTTAATCCACAAGCAGAAGGAATTCCTTTATATTCATTTATATAAGGATCCATTCCTATGAAGATAGTCTCTACAGTATCTAAGGGGGTTTCTCTAAAGGCTCTAAAAACATTCTCTTTAGAAGGATAAACAGTGTTCTCATCATATTCTTTTTTTAAATTATCTACTAGCTTTTGAATCATGTATGGGTCTACATATTCCCACCATGATTCAAAATGTCTTTTAATATTAAACATTATCTCTGTTTAAACCTATAGAATAGAATTATTCTATCTAATACATGGCTACTTCTTCTTTTAATTTTCTTTATAAACATTATTCATTTGTTTTTGAATTGTGATGATCTACTAATAAAATTTCTCTTTTACTCATTAAATCTAATATTTCAGTTAAATTAAATGGTCTATATTCTCCTAATAAGCAGTATGCATTATCTACGCCACAATCCATGCTTTTACCTATTATATGATGCTCTGCACTTGCGTGTGAATGCCCATATAAATGTATTCTACCATGATGCGATTTCTCCCATATAAAATGTTTATAGTGAGATAAAAAAATACTTTGATTACCAAATCTAACAGTTTTTACATACTGTACTGATGAAAATAATAATATTGCATTTACTGTTGTCCAATAGTAATCTGGAGACATATCATTTACAATTATTTGATCGTCCAAGTTATAATAACAATTAGGTAATCTTTTATTATGCTCTATATGATGATCATGATTACCTAAAATTAAATGTATATTTTTACATTTAATTTGTTTTCTAAATTCCCATATTTTATCAATACCTCCAAATGTAAAATCACCTAAATGATACAATATATCATCTTCCTTAACATATTTATTAATCTGTTCTAATAAATGTTTAGTCATTTGTACTTCATCATCAAAATCTCTATAACCTCCTCCCCATCGTGATACTTTTGGTCCAGATATATTGCGATGATATCCGTGTGTGTCACTTGTGAACCATATATTACTCATTTTTAATATTTTTCCATTACTAAAAAAGTATTACCAGCAGAAGTAGTTTCAATAGTTTTAACTATATATCCTAATTTTGTATATTTTTTTATATCTGGTATAACAGATGTTTCAAATATATAACGATCTGCAAAAACTTCTTTAGGCATTGCTGGTTTAAAAGTAAATATATCACCTGATGTAAATGCAAATAATAAGCATATACCAAATGTTAATAACATTGTTTTAATATCAATTTTCATTTCTTTTTGCATTTTTGATAACCAAATTTATTACACCAACAAGTTTCAAAATTATTAGTACAAATATATTTATAATCACAATGATCATATTGATTGTTTATAACATATTCATCTTTAAATTCAGCATCTTGTTTTTTAGTTCTTAACTCTTGTTTCCAATTACTTCTTATAATTTTCCACCATTTAGATTTTAACCATCTACCTGATTTTATTATAAAATTCTTTTTTGTTGATTTTGACATACAACTAGTTATTCATTTTTATAAATTGTGTTTTTAATTTCTAAAACTAATGATAGGATCAAATCCATGTTTAAGAATTTTATATTTATTTTCCTCCTCATTTTTAATAGGTTTTCTTGAATTAAGAATCTCTCTAAATTTTTCTTCAGACATAGATTGTTTACTATTTTTACGTTTAGGTTTAGAAGCATCTGCCATTAATCTTTTATAATTAGGGTCTCTTCTAGAATTAAATGTTTTTTCCCATCCTTGAATAGTTTTTAATTCAAAATCATCTGGTTTAGCATATATCCATTTATGTAAAGGAAAATGTTTTTTAAATACTAACCAACCATAATTTCTCATTACTTTACTAGTATGTATATAAGCTATTATTTTTAAATCATAGTTACTAGCATTAGGATTTTCATAAATTTCTAAAAAATCATCTCTAAATATTCCAGATTCTTTATGAACCCATGCATTTTTAAAATCTCTACTTGTAATAGAAATAGGTTTATTTTTCTTTTTACTATAATAGTATTCAGAATATTGGATTTTACCTTCATTATCTATAATAAAATCCTTATATCTATGATATATATATTCTTCATATCTACGACATATATATTTTTCTCCAAAATAAGACATAAAATATTCATAAGTAGCTTCAGGAATATTTTTACAAAGAAATTTAAACTTACTAAAAGCATCATTAAAATATTTACCTATGTGTTCTTCTATAACTCTTTCAGCAATATTCCAATACTCTATTTTATAACTTCTTCTATACCAACTATTCCAAAACTCATGGCGAAACATTAAATCTTTACGACTTTCTCTTACAGGTAAATTATCATAATATTCTAAATCAATCATTTTAAAAGTTTAATAAAAAATTCTAAATATATTTTGCAGTAATATTTTTAACTAAAGTATCTAAATCTTTTGCATCTATAGTTGCTAATATTATTTCATTATATAATCCATAACTACTAATAAGTTTAAGATTTATTTTTGCATATTTTGCTATAAAACATTCTTTTAATACCTCTTCATAATTATTAATATCCATAGATCTATAATTACCATTATCAATATTTATAGATAAATTTCTTATAATTCCTGCTTTCAATAATACTATTGTATTATCAAATTGATATAAAAAATCTTTATATTGTTTTTTATTTTCTGTAATATAATCATTAATTTGATGTTTATACTTTTCTCTAAATTCTTTATTTATATCTTCAGCTAATTTAACTGCTAATGCTTGTATTTGACTAATATTTAATTTCATTTCTATAAATTTTAATTATTTTTTTTGTTTCAAAATCATACTCACAAATCCATCCGTGAGTATGTATAACACCCATTTTACTATCTACACAGCAGCTTGCATTCACAAACCAAGTATCTCCATTATAAAACACTCCATTGTTTTCTGGATAAGCATTATCATTAGATGAATGTATATGACCAAATACATGAAGTTTAGGTTTTATTTTATTTATTCTATGATATAATTCAATATCTCCACAATGTTCATAAAGTTTAATATTATTTTGACTTTCCTTATATACACTATCTAAAATAAATTTAGGTGGTCCATGAGTAATTAATATATCACAAGGAGGAATATTTTTAGCATGAATTTCTTGTTGTTCTTTATCTAACATAAAATACCAACTATTAAAAGTAGGAGTATATGGAGTACCATAAATTAAATTCTTTTCATACTTAAATAAGTCCTGTTCTAAATATTTAAAACTATATTTAGTTAAATTAAAAGTTTTATTAAATAAAGAATAATCGTGATTTCCTGCAACAAGTAGTTTTAACTTTACATCTAGAGAATCATACCAATCATAAAAGTTTTCAGCTTCTGCGAAGTTATAAATACCTTTACTATTAGTACTATCTCCAGCATGTAAAATTATATTTACTTCAGGAACTTGCAATTGTCTATGATTACAATGTGTATCTGAAATTAACCACAATTTTTTAATCATAATATATTTTTAAATCTATCAGTTATTCTTTTTTTAATTATATGATATTGTTGAAATTGTTTATCGACTAATCTACTAATTCTTGAAGGTTGTTTAGGTGCTTTACCACCAGGATTACTATTTCTCGCAGACGGAACAATGTACTTCTCACAAATAGATACTCCATCAATATCAGTAAAGGTATCTCCTTCTTTTAATACATCTTGGTAATCATAATAATACCCATCGCTTGGATTAAGTATATAAGATAAACTAACTAAAGGTAATAATATACCATCACTTATAATTCCTTTAAGCTTGATTGCTTTTACTCTAAACTGTTTGTGTGATATATAACCTGCTTTCTTATTTTTGTTTTGTTCAGCATCAGTAAGAAGATCATTGTATTTACAAAAATCAGAATTAAGTTTTGTACCACTCACAAAATAAATCATTGTGTCTCCAACCTTAGCTTCTTTACTTATAATAACATTGTTACCAAAAATAACAGTACGCTGAATATGATCAGCACCTTCTATATCATGTAAATTAGATATTTTTACTACTGTAGCAGCATAATTTTCACTACCATTTTTTACTTCTAATTTCATTACGTTAATTTACTTTTAACTAATTCTTTTAATTTATCCATATATACACCATTTAAACTAATTTCAAAAACTTTATTAGGTGTAATAATATCATTAATACTTAAACAAGGTTTATTCATAATGAGATATTTTTCTGCTGCTTCTTTAGTTGAAAAATATTTTTCATATTGTGGTTCAAACTTAAAATAAGTATTTAATGGACTATAATTATTTACTTTTTTAATACACCATAAATTATCAATACTAGGAGAAGTACTATGTTTTACAAACCAAAAACTATCACCTTCATAAATATCAACACCATCTTCTGTTATAAATAAAGGAGTTTTTACTTTTTCTATATTATCAACAGACCAACAATCTTTTTTATTATCTGTATAGCAATAAAATAAAGAAGTATGTTCCATAATAAAAATTTGTTCTAATATTCTATTTTTACCTCCTATATTTACTTTATCACCAACAGTAAATACTTCACTATCAGATAACCTTTTTACTGAATGTATATTAAACCCACCAGAAGTTAAACAATGATTTAAAGATAGATTATTATTAAAATAACTCGTAGAATAAACACCACCGTTTAAAGAAAATATATCATCCGCATAATTTGAAGGAGCTATTCTTATAAAACTTAATATCTCATAATCCTTTTCTATTATCTCTTCCCAAAACTCAGGTTGATTTAGAATAAAACTTCCATGTGTTTCAGTAGTAGCTACTGTACCTAATTCAGGGTATTTTTTAATTAATTTGTATTTCATTTTAAAATATTAACATTAAATCCTCCCTGAATAGTTCCAGGAATAGGAATAAAACAATCACCTTCAACATCTGAATACTGTTTTAAGTTTTGATAAAAAGTTTTCTTATATTCATCTTTAATTTTACTTACTGTTAATAAACAATGATAACCTCCTCTTGTTTCTATCAAGGTTACTGCTTCTTTGTTTATGTTTTTATAAATTATTTCTTCACTATTAAAAGTACTTTTATCTAAATCTAAATCAAAATCTATAAAATAACCTTTAGACTTAGAATTTTGTAAAGCACTTAAAGCTTCTTGTTGAACATTAAATCCTTTAGCATTATCACAAATAATATCTGTAAGTTTTCTCATAAGAATTCTAGCAGCTTTTAACTGTGAGCGTGGATTAGGATGAATATAAATAACTAAAGATTCTTGTGGTACTATTCTACCATTTAAATCATATAATCCATAATCTACTTCTAATTGTTTGATTTTTTTAATTACATCTCTCTTCTTAGAAGTAAATCTTTTTAATTGTGTTTTATCATTACTCCAAATAAGTTCTGGACAATATTTTTTTCTAGCAAATAAACTTAAGTAATAAATTTCATCTTCATTTTCATCAGGAAGTAAATCTAAGAACTTTTTTATTAGTTCTTCATCATAAATTAGTTTATATTTCATGGTTTATAACTTCTACTTTATTTAATGTCTCTATCCATACTCTTGCACCACAAGATAATGGTTTATCAGGAGAATAAATTACTTTAGCAGCAACTTTTCCATTTTCATCAAATATTTCTACTTCATGACCATAACTATTACCTTTATAGTTTTTAGAAGTTAATACAGCTTTTGTATCATTATTTTTTCTGTTTCTATCTATGATTTGTCTGTTTACGTGTATTATTGTTTTCATTTTTATATTATTTAAAAATACTAAAATCTTTTATTCGCTTAAAACCTACTTCATGTTTTTGATTATGAGGAGCATCCATTAAGAAAGTACAAATACCAACACCATTTAAATCAACAAAATTCTCAAATTTATCATCTATAAAGATTTCTACGCCTGATTCTTGTGCTGCTTTTATTTTAGATTCGTTATGACCTACTGTATAAATAGGTGCATCAGGATAACCTTTTTTATGTAACCATTCTTGTGTAATTTCTGTTGGTATACTTCTACTAGTAATATACACATGAGGTTCAAAAGGTATATCTTTTGCTTCTATTAATGAAGGCATTGTTAACCAAAATTCTTTGTTTTCTCTTACTTCCTTGTAATGTTTTTTTATGATAGGATCATTCCAATGCGTAATATTATGTAAATCAATACCTACAGTATTACACAAATGTTGATCAAAATTTGCTAATACTCCATCAATATCAAGACCTATTTTTACTGATTTTAAGTAATTATGAGGTCTATCATCACCTTGAGGATATATTTTGTAATAAGCAGTTAAAAAGTGAGCATTACACGCAACATGAGCTGCATGTAATAACCCTGATTCTTTATCAAAATCTTCTCCTTTTTCTATTGCTGCTATATGTCGTTTTAAACTAGATATTACGTTTGACCATAACATACCAGCTTCCCAGTTTCTGGAATCATATTTTTCTGCTCCCATAGTTAATACTTTAACCATTTCTTCATGAGCAAAAGGATGAACTAAATCATATCTTAGTTTACCATTATTATATCTTAAACCTTTATGTTCCATTATTTATTTATTAAATTTCTTCTCTATTATCACCATCACCATGAAGAGTATTTGTTTCTCTTCTTTTTATTAATTTATCATAATTCATCTGAAGAATTTTATTTATATTTTCATCAGATTCATCTTCCATCATCATATTCCACATAATAGTAATGAAACGTGAAACTGTTTCTACAGGTATTTCTTTACTATCTCTATAGAATTTTGTAACTAATCCAGGAAAGCGCATGAATAACTGTCTATCATCATCACTATCAATATCACTTTTGACAAATAAGACTTCTATATTAAGTTTAAATTCCTCTGCCATTGCTGTTATATACCATATAACATCTCCTTTTTCTTTTTTTATCTCTTTTTCTGATGCTCCAAGTTCTTGTTTGTCTTGTAGTTCAAACATTTCATCCATAACACCTAAAAAGGTATAAGCTATACCAAATCTATCTACTTTTTGTGGATATACTGCTGTTTTAGCAATTATACTTTGATATTCTGTTAAATTCATAATTTTAATTTTTTTTTAAATCTTCTTTTAATTTTTCTAACTCCTTCTTTACGAAATCTTCGTATTCTTCCCAACTCATAATTTTAATTAAAAGATAAAAACTAACCTTACTCCAGAGGTTAGTTTAAAAATAGCTGGAGCCTATTATATTTTAAAAATAAAGATCTCGTTCATCAGATAATAAAGCAAAATCTTCTTCTAATACCTTTAGTTTTTTATCTTCTATATATAATCTAATAAGATCTAATCTATCTCCTACATCAGGTACTAATGTAGCAATAACTCCTTTTAAAATATTCATTATTATTATTTCTCTTTTATCTCTATTAGTTTCGTTTCTAAACAAAATCATATTAATAAGAAATAATACATCTGTTTTATGATTTTTACTATTATTTTCAAATATAATATTAGACTTTATATTAAATATATTACAACACATACTTAACGCCTTACATATATTTGTTAAATGTGATACTACAATGTCATTGAAGAAATCTGGTTTATGTATATCATTGTTTAAATTTTTACATGCATTATTATAAACACTTACTACTCGTAAAAGATTTAGTACTACAAATGATTCTCTTTCAAAAGCAGTTGTAAATTTATAATCTTCAAATCTACAATCTTTGAAACTATTTCTTTCAAAACTATTGTATATAGTATTACTAAGATATATATTTCTTATCATTTAATAATTTTTCAATATTAGACATATAATCTACTGAAAAAGAATCACCCTTTAAATCATTTATTACATTTTGTAAAAAAATAGTTAATAAATCTAATTCTGCTTCTATTAATAATTTCTTTTTTACATAACTATTTATTATTCTACATAGATCTAAACTAAATTTGCTGGGTTTTTTAATTATTTGTGGAAACATATCAACATATTGTAATTTAAAAAATTGTCCTATTAGAACTAAATAAAGCATTATTTCAGATTTAGCAGATGTTACAGTATCTTCTTTATCTTTTTTTGTAAAAGTTTCTAAATTAGTTTCATCAAATACCCAAGAGTTGTTATCAACAGCTTCATAAAATAAAGATGATAATAATAATATTAGTTCTTTATTTGTAGTTATATCATATTGAGATTTAATATTTTCTATAATCTCTTCATTCTTTTGAAAGAGATCCCACATTGTTAGTAATGACATGTTGTTTTGTTTAAACTGTAAGTTTCTTTTTTATGTGAGAAACTATTAAAATATTCTTCCATTTCTATTTTTTGTATATTAAATAATCTCTTTATAATATCTCTAGCAACTTCAGTTTTATGCATTATTTGAGCAGGAATATTTTCAATATATAAATAGGTTATATTTTCTTTTTCAGAAAGTATATACCTACCATCATTTACAATCTCCTTCTTATAAGCAGAACTTACTTTAGAATAGGAAGAAGACATAATTAATTTTATGTCTTCATTCCATTTTTTATCTATAACTAATTCAATAAATATTTTATCATCTATATTTTTAATGTTATGAAAATACTTATAATTAGTTAATAAATCTAATAAATTATAAACTTTTACGTTCATTTTATCTGTCAATGTAACATTTAATAATGTTTTTTGATCAAATACCAATGTAAAAATATTATTAAATTCTCCTGTACTATTTAACAAATATGTATTTAATAATCCACAATCACAAAATAACCCATGAATATTATACTTTCTATTTGATTTATCTTTAATATTATTTATGATATCTTTAAATAAAGGTAACACAAATAAAAAAGATACATTATATTTTGTGTATAAATCTTCAAAATAAGAAATGCTAGAACTCGTCATCTTCATGATTTTCTTCTTTATCTTCATCTTTATCAAAAAGGTCTTCTGTAGGTAATGGTGGATATACTGGCGTATGTATTGGAACTTCTTCTAAGCTACCTATACTATTAATACCTGTTCTATATCTATTTAAATCATCACTACTTAAGAATCTTATTCCACCTGTATTTGCTGTTTCAAATGGAGCTGAAGATATAAAGTCATATATTCCTGGTCCTTTTTTTTTACTACTAATTGGAGATTCCATATTAATACTTTCATAATACTTTTCATAATAAATTGAAAAAGCATCTTGACTAGGATCAAAATTAAAATGTAACCCAACAGTATAGTTTGAATCTAAGTTTATATTATTTGTAATAATATACTTTTCTATATCAAGTATACTTATTGCTATTAAATATTCATTATCTAACAAGAATAAATCAGAAGCTACTCTTCTAACAATACAATATGTATCAGCAACTATTATTTCATGATCGACATTAATATCACAATCAGCATTAAATAATTTTATACATTCATAATAAACTGACATAGCTTTTAAAGTAGATAATTCTTTATATACTTTATTATCTAAAGTATAAGCTAATTCATTTTTAGTTTTAGGTTCAAAATAAACTAAAAAATTATTTTCTACTGTAAAATAGTATGTTAAACTCCTATACTCTCTATTTAAATAACCCATATTTATGTTACAAAAATTACTTGCTCCTGTTATTGAACGTAAATGTTTACAATGTCTTGATACATAAGCAGTTTTTTTAGCAGCTATTTCTATATCATTCGTTTCCTGAGTCACTAAATACTCATAAATATTACCATTATATGTATATTTTTTATTATAACAATTCATTTTTGTTATATCAAATTTCTCTACTTTTTTATAAGGTTCTAATAACTTATAATTTAAACCATTTAATATTTTAAGAATACTATTATTATATTCTAAATCATTATATATTTTATAAGGTTTTAATAAACTTTCTAATGATATTTCTAAACTCTCTAAATCTTTTAAATGATTTTGTTTTATAAAATAATTATCATGATAAAAACTATTTAATAAAGCTATATTCTTAAATAAAGTTTTTTGAAATCTTTCAGGAATAAAAGCTTCTATGCAATCTTTTAATTGAATTTTATCTTGTCTATTAAGAATTTTATCTATATTATTTTCAGCATAATTTATTATAGCTGTATTTATAAATAACCATGTCATAATATAATCAAAATTATAAGTCATTTGCATACTTCTAATTTCAACTGTTTTACTTTCTGGTTTTTTACAAATATAATTTAGAAAATTAACATTATAATACCTTCCAAGTATATCCCATTTTCTATTATTTTCTATATAATCTTCTAAAATATCTCCTCCTCTTTTTACAAGTTTGCTTATACCTAAAAGTTCATATAAATTATCTAAATTATCTAAAGGTAATCTAGGTAAATTTTTACTATGATCTTTACCTTTATTTGCTAAATACATAAAATCCTTCCTAAAAGGAGCTATTAAACCATTTAATTCATCTTGTAATCTCTGAAATAAATTGTATAAAGCAAACAAAGTTTTTTCACTATAATTTACATTTCCTATATGAATATGAAAACTACATTGATCACTAATACTACTAAATCTTTTTATTATTTGTAGAAATCTATGTAAATGGTGAAAATTATTATATTTCATTATAGTACTTACTAATTCTGGTCCAGATATAGAACCATCATATAAACAAGCAAATCCATAATTACTACTATAATTTTCATCCAAAGAACTATAAGCTGTTTCTAACTCGAAACCAAAAGTATATTTATTTAAAAATTCTAATCCATTTTCTATATTAGAATAAGCTACTAAAGGTTTTTTATAATGAGTTAAATTATAAATTTTATTTGATGGATTATATTTACGTTTATAGTTATTTTTACTAAATAATGATGTTAAATTAGATACATTAGTATCTCTTACTAATTCTAATGAATATTTATCGACGATAGTAGAACATAAATCTAGTTGCTTACCATTTAGTTGAATTTTTATAGGTGAACTTGTAAAAGCTAATTTATTATCTAAAGCAATATATGGTGTTAATTTAGATTGTAATTCCATTTCTTTTGTAAATGTATCAATAGCACATTCACTTTCTTTATAATATCTTCCTCTTATTTTTACAGTACCTTTTTCTTTTTTATTTATTATTGTTTTAGTTGTTGTTTTCATTAATATACTTTTTCTAAATCTTTAACATTAAAGTTTCCATCCATAGGACTTCCTGAAATAAATACTTTATCTCCTAACATAAGTTCTAACTGAACTGTATTAGTACTATTAGCATCTATATATTCTATAGCTCCATAAGATGTTCTAAAAAACAATAAAGAAATATCTGTCCATTCATCTGCTACTTCTTTAAACCAAATAAAATCTTCCATTACATTATTTAGTAATTGTTTATTAGAGTCTAAAAACTTTCTAGAATTTAAATAATCTGCATTTCGTACATACTCTGAAAAATTAGATTTTAATTTTTGATATAAAGCTTCATCTTTTATAATAAAACCATCTCTAAATATCATTTCTTTACCTGTCTCATTTATATAAGGAAATACTTTATAACCATTATTAATTAATTTTGAAAATCCTAATTTTATATTTCCAGTTACAGGAAAATCTTGTATTTCGTTATATACGTATTTTAAATATTGCTTACTTAAAGGATTTTTATTTAAAATAATATTAGGCTTAGAATTTTCTTCTTTTTTAGTACAAAAAATATTTCCTAAAGATATTAAATTATTAATAGTATTTCTAGCTACTGGATCTTTTATAGAATATTCCTTTTTATAAGGAATATACATATCATCCCATGTTCTAGCAGGAAGATGTTTTACTTTTCTTGTTCTTTTATAGATTTCTCTACTTTTTAATTCAAAATCTTCAAAAGTAATTAATTCATTATTTTTAAGGCTTTGACCTGATTTACCAAAAACCATATAAAGAGCTACAGGTTGCGAATGAAAATACCACCCATCTTCTGTTTCTAACATCCATAAAGGACGTTCTTCTACTTCATTTTCAGCGCCTCTCCACGCTTTAAATATTTTTTCATTATAACAAAGAAAAGCAGCATCACCTTCATACTTTTGTACTATATCCTTTTCATCAATATATCCTCTAATTGCAGAATACATTCCTAAACCTAATACATGGCTATCAATACCTACTAATTTTTCATCTTGTTCTATTTTATATGTTTTTATTAGCTCTTTATAACTTGTAAGTGTACCATTATGAGCAAATGCAAAGTAATCTTTTTTTGCATTTTTTGTATGCCATATAAATGGATGAGCATTAGATGTAGTATGAGTTCCATATGTACTCTTTCTAGTATGAAAAATAACAGGTTTATTTATAGCTAATTTTTTTTTTATTTCTTTTTCATTAACCATTAAAAAGTCTCTGGCAACAGATTCTCCTTTAATACCTGTAATTCTATCATAACCTATTGTTATTCCACAACTATCTGTACCTCTGTTCTCATTAAGACATCCTAATAAAAACAGTGCTTTATAATCACATTTCTTACCTCGCTTTGGATAAAAACCCATTAAACCACATGCTAGTATATTTTTTTCATGACTCATTAGCCAACTATTAACTATACTAACTAGTATATATATTCCTAAAAAACTAAGAATCATTTTTAAAAATTTTAATTGTATTATTTGAAAATTCTAATAATTGTTCTATCGTAGCTTCACTTTTCATAGTATTTGCTAATCTAGATATTATCCATACATTACCTTTAATATATCCTTTAGAATTATCTATCCTATCTATAGATGCTGCATTTAAATTTATACCATTACCATATTCATAATCTATTTTTACATTTAAAAGAGGACAATATTCTGGTAAAATTGATAAATCATTTTCATCTATAGAAAATTCTATATTTCTAGCTCTAGCGCTCATTTTTGTTGTAATCAATTTGATTTTTATATAATTCTCATTTTTATATTTTAATTTTTTTCTTTTATATTTTTCAGAACTATACATTTGTTTAATTTTATCAGTTTGTCTATATAATAAGTCATATTCTTTTTTACAACTTATACAATATTCAGATAAACCACTAGTTGTTCTTTTATTTTTATGAAAATTATCAGTAGTTTTTATAGTATTACATTTTTTACATAATTTTTCTATCATATTATATTATTTATTAAATTTTTATTTCAAATATTTTAATTTTTTTAGGTAATACGAATATAGTACCATACATACCAACAACTTTTATTAAAGTATCTTCTACTGGTATTGTTTTTAAACTATCAAATTTTTCTTTACTAATAATTTCTAATTTTAATGTTTTTCTATCATATAAAAATATAGTATTAGCAGTATCTAAAGTTAAAAAAGATTCATTATACGTTTGTCCATAAATATAGGGATATCTCATATTTGGATACGCATCAGAACTAATATGACTAGATATAATCAAATTATGTTTATAATCTATATCTGATCTATATCTATCTATATATGTATAAAAATCTGAAAGAAATTTACGTTTAGCTTGAAACCAATTATTTATTTCTACATTTTCATCTCTTTCTTTATTATCTTTATTTAAAAGAAGAAAATATTTAATTAATCCTGATCTATAATAAAAATGTCTTAACATACAGAAAGCAAAGTATCTGGCTTTTCGTCTAGCAATATCATTAAAAATATTTGAATCAAAAGTATTTGAATCTAAAATAAAAATTACCCATTCTGAATATTCTTTTTTTGTAAAAGTCATCTTTTCTTTACTCTCTGTATAGATTATTTTAAAACCCATGGTTTCATAAAGAGATAACAAATTATCTAAACTAATTTTCCAATATTTTAATCTTTTATCTACTATTTCTTTAGGTATAGCCATATGTACATATCTGTTACTTATACCCATAACAAAAGCGTGACATCCAACACTATATCTAAAGCTAAGTTTATCATCTAAATTCTGAGAAGTTGCTAATAAACTTTTCATCTATTATTAAAATCTCCGCTTTCTACAATATCTGCTTTACTTCCCTCATTAAAGTAAATATAAGCATCGTATACTGTTCCATCTACTTCAACAGGTACTAACTCACGCTTATACCATTCAGGATGACCTTCAAGAGCATCTACATTAACTAAAGATTCTTTAGTTATTTCCCATAAATCTACAGTTATATTAACCATTGGTTCTTTACTTAAAAAAGGGATACCACTTGCTCTCATTGTATATTTTTCAACAGTTTTACCTGTTCCTACATGTTTATTTTGAGGTGTATCTACTAATCTAGAATTACCCCAACCTTTTCTTAAAGTACCATATGCTGCTACTAAAAAGGTTTCTTTATTTGTCATTGAAGTCTCCATTTTTTATTAATTTGTTTTTAAGTTTTTCTTGTAATTTTTCATTAAATAGATCTAGATTTAATTCTTCTAAATCTTTATAATAAAGTTCCATATAATAATCTAATTTGTTAGCATTTTGTCTAACTAAATTAATTCCATTCTCTACAAAATCAGGATATAAGTGTATACCTGCTCCTAACGTTCTATACTCTATTCTACTAGCTTCTTTTAATGCTTCATATCTATATCTACTTTTTATTCTATGTTCACTTAGAGAGCCATAAACTGTCTTACGATGTAAATCTGTTTTATCTTTAAATAGTGCAGGAAAACCTAAGAATATATCATTTAAGACCATAAATTTATATAAATCTTCTTTAGAATATTCTTGTTCCCATCCATAATGTAAATGATATGAAGCAGTTCTTAAACTACCTACTTCTTGAGGTGAAGGCCTATATACTTCTTTTCCTTTAGAATAAACACTATATGCAGGTGTACATCCAAATATCATAGCTATATCGCTATTTAATTCTTCTTCTGAAAAACTTGCTGTTGATGTTACTTTTAAGGATAAATCAGGATTAATTTTACTTAACCAATTATTAGTATAACCAATACACTCATCTATAATCATTTTTAACATCCAGTATTCTTTTACTGGTGGAAAGTTAAACTCTACACTTACATTATCTATAAGATGAAAACAACCTTGTACTTCTATAGGTTCAGGTTCATCTTTAGTTCCTTTGATATAAGGAATTAAACTTACATATTTTTCTGTTTTATTATTATAAGCAAAAAACTCTGGATCTCCTCCTATTATGAATTTATCCATATCAGTAGTTTTATTCATTTATTCTTCTAATTGAAAGTTTTTCCAATATAGACTACTAGCTTTTATGAAGCGAGTAAAATCCCAATGCTCTCTCTTATTATCTCCTCTAAGTAACCATTCCCAATATTTAGACCATTTTTTAGCTATACCTGGAGAACTATTTAATGTAGGAGCTGTATTTACCTCAAGTACATAAGCAATATTATTTCTATCCAAAATAACATCTACTCCTCCCATATCTAATTCTAAAGAATTTACAGCTTTTATACCTTCAATGATTACATTTCTAAGTTTTTGTTGATCAGCTTCGCTAGAACTAATAGATGTAAAAGGTTCTGAACCATTTACTGCTCTATTCCATGCTATGTTTCCATTACCTGGATCATGTTTTTCCATAAGTCCTAATATTTTCAATTTTGTTATCGTAAAGGCTTTTTATCCTTTACTTCTTATAGTTTCCTATAAGTTCAGCATATATTTTCAACCTAACTAATAGGTTGCCAGACACTCTTGGGGATATTTTATTCTATAAAATAAAAAAGACTCATATAGAGCCTTAAATATTAATAGGTTCAATCCCTATGCGTTACGCTGATAAAAGCTTTTTAGTTCTTTTATTTAGCACGGTATTAGCATGAATAATTTTTTCTTTTTTTCTATATAATCCTATATCAAAGGAATTATATATTTTTTCAATAAACATTTTTTGAGAAATTGTTTTATTTATATGTAATATATATAAATTTATATGATTAGAATTTTTAATATTTCTATTTAGAATTGTTTTAGTACTTTCTATATTTAAAGAAAACAAATACTTTTGTAATTCATCTATAAATATTTCAGAAGAACAAGTTAGATTAATAACTACATTAATACTTTTTCTCTTATTTGATATATAAACACCATAACTACCATCACCATCAAATACTCCTTTTATAAAACATGGAAGTAATTTTTTATCAATCTTAGGAATAGATAATTCCTTATAAGATTTATTAAACTTAACTCCTAGTTTTAATAAAGCCATTACTATAGGTTTAGTAGATAAAACTAATTTATAAGATTTAGTATTTTTAGAATAATATAAGTCTCTTGGCCACTTTAATTCTTCTTTTAAAAGCTCTAAAATATGTCTATCAGATTCTTTTAAAGCTATACCAAAAGTATAATAATCTTTTTTACTTGTTGTTATATACCCATCTGCATATATAAGTCCTAAAAAATATGCTTTAATTTCTGTATCTATGATATCAAAATATTTTTCATTAAATATTATTTTATCTCTTCTTGCTGCATTTTCATGCTTAATAGGAATAAAACCATGATTTCTAAATACTTTAGATAAAGTAGTATAATGTCTACCTATAGATGTTGCTATATCTTTTAACAATTCTCCATTTAAATTTCTCTCATAAAGACTTTTTATAAAATCTTCGTTATGTCTATTATGTACCTTTTTCATATCTTTGTTTTACACAAAGATACAACTTATTATTTAAATAATAAGGGTATTATAAAATTATTTTTAGCTTTCACCGTATTTGTCTAGTTTTTCAATAAGAATTACTTCTTAAAGCGGCAAAATATTACCGTGACCTACGTGCACTCTAAACTCTCTTACTTTATCTACAAATTCTGAATAGTACCAACCTTCTCTCCAATGAGCTTCTAAGGCTTTTAAATTTCTTAATACTACAAAGTTTTTACCTTTACTATGATTATATGGACGAGCAATAATAACAGTATCATCCCTATATTCTAGAGGATGATTTAATAGTCTAGGAGCATTAACTCCTTTTTCTATAAATATTCTTCTACTTTTATATTTATCTGTGGCATTCTTGATTGCAGAAGCCTTATTATATACTATGGTATTTTCCATATTTTCTATAATTTCCTGCGTTCCCCAACGGATAATAACAGCATTATTAAAATTAAACTTTTTAAATTTAAGTTGATATAATTGTTCTTCTTTATACAAAGAGGAATCACCAAATACTCTATAATATTGTTTACTAGTATTAGGAATTCTTCTTCTTTGTACTAAGGTTATAGGATTATCTACATTAGTTTTTATGTTTGCCCAAGCCATCTTGGTACTAGGTCTACCATGCAAACCTGCTAATATTATTTTCTTTTTCATGTTTTTATTTCTAATATACATATCATCATTTTATTACCTGTTTTATTTACATAATTATGCTTCATATTTTGAAATATTTCAATTTTATTATTACTAGCTGCTATTAAATTATCTAATTGACCATTATAAGCTTGATTTATATCAATAAGATATAAACTTTTACCTGTTTCTAGTATTTTATTCATAATTAATAACTGATCTTCTATTTTATCACAATAAAGAATTCTCTGAAAATAAGCTATTGATGATAGTTGACAATTACCTGTAGGATGTGCTATTACATATATACATATTATATTGTTATGTATTACATATGATGTATAGTCTCCATCACCTTTTTTCGTTAATACTAAATTATCAAATTCACTCATATTTACAAAATTTTGAATTTTTTAATATTTCTTTATTTTTGTCTTCTAACCTATAGTCAATACTATCACCATATTCATCTTCTTGTATATTGTTAATTTGCTGCCAACTACTACGAAATTTTTTATGTTGGTATACTCTTTTACTTATCCCATCACAATAATGTCCTACTAAATTTTCACCAAAATCTAACAATATTTTTTTTACTTCTTCTTTAGTTACTTCATAACCATAACCATTACATATTGCAGTTATATCTCCTAATGATCTTGATCTATACTCATCACATATAAAATTTACACCTTCATATGTAAAATAGTTTTGATTAAAATCTGTTAAAAATAAATATATAAATTCTACTAGAGAAAGTTCTGGGTTATGTACATAATTTTTTAATGTATATTTAGTCACAGGAATCATAGTGTATTATTTCTACTTGTCTTGCTTTTCCTAAAATTACATCTTTTATTATTCTAGTTTGATATCCTGCAGGAGGATATTCTCTAAAATATTTTTCTACTTGTTTATCAACTTCTTGCTTTTTTCCTATAAAGGATTTAAATATTTGTTTCATTAACCTCCTAATGCATCGTTAATAATATCCCCATTTTCATCCCAGGGATTTTCTAATTCTCTTTTCATCTTAATTATTTATTGTTATTTTTAAATTATTAAAGTTAGTTCCCCATCTATCACAATACTCTTTGTAATTTATAGTATCAAAAGAACTATAAATAGTATCATCTACAAATTTATGTGAAAATATTTCTTGTGATGCTCTTTTAGGGGATTTTTTATCTTTATTTATTTCTACATGTTTAGATAATTGAAAAACTAAACCTTTATCAGTATTAAATAAAGAACCGTATACTGTATATGTGTTTTTATGTCCTACAAAATCTACAAATTTACTTTCTACTATTTCATTCTTATTACAAAAATCAGTAAACTCTACTGAAGACATTATCATGCTCATTATTTTATTTTTAATGTTATTGTCCTTGTTCTCTTATTTTCATATAGTTTTTATACTCTGTTTTATCTATTATATGTGCTATATTACCTAAAGCTTTTTTTTCATCTCTTATTTTATTTGCTTTCTTTTTAGATTTACACTCTATAAAAGTACCTTGACTCATTGCCCATTTATTAGAAGATATATATACTACATACCATTTCATTATTTTAATTTTTTAAATTCTTTATATAAATAATCTACTGGATGTACTTTATCAAATATTATTATTAATTTTTTCATATTTTTTGTAATTGTTTAAATAAGTAAAATATTTTACTTATCTTTGTGATTAAAATATTATGTATGTTTCATGCTAATTTAAAACATTTTGATTGTTCAGGTATTTATATTATTAGAAATATAAAAACTAATTTAATATATATAGGTTCTGCTAAAAGTATAAGACAAAGACTACATGAACATAAAAGTATGTTACGTAGAAATAAACATCATGCAAAACACTTACAATTTTCCTATAATAAAAATCCTAATTATTTTTTATTTAGTATTTTAGAAAAGGTAAATATTCAGTATTTAATTAAAAGAGAACAATATTATTTAAATAAATATTTATGTTATAAAAAAGAATATGGTTATAATAATGTTCCTACAGCTTATAGTTCATTAGGAAGGGTATTATCTGAAGAAACTAAAAAGAAAATTTCAGAAGCTCATAAAAATATGAAAAAACCTTGGTCTAATATGAATCATTTTAAAAAGAAAATTAAAGCTGTACTAGATACTGAAGAGTTATTTTTTAACTCTGTAGGAGAGGCAGCTACATATTTTAATATTAATAGAAATACTATATCAAGATTATTACTACGTCCTGGAAAAAAGAAATCTAAGTTTCCTAAATTTTATTATTTATAACTTTTTACACATTTCTATAATTTTATCTTTTTGTTCTTCTGTTAAACTAATTGCTTGCATTATAATTTTGTTAAATCTAAATTAAACATTTCTAAACCTTGTTCTGCATACTTTTTTTTCTGTAAATAATTTTCTTTACTAATTTCATCAAAATCTAAAAATCCATTTTTATATTTTTCTTTTAATTCTTTCTCAGATTTTGCTAATTCAAATGCTATTAAAGTACCTCTATCATTAGGGCCTCCATCACTCATTTGCATAACTTTAAATATTTTTAGCATCTCTTTTAATTTTTTCTATGAATAATAAATTTAAATCATTATATCCGTATTTTGTTACAAACTCAAACGCATCTTTACAACAACTTTGTGTAGGAGTATTAAAGTAATTAAGATTATACTGATTAGTATATTTAATACTTGAATGAACACCTACTTCATCATTATCATAATTAACATATATTTTATTAAATCTACTTTCTAAATCATAAATATCAAAAGGACTCAAAAACATATTTTCTGTATGAGGTGCTATTGCAGAATAACCTAACTTACCCCATACCATTACATCTTTGTAGCTTTTAGTTACAATTAATATATCACCTGAAGTAGGTAGTTTATCCCATCCTTGTATATGCCCTGATATATTTTTACCATAAAATTTATATTTAGGATCTTTACTAAAAGGTCTATAACCTTTATAAATAGGAATATGTTTATCAAACATATAAATAAACAGAGGATCTCCTGGTTTACTTATATGCCATAATATACCATTATGACGTATTTCTCCTGAATATACTCCCCAATAGTTTAAATCTTTTTTACTTATATTAGCTGTTGCCCAATAGTCTAGTTCAAATGGTAAGAATTCTGTTCTTATCTTACAGAAAGATTTTGTTTCATTTTTTATTATTCTTTTAGATAAAAGGTTATTTTTATTATTAAGAACTATATCTTCATAAACTTTTTTTAAAGCTTCTCTATAAGATACTTCATAATATCTCATTACAAAATCTATTGCAGGTTTAGACCTAGAATCCTCTCCAAAATCACACCATACCCATTTATTATTATAATAGGATACTCTTAGTGAAGGATCTGAATCAGACCTCCATGGAGCTGAGAACCAGCTATTATCTTCAAAATCACCTAAATAATAAGAATATATATCCTCATCACTTACTTTATTTTTTATGTCTTCTGGTAAGATTTCTACATCATCGAAACTCCACATAATAAAAAAGAAGGAGGCTCTCACCCCCTTCTTAAATTTAGTTATTAAACATTTAAAAATCTAAACCTGTTGCTTTTGTAGTTGTTGATTCTATTTCAACACCTTCTACTCCTGCTAAATCTAAAAGTTCTTGCTCATAATCTGAATATTCAAACAATGGTTTACCTTCTTCCATAGGAGCAACTACACCTTTACCTCTAAATTTAGGTAGTTTAGTATATCCTGATTTATCTTTAACTGTTTTAAGATAAAGAGGAATCTTGTTTGCATTTAAAATAGGATTAACTATTTTACACATTGCTGTGATATACTCTCCTAAACTTCCGTGTTGTCCTACAGACTTTAAATCATGATCAGATACTCCACAAGCTGTTAGAATGTGTTTAACATATCCTAAAAATGACCTTACATTAGCTTGATATTGCTCTTCAGCAGTAACAGTTTTATCACCTACAACCTTATCTTCTTTAAACCACTCTACTTTAGGTGGTAATAAGGTATCAGTCATAAATGCTATTGTATCACCATCTACACGCTGAAAGTTGAACTGAACTCCTTCTATGTTAGGATTCATTTCAATACTTCTTAAAATTACATTATCCACAGCTACTGCTACTGGAAAATCAACTTTGTCTCTTTTTGCTCCTAATTCTTGGAAGCCAAATAAATTACTACTCATTTTTTACTAAATTTAATTTTTAATTATAATATTCATTCACTTTATCTACAACATAACCTAAATCATTAGGAATATGTAGTTCTTTAAACATACCCATAGGACTTCTAGCACCATATGTACCATCAAAATTGGTAATATAATAATATTCTATGGCTCCATTGGCTCCTTTTTCATGAGAAGTATAAAGAATTATATCCATAAGACCTTCAGGAGTAAGATATTGTGAAATCATATTTCCTACTGTTTTCATGGAATATACACCTTCTTTATCCTTTTCAGGATGCCATATAATAAATACTTTGAGGTCTTCTCTTGCGTTTTGTGCTTCTTCCATCCATCTACTAAAGTTTACTCCTATGTCGATAAATTTAGCATAATCCTTCTCTTTTGCTCTATTCATATACTCGAAAGCAACTGAATATTGCATATCTTCTAATACTATATTTTTTATTTCAGGTCTTGATTCTGAAACAAATCTTATAATATCAGGTAATGCCTTCACGTTTTGTATGTGCATATGATTACCTCCTTCAGAGATTTTTTTATCTCTAGGATACATCACATTAGCTCCTCTTATAGGTAATTGTTTACCACTAAAAGAGAGTATTACAGTTTCTTTAGGATTTAGACCTTTAATTCCTATATCCTTATTTGGAAATATCCCTGTAGATTTTCCTGTAGCTGGCTCTCCAACTACTGCTATTCTTAATCCCATTTTTATCTATTTATTATTATTTGCTTTATTTATTAAATTATTGATCCATGGTTGTGTTGCTTCAGGAATCCTAAGTAACACACATACTGTATCATAATCTGATACTGTTTTTAATCTTACATCTAAATTTTCTTTATGAACACCTTGATCGCTATCATAAACAATATTTAAACTTTTAAGTAATAAAGGAACTCTTGTTGGTGCAGTTTTCATAAATTCTTCATCTATTAGATTTCCATTTAAAAAATCTTTATCTAGTTTGTATATTTTAAAACTAGACATATCATGAGTCCACTTTCCTTCTTCTACTCTTGTACTAGCATTAGGTACTAGACAATACATATCCTTACCTTTTAATATATCTGATACATAATAATTCTGTATAGTTATATATGCTTTGTCTCCTCCAGAAAATCTAGCAGAACACATAGCATTAACACTACCTATTTGAAGTCTATCAGATACAAGCTCTCTTGCATAATCTGGACTAACTTCTACTTCTTTACTTATTTCCATCTATTCTTTTTTATTTGTTTTTGTTTCTTTTAATTCATTATATTTAAGCACATTTGCAAAACTAATTATAGAATTTCCTGTATCTCTACCTTTAATTATATGCATATATACTAAAGGTACTGGTGGAAAAAAAGTATAATCATATAAAGGATATGATCCATATTCTCCTCTATAAGATTTACTTCCTGTATCCTTTATCTCGTCTAAATAGTCTGAAGGAATATTCATAACTATAACAGTATCAGATACTTGATACATTTGTCTCAATTGTGTTCACCATAAATCGCTAATTTATGATAGGAATTAAATCCATCTATATATTTCTATATAGTTCAGACTATATCTTTACCCTATAAGGGTAGCTACCTTTTCCACCTGCTTAGGTGTACTTCCTCTCGGAATAGTCGTTGAACGTTCACTTATATAAGTGCTTCGCTGCTGATTACCATATTATTTCTAACTTAGGCTTTCCAGCAATTAAATAGCTTTTACATCTACTAATTACTTAGTAGAGCGGCTGACAGCTTTATTTTGTAAATAATGTTTAGAACAAAATCCAAATGCTTTTGTGCTGTTAATTTCAACCGTAATAAAGGTCATTATAACTTGGATGCAGTCTTACTCCTTTCTCTTTGACTCTTTCTTCTTTTAGAAATGCATCATTAAGCTGACTTATTAATATAATATTTGCATTTTTATATTTTAACTTAAGTCTATTACTATAAGTAGCTAAATCACTAGTCTTATCTTTGTCTTCTTTACCTTCAATTAAAAGAGAATGGTCTAAAGCTATTAAGATATCTTTATCTGTAGGAATTTTCTTACAGAAAAGATCTAATCTATTATAAAGTTGTACTGCTGTTCCTGCTTCTATATCTATATAAAATTCTAAATCTTTTATATCATCTAGTAAGGAATAGTCAATATCTAAATCTTTATCATAAATTTCATTTACTGTCATTTTAGTAACATTAGATAATCGTCTAGCTACTAAAGCTGTTGCAGGCATCTCTAAAGATAAAAAATATACTACTGTTCCTGGATTTAAAAGCGGAGCATTTATCAATAGATTTAATGCAAATGCTGTTTTTCCTTTACCACTATGAGCAGCTATTGTAGTTATTGTGTTCTTAGGAATACCTGATCTTAGAGCATTATTTAAGTTGCTATAAGGGGTTATAATACCAGGACTTAAACCATTTTTAAGAGCTTCTTTATACTCTTTAAATTCATTTATTGCCTGTGATAATTTTATTTCACTCATTTATTAATTTTTTATAATCTATATCCTGATAAATCTGCTCCTCCAACTTGTACAGCTTCGGAAACATTTTCATATTTTTCTCTTAATGCTATTATTTCTCTTTCTAATCTAGAAGTATAAATACTATTATCATGTTTGTAAATAAAGTTAATTAGCTTACCTACATATTTATCTTCTTTGCCTTTGCAATGGTTTTCTGTAGCTTCTAATATCTCTGCATTAGTTACATTTTCAATAGTACATTTAGTTCTCCATTGTTTTAGACGAGCACTAACAGCATTATAAGAGTCTCTTCCCATTTTAGGAAAAGATTCAATCATTTGTTCTATTAAGTCTTCATTTGTATTGTTTTTTACATTTATTAATTCTAGAGTATCATCGTGTATTATTACATTACTCCATATAAGTTTTTTTCCACTTATAGATACATAGTTATGAGCAACTAATGCTGCTACAACTTGCGGTTCTACAAGTTCTATTAATTTTAATTTAAGTTCATTAGTCATACACGTTCTCTCCTATTTGTCGGTTATGTTTATTACTACCTTCAATAGCTGTAATAATTCCTTTTTCATTTACAACTATAAAGTCTTCCTTTCTACTTTTCTTTAAAATAACATCATTAATTATCTCATAAAGATGTCTATTTTGTTTTGTTAATTTAAATGGAAGTAACATTTCAGGTTGATATATATTATCCTGAATTTTAATTCTCAGTTTCTTTTTCATTTAATAATTTTTTATATTATATAATATCTTTTATACTATTGTTTAACCAAGCTACTTGCTCAGTATTTTCGTTTATTAGAATGTCTATTTTTGCCTCATAATCAGGTCTAAATAAGATAGCTCTGAATATCTTTTGTTGTACAGAAGCATTAGAGCTATTTATATTAGTAAGTAATACTTGGTCTAAATTTTGATAAGTCACACCTACTGTAGCTTTTTCAACAAGTACTAAATGGTTGATTTTTTCTTCTTGAAATAATTTAAAATATTTATCACTTTTTCCTCCATAATAACAAAAATTACTACATTCTTCTGCCATAACTTGAGTAGCTACAAAGATAAGAAATCTTTTTGATTTATTTAGGGAAATATAAGATTTTATAAAATCTATACTACTAGGGAGGGTATTTAAGAACCGTAAACGTTCAAATGTTAGCATAGTCTGACGCATTCCATAACTTTCTTCTATTCTTTTACATAAATTTACATAACTTAAATATTCTGAAGTAGTAAAAGATTTTTCTTGTTTAGTTTTCTTGTCTTTATATGTTATAACATAATCTCTTTTAGTAGATAAAACTTTTTTTATTATATTTATTTTATAAGGAGCAACATTTTGATCTTTTACTGCATCCTTTACACTATAAGTATATACAACTTTTAATCCTAAAAGTTCTTCTATAGTTTTTATTTTAGAATATCCTTTAGGATAAGTTCCTGTCATACCTATAATTTTATTATATTTTATTTGAGATATATATTCATAATAAGGAAGTGTTAATCTATGAATTTCATCTAATACAACAAGATCAAAGTCTTTATTAGTATATTTTTTTAGAGATTGATAGCATATAACTTCTATATTAAGTTTTATATTCCATTTTTCTACTTCTTCCTGTACTCCATTAATATTTACTGTATAAGGAACTACCCAAAGAACTTTTATTAGTTTTCTTTTTTGAGCATAATCTAAAATACAATACGTTTTTCCACTTCTAATAGACTTTATAACAAGACATTTCTCACAACTATCTAAACTTTCTTGACATTCAACTTGTGCTTTTGTTAACATATGTATTTAATGCTAAATCAATTATTCTATTACTTTTATCATGTCCTATATCATAATTTTCTATAACTAAATTATTTATATTACCACAATAAAAAGGATATAAAATATTTTTTTGTTTCATTTTACCTAATACGAAAAATAGTATAGGATCAGGAACATTTTCTTTTAATACATGTTCTTTAAGATAAGGAATAGTTACACCTGTATAACCTCCTCTTGCTGCCGCATTACTTGAAGGTGTGTCTAAAATTTTAAGAACTTCAGAATAACCCATACTACCTTGTACTGTATCAGTAAAATAATCTATTAGTTTTTGTTCAATTTCCTCTATACTCATGGTATTTGGTTTTAATAATTAATTTTTTTGATTTTCTAATTTTTTTAATGAATTCTCTATCTGTAGCAGTTTTTGGATTAAAAAAATAAAGAACATTTGTATCTCTTTTTTCTTTATTAAATTTAATAACAAAATTTAAATTATCTTTAGAAACTTCTTTAATACTGGTTTTAGAATAAGCTTCCAAAATAGAGTCAATATTATTAGGGTATTTCTCATCTTCACAACGATTTAAAATTGATGAAATAATTAAGTGTTTGTCTATAATAGGACAATCACCACACTCTGCTTGTAATACAGAAGCTAATAATATATCTTCATTAGAAACACTCGGTTCTCTAAAAGAATAATTACTAGCTTCTGTACTAAAAAATAAAAATATTACTATATTTAATAACTTCATACTTTTACACTTAAATGTTTATTAAGAAATTTATGTAAATATATAAAAAAGAACACTGTAACATAAATAATTATTAAAGAGCTAAATATCAATGCGTCTTTTGATTCATTAAAGCTTTCTGTAATCATTAATACTGTGAAAAAAATTATTAAACTAATTATTGACCATATAATAATTATACCTTTTAAAATTCTTAGTGTAATGTCATAATAGTCAGTTAACCCCCAATAAATAAGAAATATTAATATAGGTAAATAAAGAAATAAACTTCCTGGTATTTTCATTTTTTAATTTTTATAGGTTTATCAATAAAACTAATATCTACTTCAAATTGTTCTTCTTTAGCAGAAGGATTCCATTCATTACTTTGTGACTTAGGAAACTCTAAAAAGCTATTATCTTCTGTTTTAGGAGCTTCTAAAGCTAAAGGAAACTCTTTATTAAGAAATAATTTAACTTCGCTTAAAGCAGCTAATCTGCTGTCTAATTGCAATTTAGATATGTTACCCATAGCTGTTTCTATAATAAGATTTTCAATAGCTCCATCAAAAGCTTCATACTTTCTGTTTATTGCGTCTTCTTTCTTTTCTTTATCTGTTCTAAAATCAATACTTATATAAGCATCTCCTGCAAATGAAGAAAATTCTAATACTAAATATACCATTAAAGAATTAAGAGCTAATACTGATAAAGTTCCAAAAGCTGTTTCAGGTTTACTAATAAAAAGTAAGTTTACAAGAACTATTCCTGCAAATCCTATAAGTTTTCTAAAATAGTTTTTAGAAAATAAATCTGTTTTAAAATTTCTCATCAAGATATCTATTTAATTTAGGTAAATTCTGAAAAAATAATCCAACAATTGATAATACAAGTATAAATAGTTGCATCTCTATAAATAGCCTTTGAAATAGTTCTAAAACACTTAAATTTACTTGTGGACTAGCTGTACCTTTAGTAAATCCACCTATATAACTATAATATGTAACGGTTAAATATATAGGAACTAATATAAGTAACCAAAATTTAGTACTACCCTTCATGCTTTTTAATTGTAAAATAGTGATCAAAAAATAAAGTTATAAAATATAATAGAGAAGGTAACAAAAATAAAATAATTATAGTTGAAAAATCTTTTTTTATTAAATTTATTATATCAGTATAATTTTTAATTTTATAATCTTTTATAAGCTCTGAACCTGATATAAGCATTCCAATTGATAAAATTACATATGAAATTGAACCTATAATTTTAACAGTATAAGGAGCATTTATATATGCCATATATATTCCAAATAAAATTACTGGAATCCAAAAAAACCATCTACCTTTCATTTTAATTAAGTTTAATTGTTAAATGATTATCTAAAAATTTAAAAAGCATCATTAATACTGTATAAGGTAATTTAATAATCATTAAAATTAAAAATCCTGTTTTATAAAATATATTAGGATGATGTATAACTCCTTTTAATATATCAATCTCTACATCTATATCATCTTCTCTACGTATATGTTCTATATCAGATTCTAATGTATTTTTTGATGCTATTTTTACTAAAATATCAGATTCAATTGCACGATTAGGATATACACTTGCATAAATATGAAATATACAACTAAGACTAATAATAATATGTATACTTCCTAATACTAATAATGTATTTGGATAATAACTCCATAAATACCATAATGCCCATATTATTAGAGGGATAATTAAAAAATATCTACCTTTCATACTTTAATAGTTAAATGTTTGTTTAAAAATCTATTTATAACTATTATTAATAAATTAATTAAAATTAAAATATTAAATCTTGTAATAATTATATTAGATAATTGAAAATGATTATTTCCTCCTTTAAAATAAAAAATCATAGCATTACTTCTATTGTTAAAAGTATCATCATAATTATATTTATAATCATGTGAAAAACTATAACAAAAATAAATAATAGAAAAAATAGAGTATAAAAATAATAATACACCTCCTACTACTTTTAATGATTCTATAGGTATTGATGATAATATTGAAATTAAGGTCCATAAAATTATTGGAATCCATAAAAAATAACTTCCTTTAATTGTCATACTTCAACTGTTAATTTTTTGTTAATATATATAAGTATATCTATTATCCATGCAATAGGTCGTAGTGTAAATAAATCTAAAGGTGACTCTGGTAATTTATCGAAAGTTCCTCTAAGTAATACTTCTATAAGCATAGAAAATGCTAATGTAAAAATTGATACAGGAATAATTTCCCATGTTAATTCTATTTGTTCAATACTACAAACTATAAAATCATAATTAATATATCCTATCCATAATAAAATAGGAACAATTAAAAATATTATTCCTGGTATTTTAATTTTTTGTCTCATATTTAATTGTAAAAATGTTTGTGAAAAAATAAATTGTTAGTAACCTTCATAATAGTAAATTGTATATTGATTAGAAAATAATTTATGAAATATAATTTCGTTAGATTTAACTGTTATTTCATATTGTGTACCATCTCCCCATGCTCTATATACTTTTTCATTTTTTACATCTTTTTTATCAGTTATAACATACATTTTTATACGTTCTCCTGTATTATGATGTATTACACTATCATAAATATTTATTATATTTACTCGTAGATATCTAGGAGTTACTAAAAAATTTTCTTGATACGCTAACGATGTACTTATATAGTTTTGTGTATTACCTATTATAGGTAATAGTAATAATAATAAAATTTTAAATTGTTTCATATTTGACGATTTGATTAATAATCTTATAACACTCATCAATATACCATTGACGATTTAAATTTGGATATCTTTCTTTTTCTTTAATAATACGTTCTCCTTTTTTATAATCATATATATCTATTTTAGGTACATTCATTAGTAATGTAACAGGTGTTTGTGCCTGTACTGCTTGTATTGTACCTACTCTTTTTCCTCCTGTCCATAATTGAGATATAGTTTGAAAACCTCCAGCATAATATCTTATAAATCTACCATCAAATAACTCTGATGTAGCTACACCCTTATCAGGATGGTATTCTGTTAACATCCATTTATAAAGTTTACTTCCATTATTTCCATAACAAAACTCATGAATATTGTTTTCTTCATTAATAGTATCTTCTATAGGTATTCCTTCTATGAAGAATTTCTTTAATGCTTTAGGAATTACTAAGGCACTAAAATCTTTATGATATTCTCCTGATTTTAGTAAATCATCATAATCTTGAAATATGTTTTTAGTTTTTATATTATTATATGTATCAATAGCTAAATAATTATTAACATCTTTGATAACCATTTTAGTATATTCTACATATTCATAAGGTATATCATCTATTTCTGTTAATTTATCAAATAAACTTATTGCTAAATCTAATTCAGATCTTTTTATTATAAAAGTAAGACCATCTGTATTAAACTGTAATGGATAAAAATGTGATAAGTTAGATTCTAACATATCTACCATCATAGTTAACGTAAGCATACCATTAACAGTTGTACCTATAGTTGCTTTAGTATCATATAGAAAACTATATTCGCTATTTCCTAACGTATTGTTATCTCTAAGGCTCTTTATCCTTAGATTCTGCACTTTCATTATAGAAGTTATATGTGCAGTCCAGACTATATCTTCATCCTATAAGGATGTTCCTTTTTCGTGGATAGATTATATTCTCTATAAGAGTTTCACTATCTAGTCGTTACACCTTCATTGTTTGTTAACACAATGCTTGGCTCGGTATTACTTTCTTCTAAAGCTTTCACCGAATTTAAGGAATGTTTCATATTAGATTGCTCTAATAAGCGGCTGTATCTATAATACATGTTATTTTTTTGTCTTTGTTTAGTATTTACATTAATTTTAGGATTTATATCATGAATAGTGAGAAATAATATTTTTTTATTATCACCAGCATATTTAAATTGCAATCCTTTATAATGTTTTACACGATTATTACAACAATTAGTAATATTTTGAACTTTTAAGTAGCTAATATCTCCAGTTCTAGAATTAGTATTTCTATCTAATATAGGAAAATATTTTGGATATTTAATAGAATACTCTTGTATATCTATTGAACTTCTAAAAGTATTAATATATTTACCAAAAGTATCATATACTTCTATATAGGGAGTTCTGTTTTCTCTTGTTTTAATAGAAGATATCTTTCTAGCTTTTTTAAGTTCTTCAGAAATTGTTTTGGGAACTTTTAAATGATCAAATGTATAACCATTTTCTTTAGTTCTATTTTTAGAAGAATCTCTAGGAGTAATATAATATATTGCTAATTTCTTATATTTTTTAGGTACATCATCTACAGTTATTTCATTATTTTTTATTTTTTTTGAATAATTTATAGAAATATTTAAAGTTTCTTTAAAAGATTGTGCTCTTTTTTTATAAACTTCTTCTGAAAATTGATAACCTCCTGTTGCTTTAATATTAATATTGTAACTAAATTTTTTAGATATACATAAGTCATCTAAATATTTTTGTTCTCTATCGTGTAAAAATTCTAAATTATTAATTATTTCTAATATTTCAAATTTAAAAATATTTTCTCCCCATTTATTATATGAAGATTGTAAATAATAATTTTTATGTTTTCCATTTTTTAGGTCTCTAGAATGCTCATTAAATCTATCTTTAAAAGATCTTCCTGTAGAGCCTACATAAATTTTATTGTTTTTTAAATTTGTAATTTTATAAATACCAAATTTTTCAAAATTGTCTAAATTATCTACTATCATTTTATTATTTTTTATTACCACAAAGGTAATAAAAATAATTGTAAATATAGCGTAATAATTAAATTTTAACATATATTTAACTACCGTAGGAACTATTTAATATAATTTTTAAGCAATGATTAATAATAGGATGTGTTTTCTTACTATATTTTTTTCTCTCATTAAAAGTATTTAAAAGAAATTTACCATAACTTTCACCTAAATGAGCAGGCACTCTACCATGTTTCATAGCAAAATGA
Organism: uncultured Myxococcales bacterium; assembly: GCA_964493205.1. Taxonomy (GTDB): domain Bacteria; phylum Myxococcota; class UBA727; order UBA727; family JABDBI01; genus CAZBMJ01. The sequence goes on from CAZBMJ010000002.1 coordinate 56,591, forward strand.
GGATAATATGAAACTTTATCCCAATCTAAAATTATATATTCTTCACTACTTTGATATATACCAGGTTTTGTACTAAAATGTAGACCTCCAGCAGCATATACTATTTCACCATCATAATAAGGAATAATTTTACTAATTTGATTTTTTAAATTAATAAGTTTTTTATTACTATCAATATTAGATTTTATACTTGCATCAAGAGTTATATTTTTATAGAAATCTAAAGCAGATTTCAATACTGGATTAACAAATTTATATTTATTAATATATGGTAATATTACTTCAGAAATAGCTATTTTTTCATTATATGTTTTCAGTTTTTTGACATCTGTTTCACTGATATTTAAATCATAAGATAACTGTTTAACCATATATTTTTTAGCTATATCTGGTTCTGTAGAGTTAAGAAGATCTATTTTATTAAAATCTCCAAAATCTATTCTAAGTTTAAGTAGTTCTTTTGTAAATTTATATACATCTACAGTAGTTTCTACATCATATTTACAATATTTAACAATTTCTTCATCTTGTTTTTCTGTAAGTATAAGGTCATTAAAATGATAAGGTAAATCTTTAATAGATTTCTTCCTTAAAGAAAATTCTAATTTTTTTAATGATGTAGTTTTAGCACTACGAGGTCCAAAATTATTTATAGACATTAAATCTATAGTCTTGTTGCAAAACTCTGATTCTCTATATATGGGCCACTCAGCACCTATATACTCATCATTAAAAGCTTTTATACCTTCATTGTTTATTGAAGGTCTCTTTGTAATATAAGTTAATATATTCATATCATAAAAAGAATTGTAACCCACAAAGTAAGTATCTTTTTCTTTTATAAGATAGTTTTTTAACTTGTCTAATTCATTTATTTGAGTTACTCCATTTACTGTCCATAGTTTAAATGTTAAATATTCCTTGTTATAAGGATCATAAAACACTACTAGAAAGTAATTAGGATATACTTCGCAGTCTAGGAAGATTAATCTCATATCTTTCTATTTGTATATTGTAAAAATTTTATTATTTTTAATTTATCATAGTGAATATAATTATCACTTTTATTTTTATATATCCATATAAATCCTTTATATGTGTTTTTATAACCTGAACAACAAGAACTAATAGAACTTAATTTAAAATCGGGATGATCTTGATTAATTTCTTTTCTAGAAGAATATTGTTTTATAATATTTCTATTAATATCGCATTTTAAAATATAATATTTACTTTGAGAATTAGCAATTTTTAAATAGTAATCATTTAATTCTTTTTTCGTAAATTTAGAATATCTTTCTTTTAATCTTAATCTATTTAAATTTTTAGTAGATTCTCTAACTATATTACATTCATTACTATTATCTTCTTTACAATTATATCCATATAAAGAATTAGTTACATTATATTTTTTCATATAATGTAATTCTAACTGTTTAAGTAAATTTTCATCATATTCACTAATAGAAACTAATACATAATATTTGAAATTTTCTATACCATATTTATTTACAGAATTTAATAAATACTGATTTTCTTTCTTACTATTATATTTAAAACATGCATTATGAGTAGAAATTCTTTGATAAATATTCTTACTCTGTCCTATATATTTCTTGTTATTTATAGTATTTTCAATACAATAAATACCACTTTTATATCTATCTTCTTTTTTTAATTTTAACATTATAGCATAATTTTTTATATTTTATTTTACCACCACCAAGAATTTAATATTGTATTAATATTTAAGTTTATAATATCTATACTATTAATATTACCTATATATTCATATCTATTATAGTTAGTATTGTACATTATTTTATTATCTTTAGTAAATTTACTACCATAATAATCTTGAAAGGCATATACATTACGATTTATTATATAAATAATAGCAGGTTTATTTTTATAAATAACTTCTTTTAAATGAAGATCCTTTGTTAATTCTACCACCACCAATCATTTAGTTTTGTTAATAATTCAATATATCTTATATTATTAGGCACAAGTTCATAAGAATATTCATAGTTATATTTTTTATACATTTTCTCACTATCTTGATTACCTTCTCGTTCATTTTGGAAAATAAACCATCTTCTACAAGATTTATCATAATATAACAATCCTTCGACCTTTGTTAGCTTACTTGTTAATACTCCTATAATACAAGATACTGTAGACAAATGATTTTCTATAGTTAAATCTTTAAATTCCATAAGTAAAAATTTAAAATAAAAAAGACCCTCTGTTACGAGGGCCTTTTTCATTTGGATTATTTAATGTAATCTTGTGATTTCTCCATGATTTTAGCAAGAGAATCTTTAATACGTTGCTCTTTACTTACATGTTCACTAAGCTCAGCTATAGCATTTTCAAGCTGTTTAATTTGTGCTGTATTGATTACACTGTTTATGGCTTTATCAATTACTTTGCTCCAATGTTCTACAGGTTTTTCTGCTATAGTAAAAGGAGCAATTTTAAGACCTTGAAGGTTATATCGTGTAATTTCATTAGCATATGCATCTCCTTGTGCGTGAATAGATGATGATATTTGCAACAATTCTGTTACAGAAGTTATATCTTTTATTGTTTTACCGTTGAATTTAATATCAAGGGATACTGTGTCATCAACATCACCTTTTAATGATTTAAGTTGAGCTTTTAACTGCTCGATCACTGCACCAACCTCTTTAGCTGATGTAGGAATAGTAATTTCACCTGCTGCAGATGCTTTTGCTACTGCTGTTGTTTTAGGTCTAGCCATTTGTTTTTTTAAATTAAAAATGTTAATAAAAATTATTCTTCTTCTTCTCTACTCCAGAACGTGCGTTGGTAATGAGCTATTTTTACTGCTGTCTGGAAGCCCTTTTCAGGACCATCTATAAATTTTATTATCCACCATTGATAATTATAAAGTATTTGTACTTTGTCTTGTATACGCTTAGGATTATTTTCTCCACGTTCTACAAATTCATAAGTACGTTGATCATAAGGTGGCTCTCGATTCTCTAATCTTTTCAACAATATAGCATTACCTCTAAATTGTTGTTGTTTTTGCCAATTTAAAAAAATAGGCAGAATATTACCTTCTTTAAGGTTCTTTTTTAATATTTTATGCATTTTTATTTATTTTAATTTATCACCACCACCAAGTTAATTGATTAACTAATTGTATATTTTTTACTAAGTTATCTATTTTCCAACTATGTGTATAATTATAAAGACTAACACTTTCGCCATCATCAGGTTTAAAACCCTTACATTTATTTTGAAATATATAGATATCGTCTTTATTTTCTACATATATCATACCATCATCTATTATACATCCATTTATTGAACATGTTATTTTAGCTAAATGATACTTACTAGGATCCGATATCATATATTTTTAAATTTTTAAGAATTAAATAATCATCTTCTTTTATATAATATCCAATATTCTTTTTACTTTCTTCTGCTCTTTCTAATATACCTAATTCAAGTAAGATACTTCTTAAAGAAAGAGGAACTAAAATATATCTCATAATAAATTTTAAGTTTTAAGAATAACAAGTTACTGATAACACTATTACAAATGGACGTATTGTTGTTGTTTTTTTAGTTTGCTGTGTGTAACTTTTTCAGAACAGTTTTTGTTGTTTTAATTCCTATTTAAACTTTTTTAATTTGTTGTAACTGTTCTTTAATTCTTATACTAATTCTATTCTCTCACAATATTTATCTTTAAATCCTTTCCACCAGGCTTTTATTATAGATGGTTTAGATTCTTTGTTTGTTTGTTTATTTGTTTGTTTATTAGATATAGAGCTTATTTTATTTTTAAATTTCTCCCAAATATAATCTAATAAAAATACAGTACCAAAAAATACTGCAAAAAATAATAAAAGAGAACTAAAAAAAATTATATAATCTAATATTATAAAATTAGTAGTAAGAAAATTATCAGTTGAATATATAAGAAAAAATAGTACTTGTAAAAGTTTTTCTGCATAACTACCTTGAATATATAAATCATTTTTACCTTTACTACTTATCCAAACTATGCTCTGAATAATACCTACTAAAGATGTAAACATGAATATACTCCACAATACATTATACCAAAATAACTGACATATGTTTGTAGGATAATTAGAATGATTATCTGAATAAGTTTTTACCCAAAAACTGTCCCTTTTTAACTTCATACTACTTCTTTGAAGTGTGGATTTAAATGTACTGCTTCAGCTAATATAGCAGCTTGTTCTACAAAGAATTTGTAATTAGCTTCTTCTACAGGAATATTACATAATGTTTTACCTTTTGTAAATCTACCTGACGCAACTATTCTACCAGTTTTACGACAGAAATTATCTTTGCCACCACACCTGGCGGCAGCTAAACATAGGGTGTTTCCCATGAATTCTCCAGCAATAGTTACTCTATTGTGAGGGTGTTTAGAATGAAAAAATAGCATACTACTATTAATTTAATGTTAAAAAATCAGATTTCTATTGTTGTTTTCACCTCTTGAAATTTTGTTTTAATTTGCTGTTTAGAAATCTTATACAGTACACAAGTACCTCATGGATTTGAACCACGTAGGATTTACAATTACAGATTTTAAGTCTATATTGTTGAACCATTTTTTATTTGCTGTTAAGTGTACTTTCTCAGATAATATCAAAGGACTTTGTTTAATGATTAGTTAATCAATCTTCTTTATTATTAATGACATTTTAACTTACTCCTCTACTAAATAATAATTAATATTGTATGCAGACTGATTTCCAGCCAGTTAATGTATAATCTTTACAAATCTGCTATATTAACTATATTTTTCAAATCAATGTAAATTATTTTAGTAATTATTTACCACTAAGTAATGCATTATTGCTGTATATTATCTTGAACAACTCTCATATAAGGAATCGAACCTTTTATTTACCCAGCATCCAGCCTTCGTCTTTATAGCAAAAAGTATTTTTATAATTGCTGTAAGAGAGTTTTAATTAAATTATTGTTTAACTGGTTTAGCTTTTACATAATATGCTCTACCATTTTTATCGAATTTTTTTATCTTTCTATTAGCATTATGTTCTTCAGCAAATTCATGAGTAGAACCCATAAATAATTCTTCTTCATCTTTGAATACTTTTTCATCGTATAAGTTTTCTGGAATACTTATAGCTTTATCAATAAAATAAACTACTGCGCATAATGCTACCATACCTACTAAAATCCACATCATATTTAAAATTTTTAAGTGATTAAAAAAAAAACAGAATACATGTTGTTAACCGTAAAATTTCAATTTGTTGTTATTTTTAAATTTGCTATTTGTATTCTTATCAGATGATTTTATTTAGCGTGTCAAATTAAAAGTTTGGTGCTTGTTTTAAGTTGCTGTAAATCATCTTATACAGACACCATTACCTAAATAATGATGCCTGCAAACCTCTAAATCTAATATTGTTGGGGGTGCTCACTTGCAGGTGTGAGTTAGTTTCAATATCAGTGAAATTTATTGTTGTTATATTTGCTGTAAATAATCTTAACAGATTAAGTATCCATCCACCCCCTTGTTCTTATATACCTAATAACTTGCGTTCTTTAGGTGTTAATTTTGCAAGATATAAAACCTTTGTTTGCTCAAGATCAAGCAGCAAATGCTACTTGTGGTTTTAAACTTGAAACCAAAGATACTACTTTAGCACCTTCAGTCAATTTATTAAAAAATTTGCCATTTAAAATCTGGTATAAGTTATTATAGTGAGACTACTACCATTCTCACTGCTGATTGTATACTACTTGTTATCTGTCGATTCCGTTCACCCCATATATTTTTATGTTTAATATAATTAAAGCTCTATCATATTAAGTACCTCTTGATCCATTGCTGCATCAAATAGTTCTTTTTGATTTTTAGGTGCTGGTTTATCTTTAACTCCTGTTAAGAAACTAAGAACACTACCATCATAACCACCAAAATAGAATACTTTGTATTTTTCAGAATTATATGTTTGAAATGGTCTGTTTGTATTACCATAGAATGTATTTCTAATATCCCAAAACACAAACGTTAAATTATCTCTATATTCTCTGCTAAATCCTGCAGCTTTAAGAATTTCTCTAAAAGCTTTAATATTACTGTCATTATGCATTCCTGTTTTATCAAATTCTCCATCACTAATAACAACTAATCCATTAGGAAAGTCTTTCTCAGCAACACCTTTACCTTTAATTTCAGCAAATAATCTAGCTACACTTAAAAAATTAGTATTAGCTGATGCTTGTCTAGTTTCTGTTTGCCAGTGTTCTGTAAAAGTAGAACCTTTAATAGCTCTTAATATTGCATTTTGTGAAAAATCTATATAATGATTATGGAAGTAACCAGTAAGTAAATTAGCAAAATAAATACTAAGTGATTTAGCAACATGATAAGAAGATACTTTAGTTCCATAAGCCATACTATCCATGCTAGTCGAGGTATCCTTCAAAACAATAAAATTAACATCTCCCCTTGTCTTACCTGCTAATTCTAATAAACCTTGATATTGTTTATCAATAGTTGTTCGTTGATAAGGTGTCATAGTATGAGATATCTTACTAGCAAGCTCGTAAACATAACCAGTAAACTTAGCTACAGGCTTAGATTCTATCCAAGCTGTATATTTAGATTCAAGTCCTTGGTTTTTTAAGTATTTAGAACTGACTAATAAAGACAAAGCTCTACCATGAATTGTATCAAAATTAACTAAAGAATGTTTTCTCTGACTAATTAACTGTTGCCATTGATGTGCAGTACCACTAGATTTTAATTTACGATACTTTTTGTAAGTAGATGAATCTAACTTATTACCAAATAAAAGAGAACATATCCATTTACTAATCATATTGTCTGCTTGAGACTCTAAAGTAGTACATGCATTATTACTCTTAATTTGAGGTAAATACTTTTTGACTAATTCACTAGTATTAGGATTTTCTAATCCTGCTAATAATAAATCACCAAATGCTGTCCAATTAAGAACTCTGTTATCCCATCCATTATACTGAAGATCATAACTTAACATAGTTATAATGTCTTTCCATGAACCTACACTAATTATTAAATGAATGTTTTTCCAAAATATAGTAGGTTTATTAATTGCTATCCACATAAATCTAAATATACCTTCATGTTTAAGACCTAAACCTTTTTGTACATCTGATGTAGATTCACCATTCCATAATTGTACTTTACGTGTAATTATTCTTGTATAAAGAGATAATTTAAACGTAAGTATAGGACTAATTGCCCATAGTATTGCCATTAAGTTAGCTATTAATTTATATTCTCTAGGTTCTTTATAATTTCCCAGATTAGCGAAATCTGTACAAAACTCATCATCTAAAGATGAAAAAGCTTTAGCACCATTTCCTGTTGTTGTTACTGCTGCTTTTTTTAATCCTTGTGTTAAGAAAGGATTAGAAGATGCAGATGTTTTTTTATTAATTTCAAATAACTGTTTTTGTTTTGCTGTAAACATCTTGTTTGTTTTTTTTGTTAATTAATTTACCACCACCATAGTGATTCTATTTCATAAAGTTTTATTTCTTTACCTTTATATTCACTTTTAATAGCATTTCTAATTATATTATTAATTATACCATAATAACTTTCTACGTTACTTCCTTCAAGACAATGCTCATTTGAATATCCTAAACTTATAAACCATTCTATTATTTGCTTACCATGTTTGATAGATAAACATTTTATATAATTATCTTCCATTACCACCACCAATTTTTTTTATTATTTAAAATATCTTCTATTTTTATTTCTTTATAATCACTTGGTGCATAAAAATGATTTTGAATATACTTATTATAGAAATTCATATAATAAACCTTATTTTTATCTTTTCCTTTAGTGTTATATCGGTTACGTCCACCTAAATTACATAAATACTTTATTATATGTTCACCATAGTCTGGATTACCACGTATGAATACTTTATTTAGCATAAGATAGATATGTTTTCATAATTCCATTTTTATCTTTTTCTGTTCTTAGAAATGCACTTACTATTATACCACCTTTAGTATAATCTTTAACCATTATTTGTACTATATTAATTTGATTGAAAGTTAATAAATATCCTTTTTTCAGAAGGAAAATAAATAAATAATTTTTGAGCTACTCTTCTTGCTATTTTAACACTTCTTATTATTGCTAATTCTTTATTATCTGTTTTAGGACGTTGTAATTCTATTAACATATTTTAAATTTAAAGATAAGGGCAAGTAATGAGATTTGAACTCATGACCTCTTGAATCACAATCAAGCACTCTAACCAACTGAGCTATACTTACCATATATTACCACCACCAAAATTGTTCTTCTGGTAATGTTATTATTTGTGCATTTGCATTTTTTATATCATTTATATTATAAATATTAAACTCTCCATTTATTACTCCATAATATTTATAAATTGAATTCTTATATGCTATACCTTCAAAATGACTTTTATAAAATCCTAAAGATTTAAAATATTCTAATATTTTTTTACCTTGTTTTAAATTTAAACACTCTATTGCTATATTGTTCATTTTAAGATGTTTTTTATCTATAACTATCCAATTCAAATCATCAATATCATGTAATGATGCTTCATATATAGTATTACTATTTTTATCTAGTATTTTATCTCCTAATTTTGTAGACTGATATTGTATTAGATATTCAACATCATCAATTATTATTCTATCTAAAATCATAATATTTATTTTTTAAAAATAGAAATACCTATTCTAGTATCGTTAATAAATCCTAAATCTTTTAATATATTAGTATTACCTGACACACAATTAAAATAAAATATAGCTCCTTTTTTCATAGTTTTAGTTATATTCTTTATACCTTCTATCATTAATTCTGGATCTTCTATAGGATTATAAGAATATAATATATCAAAATCTTTAAAATCATATGTTAATAGATCTCCTTGTATCATATATTTTTTATATTGATTTGCTAGAAGTTGTATATATAATTCTGAATATTCTAAACCTTTATTTTGTTTACATCCTAATATATCCATTATAATAGGTATTGCAGGAAATCCACAACCTATATCTATAAATGATTTTTTAGATAAATTTTTATTATCTGCTATAATCTTTTTTAAAATAAGTTCTAATCTTGCAGTATAAGTAGGTATATATGGATAATAACTTTTATTATTATGTTTTATATTTCTTAATATATTAACTAAAGGATTATTTTGTAATTCACGCATTAAAATTTCTAGATTCATTGATTTAATTTAAGTTAAAAATATTAGTACAAGCTGCGTTTAGTCGCTATACATCGCCTTCTACGATAATACTAATATATATGTTAAAGATTTTCTTTAATCCAGTTATCTATTTCTTCTTTAGTATAAAAAAGAGATATATCTAGTATATTATGAAGTAAATAAACAACTTCTTCTCTATTCCAACTATCCTTTAATTTTTTAATTTTTATAGTGTTATCCTTATCTATTTTAATGTAATCTAATTCTGGAAAATATCCACCAATACCTTGATATTCTTCATACTCAACTAATACTTCAGTAATCTGATTACCTTTATTATATTCTTCAATATACTTATTGATGAATGCTTCTGAAGGTTGAGGTAAAGAATAATAATGAATACCTTCAGCAGAAGCATTTCTATGTGATAATACTTCTATTTTTAAACTACTATCAGTAGTAGCTATTACTTTTTTGTAATTATTACTATCGTGTGCAATATTTATTAAATGCGCTTGTTGATAGTTAGTGCATTGCTTTATAGTATTTGAATCTAAATAATGATAATAATCACCTTCATTAATCTTATCATCAGATAAAAAATAAAGATGTTGATAAGGTTTTACAGGTGCAAAATCACCAAACTGTTGATGAAAATGATACATATCAACTAATCCTTTATCAACTAATGATAATGTATTTGTACTAGTTGTTGCAATCATTCCTATTACTGGTGCTTTTTCATTAGTAGGTAACATAACTACTTGTCTTTTAAACATACTCATTGTATTTTGTTTTTAAGAGTTAATTAATATTATTTTAATAATATATTTATCCAATTATTAAAGTATTTTCTTAATTCTTTACTTCTTGGATGTATATCTTCATGATACAATGCAAAATCTTTTTCATTTTGTATTTTATCAGCATATAGCATTTGTCTTATTTTATCATTGGTAAAACCAACGAAATCTTCAATTTTATCTATAGATAAATAACTATTTGCTACTCTTCTATATTCCATTGCTAATAATAATGAAGAAGTAGATATACCTGTAAAATCCATATTATAATTTTTATTAAACGATTCATCTGATTGTAATATTGGATGCAAACAATAGGCATCTAATACTTCTTGGTCTACTTCTAATTCAACTAATATTGTTAAACCTTCATTAATATGATTAATTAAAGGTACTTGTGATCTTTTTGCAATTTGATTTCCGTAATATTTACTAATTAATAAATAAGCAAAAGAAGGTTTCACAACAATATAATCAATGTTTTTATTTTTTAAATAATCTACAATATTACATTCTTCCATAGTCATTATTTTAAGATTATACTTATTAACTATTTTAGAATATAAATTACTACCTCTACAGTCATTTAATAGATATATAGAACTATAACCATTATTATAATTAGTAATAATTGCTTTATCTTCAAAAATAAATTCTAAAACAGGATATAAGCTTATACTAAGTATTTGATTATATCTTTGTTGTAAATATATTCTAGCTTCTTCTATTGTATTAGCATTAAAATTCACAATATTTAATTTAAGAGTTAATTAATAAAATTATCACTAAGTAATCACACTTAGTCGCACAATGTTGTTATTTATCATCAGAGGTCACTGCAACAATAAACTATAATTATTTATTCCGCAAGATTGCTAAAGCAACCAACTACTTGCTTTGTTTTAGATAATTAATTGATTAATTCACTTATTATAGTTCCGCTTTAATCAAATATAACAACTACTACAATCATGTTACCATAATTGAGGCATATAATACGTATTATCATTATACTTACAAATCAGTTACAATATTTAGATGTCGTGTCTAAAAGCAATTGTTATACTATTGCTGATTTATATTATATGCTGCCAAACTACATACTTTACTTAGATTATATACTTACTCTTCATATTACTACTACTTCCGAGTGTATTTTCAAGTATGCTTTACAATTCTCTACCAATTATAGGATAGGTGCGTACACTACTACTAGCACGATTAATGATGTTATTCCTACATTACATCAGCTGTTAATTGGTATGATATGTTACTAAAACCTTTTGATTGGTGTATTTCAATATTAACAAAATTGTTAATACTCTATACTCACATAGTATAGTTCCCTGTCCTAAATGCACGATGGCTAGATATAATCAAAAGTAACCAGCTTTGTTTGGTTTTAACTATAATGAGGAATCCCACCTCTTTCACGCATACCACAATTAAGTGAGGAAGTGTTGCCGTTCATAAACTAGCTTAATTAGTATCTTAAAATACAAGCGTGTTCAACCTTAATAACTTTGTTATAGTCCATATTATCTAGCAAGGATAATTGACGTTACCTTGTATTTACATCATTAGTCAAACTCAGATGCAAATGGATTTCTATAACAACATAAGTCCCCTCTTTAAACCATTAGGTACTTGTATATAACTTAAGTGATAGGATTTATACCCATATGCTGTCCAGGAATGTAATGTTTTAATATATATAATTAAACCATTCCAGGACTTCTACATCTAGCTATTACTTTACGCAATATTGCTCTGTAAAAAGTCGGAATTGATTTAATTATCTTAACTGTTTTATTTGTATAAACATATTTAAAAAAAATTGTAATTTCTTTAATATATTCATAAGCTTCAACATACATAAGATAATATGGATACATAAATAAACTAGTTTATTTTAGTTGTTGATAAAATAACTTAACAGATTGTATAGGTAAATCAGGTTTTTTCTTAGAAAACTGCCAATGGTCATCATCTTCTCTAAAATAGTATAAGGGTTTTTTCGCATTACTACCATTATCTCTTCTAAAAGCTTTGCATAATATTTTACCTAATTTTTCTGTACTTGTATTACTAAATACTGCAACTCTACCTTCTCTTAAATCTTTTATAGTGTAAATACCAATATATTGTACAACATGAGAGTTAAAGTCATTTCTAACAAGATTAGTAAATTCTACAATATTTAAATTATTAATTTGTTTTCCACTATTTACACCAGCATTATAAAACTTAAAACAAAGTTTCTTTATACTATTTATCTTCATAACTTATAATTTAAAGGTTAAGAAAAAAGAAAACAGCAACTATTAATAAATACTAATTAGGTATAATCAATAGTGCTGCCTTCCTCAATTTAATCTTGACCATATAATCCATACCATGTTAAGGTATGGTTTCCACAAGGTAGGTTCATTGTATCTTTTTGATAAAAAGTACCTAACTGTAACTCTATATCCTTTTCAGCATCTATAGCCCAATCAGGACCATAGTACTGTAATATTACTTCACCTATTGGATCTGTAATTTTACACTGAGAATCAATTGTAGGATAAATACTAACCGTAAGATATCCAGTTTCAATTAACCAATCAAGATGATTCTTGAGGTGCTCCATTGAGGTATTTTCTGCGCTAATATCTTCAAGAGTATTAAGCATATCTATATATGATTTACACTTTTTAGTATAGTGACCACTCTCACTTGTTATTTCAAGTGTTTTAGGATCACCATAGTAAATATCAGATATAGTATACATTGATAATGTATGATTTTTTTGTTTTATAAGATCCATATGAGTACTTAATACAAACAAGGATGCAATCAGTAGTATTGTACTGATAGAAAGATTAATGTAAGAATGGTTCATTTTTTTTGTTTTTAGAGGTTATTTAAATTGAAAACTAAATGTACACATAGGACTACCATCTCTATATGCAGAATACATACAATCTTTGTTTTTATGCTTCATTATATTTAACTTAGGAAATGAATCTAATTTTTCAAATTCATTACTAATACCAAATAAATCACATAATTTTTGAATAGGCTCATCTAATATAATACCTTGTTTGTTTCTTAATGAAAAAGTTACTAAAATATGTTTATTTAATATCTTTCCTTTATAAGGTAATATATTTAACATTTTATTATACATTTCTTCTACTATATCAAATGAATTATTTAATACTGAACAGAAATCTAAATCTACGAATCTTCTAATCTTGGCATTTTTAATATTATCATTAACAATATTAAAACGTATACCATCATAATTCTGAGCATCATTTATATTTTTTAAATAAGTTTTATGATTTAATTCGTAGATATTTAATTTTACAGACTGAGCACCAGGATTTACAATTCTAAAATCATGTACATGTGACGCCAAATCAGGACCACATAACATTAAAATATTACTGTTTCTTACTTTAGAAGAAGAATAAAATAATGTTTGTATAAATCTTTTTCTTCTTTTTATTGAAAAGTCTATATCACAATATGATTTCATTTATAATAATTTAGAGGTTAATAAAATAAAAATGATGATTTGCTAGGACTCGAACCTAAACTACAGAACCAAAATTTGTTGCATTACCAGTTATGTTACAAATAAGTATACTATATATTATAAATAGTTATTAATAATTCTTAAATTTAGTCAAATATTTTTTGTATTTTTGTGTTATAAAATAATATTATGACAAAAGAAATTTTAATACCATTAATAGAAAAAGGTCTTTCTACTTATAAAATAGCAAAAGAATTAAATTTAAGTAATTCCACTATTATATATTGGGTTAAATCTTTAGAATTATCTGATTTATATAAATCAATATCTCTTAGAGACAATTTAAAAAATACAATAAATTATAAATATTCTAAAGAAATTATAGAAGATTTTGCTAAAAATTCAAATTCATTATCAGAACTTCTTGAAAAGTTTAATCTTGTGCCACGGGGTAGAAATTTTGATACAATAAAAAAATATATTAAATTACATAATATAGATATATCTCATTTCAATATTAATAAAAATAGAAAAGGTATAATTAAAGAACGTTCTATTAATAGTTATTTACATAATGAATTTAAAATAGGTAGTACTGCATTAAAGAAAAAACTTTATAAAACTAATCTAAAATTAAGAATTTGTGAGTTATGTGGTCAAGATGAGATATGGAATAATAAAAAAATGTCTCTTATATTAGACCATATAGATGGAAATTCTAATAATAATAATTTAAATAATTTAAGAATAGTTTGTCCTAATTGTAATGCTACTTTAGATACACATTGTGGAAAGAATAAACGTTCTTAAATTATTTAAACTAATGTACTACCATTATACTACAAATCATTATACTAACGGCTGTATTTAAGACAACCATTCTTAAGTTCTTTAGCTTTTGTATATCCTTTTTCTATCATATAATTTAGGATATCTAATTCATAAGATAATAAGGATTCAAAATTCATTACTAAATCATCAAATGTGATCATGATTATTATTTTAAGATTAAGAAATATATAACCAGCTACCTCCGAAGAGGTAACTGGCATTAGTTTTTATGATGGAGAGGTTATCCTCCTACAGGCGTTGCTTGTGCAGTCACTGCATTTGCATTTTGGGAGATCATCAGCTCATCAGATGCATTCACATTATCTGTGAATACATAATTTTGATAATAGGCACCTCCGTTAATCTGCATTTGCTCACCTGTTGTAGGATTTACAACTGCTTCCTGTCCAGGAAAGAATGGTTCAGCAGATGTTTGTCTGATGATTTTTCCTACAAGTCTTTGACCCGCAGAAAATCCTTTCAAATCAACTAATTTACCTCTGATAAAAGCAACTCTGTTGCTCTTGTTCAAGATACCATTGCTGAATGAAGTTGTGCTACTGTCTACTCTTACTGTACCCCAATCAGGGTTTTTAGTAGAAGGTGTAACAACTAAACCTGTTTGTGGATGAGCCACAACTGTTGCAAAATTTGACATACAATAAATTTAAATAATTAAATAATAAACAATTAAAAAGAACATGTGCTATTAACACATGTCCTAACTCTTAAATTACTACTTCTTTCTTGCGGGATTTTTTAACTTCAGGAACTGCTGTATCCCAATCTGCAAGTAGTGCATTTTCTTCTTCTGGAGATAATATTACAGGACGTGCTTGCGCTGTTCCTGCATATGCTGCGGTTGTACTCTGAGTTGCTGTTGCTTCATAAGCTCTCTTCTCCTGTAACCATTTGACAAATGTTTCTGATTTTTCTTTATCAACAACTGTAATGTCCAATCCATCAAGAGCTAAACCTACGTGTGCAAATGCCTGCAAAACAAATAAGTTCTGAAGATTATTCTTAAGCATTTTCCAAAAACCTTGGACATTTAATCCAGATGCTCCTGTAATCATACCATTTGTTCTCTCCACTACAAAATGATCTTTGTTAAGAGAAGATAAATCACTTAGGCTTTTAATAATTTGTGCCATAAAAATTAATTTTTAGATTATATAATAAGGTTAATTAATACAAAAGAAAAACTACCCCATTGCTGAGGTAGTTATGATCCACTACTACATGGAGAATACTTAACTAGGTATCTTCATGGGTATTCCCAACAGTACACTAATGTATTTTGCTCTAATAGCTGCTATCGTGGTTGAACTATAAACTGCTGCACCATTATGGTACAGAGTATAAGCACTCCCACTATAAACAGATTGCCATTTACCTTCGGCAGTCCACTCAAGAGTTTTCTTAGAAGGTATCATTCCTGCAGATGCTTTAACAGCTTTCTCATATTCATCTATTGAATAAGATACTGTCACCATTGTGGTAGTCTTATTAATAGACTGTGCATTCGTGGATGCTGCAGCCATAATCATGAAAAGAGAAACAAGACCTATGTAAAATAGGTTTGCGTGTTTTTTAAATAATGTGTAATACATAAGTTTGATTTTAAAGGTTAATTAATAGATAGTATGCATCTTATCAGGAAACCTGAGGATGTATTGACTAAAAATGTTTGTTGTAAGTTAAAGGTTTAGGAAGTATTTCTTTTACCTTTCTATAAATTTGTACAGATGTAGGGTAGGTGTTATTTAAATAATAGAAGTTTAATAGCCATTTTTTAAATATATCCCATAATTTATCATCTAGGTATTTAGCAGTATTATAGTAATTACCTGCAAACTTATTTTTTGTTTTGTGATGAAATCTTTGATAAGTTTTTTTTAAATTTAATTCATTAAATAATTCATCCATAACCTTAATAGGTTTTTCTTTTATTTGATTAGCAAACTCATAAATGTGATTGTTGTAAGAGTATATTAAACCTATACGTCTTGTTTCACCTAATATAAATAATTTAGCAATGGTTTTTAAATCATCTATTGAATTACTTGTTGCTATTGGTGATAAACCATCACCCCAACCACTCCAGCTTAAATATAAAATATACTTGTTCATAACTATTTATTTAGAGGTTATAAAATCAAAAGAAAAGTATCAGGACCGTCAGAACCAGTAGTCCAGTTAAGAAGGATTAAGACTGTGTAACAATAATACATATTAATGTCATAATTAGGTGATTTTGAGGTAAATTATAGTGAGTATATTTGTGATTGTAATGTATAGGAAGCTCTATCTGCAACCAAACAGTTGCATATTCATAACTCCTTGACTATCAAAGCCTTATCTCACAATAATTCTACCTAAATTTATACATAAAGCCTGACAAGTATAGCCTAAATAGACTATAACTATATCACTAAAGGTATAAAATCACCCTATATAATCAGAGTGATGGAGTACAAAAAATAATTAAACTAAAAGTAAACTAGCTTAACTTACTTGACTCATGCTCTTCTCCTAAAAAGAATGATGATTAAATAAGCTAGCTAGTTTATTAAGTTATCTATTTTGCATCCCATGCAAGAGCATCTTCTCTTGTCATGATGATTCCATTAACTGATACCATAAGATTTATATTTAGAGGTGAATAATCTTATTAATGATGCAGTATAATTAAATATAACTGCAAATATAAACAGAGTGAAGGAGTACAAAAAGAAAAAAAGTAACAACAGCTGGAGCATGAGCTGCTCCATTTAAACCACTGCCTTAGTGGTACTGTCTTACTGCGCAATGCTACAAAGCAGCAAAGTCTGCGTCAGCAAAAATGCTGTTAGCCTTGTCTGTAGCGTAGAATCTCTCTTCACCTTGGGCGTTAGCACCATGAATGATGGTTAATCCTGTTAGTCTGTCACCTGCTTTAATCCCTGTGCCCTTAGCAGCAGAGATAAGAATCTCTTCACCTTTGGTGGTACGCACTGCACAAAGCAATACGTTCTTAGGACTAAGAGCAAAAGCAGAAGCTGTAGCAGCATCAAATGCAGCTTTGAATGTTTGAGTTGTGTAGGATGTCATGATTTAAAGGTTTAATGTTATGAAATATGTACACTCAAATATATCTAGAGTGATGGAGTACAAAGCTTAATTACCACAACCGCCTAAGCATCAGCAACAACGCATTAGCAGTTGCTACTAACAATAGTAGTGAGCACAACACACAAGAACAAGACAACACACAACAACAGTTGCTACCATCACACAGTACACAGACAGACACTAGGAACACACAGCACACGCTGCAGGCTGCACTGCACAGGAACTAGCACAGAGCAAAGAGAAAACTAAACATAACTTCTAGTACCCCACCCCCACCTTAAAAGTTTAGAGCAAGGGGGGGAGGTACTTTTTTTTAGCAAAAGGGGGCGGGGGTATAGTGGTACAAGTACACAAACTCAGTACCACATTATATTTTGTAACTACAGACACAAACTCATCTACAAAATAATTTAAAATATATTATAAAGTCCGAAAGTCCAGTCCAGCTAAAACACTATATATCCTTCGGACTGGACTTAGATACCTATACCTAAAGAATAGTTTTTAATATTTTTTAAATTATTTTCATTTTACCCCCATTTATTAAATTTATTTAGCGTATCTTTGCACTATGTTTTTGAGCATAGACTCTGTACCTACATTTTTGAGGAGAAATCCTGGTTTAATGTAATTATCAGATGCTGCTAATTATATAGTTCAAGTTCTGAGGATACACTTAATAGTAATGAAGTATCGTTCAATAAAACTCCTAACCTAAGTCCTATGATATGGTGAAGAGCAAACTATCAAACAAGACTATATACAAAAACATCAGGCTGGTTAAAAGAAGTAACTGTGAAATTTTCACCGTTTAAACCCCCTATGAGCTAGCGAGTAGGGTTTCCAAGATTGGATAGCTTGAGGTATATCTAAAATTAAGTAAATATGAGAATAGAGCCTATTATAAAGGAACTAGAAGAAGTAAAAATAAGACTAAGTAAGTTACAAGATTCTTTAAAAGAGTTTGATGATACTGCTAATAAATATCGTCAACAACTAATAATGAAGAGTACTCAATCTGAAAAAGTTATTAAGGTGAAACTTAAATCTCTAAAAATAGATTTTGAATTTCAAAAAATTATAAAAAATAATAAAGCTTTTAGAATTGTAGATTTTTATTTACCTAAATATAATCTTATTATAGAAGTAGATGGTTTTTATCATTCTGATAATGAACAAAGAGGTAAAGATTTAATAAGAACTAATCAATTAGCTGATTTAGGTTACGATAAAATTCTAAGATTAGATAATATAAAAGCTAAAAATATAACAGAAGCTGATTTGTTGAAATTAATTAAATTAGCTAAGCCTATAAGAAAATCTACAAATAATAAATTACAAAAAATAATAAAATATAAGCAACGTATAGAGCAACTTGAAAAGCTAGTACGAGATTTAAGCAAATAAATTTTAATTTTAATCTGAATATAAATCCTTAATCTTTTATTAGATTAGGGATTTTTTTGTTTTACCTAATATATGTCAATTATTTTTCGTAACTTTGTGTAAATTTAAATATGTCAGAAGATAGAATAAGTGCATTTGCATTTAATGTGGCAGAACAAATAGAAGATCTTATTAATGTAAGAACAAAAAATCTTGAAGAGGATAATAGAAAATATGAGTGGGAAAACAATTATGATATAGAATCAATAGAATTTAAAGTAATATAAACAATAAGTGATGTCAAAAACAAATAAAGCTTTTGATAGGTATATGAATCCTGATGGAGGTAGAAAGAGAAAAGAATCTCAAATACATAAATCACCTAAAGATTATAAGAAGCTAAGTAACCAAGAATTAAAAGATTTATTAAACAAAACAAAAGATGACAATAATATTTGATGATGAAATTAACGTAGATTCTGTAGAGAAATTCTGTATAGACCTAGATAACATTATGCGAGGATTAGAAGAAGGAGAAACAGTAGACCTCTATATCTCAACCAATGGTGGACACAATGCATATATGCATGTTCTTATAAACTCTATTAATAAGTACGCAGATAAACTAGTTATATATCTTACTGATATAATGCAATCATGTGGTTTTATTATGTTGTGGTATTTAAGAAACTTCAATATATATGCATTGCCTTCATTTAGAGAATCTATGATACATAAAGTAGATATGGTACACAGTGTATCTAATAAACATTTTAATAGAAGAACTCAAAGAATTAATGAAGATAATAAAACATGGTATGCTAGATGGAAAGAACTAGGACTTTCTAAAAAAGATTTAAAGAGATTTAAGAACAATAGAGATATTTACTTCTCTAGAGAACAAACATTAGAATTATTTCCTAACATAATAGAAATAGAATAAAATGAAAACATATAAACCTTTACCTGATAATCTAACTATTAAACCTAGCTCTATACATGGACTAGGTGTATTTGCTACAGAAGATATACCACTTCAAAATACTTACGTATTTTTAGGTTATACTCACTACGTAATAGAAGGAACTTTATATAGAGTAAATTATGGTGGATTCATTAATCACTCTAATGATCCTAATTGTAAATTATTTCCTATTAGTAAAGAAGAAGATTATGAAGCTTTTCAAATGGTTACAATCAAGGATATTAAAGCAGGAGAAGAGTTAACCTTAGATTACACAAGGGAGTTATGTGGATTAACAGGATATGAAGATGCTGATTTTTTAAAAGAAGAATTTAAATCATGTTTAAGTGATATTGAAAAATATGGATTTTAAAAAATATATAGAACTTAAACCGTTAGCTTTAAAACTACTTTATTCATTTGAGAAACATAAACTTCCTTATTATGATGAAACAAATAAAGTAGCAGAAATTATAAAAATATTAAATAATAATTAAATAAATAAAAATGATAATTAGACACAAAGCTGTAGTACAGCAACCAAGAATTAAAAGAGACAAAACTGGTATGGTATCATTTGGTACTCTTTTAGAATTAACTAAAGAACAGTTTGATGAATTAAATGATACCTACTACAATGGTACAGAAGTATTCTTATTTGTAGTAGGAGAAGATGATTTAGTAGATTTTGTAAAAGAATTAGGTGAAGATCTTTTAAACAATAAATGATGAAAGTAATTGAGATAAGTTTAGAAGATTATAATAAACTAGAACTTAAACCTATCTTTGAAGAGTTAAACGTTGAGTATGTGTTAGGAGGTTATTATGGATTAACTAAATTAAGAAAAGAAGAATTCTTTAGTGAATTAGAAATGATTCATATACCTGGTTTTGATAATTCAATGTTCTTCTTTTTAAGAAGGGATATTCCAGGAACTAATCAATCATATAGTTTAATTCTCTATAGTGGAGTAAATATAGTAGGACATATAAAAATAAAAATATAATGAAAACAATTTGTAATTTAATTTTAGTAGATGCATCAGGAAGTATGCAAAATAGAGTATCAGATGTTAAAGGTGGTTTAATGAAACTATTCTCTGATATTAAGGAAGAAAAGGAACTTAATCAGCATACTATTGTATGTGATTTTTCTAATGATTTTAATGTACTCGTTAATACAGTAGATTCTAAGCTTTTAACTTCAGAAATGATAGATAAGTATAAAACTAGAGGATCAACTTCATTATTTGATGCTATTAAGAAATCATTTGAATTAGTTCCAAAAGGAGTAGATGGTGTATTTGTATCTATTATAACTGATGGAGAAGAAAACTCTTCTGTAGAATGTAATTCAACTCAAGTAAAACAATTAATATCTTTAGGTAAAGAAAATAAATGGGGTATTACGTTTATGGGGTGTGATGAGAAAGCATTAGATATAGCTAAATCCATAGGTATAAATAGTATACTACAATTTGCAGATAATGCATTAGGTTATGAGAAAGCAAGTAAAGAAAGAAGTTTTGCTTATGCAAGTTATACATCTAGCGTTAAAAAAGCAGTTACATTAGATGAGATTCAATCTGATGATTTATTCACTAAACCAAATTAATATGAAAAAACAAATTAAACCAAAACCTAAAATTACTAAAATGAGTAAAGGAGGTAAAGTTAAAAAGAATTGTTAACAAAAAAAAGGAGAGTATTTTTACTCTCCTTTCTTGTTTAAAAATCATACTTAATTTTTCTTGGAATAATACTCTCTATTTCCTTCTTCATGTATTCAAATCTATATGGTTTGTTTAGATGTGTAAATCCCAGATATCTAGGAGTAAATCCTCCTTGCTCTAATAACCACGCATACGCACTTATCTGTAGTCTATAATGGTTGTAGTTACAGCAGCCTAAATGGTCTAAAGGACTTAACATTTTACCGCCATAAAAATTAGCAGTTTTTATTTCCTTATTAGTCTTATGATCATCTATATCTATATACCTTACTCCTTTAATAGTATCTATAAATACAAGGTCTGCTTGTCCTGCTATTTTAACCTCTGAATTCCATAATATACATTCAGGATGAAAACCATCTTCTAAATCTATTAGTTGTTTAACAGAAGAAGTTCTAACTTCCTCTCCTTTCTTAAATTCAATAATACTAGAAGGAATAGTCTTACATTCTATATTAGTGTAAGGATTAATACACACACCACTTCTTAAAGCTTGTTGTTCTTTAAATGTGTGATAATCATTTCCTTTTTTAATAGAAGCATTTCTCTTATCTTCCCATTCTTCTAATATCTCTTTGATAACAGGTGCTACAAGCTCATCAGAGACCACTGAGCGAAAGAAATTTATAATCCTAGGATCAGTATGATGAAGTCCTGAGATTTGTCTCAGACGCTTAAACTCTCCTTTACCTAAAATCCTTTCATAAGCTTTATACTTACTGTAGTGATCTCCCATAAAAGGACGCTTGTACTTACCTATCAAAGTACTAACAGAAGTATATACTTCATTCTCTAGTTCGTAAGTGTGTAATTTTGAATTAAATTTTATCATATATTTATTATTTTACTCATTTAACTGCAAAGTTACAACAAAAAAATGACTTATTTTGTATATTATCCTATTTTTTTAACATAGAAATTAATAATACCCTTCTTTTTTAAATATATTTTTCGTAACTTTGCACTAAAGTTAGAAAGCAATGAAGATAATTAAACTAAATTCTAAATATGAACTACTATCTATAATGATAGACTTAGCTCTTATTTTAAAATTACCTAAAGAATTTGGTCTTAGAGATAGAGAAAAGGAATTTCTAATACATACTATTATATTGTCTAATGAAGGTTATACTTTAGAAAGCGCAGAGATGGTAAAGACCATAGCAAAGCTTATGAACATTAAACCTGATGATGTATATAATTATAGAAAGATTCTAAAAAATAAAGGATGGTTAGTTCAAACTATAGATGGTTTTGAATTATTAAGTGCTTTAGATTATACAGATAGAGATATTCCTAATGATATAGAAATTAAATATAAACTATCAGTAGCAAGATGACCTTTTATGATAAAAATGAAGATATAATAAATGCCCTATCTTCAAAACATAGGGTAGAAAGAGATTTAATAGAACAGATGATTAATCATACATTTCTATCAGTAAGAGAAGCAATGGCACTAGAAGAGATGCCAAATATTTTACTACATAACTGGGGAAGATTTTTTCCTCGTCTTAGGCACATTGAGAATAAGCTCTTGAAGTATTCTATTTACTTAAGAAAAGGAGGTATTCTAAATGATTATAATTTTAAACGTTTGAGAGCTTTTCTCAGTGCCTATGACAGATTATGTAATGAATCAAAAAGAGTTAAAAAAGATTTTGAATATTTAAAAGAACAAGTAATAATATATGAAGCAAGAAACAGAGACGAGGAAGAATGATCCAGTAGTATTTGCTTTATCTACACAAACATGGTTGATTAAAAAACATCCTGTAGATGAAGAAAGTAATATTATAGATCCTAATTTTAATGCTAGAACTTATACTAAAAAAGCATACAAAGCATTCTTACAAGGTAAATCTTATTTTACTTATAAAGGAACTACGTATGTTGTTCCTAAGATGCAACGAAGTACATTAGATAAACATCTAGATAGTATAAACTTAGATGAGAATGGAAATTTAATTGTTCCAGAAGAAAGTATAGAAAATAAAATTATAGAGCAATGGGGATAAGAGATATAGAAAATTTAACTACTCCTGAATATTTAGCTATTCTAATTAATTATCTAGCAGTATTACAGGATGGTAGAACAAAACCAGACACAAAAGGTGGCGGTTATATAAGAGAAAGTGTTTACAATATTGATGAGATAGAAGAAGTTAAAAATGAGATAAATAATATTCTTAGAATTAACATAGCACCTAAATCAATAGAATTTGTAAATAAAACTAAAAATAATTATTTTAATAAGTAAATAGAAAGAAATGACAAACGGACCTACATTAATGAACATGAAGAATGGATCTAGTATTCCTAGTTCTAAAATGCAACTTAAACAAAGAGCAGGAGAAGCAACTTTTAATTATGGGGCTAATCCAACACCTGAACAACTTGAAACAAGAGTATTAGAATTAACTAAAGATAATACTGAACTAATTAATAAACAAAGAGAGAGAGAAAGAATTAGTAGAGAAGCAATGGAAGCATCTTATAAAGAATGGTTAAAAATTCCATTAGAAGATAAATATATTAATGAACAATTACTTGTTCCTGATACAGTTCTTATTCGTCTATTTTATTATAATGAATCTGAAAATATTAGTTCAGTTCTTATTCTAAGCGAAGAAGATAAAAAGTCTTTTCATAAAGTACTTCCTATAGGTAGAATACTTAGTTCTAATGTAGACTTTCTAAAACCTGGAGATATAGTTAAACTACCAGCAGTTTATGGAAAGAACGTATTAAGTCATGAATGGGTACAATGGTCTAAAGATGTAGCAGAACAACCTTCTCTAAAAAGAGAATATCCTATGCCTCCTATGTATATAGGAAAGCTTAATGAATGGTCTAATTACATCTATCAGGTAGATCCTTTCTCAGATACATCTATGGAAGATCAACATACATTTTGTATTCCTTATAGAATATTACAAACTAAAAGTATATAAGATGAGTAAGTTTAAAGAAGGAGATATTATAGTAAAAAACGACTACACATATGTTTGTAGAATAGTAGGAGAAACAGAAGCATTATTTGAAAAAAGATGGTTTAAGGGATTGTTTAAAAATCCTGAAAATTCTCCTTGTGTTAGTGGTTGTGGTGATGAAGGATTTTCATGTAATGATACTATAATTTTATTTTCAGACAAATGTAGATATTTAGTAAATACTAAACATAGTAATAATAAAAATGTTTGCTCAACAAAAGATAATTTATATCCAGTAATAGGAACATATATACAATGTCAAGGTACTCCTATTAATTTAGAAAAATTAAAATATCATTATCCAGAAGCATATAAAAACTATATTACAAGTTTATATGATAGATTACCTAAAGAACAAGTAGAAATGGAGGTTAAAAAGAAAAATAAAAAATCTAAAAAATGATAATATTATTAGTAATCCTTTTCTTTGTTAGTATGTTACTTTTACATGCAAGATATAAGCAAGGTTATAGCTGGAAAGATATCTTTTCTCCTAAACGTTGGAAAGCTGTATATGTATGGTTTCTTAAACTAGGTTTAAAGAAAACAGGAGAAACAGAAAAGTATCTAACAACAAATGAACTCTTACAATACTCTTATAGAGTAGCTAAATGTGGAGATTGTTTACAAGCAGGTAAATGTTTACATTGTGGTTGTAATGCAGAAGGAAGACTTAATGGAATAACAGATGAATGTTCCGCAGGTAAATGGGGGCAGATGTTAACAGACGAAGAAATGAAAACCTTTTTAAGAGATAATGAACTAATATTCAACGTAGAAATAAAGAAGAAATGATAACATTTACAAATATAGATTTAGTAAATCCAGATATTCCTAAAGGAGGTAGTATCGTTATGGAGTTTCCTTTTGAAGGAGATCCTAATGAGATCAAACAAATATCTCCTGGATGTGGATGTACTGCAGATTGCAAGAAAGTAGGAAATAAAGTAGTAGCTACATTTAAAGATCCTTTTAGTGATGCAGATAAGAAAAATTATCCTGGAGGTAAAATTCCTTATAGCAAAAGCATAAATGTTTTCTTTGAAGAGCCAACAATAGTAATACAAGGAATGAGTAAGATAGTTAAGCAAGATAGACAAAAAATAACATTAAAATTTTCAGGAAATATAATAATTTAACCTATCTGAATACTACTAGAGCATAATCTTGCAATATAGTATTTATCGTACAACTCCATCTCCTGTACAAAAATATAAAAGGAGGTAACTTCTACCTCCTTTTATTAAATTTTTTTTAACATATGAATAAAGGATTAATAAAAATAAAAAAAAAATGAGTAAGAAAATAATTCAACTAAGTACAAAACAATGTGGTAGATGTCAAGTAGCTAAAAGACATATAGAAAAAACACTTAAAAATCCTCATATACAGTATGAGTATATTTCTTTAGCAGATGAAACTAAAGAATATACTAGAGATACTATAAATGAATACTGGAATGAAGTGCATGAAAACTTCAATAGACATGAAGAAAACTTTAATATAAATATTATACCATCATTACCATCATTTATATTAAAAGAAGATGAAACTTACAGACAAATTACACAAGAAGAAGTATATAATTTAATCACATAATTATGACAGTACAACAACTAAAAGAAAGAATTAGACATCTCGCAGGACATAATGAAATAGTATTTTTTCCTGAAGGTTCTATAGAAGATGGAGAAGGTAATAATCTCATGGCAGGTATAGGATACTTTGACCTAGAGGAGAAAGATTATGTTTATTTAGGAGATATAGTTGTATTAGATGATGAAGAAGATTAAACAGTGGATATTAAATCATAGTAATATAATAATTATTGTTATGATTATACTGTATTTATTGAAGTCTTATTTTTTAGGAATAACTATTTTCAATATAGTTGTTGTAATATTGTTATTATTTTATATAATTTACACAAGATACAAAAATGTACAAAATAGAAAAGGAAGTAAATCATTATAGAGATATTATTGATGAAGCAAAACAAACAGATTCTTATAAACAAGGTAATAAAAAGTTTGTAACAATAACTCCTAACTACGATAGTATTAGAGATACATTTGAAACAGATTTTAGTATGCCTCTATATCATCCTTTAGAAAATCAGCAAACTCCAAGAGTAGAATCTGCTATGCACTTTGAAGGACAGATATATAAAAAGTATAGTGTAGTGTTTATAGAAGGTTTAGAATTAATAATATTAGGAATAGAAAGTAATGTCAGTAATTAAAGGAAATCCTCAACATGATTTTAAAGAGCAGAATCCTCTTATATGTACTATAAGGGGATTTTCTGATGTATATACTAAACATAAACCAGAGATAGCATCTAAGATATGTTGGGCAATGTTTATGATAGAAGAAGCAGATCAAGAAGATAATCCTTTAGCTAGAATAAGCAATATCAAAGAAAGAACAGAAGAAGTACAAAAATCTTATTATAAGATAGATACAACAACACAAGAATATAAAAACTTAGTAGATGATTTTTCTAAATTTGCTTTAACAAAAGAGCAAACACTTTATAGAATACATGTACGTAAGTTTGAAGAAATGACATCTTATCTAGATACTCTGTCACTAGATGATGATAAACAGTTTGGTAAGTATATCCAAATTATGGATAAACTAAGTAAAATGTGGGCAGGATTAGAAATAGTAAAAGAGAGAATGGTTGAAGCAAAAAGTAAAAATAGAATTAGAGGAAATGCTCAACTATCTGTAAGAGAGAAAAGGAAACGATAATGAGTATTAAGTTAGTAAGATTATTTCCAGAGCTTTTTAATATTAAACCTTTTGTAATAGGAGATCATCCAATATATCATCCTGAGACAAAAGATTATTTAGACTACTGGGAAGAGCAAGAGAAGAGATGTATAGAGGGATTATGGGGATTAGATAAGAATGATAATGAAGGAGGATGGAGATTCTGTCCTCCTGTTCTATACTATTATATTAACTTTTGTGTAATAGAACATGAAGATGAAAGAAATAACTCAACCATAATATTACCACCTAGTCTAAGAGATGTAGAGTGGTTATTTTTTTATAACTGGTTTATATGTAGAGGTTTCTCAGGATTTGAAGGTGATTATGAATATACATGTCATGAGTTAATAAGAAAATTAGAATCAGGAGAAAAACTTAATACTAAAGAAATATTAAAACTACAAAGAGCAGAAGGTGTTTTAAAACCTGATGGTAGTTATAAGAAATTTATACATCCAAGAGAATACTTATATAAGACATTTGATAAACCTCTAGGTCTTCCGTTATATGCTAATGAAGCTAAAAACTTAATGGCACTTACACCTAGACGACAAGGTAAATCAATGTGGCTTATGGCAATACTTTCTCATGCATTTAAGTTCCATGGTGCTATTAGATTTGACCAAGAATACTTTAATCTTACAAGAGGTCCAAGTATTCTTATAGGTTCAGTATTAGCTAAAGCAGCAGATACACTTAAACACTTTTCATTCTTAGAAGAGTATCAAAAACATAATTTTGGTGCATGGGGAGATGGTGATGACTTTATTCCTGGCTACTTCTTTCAACAAGTATCAGGTTCTTTAACTGTATCTAATCAGAAATCTCCTTATAGAAATGAATATGAAGAAAGAATAAATGGAGTAGTAACTAAGCAAGGTAAAGGAACTAGAATAGTTCATGTTACTTATGAAGATAACCCAGAAGCAGCAGTAGGACAAGGACCTATTATTTCTATTATAGAAGAAGTAGGTCTATTAACATCTCTACTTAAAGTATTAGGAGCTAATGAACCTGGTCTTACCAGGAACAATAAATTTGGTTCTCACTTACTCATAGGTACTGCAGGTAACATGGAACGTATATTTGAGTCCAAGATGGTATTTGAAGAACCAGAAACATATAAGTTTCTAGGTTTTGAAGACTTATGGGAAAACAGACAAAAGGAAATAGGATTATTTATTCCAGGATATTATGTAGATAATGCATTAAGAGATCCTCAAGGCAATCAAAACTTAGAGGCAGCTTTTGAATTAGAAATGCAAGAAAGAGCTAGATTATCTAAAGCAGATAATTCATATGCATTAGACGCATATATGATGGCTAGACCACTAGTTCCTTCTGAAATGTTTTTATCAGGACAATCTAATATATTTCCTGTATCTTTACTTAGAGATCAGCTTAATAGAGTAGAAATAAGAGACTTATTTAATAGTCTTACTTATAAAGGAGAACTAGAGTGGAATGAAAGTAAAACAGGAGTTAAACTAAAACTAGATTTTAACAATCAGCTTAAACCTATTATTAGTATGAAGCTAGATCAATATAAATCTAGTCTAAAAGGTTGTATTGTTTTTTATGAAGCACCTGAAGAAAATATACCTATTCCTACACAAAAGAGGTCTCTTTACAAAATAGTCTATGACCCTGTAAGAGATGATGTTGTAGGTACTTCCTTAGCTGCTATACTCGTATATAAGAGTACTTCAGAAGATGGATGGGCACTAGGTCTACAAGATGCTTTAGTAGCAGAATATATAGGAAGAGTAGATAAAGTAGATGATATGCATCAAATAGCAATTAAACTAGCTATTTATTACAATGCTAAAATTATGGTAGAAACAAACATACCAGATTTTGTACGTTATTGTAAGAATAATGGTTTTGCACATCTTCTACAAAGAAAACCTATGAAAACTATCTCTAAGTCTGTTAAAGACCCAGGAAATAAGTATGAAGTAGGTATAGATATGACATCACCAGCTCTTCATGAACATGCAGAACAACTAGGAAGACAATGGTTACTTACAGAATGGAAAACAGATAGTACTGGTGAAACATTACTTAACTTACATAAATTAAACTCTCCTATGATACTTCAACAACTTATGATGTATACAAGAGAAGACAAGAAAAGATATGATGCTGTTGCAGCACTCAAGTTACTTTGGTTATGGCTTAAAGAAGAAAAAGAAGAGCCTGTTAAACAAGAAGCTAGAGAAGCAGCAATAGAAACAGTTGAAATGTATTATAACAAATTAACTAGAAAACAACAAACTACTAACGTTAATTACTACACGTATTAAAGATGAATGAAAATAATAATTTAGGTGTACCTATTAGTCATGCTAGCATAAAGAGACATAAAACTTCTTATGAGCAAAAAAAATCTAATGACTGGGCATGGTTAAAGGAATGGATAGATTA
This sequence comes from uncultured Myxococcales bacterium, assembly GCA_964493205.1. Classification (GTDB taxonomy): domain Bacteria; phylum Myxococcota; class UBA727; order UBA727; family JABDBI01; genus CAZBMJ01. The sequence continues at coordinate 86,420 of CAZBMJ010000002.1, forward strand.
CTTTTGTAATTCTGTTCATTTAGACTCAGAAGAAATAGAAAAAATTCTTCTTAACTATAGACTTTATAATGGGAGAGGTGTTTATAAAACACAAGTAGATTCTCCAATGATGAGTAAAGATTTAGAAGAAGAAGGTTACTATTTTAATAGCGAAGATATTCCTCACTTTGACATTATAACACCTATTGCTAAATCCTTATATGGACAGCAACAATTAATGCCTTTTAAACCTATAGTTACAGATTCTTCTTTTAACAATGTAAACTCTCGTAAGAAGAAAAGAATAGAACTATTCCAAGAATACATAAATGAAACTATAATCAATCCTACTAGAGAACAAGCTATGCAGGAATGGTTACTAGAAAATCAAATAGAAGATATAAACATGCTGCCTCCTGATATGCAGGAACAAGCACAATCTCAAATACAAGGTAAGTCTCAAGCTATGATGCCTGAAGATATAGACAGGTATATGGCTTCAGATTATAAATCTCCTAGAGAAACACAACTACAACAAATAACAGAATTCACTATTAGGAGAGATAAGTTAAAATTCTGGACAGATGAAAACTTTAAACACTTACTTATATCAGGTGGACAGTTTTATGAAACATGTATAAGACATAAAAAAGCTTTTACTAGAATTTGTAATCCTATAGGATACACATCTGGTGGTCCAGAGGATGCTATGTTTGAGGAAGATAAAGATTGGCAAATATATGAAGAGCAAATTACTTTAGCTACTTTATTTAGAGACCATGGTGCTGAAATAACAGAAGGAGATCTTAAAAAACTAAGAGAATTTGATCCTACTACTTCTACAAGAAATAGAGGAGAGTTTCCAGAACCTATGGCTACTAAGTTAGCAGAGTTTGATGCAGAAACAGGTATATTTGATTTTGCACCTAAAAATCTTAAAACAAGAGAAGGACAAGATTTCTTATTAGGTCTTTATGCTAAATTTGGAAACATAAACTCTAATGATAAGTTGTTTACAAGAAAAACAGTAGCTTTTAAATCTCTTAGAAAATTTAAACTAGTTACTAGATATGATATCAAAAAGAATACTTATGAAGAATTCTGGGTAGATGGAGCATATCAAAAAAATCCTAAAAAGGATATCAAAGTAGATACGCACTGGTTTCCTCATGCTTTTATGGGAAGGAGAGTAGAATTTGGTTCTGCAGATAACTATTTATATTTTGATTTAGGTCCAGTACCTAATCAGTATAAAAGTGTGTTAGAACCATGGAATATAACAATGCCTTTCATGGGTGTTAAGTATTCTACTCTATTTGGAAATACACCTAATGTAGCTCCAATGGATTTAGCTAAAAAATGGCAAGATAAATTCAACATTAAGTTAGCACTTATACAAGAAAAAGAAAATACAGATGTAGGTAGAATATTTGCTATAGCTACATCACTTAAACCTAAAGATTGGTCTTTTGCTAAGTGGATGACTATGGCTAAGTATGGTAAGATATTACCATTAGATACCAATGGAGAGATGATGAATGGTATAGATGCTCAAATATTTAAAACATTTGACCTTAGACAAATAGATGAAATATCTCAACACCTTCAACATTTAGATTGGATTAGACATCAAGCTGCTCTAGCTATGAACTATAATCCACAAAGACTAGGACAAATAGTTTCTTCTGAAGCTGTTAGAAATAGTCAACAAAATATACAACAATCTACATATCAAACACAAGACCTATTTACTCTTCATAATGAAGTAGTAGAAAGAGTTTTAAATCGTCACATTAATAATGAGCGTATAGCTCTTATGGATAATGACTTTGTAGCATCTTATGTGTTAGATGATATGTCTATTGCTGAACTTAATCTAGATAAAGAACTTCTAGATGCTGCAGAAGTAGGAATTATCTTAAGAAACTCTTCAGAAGATTTCAACAACCTTAGAGAGATTAAACAAGATAGTCAAGCTATGATACAAAACGGAATGATAACATTCCCAGAGTACATTAGACTTAAAATGGCTAATAATATGGCAGATGCTCTTAACATAGCAGAGAGAGCTGAGAAGAAATTATTACAAAGACAACAAGAACAACAACAAGCTCAAGCTGAACAAGCACAACAAATAGAACAAATGCGTGCAGATCTTGAGAGAGAAAAAGTAGAGCGTGAAGCTTCTAATAAAGCTGCTGAAAGAGAGTCTCAAGAGTTTAGAGAGAAAATTAGAGCTACTATGATGGCTAATCAAATGGATATAGACAAAGATGGTAGAAGTGATATCTTACAAGTTAAAGATATGGATAGTATAGAAAAATCTAAGGATAGAGATTTAGATGAAAAACTTTTAGATAAAAAACTTAAAGCTGATATGGAGAGAGAACGCATAAAAGCTAAAAGTAAAACAAAAACAACATAAATATTAATTAATCGGATAAAAGACTATATATGTATAAAATAGCATGTAACAAAAATACATAGTGAAGAAGAAAAATCTTTAGTGACTAAGTATAATTATCACAATGCTATTTTATATATATATAATTTTGCACCCAGTAAGAAAAAAGTAAAAAAATTATGAGCAGAAAAGTAGGCGAATTTAGTGTAGATAATGGGTCTGTTTTAATTAACACCTCTATACAAGATTTATTTGATGATGAAACTATCACAGGACGTGAAGCAGAAGTCATTGAAGAAGAAACAGAGTACTATACAAGTACTTTAGAAGATGACGATACAGTAGAAGAAACTGTAGAGGAAACTACAGATGAAGTAGAGACTACTGAAGATGAATCTGAAGAGGAATCTTTAGAAGAAGAAAGTTCAGAAGAAGTAGAGGATACTACTAATTTTAAAGATTATAGTAATGCAGCTATTTTAGCATTAAGTTTAAAAGACTTAGAACCAGATTTAATTGATGTTGAAGTTAATAAAAATCTAGATGCAGAACAGCTAATTAATATTGTTAAATCATCTGTAGAAAAACAAAGAACTTCTATCAAAGAAGAAGTAGCATCTAAATATGAAGCAGCCGCAGAATATATAGAAGAAGTTATTAATGGTATGAGCCAACAATCTTTACAAGCTGCTCTATATAATAAACAAATAGCAGACATTCAACTAACAGGTGAAGAATCTGATGAAGATTTAGAATCATTAGTTAAACCTTATCTTTTACAAAGAGGTACTCTAGAATCTGAAATAGATGATATGATACAAGTATTTAAAGATAAAGGTACTCTATATGAAAAAGCAGAACAATCTATAGTCTTTCATAAAGAAAGAGAAAGACAAATTATAGATGAAAATAAAAAAGCAAGAGAAGAATATATTAAACAACAAATTTTAGCTAAAGAACAAGCAGCCAAAACTATACGAGATATAATTGGTAAAGGTTCAGCTAAAGGACTTTCTATTTCTAAGGATTTAGAAACTGCTATCTTCAAACCTACAGAAATTGTAGAAGATGTAGATCAGCAAGGTAGAAAAGTTATATATAAAGTTCCTTTAATTGAAGTTAAGTATAAAGAATTTTATAATGATGTAGAACAACAAGTAGCATTTATGCAGTTGTTAGCTAATAATTTTGATTTTACTTCTCTTACAACTAAAGCAAAAAGCAAAGTTAACAAAGAATTATTAAACATAATTAATAATAGAACAACCTCTACAACTGGAGGAAGTACAAAAAATTACTTTTCAGATTAAAATTATTAAAAATTTAAAACACAATGGCACGATTAAAACCTACTAAGTGGGAGATATACGAAGAATCAGCTAAACAAGCACCTTATGGTAACTTTATTAGTGAGAATGTTCTTCTTGTAAATCATCCCAATTCAAAAAAAGCTGCTGTATTAACAGATAGTGTAATGCAATACGCTGCTACAGCAAGACCTGCGTTAAGTGGGAAAAAAGCTACATTATGGGATTCTCTTGTTGGTAAAGGTAGAGAAAGAACTGTAGATGCAGATGAAGTAGAATGGTCACTAAAAGGTTCAGGAAAAATAGAAACACTAGCTAAGGAAAACCTTATGCCAGGTGTACTATTTCCAGGACATAATGGTGATGAATTTCAGATTAAATTAGATAATCCTAACTTTGTTCCTGGTGATACTTTAGCACCAGAGATAGCATGGGATCAACAAATGATAGTACAATATCTTCCTATTAAAGATGGTTTAGACTGGATTTATACAGGTAAGTTAGTTACTTTAGATCCTAATGCATATTTTGATCCAGAGCTTTTAACAGCAGGATTAAAATGGATTAAAATAGGTGCAGCTTATTCAGAATACTCTTCTGGTTATGGTAGCTTCCAAACTACAGGTAATACTTCTTATATCAAGTTTAAAACTTGGTTAAGTGACTGGGGTAAGAGAGCAGAAGTAACTAATAAGGCACATGATCTTAATTTAGTTCTAAAACCTATAGATGATAAAGGAGTAGTCATTAATGGCATTCCTCAACAAGTTATCTCATGGGTAGAAGCAGAGTTTCTAGTAGAATCTAAATGGGAAAAAGAACTAATGTGCTGGTATGGTAGAGCTGCTGGTAAAAATATTATAGATCATACTTCAGGACTACACAGACGTATAGGACCAGGTGTGATGGAATTCATGGAAGATGCAAACATCATAACTTATCCTTTAGGAAACTTTAGCATAGATGCGTTAGCAGAATTTATGATGGAAGTAGGCTGGGATACAATTTCTGCTGAAAATGCAAACATTGTAGTTAAAACAGGTAGAATGGGTATGAAGCAAGCTAGTGACTCTATTAGAGAGTTATATACTATGCTTAATATAAATGTTCCATTTGAAAAATATGTAAGTTCAGGTAATACTTATCCTGGTTCTAATAGCCCAGGTTATAAAGTATTGAGTCCTCACTTCTTGCAAGTAGATTTAAATCCTTTTGGTTCATTAACATTTGAACACTTACCTATCCTAGATAACAGAGAACTTAATGGAGGTATTGTGCATCCTGATACAGGATTACCACTTACATCTTACATGTACTTTGTAATGGATTATGGTCTAGGTTCTCATGGTAACGTAGAGCTTTTGAGGAAAAAAGATTCAGAAGTATTCACTTATATTTGTGGTACATGGTCTCCAGTAGGTCCTATTAATGGAAAAACAGGTAGAGGAGGTTTCATGGCATCTCATGATAGAAGGTCATATGATTTAGTAGCTGCAGATACCTTTGGTGTAAGGATTAAAGATGTTAATCTTTGTCTTATGTTGCTACCATCAGTAGGATATTAAAATATTTTTATCGGTATAAATAGAGGCAAATCATTTTTGCAGGTTAGAATTTAAAGGTTATAGTTACTCTTAGGACAAGAGGTGTGATACCGAGCCTCATTTTTTTAAAATAATAAAAAGTAAGTAAGCAATGGCATTAAAAAAAATAATTCCTAGTCCATTATCTAGAAAATTTACAGGCATAGATGGTCCTATGATAGAATATCTAGAAGAAAAAACAAATAATGGTGAAAAAAGACTTAGAAGTCTTGGAGAATATAATAGAGAAAGATTACCTGGTTCTACTCAAGGAGAAAGAACTATAATCTTTTCTAATAACAAGAAAAAATATCTCATAAAAGGTTATGAGACAAATAGTGCAGAGTTAGATGAATTAGTAGCTAAATGTAAGCTATTTAATGATATGAAAAAACATCCAGATTTTGGAAGATACATCACATCATGCGATATACATAATGCTCAAGATCCATTCTTTAATAACTTAAAATTAAGAATTAAGTTAGATCAAGGATATGGTACTTTTAATACAGAATCACCAATAGAACATTTATTATATCTAGGAGCTTTATTAAACTCTAGATTTCAGATAGGTGGAGAAAATTTAAATCCTGCATTAAATGGTAGAGCAAAGTATATTATAGTAGATGCTGAGATAGATAAAGAAGTTAGGAAAAAAAGCAAAGACAATAAGAAAAAAGCTGAGAAGATTATAGAAAATGCATCTGATGATAAGAAGCGTTCTATGGCTCTTGTTTTAGGTCTTACTAAAAGCCAAGATACTGATATAGATATGATTACAGATCTATTAGAAGATGTAGCTTTAGATGATAAGATGAACTATGACTTAGGTATGTCTAAACAAGCGTTTCTTATTAAAATTGGAGAATCAGAATCTGAGGAACTAGAATCTAGAAAATATGTAGATTTAGCTTTCAAAAGAGGATTAGTTAAAAGAGATAAAGATACAAGTCTTTATATGTTGTTTGGAATGCAAATAGGTAAAGAAAAACAAAATGTAATAGATTATCTTATGAATCCTATTAACAATGAAATTCTTCACAAATTAATAAAAGCTATAGATTTAACGCAAAACTAATGATTAAAGTAAATAAATTACATGCTGAAGTAAAGCGAAGATTAAACAGGGTATTCTCTGATTACGAAGCTGCTCTAACAGTAGTTGATTTAGATGCTTACCTTAATCACGCCATTCAAGTTTTATTAGAAAATTATTCAGCTATTGTTGAAAAAAATAGAACTTTAAGCGATAGATTAAAATCTTTAGAAATAAAGCATAAAAAGTTAGAAAGAATATCCAACAATGACAAAAGTACAGTATTTAGATTACCTAGTGATCACTACTCTACATTAAGTCGTTATTGTTACGGTAAAGCAAAAACTTGTTCTACATTAGAGCAGGTTTTTGTTAATAATGTACAAACACATAAAATAGAAGAAAGTCTAAGAGATCCTTTAAATGCGCCTAATTTTAATTGGCGAGAAACATTTAGTAATGAAGATTCAGAAGGATTGCATATTTATCATGCAGGAGCATTAGATATAGATGAAGTATATATAGATTATATTAAACATATTCCTGATGTAGCTTTTGTAAAAGGTGTTACTAATGGTATTTACATTAATCAAGATGGAGATGCAGTAACAGAAGATCAACACTTACAAATAAATGATCCTATTTTATGGAGAAAGATTGTAGACATAGCAGAGTTTTTAATAAAGAAAGATTTAGATCAAAACTTTAAAGCAACTATAGATACAATACTATTTAATGAAAAAGTATATATTAATTAATAAATAAAATTTTTAAACATGAGAGTTGTTAATGAAAGATGGCTAATAGCAGATAAAACCCTAGGGCTTTTTCCTGCAGATCAAGCTATTTTTGTTGAAGTAGGTACAGAGTATGGTTTAAATCCTAATTTAAGGGATAATCAGATTGTTATCTACAATGCGGATTCAGGAGTTTCTGTGGGTCCAGGTGTTACAGCAGCTACAGTACCAAACCTAGTTATTGCCCAAGGGATAGATACAGATGGTGATGGTCATGCTAATGTATTGCGAAAAGTAAATTTTGATAGGATTCCTGCAACAAGTGTATATGCTGCTACAGCAGAACCACCTGCTTGCGGACAAGTTAAAATTGTAGATGTAGGTATAGGTTGCATGGAAAGAGGTAATTCTTTTACCATGATTATAGAAGCTAGAGACGATCAAACAGAACGTTTCTATAACTATAGAGACTATGAAAGATGGACAGAAACAGTAGAATTTAAGTTTGATCCTTGTGATGATTGTGATCAACCTTTAGCTTGTAAAGATGTAGCTTGTGCTCTTGCTAACAAATTTAATGGTATAGATAGAAATTACTCTTTGAAGAAAAATCTTTCTTTAATTAAGCGAGTAAGAGAACATCAAGACAAAGATAGACCATTTGATGTATATGTTTTACATGAAAATGATTATCAATATTGTTTTGTTACAGCAGATGCAGCTTGTGTAGGTTGTAATACAATAGATGCAATTACAGGTATTACAGTAGATGTAAACGGAGTAGATGAAACTACTACTACTTTTAGTTTTAGTACAGATCCTTCAGATGACACATTAACAAGAGTACAGCAAATACCTAAAATCATAAAAGCTATTAATACTGCTTTAGGTGATAAAGGATATGCTTTGGATGCTTCTACCTTTGCAGGTAGTGCTAAACCTTGTTGCGATGGAGTTAAAATTTTAATTAACTCTTGCGTAGAAATAGAATTGTTAGGTGATGGAGGTACTCCTATTGTCCCTTGTGATACAGGACTTCCTACCCATACAGTTACTACTCAAGGTGAATGTAGAGGTTGTGGTACAAGTACTACTGTTACTCCTTGTGCTTTCTTAAGAGTTGTTGCTAAACCTATCAATATTAACAAATATTGTGATAGACCAGATTCTTGGGAAAAAACTTTGTATACAGATATTAATGTTACTACATCTTACGAGAATAATAACATAGGATTGTTTAAAACTTTTGTTTTCCAAGACTATACTATTCCTAGAGGACTTGCTTATGAAGTAGCTCATAGAGTTGTTAAACAAGATACATCTCTTAATGAACCATTCTCTTATGGATATGACGAATATTCAGGAAGATATTTAGGATTTACTCCTGGGTCTAGAACTCCTGCAATGGGTCATGGTGTATTTAAAAATTGTGATAGTTCAGATACATTCTGTATATACAATGTACATTTTGCTCCTGAAGTAAACAATGGTAGTGCAGCATCAAGAGATAGTAAATTAAACTTTATCTTAAGTATGGGTATTCCTAACAGTAACACTGCTCTTAAAACTTCAATAGAAGCTATTATGAATCCGTGGTTAGTATCTATTCCTGGTAAAGCTTTACAAACTATTACTTGTGCTTCTGATCAAGATCAAGTAGAAAGAGTATTAAATGCTAGTTATGCTGTAACTACAGCAGAATATGCAGACGCTAACAGAGCTGGTAATTATATTGCTGGGTAATAAATAAAGAATAAGAAGAGGGAGAAATTCCTCTTCTTTCCTCTTTTATAATAAGTAAAAAATAAGAATGAAGAAGTGTTCCTGTATAATAAATAATAGTTTTAATTTCGTTATAGAATATAAAGAAGATTATTTATTATTTATAGATAAAAGTGAATGGACAACTTCAGAATATAATTCTCCTTTAGAAACACATCCTCTAACTATAAAAAACGGAGACAAAACTAAAACAATAGATATTAAAGTAGGAGGAACTACTATAATCAAATATTGTGATTTACCTTCAGATAATGGTTGTGGTAATGATGGTATATACGAATTCATAATAGAAAATTGTGGTGATGTATTTACTAAATGTGAAGCAATACTTATACATATTATGTGTTCTTATACTAAACTATTAGTAAATACTAAATTAGAAAACTACCAAGATAATATTTGGCCTGTGTTTAGAGAGATAGAATTTATAAAAGCGAATGCTCGCATATGTAATATAACTGACGCAGTAGAACACTACACAATAGTAAAAAAAATGTTTGAACACTTAAATTGTAAATGTTAAATACAATATAAAAATGCAAAAAATAAATCCAAGAGATAAATATGTTTACTTTCCTAGAGGCGTTGCTAATAGGATTAAAGGTAATATAAAAGTACCTGTAGAAAAAATGATCTATGTAGATCCAGATTGTGGATATTACATTCATCCTGATGGGTACATAATCCTTCCTGACTTTAATCCTGTATCAGGTGATATAGATAGAAAAGTCGCTTTAATGATAGTTGATGGTTCCGTAAGTATAATGACTGTAGCAGCAGCCGAAGCAGCAGTATGTACTTATAGAGATAACGATGCAGTTAGTGCTACAAGTGCTTCAATAAGCGGTTGTTTACCTTTAACTAACTTAGTAGTTTTAGCTACAAGACAACTTACTGCAACAGTATTACCTTCAGGAGCAATACAAACAGGAACATGGTCTACTTCTAATGCTTTAGTAGCAACAGTAAGTGTAGCAGGTTTAGTTACAGGTGTAGCAGCAGGAACAGCAACAATCACTTTTACTTCTACAGATGGAGGATTTACAGCTACTTGCGTAGTCACTGTAGTAGAAGCTTAATAATTAAAATAATAAATAATGGGTCTTTGTACTTGTACACCAACAGTTCTAAGTCCACCAGCTAGACCGTGCAATAGTAATTGTATCTATGCACCTAATATGCTTGTGGATACAGCTACAGCATGTGAACCAGTAGTTGATATAGATATATCACCTATTGTTGTTGCATGTGGAGATATAACTCCTGTATATAGTATTATTCTAGGAAGTTTAAAGAATGTAGCGAGTGCAACAATTACTCCTACTACTATAACTTTTATACCTGAAAATAATAACTATGCTACAGGAGAATTAATGTATAAAATTCAATGTGGAAGACTTTCAGAAGTAGGTAAAATAATCATAGTTTACAAAAACGAATGTGTAGGTATAAATTGTGGTGAATATGAAACTTGTGATAAATGTACAGGAGATTGTATACCTATACCACCAGAAGTTAGTATCAATAGTACATCTTCTATTTCAATAAATTAAAAATTTAAATAAAAATGCAAATAGGTATTGTAAGAGCAGAAAATGACCAAGTAATTTGGCCACTTACTATCACTAATGGTCCAACTTCTAATAGTAATGTACAAGTAACATTTACATTACCTTCTGAGATTTCTTTTAATAATTCTACTATACTTCCTATAGGTTCTTATACAGGAATAGATGTTTGGACTATAGGAGCAATGACTCCTAATCAAGTTATAAATGCAAACATAGTTTTAAACTTCGATGGTCCTATTGGAGGACTATCTGAAGAATATTCTATAGTTGCTACAGTTACAGGTTTAGGAGATACTAATGGTACAAATAATGTAAAAACAGATACTATTCTTTTTGAAGTATCTTCTTGTGATCCACTAGCAAGTGGGTCTAACTGTATTTCAGGACTTAAGTTTGACTTATCAGCTTGTAGTACTCCTTGTACTCAAGGTGCTACTGCTTTATGGAATATAGTAGCTTTATCAGAAGTTAATATAAATATAATTAGTTTTAATGTAAATACAGGTATAGGATATTATGAATTTATAGATCCTTCATTACCAGGTTCATTTACATGGGGATTAAGTTGTGTATTAGGATTAGATACAGTTGTTATCTGTTCTACTTATACAATGACACTTCATCCATTAATAGATGATAAAGATGTTTTTGACCATTCTGCCGATTTTATAGAAGGTTCTACATTAACAGCACCTCAGATAGCTTTATTAAAAGCTCAACCTGCATACTCAGGTTTAACAAATGAACAAATCCAAGCATATTGCTGGGAAGCACTTTATAATGCAGATGGAGATTTAGTAGGTGGTTGGGCACACGATTGTACAGGAGAGCAAGATAGTAGACATTTTATATTTTGCTCAGAAGTTACTTGTGATAATACACCTAATCCATGTCCATCATGTCCATATAGTGATATGCCTGTAGATGTATCTGCTTATTTAACAAGTATTACAAATTATACTGCTGAGAAAGGAGATTTAATTACAATTTATCACATTGATGCAACTGCTGTATGGGAATATAATGGTACAGCATGGGAGAGAACTAGTTGTGGATGTCAATGGAAGATTTCACAAGATGCAGATAATATACTTACATTAGGTACAGATAACGCACCTTACTTATCAGATTCAGACTTACCTGTTTTAAATCCTTATCCTGTATCTTTTACAGTAACAGGAACAACAACTAAAACAGCAACAATAACTTTATCTAATGCAACAGTTCTTACTACTAATTTTACAGATATAGATACAAATACTACATATACTGTTGAAATAAATGATGGTAATATAGAGTTAATAGATCAAATGAACAACGTTGTATCTTCAGTTCCTCTTCCTGCAGCAGTAGGAGATGATTGGGGAGTACAAGTTGTAGAACATGATGCTACTATAGCAGGTAATGGAACAGTAGCTTCTCCACTTACAATAGCTCAACAAGGAGCTACTAATGGACAAGTATTAAAATGGAATACTGCAAGTTCAACTTGGTTACCAGCAAATGATACAGATACAGATACAGGAGAAGTAAATACAGCTTCAAATATAGGTGGTGGAGAAGAATTATTTAGTGCAAAAGTAGGAGTAGATTTACAATTTAGAACTCTTGTAGCAGGAGATAATGTCACAATTACAGAAGTTGGAGATACTTTAGAAATCGAAACATCTTGCGGATGTTGTAATTGTTTTGTAGACACTATTTATGATATAAGTGGTCCTGAATTACATTTAGTTCAATCAGGAGAGTGTGACAGAATTACAGGAGATATTATATGGCAATCAGCAGATGTTTTTGCTAATCCACCTGTATTTACAACTCTTCAAACAGGTGGTTCTACTTATACTTTTATAGGTAGTTTTACAGAAAGAGCTATAAGAATACAATATACAGAGGATGGATGTACTAAATATTCACCGATTAGACAAATTGTTGAAACAGTAGCAACACCTTAATCATGCATAAAGCAATAAATCCAACTCCAGCAGAAACAGCATGCTGTGCTGGGTACAGAGAATTTACTTTTTACGGTGAATCATCTGCAATAGTAGGTGAACCAATAGATTATGCAATTTATAATAAAACTGCGAGTAATTATATTCACGGAGAAGTACAAACAATATCATTAACAGCAATGATGATAACAATACCATCTTTATCTTTGTATGAATTAGGTTTTATTAATACACAAGTTTTAGGTACTACACAGGATTCAGCTCATGTTAATATAACTTTTAATGGAGATAATACAGTTACAATAGAAACTCCAAATCTGTTAAGTACTTTATTAGGTGTCTTTACTATTAAAATTTGGATGAATCATTTAATATTAATATGAAACTAGAAGCATCTAAAAAACTTATAGTAGATACATCATGCTGTGTAGGATATAAAGAATTTACTTTCTATAGAAATGTTCAAACAGATGAAACATTTATAATAAATAGTACAAGTTTAAATTATATACAAGGTATTGTAACTCAAATTTCAGATACAGTTTCAATAAGTTTTCCATCATTGTTAGGTAAAATACTTAATGAAAAATCTGTAGAAGTTTTGGAAAATTCTGTAATACATAGTTATAATGTAACCATACTTTATCCTGGAAATAATACAATATCATTTGTTGCATTTCCTTATGGAGTTAGAGGAACATTTACAATAAGAATTTGGATTAACCAATTAGAACTAATATAATAATGACAGACTTAAATATAGAAAAAAGATTAAAAAAACTTGAGAGACAACTTTGCTGTATAGACAAAGAAGTACAATTTTTTGATACCTTTGGTGATTTTCCACTAACAGGTTCAGAAAATAATTTATATGTAGATAATTCTACAGGTGATATTTATATCTGGGATGGGGCGGCTTACATTACTACAACAGATTCAGATAGATTTCATACAAACATAGTAGGAGTTGCTGATTATAATAGTGGTTTACCATTAACAGGGTGGACAGCACCAGCATTATCTACAAATGGAGATACAGTAAGTGTACTATTTACAGATAATGTAATAGGTAATTATACATTTATGGGTGGAGTGTGGGTGCTAAATTATATTGAAGAACAAGAAGCTTTAAACGGTTTAAGAATACTTGCTACAGGAGAAGCTGTAAGGGGTTCGGATAGTTCATCTGATGCCAAAGGCTCTGCATTGACAGCCGCTACATATAACCACTTAAACTCATTTTCAGATAATTGGGTACAAGGAGGCACGTCAATTTTTAGTATATTTCCAACAGCTAATTCTGTAAATAGAATAGTGACTATACAAAACGGTGATTTGGAAGTCAACGGGATTCGAGTGGGTAAAAGTAAAGGGAATAGAGCAAATAATACGGTGGTTGGTGGTTTATCCTTAGAATCAATTACAACGGGAGATTATAATACTGCTATAGGTTTTGCATCTATGTATAATACTACAACAGGAGGTTTTAATACAGTATTTGGAGTAAGGGCATTACAGTTAAACGTTAGTGGTTCAGGAAATCAGGCGTTTGGTGATTTTGCAGGGTATGGTGCAACAGGTTCAAACAATATAGCTATAGGGTCATCTGCCTTATATCAAAACACTGGGTCTACTAATATAGCTATTGGTAGGGGAGCAATGTATAACGGAACTGGAAATAATAGTATTGCTATTGGGTTAAATTCTATGCAAAATAGTACGGCAAATAATAATATTGGGGTTGGAAATTTATCTATGAGGTTAAACACCACAGGATATTACAATACCGCAATAGGTCACAACAGTTTAGAGAATAACACAACAGGGTTTTTAAATACTGCTATTGGTTATTATTCAATGGTTAACAACACAACAGGTACGCTCAATACAGCTGTTGGTGCTTCAACATTATTTGATAATACTACTGGAAGTGAAAATACTGCAATTGGTAGGGAGAGTAGCAGGAACAATACTACTGGCAATAGTAATGTATCAGTTGGTTATTTCTCAAACACAAATAATTCTACAGGAGACAATAACGTAGCTCTTGGGGTAGCGGCTATGCTTAACGCTAATGGTAGCTCCCGTCAAACAGCAGTAGGTAGAAATGCCCTTATATTAAGTACTCTAGGTTTTGAAAATACTGCAATAGGCTACAATACATTGTGGAATTTAAGGGCAGGTTGTGATAATAATACTGTTTTAGGTACATTTGCGGGGGAAAGTATAGGAGCAATAGTATTTGCAGGAAACATAATACCAGGAAACACATATACAATTCAAACAGTTGGAACTTCAGATTTTACATTAATTGGTTCTCCAGACAATATCGTAGGAACAACTTTTGTTGCATCAGGACCAACCCCAGGAACAGGTTATGTATATCCAGAATATGTATCAAATAATAATACCCTTGTAGGACACAGTGCAGGAATTAATCTACGTGAAGGTGAAGCGAATACTGTTATAGGTGCTAACATCCAAGTACCGAATGCTTTTACTAATAATCATGTAGTTATAGGTGATGGAGATGGTAACGTTAGAATGATAACTAATGATTTAGGAGACACCACATTTACAGGTACAGGAGCTATAACAGTTCCTGTTGGAGACACAGCACAACAACCAGCAACTCCAGTAACAGGAATGATGAGATTTAACACTGATGGTCCAAGGATGGAATATTATGATGGAACTGTATGGGTGCCTTTTTAATTAATTAAAAATATATGAAGTATTTAATAAAATTAATGAAATTTTTTATATCAAAATGTAAAAGGCATATTTGTGTAACAAATGGAAATTTTAGTACTAGTGTAGGAATGTCTACACTTAATGATACAAACACAGGAACGTTTGGAACAGGGTGGGGTAAAAACTATAATAAATAAGATGGAATATAATTTAACATTAAATTTAGAACAAATACAAGTATTAAGTTTAGCACTTGGTAAACTACCATTTGAAATAGTAGCACCAGTTATAAATGTAATACAAAAACAGATTAATGAACAAGATTTAAATAATAAAAAAGAAGAAAAATGAGAACAAGATTTTTAGCACTATTATTTATCCTACTTTTTGTCGGGTGTTTAAAAGACGATACACTTACAGATAAAGTAGTTACTGAAAACAATCAAAATAATCAAGGTTATTTTATTTACCTTGAAGATTTAGTAAATTTCAGATCTGGACCACAAGGAATACTAGGAACTCAGAATATGGTTTATGATAACATATTCGAGGTAACATCAACAAATAAGAGAGAGTTTATTTTTGTTAACTTATTTCTAATCAAGAATGGTACTAAAATTCCATCGCTTCCATTTGAAGAAGCTAATGTAGGAATAGAAAGATGTGGTACATATAATCATATTATTAATTGGAAAGACAATGATATTCCACTTGTTTTTACAAGAGATTTATCTAAATACACTGGAACTACTACAACTACATTTATACCAAATATTTCTTTTAATAACCTTCAGAATGGAGGTACTGTTAAAGCTCTAAAATATGTTTTAATTGGGATGACAACAACACAAGTTACGCATAACTTCGGAACTCATAAAGTTCAAAAGGGGATATTTCAAAAATACCTTTATGATAAAGGTAAATGGGTATTCCTTGAAACAAAAGAGATAGAACCAAATAACAAGGGAGGGATGTTTAATCTTCCAGTATTGTTTTAATTCTTAATATAAGTGTATAATTTAAAAACTATGAAGTTATTAACAATTATATTATTATCGTTAATACCATTCAGTTTTAAAAATAATACTCAAGATTTAAGGGAGGTTTGGGGCGAACCAATATTAATAACTAAAAACATAGATGGAGTTTTCTCTTACGATCTATCTAAAGTAGATCCTTCATTAAACATTATCTTTAAGTTTGAGATAACAGTAAACTGTCCAAAAGACACAATCATTATTAAACCAGGTTATAAAAAAATTTAGAAATATATGAATTTAGGGGAAATTTTATCAGAGTACATAGGGGAAGCAATAGTGGGAGGTATCTCAGCTCTGACCACTTGGTATTTTACCAAGAGGAGAGATACCGCAGAAACCAGAGTAATTGAAGCAGATGCTATTGGTAATATGCAAACAGTATATGACCACTTTGTAGCGGATACAAAAAATAAAATTGAAGAGTTAGTAGCAGAAATAGCAAAACTAACTGCTGAAGTTAGAGATTTAAGGGTTGAAACAAAACTCTTAGAAAAAGATTTAGAAGATTGTAGAAAAGGTATACACAGTGTAATAGCACCTATTAAATCAAGAAAAAATTAATATAATATGTATGATGAAATAGAGGAAATTTATGGTAAACCTTGTAGAGAGAGTAATCTTACATTTGCTTCTATTCCCTTTCCATTAATTATTGCGTGGGATAAAACAAAAACAACGAGAAGAATAAAATGTCACAAACTTGTAAAAGATGACGTAGAAAATATTTTTAAAGACCTACTTAGGGAGTATGGACTAAAAAAATTAGAAGAGCTTGAGATAAATGTTTTCGGAGGTTGTTACGAGTGTAGAAATATGCGCAACGGAACAAGAAAATCAATGCATTCATGGGCTATAGCAATAGACCTCAACCCGGAGAAGAATGGCTTAAAAACAAGATTTAGACAAGCGCAATTCTCAGGGCGTGAGTATAAAAAGATGATGGACATCTTCTATAAATATGGTTGGATTAATTTAGGTAAAGAAAAGAATTATGATTCAATGCATTTTGAGAAGAAGATATAAGTATGAATAAAAATGAAAATAATTCTTGCACACACAGAGAATGTTATAAGTGCAGAGAAGTAAAAGAGTTAACACCCGAAAATTTTCATAGGAGTAAGAATAGATTATTAGGTTTTGAATATAAATGCAAAGGGTGTTCCAAAATTAGGACTTGGAAGTTTAATGGTAAGAGGATTTTAACTGAAGAGCAAAAAGAAAGGAAAAAAGAGTTAAGCCATAAATATCATAAGACATTTAAGTATAGAGTAATGTCTTTACTTAAAGCTTATGAAACATCTGACAGAAAGAAAAATTACTATTTTAACTTAACTAAGGAAGATATAAAATTAGCTTTAGAATCAAGCTGTACTTATTGTGGGTTTCCAGCAACTGGTATGGATAGAGTAGATAATAACTTAGGCCATACTAAAGAAAACTGTGTTCCAGCTTGTATGCATTGTAATGTAGCAAGAATGGACAACTTCTCACATAAAGAGATGTTTATAATAGGAGAAGCAATAAGAAGGGTTAGGTTACTAAGACTAATTGAAGAAGAAAATAAACAATTTATAACAGGTACAGAATACGTAAGAGTATAACAAATAATGACAGTAAAAAAAGTAAAATGGTATAACCTGTTTTGGGTTAGAATTTTAGGGGTAGTTTTAATTTTAATTTTAATTTACTTCGGGGCGACTAAAACAGTAACATATTATAACTTAAACGAATATTTAAAAACTGAAATAGAAACCTTAAAAAAGAAGAATGTTCAATTAGATTCTCTTTACAATCAAGAGAAAGTTAAAAAAGAGAAGATAAAAATAATAAGGGAAAGAATTCAAGTTGGGGAGGATATTGAAAAAGTAAAAAAACTTCAAAAACAACTAGAAGAACTAAGAAAACAACAACTACCAAAAGTAGAAAAAATAGAACCAGAAGAACTGAACAAATACTTTCAAGACTTACTAAAAGAAAAATAACATGTTAAATTTAAAACAAAGAACAAACAATTCAGTACAATTACCAGACGATACAGATGCTGCATTATTCCTAAATGATGATGAAAAATTAGTACTAAAAAATGATGCAGGAGTAATAGAAACAATAGCTACTGTAGAAGGATTAGCTGCGGCTGAACCTAAAGTATACTTAGCTTTACTTACTCAAAGTGGCTCAGATGCACCAGAAGCTACGGTGTTGAAGAATACTTTAGGTGGTACGGTAGTTTGGAGTTTTGATGACCCAGGTAGGTATATTGGAACATTAGAGTCGGCATTTACATTTGAAAAGACATCAATATTTATTGCAAATCCAGATAAAAATGCAGTTGGTTCTGCTGGCGTTTCTTCAGTAAGTATTTCAAGTGTTAATACTATTATAGTTTTAACGTTTGATAGCAATTTTATAGCTAATAATTCACTACTATTTGGAACCCCAATCTCAATAGAAGTCTACGAATAAAAACAATCTAAGTGAATAAACTAATAACAATATTACTTCTATTTTTAAGTACTACTGTATTTTCTCAAACAGAAAAAGATATAATTTATAATAAAGAAGATACAACTTGGACACTTCAATATAATCATATGTTATCTATTAGAGAGAATATTGAAAACTTAAAAAATGAAAAAGATAAACTTAAAGAGGAAATACACTTATTAGATAGTATACAAAGAGAATCCTCTATGGTAATTAAAAAATTACAATTACGAGATACTTTATGTACAGTAGAGATTCAACACTATCAAACAATGGACTCTATAATGAGAGAAAAAATTAATAGATATGAAGTAATTACAACTAATTATAACATGCTTTTACTTTCTACACAAGATCAATTAGATTTAGAAGCTAAGAAAGCGAAGCGAGAAAAACTATTAAAAAATATATATAAATATGGTTATCCTGCATTAGCTGCTATAGGAACTTTAATTGTAATTCTAAAATAAAAAAATAGGTTTTAATAATTCTATCTATATATAAAACATAAATAGTAACTTTGCATGATTGAAAATAAGTTATCAGAACTAGGAAAATTAAATAAAAAATCTTTATATTATAATTTACCTTATAATACTACTAAAGATTTAAATTTAATATTATTAAGTTATGCAAATACATCTTGTTTAGATTCAGAAGAACTATCTGTATATAAGAATTATATAAAAAAATTAACATTTGATTGTACTACTAGTAAGCCTACATTGTTTGTTAATAGTGTAAATAAATCTATATGGGAAGAAAATAATCCTGAATGTGTAAATAGAAAGCAATGGGAAAAAATTGCTTTAAAAATTTGTAATAAGTATACAATAGAAATAGAAAAAATACCTTTAGATACTGTATGTGATATTTCTTTTGAAATAGTTAAAAAAACAATATCTTGTGAAGTTTTAACCACAATAGCTCTACAAAAAAAGCTATGTGATTTAAATATAACTATAAATAGAACTAAAGATGAATGTGCTACAGATTATAAACTTCTGATAGAAAAATATCCATCTTGTAATTTAAATAAAAAAGAATACTTCTGTCTTATAGATAGTAACTTCTCATTTGAAATGGTATCATTAATCTACGATAATAATCTTAGTTTAGAAGTAGATTCCAAAGGCAAGGTAACTCTTATATCTCCTATAAGACGTTATAAAATACCTGATGAGTTAAAAGTAAATGATGTTATTTATACATCAGATAAACAATTCATTCATAAAATATTACAAGACTATAATATATCTAAAAAAACTAAAGAAAATATAATAAATGAACTCAAACAAATATGAGATTAGGATACGTGCTACCGTAAATGGTGTAGAAAAAGTTCCTAGCAAAATCACATGGATACAAGGTAATGATGAATGTTTAGCTACCCCTTGTTATAAAGAAAATGATTATTTAGTAGTTAAACTAATACCCGACTGTGTAGGTAATGCCTGTATAGAAGGGTATTTGCATTTTGATGATACGTGCACCAATTGTGAACCAGAGCATTTTAAAAGATGTTTTTGTAATACAGATGCTGATTGTCCTGATTGCTCTCAATGTGATGAGAATTATGGTATTTGTGTAGATCAATGTAAAGAAGGAGAATTCTGTAAAGATGATGCTTGTATAGAGTGTGATGAGAATACTCCTTGTCCTAATAATCAAATATGTATTAATGGTCATTGTGAATGTCCACCTAATATGTTTAAAGATGGTAATAGATGTGTTGAATGTACTTCTACTACTAATTTAGGTAAATGTTTTGAATGTATTAATGGAGTTATTACTCCTAAATGCGATAAAGCATGTATTGAGCTTACAGGAGAATGTGTTGATTGTATAGGTTCAGGAGATTGTTTAGATAGAACAGATGGTAAAAACTGTTGTTCTGATAATCAATGTGATTGTTGTAATGGTTTTGAATGGGATAATCTTCTTAAACAATGTGTACCATCTTGTAATGAAACTACTTGTAATGAGTGTGAGAGATGTACTAAAGATGGTTGTCAACCAATACAATGTCCTGAAGGATATAAGTGTTATAAAGGTGAATGTGTATATTGGCCTTGTGAATCTGTATCTTGTGATAATGGAGCAGAATGTGGTCCAGAATGTGGATGTGTAGAGTTTGAAGGTGTTAAACAGTGTGTACCTTGTTATATATTAGAATGTAATGGTTTGTGTGAACAAGCATTAGGTTGTAAATGTAATGGTACAAAATGCGAATCTTCAGATAATTGTAAGGAAACTTATTGTGATAATGAGAACCCTTGCGAAGATCCTAATTGTACATGTTATGATAATAAATGTGTAGATTGTTCTAACTTTCCTTGTGTAGATGAGGGTGGTTGCTCAAGCTATGATAATTGTGGATGTAACGAAGATAATAAATGCGAAGGTACTGGTTGTGAAGGTGGTTTAACTCTTAAAAAAGAGGAAGATTGTACTTCTACTACAGGGTGTAAATTAAAAGCAGAGTTTTCTGTAAAAGCATGTAAATGCGATCCTATAGTATTTAAAACTAAAAATACAGTAACTTGTACATCAACTAGTGATGCTATAACTCTAAAAGTAGAATTGTTTAAAAAAGTAAATGGAGCAGATATTCCTTATAGTTCTTATAAGACTTCTCCTTATTTTGCTGATGATGAATTAGTTTCTACACAAATAAGAACTGTAGCAGAATACCAATATCTTAAAGATGGTAAATTCTACTCTTATAGTGGTACAGTGGTTACTTCTCCTATGCCTTCTACAGGTATTATGAATAATGTTATATCAAACTTAGTACTTAATAGTTCTCACATTAAGAAAACTATTACAGTAGGTGGAGTTTCTTATCCTGCTAAAGTAACTATTAAAGTGTTTGCTGATGCAACTAAAATTCAGAATGCTAATTGTACTAAATACGAATCTACAGCTAAGATTGCTGAATATGTTTTAGACTACAGTTCAGCTCTAGCAACAACAGACACATGTAATAAAATAAATACTACATATAAAACAGAACAAGTTATTTCTGTTATAGACGATAAATCTGCTAAAAGACCTAGATTTACTTGGTATAGATCTAATACTTCTACTTTTGAAGATGATGAGTTTATATATGATGGTACATATAACGAGAGTGGATGGTTTAGAAAATCATTTGGTACTTTAGTAAGTGGTAAATGGATAGATGAAATAAATAATACAGCTAAATTTGAAGATAATTCTAAAGGTGAATTACTTTCTAATTATAATTATTTAGTTAAAGCTGATTGTGGTTGTGGAACTAAAGTTGATAGTTTACAGAAAGTACATTTCTGTTGTCCTAAAGATTTTACATATACAATAACTCCTTGTGATAAAAAAATAGTAATTAATCCGTTTTCAGTATGTTCTATAAATGATACATTACCTACTAGTTATAGTATACCAACTGAATGTCAAGTAAAATATAACTTAGAAGTTCTTTTAGATTCAGGAGCTGTAATTAAAAGTCAACTTCCAAAATCTGGTTTAACTAAAACATATCCAGATGCAATTGTATCTGCTAAAATTATACAATTTAATTCAGGAGGTATATTAACAGAAGAAGATTATTGTACTTTTATGTTAACTGTACCAGAAGTAACTTTACCTACTCCAACAATTACTGTTGATTGTAATTCAGTTACTGATAAGTTTAGAGTTACTTTTACTCAAACTAGTCCTTTAAATATAGATAAAGTTGAAGTATTAGCAAATGGTATTAAACTTACTCCAGAGATTTTTAAAACAACTCCTGGGTTAACTGCTCTATATGATAAAACAATATCTAATAGTCACTTACCTACAGGAGAAGATCCGCAAGGAAGAGTTAGTGGAGTAATTGTAAAATTACAAGCTAGAGTAACATTTAGTAATGGTTGTAGTAAAATTATAGATTTAACTCCATGTAATCCTTCATTAACTGTAACAGAGAATCCTTCAGGAGCAACTTCTAGGTTAAATTGTCCTCAAGGAGGTCAAGGTGTAGAATTAGATTCTTACTTAGAAGGATTTGATATGTCTCAACCTGTATTATTTACTATATCAGGTGGTACATTAACTGAACCTCTTACTAATGGTACAGGTACATTTACAAATTTAGGAGCAGGTACTTATACAGTAGTTGCTACTCAAGGAGCTTTAACATCAACAGCAACTAAAACTATATTTGATGCTACTGCACCTACTGTAACTTTAACTTCTAGTATATGTCCAGGTGAAACAGGTACATTAACTATTACTGCACCAGCAGGTTCTATATTTAGTGTTATGGGTCCAACAGGTTCTATATCTATACCTCCAATACCTCAATCAGGAGTATATAATATAACAGGATTAACAGCTTCAGGTACATATACTATAACAGGAGGTATAGATAATAATAATCAAACATGCTATCCTTTTACTTGGACTGGTAATATGGTATTAGGTGGTCAAGTATTAAATCCTATATTTTCTCCTATAGCATATGGAAATTATTGTGTAGATATACCTATAGAAATTAGTATTATAGACGGTGTAAATGGTAAAATTTATAATATTGCAGCTATTTCTGGTTATATAACAGATCAAGCAGGTAATAATGTAACTCAAATGATTTCTGGTCAAACATATTTTTATACACCTACTTCTATAGGAAGTAATGCTGTACAAATTATAAGTATAGATAGTACTTGTGATACTTTGTTAACAACACCAGTTACTAGAACTTTTATTACAATAGTACCTGCACCTAATGTATCTAATATTGTAGTGCAATGTGTAGATGGTTTATATAATGTATCTGCAACAGTAACAGTTTCTTCTGGCACTATATCTAGCGTTTTAATATCTGGTATACCAGCTACAAATATAGGTTCTACTTATTCTGTAACAGGAGTACCTTATGTAGAAAATTTAATAGCTACAAGTTCTAACGGATGTATATATCAAGCTATATTACCAATCGCAAACTGTAACTGTCCATCAGCTACATTAACAATAACTGGACCTATAGTACCTTTATGTGGTGATCAATTAATTACATTAACTGCATTACCTCAATTAAATCCTAATATTGCAACAGGAGCTTGGACATATCAATGGTATGATGCAGGCCCTCCAAATTGTAATAACTGTACACCTTTAGCAATAGGTGCTCAAGGTTCTTGGGGTTCTCAACCTGTAGAATTAGTAGTAAATGCTAGTGGTAGCGGTTCATATTTTTTAAGAGTTATTAATAACTTAAATCCTGAATGTACTTATACAAGTAATACTTATTCTTATACAGTAGATAATCCACCAGCTACACCAATTATACAACATACTCCAACAAACATAACTGTTGGTAATTCTGTAACATTTAATACTGGATATTCTAATTATTCAACGTATGCATGGTATTTAAATGGTGGAACAACGCCTGTATCAACAAATTCTACATATACTTTTACACCTACACTCTCAGGTAATTATACTATATCAGTAACTGTTAGTAATGGAAATTCTTCATGTACTGCAACTGCTTCAGACTCTTTTGAAGTTACTTCTGAATGTAATAAAATAGGAATTTTTAACGTTACAAATCCAAATACAACTTGTCCTACACAAGCTACTGTAAATTTAACTAATCCTGATAATATCTCTTTTAATTGGGTAATAGTTGCTGTAAATGAACTTACTACTAGTGATTTAGTAGGTTTAACAGGTAGTGGTACAGGTAATAGTTTTACTTTTGATTTAACAACACCTAATACAGATCCAGGAGAGGATATAGATAATATAAGTTTTGTATTTAGTTATACTCTTATAGGAAATGAAGACTGTACACAACCACCAATTACTATACCTTGGGAGTATACTAGATGTGATAAAGGACCTGTTGATTTAATGTTAGATAATACAAGTACTTGGAGAGATATTTTTGCTACTGATTATACATTAGCTAGTTTAATATCTACTGAAACATTAGTATTTTTAACAGATATTACTATTAATACTAAAATAGGTAATAATAATACAGTGAGTAATAAAATATACTCAAATTCTGGTTCAGCTTCTCCAGAACACGAATATAGATTATATCATGATCATGCAACTACTGGTTGTACAGGAATAGATGATGATGCTAAATTTAAAACTGCGGTTGATTCTTGGTTTGGTACTAGTAGAACAGTAACATCAACAATTGCAGATTTAGTAATAACAGTTCAAAATAGATTAAATGCTATACCAATATTATCTGGTATTGTTGTAAGTAATTCTAGTGGTAATTTAAGATTTAGTAATGTTCCTTGTGAAGTTCAACAAATAGTAGGTACAGTATTTTATACAAATTCTACAGATTGTGTATTTACTGATATTGAAAAGAAAAATGCTAGTCAATATGTTATTCCTTCTTGTTAAAAAATAAATTAATGGAATTTAATACACAAAATACACCTCAACCAGAGGTAAAAACAGAAACTAAAGTAGAAGAGAGAGTAATTCTCTCTTCTTCTTCTGTATCTAATGTAGAAGTTTTATCTAATAGCGTAAAAGTTGATACAGTAGACAAGAGTAGAGACACTATTACAGTCACTCATGATGTAACGGCTCTTACTTCTTCTTATACCAAAGATAACATTAAGTCATCTTTAGTCAATGTTTATGGTTCATCAGGTAAACTTTATTCATCTCCTCGAAATATAGAATCAGTGGATATTCCTAAATCTGAATATCCCATTAGATTAGAGTACACATTTATTACTCAGGATGCTACTGGCATTCAATCTGAGTACACTACTTCATATAATGTACCTCTTACTACCAACACTACTCTTTTAAGTCCTACAGGAGCTTCTACATCATCTAATAAAGAGATGTCTGTTAGTGAAGCAATTAAGGTTTTAGATGATGATATGTTAAAAATAAAAAATAATTTGCAAAATTTTTCGTTTTTATATGATAATAGTCAAAAAAAAGTTGTAACTTTGCAGAGTTATTTAATGAACATAACTTCACAATTAGAAACTATAACTAAAGAGCTAGCAGATGTTAAACAAAAAACTCAAGACTTGTAGTACTTGCAAACAACAACGTGTATTGTGGCGAGGAACAGAATGTAAGGCTTGTAGTAGTAAACAACCTGCTAAAACTAAAAAAGAACCTAAGAAAAAACTAACACCTATATCTAAGCTTAAAAAAGATGCTAGATACTGGTTTCAGCGTTGGATTAGACTAAGAGACTTAGGTAAACCTTGTTGTTATGGAACTCATACTAAACTAGAAGATATACGTTATTATGATGCTTGTCACTACTTAAAGTTTGAGTTATATCCAGAAGCAGGTTTTGATGAGGATAATGTCTTTGGAGGCTCTAAGGGAGAGAATATAAGAGACAATGTAATAGGTTATAGAAGACATTTAGTAAAGACTAAAGGTGAAGAGTGGGTTAAAGCAATAGAAGATAAATACTGTTCTAATAGACAAACACAATTTAAATGGAACAGAGAATATTTAGAAAACATTATAACAGAGTATAAAGCTCGATGTAAACAAATAGAAAGTAAATAGAAATTTTAAACAAACAATTATGAATTTTAGAGAGAATTTTTTAAATGAACTAAGAACAGGTAGAGTCATAAAAGGAGACAAAACCTTTAGGGAGTTAGCAATTATGTTTAATTATCCTGATGATAACGGAGATAATTTATGTAAGAAAGATTATTACAGATTTTTAAAGAATAATCATGAGAAAGCAGCAATAAAAGCTGTAGAAGGATCTACACTAAATAATAGAGATAATTCTAAAAGTGTTCCAGATCTACAAAAATTTAACTTGTCATCTTTTAAAATAAACAAAGATGGAGAAGTTTGTGATCAATGGTACAGAACTCAAGGTGAAGTATTAGACTCATCTTTAGATTTAGCTTCCATCAAAGAAGAATTATTAGCAGAAGTTACACCTATTAAAACCAAAAGAGATATTAAAAATGGTAAAACATTAATATTGTGGTTAGGTGATGCTCATATAGGTATGAATTTAGATTTAGATTCCCCTATTGCTAAGAAAACATTATCTTTTAAAGATAGTTTATTAAAAACATCCTCACTAATTAATGAAAACTACGAAGAAGTAGTTGTAGTATATGGTGGAGATATGACAGATTCTTATAATAACTATACTTCTAGAGGTGGACATTCATTAGCATCTTCATTAACAGATAGAGAAATGTTTAAAGAATTTATAAGTTCTAGTAAAACATTTTTTACATCTTTAGTTAATAATGAAAATATAGGTAATATATCATTTTATTCTGTAGGAGAAGATAATCATACAGGTAGTCTTGCAGGTATTTTTTCAGAATCATTAGAATTATGGTTAAATACTAAATATCCTGATATAAAAACAGAAGTATTTGAAGAAAATGTAGGATTTTTTAATAAAAGAGGGCATAATTTTATAGTTACTCATGGTA
The DNA here is from genome assembly GCA_964493205.1 of uncultured Myxococcales bacterium. GTDB lineage: Bacteria > Myxococcota > UBA727 > UBA727 > JABDBI01 > CAZBMJ01. Next base: position 113,448 of record CAZBMJ010000002.1, read on the forward strand.
AAGATAAAAAAGAAATGTTTAAAAATCTACCTTTAGTCTTAGATCCTAAAACAGAAACTTATATGTGTAGTTTAGCTATGTATAAAAATATACCTTTAAACTATAAAACAACACATATATATAAATTTGATTTACATCAATTTAGTTCGCAGATAGGAAGATTTTTTACATATACTAACTGCTTAGCTATGCAAGTAGGAAGTAAATGGCAACAACATAACTTTATGTCTTCTATACCAGGAATTACTTATTCAGTAGTTACTAATGATGTAATATCTAATGCTAATTTATTTTTATAATGTATTACGTTTATAGACATATTAGACTAGATAAGAATGAACCTTTCTATATTGGTATAGGAACAATTAGAAAAAGAGTAAAAAATAAATCTACTTGTACTCATAATTATGTATATGAACGTGCTTATACTAAATATGGTAGAAGTTCTTTATGGAAAAACATAGCTAATAAAACTAAGTATAAAGTAGAAATAATATATGAATCTGATAATTTATACATTATAAAAGAAAAAGAGGCAGAGTTTATTAAGTTATATGGTAGAAGGAATCTTAATGAAGGTACTTTAACCAACTTAACAGATGGTGGAGATGGAACTTTTAATGTGGTAATAACAGAAGATAGAAAAAGCCAATTAAGATCTTATCTTATAAATTATAATAAAAATATACATAAACTTATTTATCAATATAACTTATGGGGAGAACTTGAAAAAGTTTATAAAAATTCTTATGAATTAGAAAATATATTAGGAGTTAGTACTAGAAAAAAGGTAGTAAATTGCTGCAATGAATTTAACAAAAGACTAGTAATTAGTGATAATCATATATGGTCATACAATAAAATAGACTTTGATATTATAAAAAATAAACTTAATATAGAAGATATATCTAAAACTATATATGTTTATTATAAAGATGGAACATTTATAGGTAAATATACTAATATCTTTGAATTATGTTTAAAAAATAATATAGATAGAATTTATAGAAAGAAAATTAGAGATGCCTTGCATAAAAATAATTTTGCTTTAGGTTATATATTTTCTTATAATGAATTATCTAATGATGTTTTATTAGAAGTGGTAAATAGAAAACACAGATTAAATAATATATATTTAAATATAGAAAATAAATGATGTACACACCTAAAAGTAATGATATGTCTTTTTGGGGCAAAGTCTTAGATTGGTTTGAAAAACTATTATATCTAAGAACGTTTCATTATAATAAAATATATTCTAATAAAGAAGGAGATATTTTAATCTTTAAAGATAAAGATGAACCTATACTTAAAATATTTATAAGAGGTATGTTATATAACCTTCCCACTAACTTAAATATGGATACTGCTGAAGATTTTGAAAATTATGAAGGTAGAGAAGACATTTTTAGTATAGATGCTTCAGAATTACCTATAGAAGAATTACAAGAACTCATAAAAGAATACGAAGTATTAGGCGAGTATGAAAAGTGCGCTGAACTACGAGATATAATTAAAGAAAAAACTACTAATGAAAAGAATAACTAATGGTGAGGTAATATATAACTTTAAAAATTATTTAGATAAAGAACGCTTGAGTGACCAAATAGGTTACTCAGGGCGTTTTATTTTAAACCATTTATTAAACTTTAGAGCTACTCTTTTAGAAAGAAAGCTTAAACTTAGAAAGCTTAATGATAGCAATTATCAAACATTTACTATAAACTTAAAGGAAGTATCTGATGAAGAATTTCCTTGTATACCAGGAAGTAATTGTACGCTTTTAAGGAGTGAGACTCCTATTCCCTTTTTTATAAATTTAAAATCAATAACTACTCCTATTAATATGACAGGAGAAGTAGAAATTATATCAGAGATTAATCCTGATTTAATTAAATATAAAGCCTATTCTAAATTACCAGCACAATTAAAAAATCGCTACTACTACTTGCAAAATACAGGAGATGGAGTGTATGTGTATGTTTGGTCTACAAAACCAGATTTTTTAAAAGCAATAAGCATTAAGGGGTTGTTTTATCAACCCTACTTAGTAGAAGCTATTAATGATTGCGCTGGAAATTTAGATCCTTGTTATAATTATCTTACAGCAGAGTTTCCTATAGATGCAGAAATGCTTACAGAACTTTATACATTAGCACTTAATTATCTTTTAAAAGGAAAATCACAGATGTCAGATACTTACAATGATGGCTTAGATAGCATAGTAAGTAATCCTAATCCTTTTAAATGAGTTTAAACAAAAAGAAGTACAGAGTAAGTAATAATAGACAAGATTTATATAAGTTAACTTATACTATATATGATTTTTATCATTCTTTACCTATTAAAGATAAGATAAGTAAAGAAGTATATATAAAAATAATGAAAGACTTTTTCACTGAACTTACTAAAAAAATAATAGTAAATAGAAAAAGAATAAAACTTCCTTATCATCTTGATACTCATAGGATTAAGAAAAATAAACCTAGAGGAAAAATGGTTCCTAGAATAGATTTTAATAAAACTAAAATATATGGAACAACAATACGTCACTTGAATACTCATTCTAGTGGCTTTTATTTTAGGTGGCACTGGGAAAAAAGTCACATTAGAATAAAAAATAAAAGTTATTACAGATTTGAATTAACTAAAAAAAATACATTATCTTTAGCAAAAGAAGTCTTTAGATGTAATAGAGACCCTTATATTAAGGATTATGATGCATTATTTTAACTATGAACAGAAAAAACTACACCTCTATAAAAAGAGTATTAAATGATATAAATATTAAATCAGGAAATAAAATAGATTTAGCTCCTGATGATATATTATATTTAGCTAATGGAATAGCTGAGAAAATAATTCCTGGAGACTCTTTTATAGAAGAGATGGCACTTATAGACATTAACAATTATAAAGGAAAGCTACCATCTAATTGTAAGTACATATCACAGGCACTTTACTTGGTAGAAGAAGAACATGAGGTCACTAAGGAAGAGGTCACAGGATGGACAAAGAAAATCTATGGTAGTGACTGTCACATGGACGTAGAAATAAAATGTGATCCTTGTAGTGATAAATGTAACACTCAGATTATTAAGCTAGACGCAGATTACAATTATCTTATTTCTAATCCTAAATGGGCTTATAATCATGCTAAATTCTTTTATGGGCAACGTAAACTAGAAGATAGAAACAATCACTCTAATAATAGAGTAGATTTAGATAGATTTCAGTTAATGAGAAGAACAACTAATAATTTTTTTAATGTTCCTTATCACATAAATGAATGTATTAATTTTAATAATGATTCTCACGTAGAATACAACATAGAATACCCAAACATAATTACTAACTTTAAAAAAGGTACAGTACTTATAGCATACTTAGGAATAGCTGTAGATGACGAAGGCTATAGAATGATTCCAGACATAGAAGAAGTGTATGATGCTATTTATTATTCTATAGTAGAAATACTTTCAGAACAAAAAGTATTCTTTGAAGCAGATTATGCTAATAGAATGACTCATAGAGAAATAACACCTAAAGCAGCTCAAGCTAGAAAAAGAGCTATAGGCATATTAAGTACTCTAGAACCAGATGAATGGGAAATGTTTATAAGAAATGTCTGGATAAGAACTGTTCCATATTATAAATGGGAGAAAACAGGAAATAGATATATAGGCGATAAAGCTTATACTAAAATGCACACATTAGGAGATTTTTAAGATGCAGGAAATACAAAAAAAAATAATAACTAATACTTTTGATGGAGGTTTAAACTGGGATGATCATATATCTATAGGTAATAACCAAGATTACAAGTATGCTAAGAATATAATTAGTTCTGACGATATACAAAATAGCTTTAAAAGTAATGAGCATTCCAATAGAATGGTTGCTGAATACTCTAAAGCTATTGTAGGTAAAAGATACATAGCAGAACTTAATTCAACAATAGTATTTTTAGAAGGAGGAGAAGTTCATATTTATAATCATGATAAAGAAGAAACTAAACTAGTAGCCAAAGATAGTGAATTTGGTTGTGACTGGGGTATGTCAGGATGTGAATATGTAGATATACATAATCATTATCAATATATTAATGATTTATGGATAGTTTACTCTTCAAATAAAACTTTTTATAATCTTAATTTAACAGAACTTCTAGATGAAAAAAGAAAAGCAGGTTTAATTACCTCTCTTTCTAGTGGTTGCGGAGAAGGATGTTCACAAAGAACATGTCAATATTTTAAAGTATTTAAAAAATCATGTGACCCACATATTGAAGCAATAGTCCTTTCAGGAGGATCTCTAGCTAATGGTACTTACTTTATAGGAGGAAGATATAAGAACAATCAAGGAGGATTTAGTAATCCTTTTATAATGACATCTGCTCTTCATGTAGGTGGAAATGATAACATTGCAGGAGAACTCTCTAATAAACGTATAGAAGTAAGTATACAAAATGCAAGTTGTAGCTTTGACCAAATAGAACTATTTGTTCATGAGATAGTCAATGGAAGTACTATAACTAAAGCTTTCCCTGTACAATACATAACAGGAAGTCATTTTACTATTCAGTATACAGGAACAGAAGGACTTATTCCTATTGATATAGCAGAATTACTAGTTAATAGTAGAACATATATTGAAGGAGAAGATGTAATCTTTTATAACAATAGAGCACTCTATTATAGAACAACTCCTGAATTTGAGTATAACTTTCAACCTATAGCTAATCAAATACAAGCTAACTGGTTTGCAGTAAAAGTACCTATGTCTGATATGAAAAGGTATAATATTAAGTCTTACCTTAGAGGAGAAACTTATGCTTTTTCTTTTAGTCCTAATTATGATAATAGTAAAAAAGGTTATGGTTTTACCATACCTGCAATATCAGGTGGTGGAGGTTGTACACCTACACCTTACATAGAACCTATAGAACAATCTCATACTACAGGTAAAAGAAGACCTCAATCTTCATCTAGTAATGGTTCTGATAATCCTGCTAGTTCTCAAAATGGAAACTTCTCTGTATTTAGCGGAGGATGTGCAGGAACTACACAAACACAAGTATATACAGATACAGATAACTTCTGTACAGCTACTCTTCTTTATACAGACGAAGCTAAAACAATATTAGCTCCTGCAGATTCCTACAAAATAGAAGGTGAAAGTTCATTTATAAGAGTATGGAATGGCACATCATTTGATTATGGATGTAATATTTGTGTAGAAGCATCAGGTTCATCTTCAGGAGGAGGTGGAGGAGCTTCACAACAATTAGAAGTATCAGGTTCTTCTTCTGCTGGAGGTAGTGTAAATATAAACATTACTACAGGTTTACTGTATAAAAGAATAAGAAATAACATCCCATCTACTGTAAACAATCCTACACAAGAAACTTTCAAGGATTTTGCTAAAGGTATTATAGATAGTTGGGAAACTAATAATAAAGATGTAAGAGATATAATTGCACCAGCTTGTTTACCAGGAGGTTGCGACAATACTGTTATAGAAGAAATAGGAGGTACTCACGCTAACTCTGGTGGAGGAGGCGGAGGTGGAGGTGGAGGAAGTACTCCTCCTACTAGTCCTACTACTGAAAAAAGAAATGAGCAAACTAATTCTAATCTTGTATATTATATTGCTAACAGTTGTATAAATACAGACTATAGTATAACTATAGCTACAGAAACTACAGGTTTAACAGGTAGTTGTATTGTAGCTAATAGTGAATGTTTTTCTATATCAGGTATAGATACAAATCCTAATGCAAATTTTATATTTGGAGATTCAGACTATAATACTTGCAATGAATGTAGAGCATTTAATGGTTCAGGAACTAACCAAAGTGGTGGTGGTTCAGGAGGCTCAGGAGGAGGAGGTGGCGGCGGTTGCGGCGGTGGTTGTAAAACATGCGGAGGTAAAAATTGTATAGATGGTAAATGTTATGATACTGATACATCTACTACAGAAACATTGTTCTTTGATGAAAATAATAATCTTACAGGTAGCTCAAAAACTACAGGTTCTATAAACTCTCCTGCTAAAGCAATAACAGATGAAATTAATTCTTTTTGTAATGTAAGAGATGACCAAAAAGATGCAAACATAATTACTAAGGATCTTCCTAAAGCAGAAGAACTAGGTGCATTGTGGTTTAATGCTCTTTCTAATTACATTAATGAACAAAAAGAACCTGCAGATGCTAACCATAGTGTAAGTGATAATACAGTTGCAGGCTCAACACCTGCTAACTTACTTAAAAATCCTGTAGAAGCAGTTAAAACATTAAAACAAGCTTCACAAGACTTAATAGCTGCTATAGAAAATAGAGAAAGATTTGAATTTGAGTATAATCCTTATTCTATAAATAAATCTTTAAGTTATTCTGAAGATTCTCTAGGAAAATATAACAATCATAATCAAGAAACAACACCTACTACAGATAGTGTAGTTACTTATGATGATAATGGTAACATAATAACAGGAGGAACAAAAGACATAGAAGTACAATTAGGTATTTATAAAAAATATCCTATTATAGCAAAAGGTAAAACTAAACCTAAAGTAGAGAAAAATACTTATCCTTGTATAACAGATTGCTATGGTAATCAAATATATTGTGGTTTAGGAGGAGCTAATGTAACTCACCATACAATGCCTACAAATGCTGATGTTCCATTCTGGATTCCTAAAAGTTCAGGTGATGGTTCTACTTATCAAACAGATAGTAGTATTATGGATGGTTATGCAGTAGTAATAGGAATAGAGTTTACAAACATAAATATTCCAGACAATATAAAAGCAAAACTCTGTCCTACTAATCCATATACTATAGGAGTTGTCAAGAGAGATTCTAACAACTCTAGTATAATTTTAAAAGGATTAGCTACAGAATCATATAGTGGACAAAACCAAGGTAAAGATTATATTTATTTTAAATATGGTCTAAACTCTATGGAAAAAATATCTAAATATATAGATTCAGATGGATTAGGTAAACGTTTTGGTGGTACATCAGATAATCTAACGAATGTACATATGTACTCTTTAGATCAGCTTACAAGAGCACCTTTCTTAAATGGTACTCATTATATTAGAGAAGGTACCATGATGTTTACAGGAGCTAGACATGGACTTTATGCTAAAGGTAGAGTATCTAAAGATAATAGAGCAAGAAGAAAGGATAAAAGTGGTGCTATACATACAGCTATGGCACATTCATTCTCTCCATCTAATTCTAGAGGACCTTTACAAGGACAAATATATGCAGATGCAAATGAAGGAATAACTCCTCCTACTGGTGCTAGAACACCTTTTATGAATAAGCATGGGCAATCATGTGCATGGTTAATAGGTCCAGGAATAGGTAGAGGGATTAATGATGATTCCTTTGTAGGAGATGTACTTCAAGATAAAGCACCTATAACAAATGGTGAGGCAGATTACTTTTCTGTATTTAGAGAAATGGATAGTCAATATGGTGATGTATCTAATTTAAATTATGTTCCCATACTACAAGGTAGAGGATTTAGCTTATCAGTCCATGGTTTAGTAGGAGATACTTATATTGGACCATATTCTTTTGTAAAAACAGGTTATGTAAGTGATAAAGTAGGTAACTACTTTCCTATAGGTAATATGGTAGAAGGTAAATCAGATAGATGTCTATGTGATGATCCTAATGATGCTGTACACTCAGTAACAGGTAACTGGTACTGGAAAGAAATACCTATAGATGGAGATGCTGCAGATCCTAAGAGATGGGCAGGTACACATACATCAAACACTACTAAGACATGGCAACAGTCTAGAATGCAAGCTACAGAGTCTCACTATTATTATCCTGCTATAACTACTCACCTTATATCTTATGTAGGAGAATCAGAAGCTAATCCATGGTTAAGAGAAAAAAGTGATCTTCTAGAAAATCAATGGTATCCTGAACTTAAACCTAAATACTCTTTACATATATTTGATAATAATGGTGGAGACCATGAAGAGTCATATCTTCATATATTAGGAAAAATTATAGAACAAGCATCACAAGTACAACTTGCACTTAAAGTACTCATAAAGTCCTTTATAAACATCGCAATACCTTTATTAGGTGTTAATGATTGGTTAAGTAATCAAACTGCCTTAGAAGCAGGCGGAGACCTTCTCACAGCAGTTATGAATTTTAGTGTATGGTTACTTATCTCACAAGTATTAATGACTAATGATTTTATAGATAAATTCCTTAGATTAGATGCTTGTACAAGAGATGAGGAAGGAGGAGAGCAACAAGATATAGAACGCTTCTTTACTAATTATGATAGTTATAATAATGATTATTCTATAGATTACTTCTATCCTACTATTAAAGGATTACCTATGGAATATACAGGTTGTATGGCTACTAACTCTGTAACTAATACAATTTATGTAAGTGAAGAGAATGATGTATCACATTATGTAAATGGTTATCAAGTAGTAAGACCTAACAGCAAAATAATGCTTGAAGAATCTTATGGTAAGATTACTAAAATGTATTCTATATCAGGAAGATTATTTATTCATACTACTGATGGTATATATCAAACACAAATTAACCAACTGCAAGTTCCTACTAATATGGGAGATCTTCTTATGGGATCTTCATCTATTATATCTAAACCACAACTTATTACAAGTAGTGTACAAGAAGGACAACATGGTTTAGAACATCCTAACCATGGTAAGATAACAGATAAAGGTTTCTTATTTGTAGATTACAACGCTAAAGAGCTACTTCTTTTTACAGGTAGTAATTTTGAAGTGTTATCAGACAACAAGTATAAAATGAATAGGTTCTTTAAACAACATTTAAATTTCTGTTCTCAGAATGAATGTATGTTTGAACAAAAAGAAAATACACCTCATTATGCCTTTGGAATAGATAATGCTCATGATAGAATACTATTTACTAAGTCTGATGGAGAATATTCTTATACTTTGAGTTATGATTTAAGTAAAGGTAGATGGTCATCTTTTCATGATTACATGCCTCAAGAGTATTTAAACGATAGAAATCAGCTATATACAATACATAGAAATAAGATATATAAACATGATGTCTATGATAAGTACACTACATACTATGATGACTTCTATGGTTCTAGAGTAGATTTTGTTACTACTACTGACCAAGACCAATCTCAGTGGTTATCTTCAGAGATATTTACTGAAGCTAGACAAGGTTTTAATAGAGATAGGAATGTTACCTTTAATAAGTTTGCTCTTCTAAATAGCTGGCAATCAACAGGTTACATCAATTTAAAGGTAGATGACAACAAAGGACAGTTTGCAAATGACACAAGTTTAAAAATAATAGATAAGACAGCAACTATAGATTTAAAACGTCTAAATAGTAAGTTTAGGTTCAATGAGATATATGATTATACAGTAGATCATAACAAACCTGTGCTTATATATGAAGATTGTAAAGCAGAACCTATATTAGTTAATGGGGGTAACTACAATGATAGAAGTGACCAACACCCTGTAGATAGAATAGTTTCTGATAATTACTACTATTATAGCTTTATTTTTGATAATTTTGCAGATACAAAATTATACTTAAAGAAAGTAGATACTCTAATATCTAGAAAACCTATTTAAGATGGCTAATATTAAAAAATATCAACGTGGAGGTATGTCTAGAGCATATCCTAAAAATTTTAATCCTATTGATTTATTAGATATTCCTCAAAAGGAATTAATGAATATTCTATTTAATGAGAGAAAGAGACCATCTGAGATAATGTCAGGAGATGAATTAGGTTCACAATTAATGGGAAAAGACAATTATGGATTACTTGCTGATTTATTATTAGATCCTTTAAACGCTGTACCATTATCTTTAGTTAAATATTCAAGAGGATTAAAAGGTACAAAAAAAATACCACTTAGTATAGCTCAAAAAGTAGGAAATACTCTATGGGCTGGAGATAAAATAAATGATATAAACGCTATTAATCAAAGCGAAGTTGTATATCCTTATTTATCTTCATTACTAAATAATAATAACAATATGAAAAAACAATTTGGAGGTTCTACAAAACCTCTACATACACTTCAGTTTGGAGGATTATCTAACATACCTATGTTTGATGTATTCAATAATATGAATACACAATGGAATTCCTTCTGGAGAGGTAATGGAGATTATTTTAAAAATAACTATGATCCACAAAAATATCAATTAGGAAACCCTATTTCAATAGGACCATCTGTTAGTAACTATCAAGTTAGTGACAGAAGATTTACGCAACCTGATGGTAATATATTATCAAATTTTTTGTATAATTATTTACCAAATAATGAATTTGGAACAGGTTTTCATTATTATACTGATTTACCAAAATATGATCAATTTTTACATGCAGTTGAAAACATACCTGGTTTATTAAAAAAACGTAAAGATCAACTTAATAAACTAAAAAAAGGATATACAAGTCCTGAAGAAAAAGTTATTGATGATTTATATAAAGAGTATGTAGGAAAAAAATCTAAATTACAAGATTACTCTGGTGCATTACCAGAATCTCTTAAAAATGAAAAAGTAATAAAAACTTTACCAAAGGATTTAGAAAATGTAATATATGAAGATGCAATGGAGGCTTTTTCTCTTATGGATAAAAGCACTCTTAAAACTAAAGATGGTTTTTATAAGGTACCTGTTGAAAATGTAGAATTAGGAAATTTTACAACTTATATAAATCCTAAAACAAAAGAACTTAGATATTATGATAAATATGATTTAGATCAAATACCTTTAGCAGATAAATTAGGTAATCCTTATACTATATATAATAGAATAAAAGAATCAGAGTATACACCAACGCAAAAAGAAGAAAAATATAAAAATAATATTAAAAAAGCAAAAGTTAATGCTCCTCTTACAAAAAAAGGAAATACTATAAAAATGCAAGATTATAAAACTAATTTACAATTAGCAGATCAATTTGGAATTGTTCCAGGAAAAGAACAATTATTGTATTGGAATGAAGATGATGCTAAAAGAAACTTAGTTAAAAATGCTAGAGAAAATACTAATGAATATCAAAATGGGGGTGAAATACAAAAAAATTTTATGAAAAAGACTAATAAGTATCAAAAAGGAGCTTATATACCACAAAAACAATTTGGTGGAGCATTTGATTCTATAAATAATACCATGAATACATGGAAGGGATTTTGGAACAGTCCAGGATTAAATTATTTTGATTTTTTTGGTAATGGTATAGGTGGTATACAAAATATTGCTAATAATAATAATGCTATTGCTCAGAATTATACAAATACTCAAAATAGTTTAAATGATTTTTATAAAGGATCAAAACTTTTAACTGATAAAGATAAAGCAGATTATGCTATGAAAACTTATGGTAATAATTTTGATTTTGTTCCTGGTTGGGAGAATGGTCCATTAGGTAGAGAAATGACTCAATATGGAGAACTTACTAAATCTCAAAATGAATCAAAAAGAATGTTAGGAGATGCTTTTACTAATACTACAGCAGGTATAATGACAGGTATGCAGTATTTAGGATCATATAAACCTGAAGAAAAAATAAATACACAAAGAGGATTTCAAGGTGTACAATATTCCCAAATGGGAGGTCCTGTAAATGAAGATGATGCTTGGATACAACAATTGATGAATTTTGAAGCAAAACAAGGTTTACCAGATGGTGGAGGTCATCCTACATGGGGATATAACAACTGGCAAAAACCTGGTAGAACAAATGCTCCTCAAGATATAAATCAAGCAGTAGACTATTTTAAAGAAGATTATTTACCTCAAGTAGCTTCATATCCTTTAGAAGTTAGAAAAAGATTAGGAGATTACAAATATAATACAGGTAGAAGTATTGAAGATTTACTATTATATGCTTCAGGTAAAATAACTTTAGATGATATTAATAGTAAAAAAGTTTTTACTAAAGAATGGGAAAAAAATAAAAAAGAAATAGAAGGTAATTTAAATAAACCTGAGTTTATACAAAAATTAAATTCTGCTAGAGATTCTGTAGCTAAAACTACACATATGGTTAATGGTCAAGAAAATCCTGCTTATAATAATACATGGTATGATAGAGTAAGAATGTTTGATCCTGTTAAAATATCAAAGGAAACAAGAGGACAATTAACAAATCCTGCTCTTGGAGATATGACTTTTAAATCACCTATAAATGCTAGATTTAAGTCAGAAGAAGATATTAAATCTATTATGGATGCAGCTAAAGAGCAAGGTTGGATGCCAGGTAATCAATCAGTTTCTCCTATAACTAATCCTGCTGAAATGTATCCTAATGCTCCTATGTATGGACCTCAAGGTAGAACTATTATACCTACAGGTGGTCCTCAATATGGGCAAGAATTACCTGCTTACTTTAATATTCCTAGTAGCACTGATAGCACTAGTAGCACTGGAAGTAATATTTTTGAAGAATTATTTAGTGGTCAAAATACACCTTATAATGTACAACCACCTTATGCTCCTAATGAAGTTCAATCTGATAACAAAGGTTTAGAAACACCTTATAAATTAGTTAGAGGAGGTACTAAAGCTGTAGCTGAATATCAACAAATGCTAAAAAATGAAGGTTTATATGATGGACCTATAGATGGTGATTGGGGTAAAAAAACAAAAGCAGCTTATGAAAAAAGAGAAATAATAGAACGTCAGAAGTTACTTAAAGATGAAGGATTATATAAAGGTAAAATAGATGGTAAATGGGGGCCAAAATCAGAAGCTGCTAGTAAAGCTTTTGGTAATAGAACTAAAAATTTACAGATTAAACAAATGGGAGGTCATACTAATCTAGAAGGTTTTACACCTGATACTCCTAGTTATAATAACCCATATAATAAAATTCCTGGAGATACAGTTCAAACTCAACAAACACCTTTTAATTTATTAGGTATAGGTAGTACAGGAGAAATTAAAATTATGCAAGCAAATAATCCAGATCCCTATAAATTTTGGGGAGCTAAACATGTAACAGAAATACCTTCATTTCAATATGGTGGAGAAGTAGGTAATCCTAATAGTGTATTTTCTATGCCTATTATACCATCTATGATGGAAGACAAACTAGAATATCTACAGGCAGAAGATGGAGAAGTTGTATTCCTACCTGATGGAACTATAGCAGATGTAAAAGCTACAAAGAAACATAAAAGCATGAAGAAAGATGATGTTACAGACATCCTTCCTTCAGGTTATGTATTTTCTAATGATCCTAAAATGAAGTTTTCTAGAAAATCATCTATACTAGGTACTAAGTTTGAAGATATGAACTTAGGTAAAACAGCTTTTGAATATAAAGAAAATGAGATAACTAAAGGTCCAGAAGATATTAAACTAACAGATATGTTTTTTGGTTCTTCTAAAAAAGAATTATCAACTGCTGAAATAGCTAAAAACATTAAGAAAAATCTTCCTTTAGTAGATTTAAAAGGAGATTGGTTTGCAGATACAGCTAATGAAGAAAATAAAGCACAAAGAGTAGAATATTTAACTATTCTTAAAACTTTTAATGAATTTAAAAAACCTAAGAAAAGTAAAATGCAACCTCCACAACAAATGCAGATGCAACAACAAATGGGGCAAGCACAATATGGTATGCAAACTACAGCACCTAAGAACTATTTTAACTTAGGTATGGATTATATGAATAAAGCATCAGATCCTTTTGCACGTATGGATAATAACATGGTCACTAGATTTAGTGCTAATAATCAGTTTAATAATTTACCTACTTATCAATATGGTGGAGGTATTAGACAAGCACCATTAGGAATGGCTATAGGAGCTGCTGTAGCACCTTTGTTAGGTAATTTAGTAGGACATTTTACAGGAAGAAGTGCTAGAAAAAAACAAGAAAGAATAAATAGAGAAGATTTAATACGTTTTAGCACATTACAAGACAATCTAAGAGCAGGTATTAATCAAGGTATAGGTTTAGATAACTTAACTAATTTAAGTACTTATGCTGCAGGATTAAATGTTCCTTTGTCTAGATTTGATGATATGACTAGTCAAAGAACTATGTCAGAAGAAGCTTTTAGAAAACAACGTTTAATGTTGCAAAGTTCTAAAATGACTGCAGGTACATATTCAGGATTAGGTTCTAGTATGGCTAGATATATGAATCCTTCTAATAGGGGAGAATATTTAGCTTCTTTAGATAATCATAATAAAGATATAACTACTAGAATTAATGAACAACTTGCTCAACTAGAAGGACAAAGAGCTAATGCTAATATTAATTATCAAACACAAGGTACAGCTAACAGAAACAACGCTTTAAATGCTAGAGATACTCAATTATATAATGTAAATGTATCAGGTATAGGTAATATAGGTAATTCTTTAGCTTCTGGACAAAAAACTAGAGCTAATATGAATTATCAATTAGGTATGGAGAAAATGACTTATGAAGATATGCAAAGACAAAAAGCACAAGCTGCTTATGATAGAATGCGTAATAGAACAGAAGGAATATTCAATAATATAGGAGCAGGTATAGGTGGTATAGGTGATTATATGGATATAGAAGGAAAAACTAACAGTTCTTCTAAAACTTTACAAGGAATGCCTACTTTACCTAATTCTTATAAATTTGTTCAAAACCCTAATGAACTACATAAATTACCTTCTAAAACATCACCTTTAGTGGATTTTCAAATTAATGAAAGACGTTATCCTGGACCTCCATCATTATACCTACAACAATGGTCCCCTATAGAAGATAGATATCCTTATGATAATGCTCCACAAATGCCTTTTGGACCTCTAAATATGAATGGTGCACCTCAATTTAATTTTGGTTATGGTCCTTTTGGTCCTAGATAAAAATAAAATATGAATTTAATACAATACTTACAACAAGGTGGTTTTATATTACCTCAATATACTCAAAGTAATTTATCTTATGAAGTACCTCAAGCAGGTAATCAAGCTATAGATAGAATGAATCAGTATGCTCAGCAAGATATGCAGAACTATATTGGATTAGAAAGTCTTAATATATCTAGAAAACAAGCTGATACTAGTTACTTTAATTCTATGATACAGAATAAACTAGCCATAGAAAGAGAAGATAGAATAAACAAACAAACTGACCTTAACAATAAAAAACTAGAGTTAGACCAGTTTAAAGCTATTAATTCTATGTTAGATGAAGAAATGAAGTTTGATAAAGATAATTTCCTTAATAGAGATAGAGCTGCTTTAGATAAACTTTATAAAGATCAAGGAGCAGATATGGAAACATTACTAAAAAATCCTAATGATTTAAATAGTTTAAGTAAAGGTTTATCTCTTAGAAAACAAATTAAGATGGGTTATAAGACTGCATGGGATAATAAAATGGCAGTTGATGATGCCCAAAATATGTTAGATGAATCAGAGAAATATGAAAAATATCTAAATGATTTAGAAGCTAAAGGAGTTCCTATTGATATAAAGGCTAAAGTAGCTTTTACAGAAGGACGTAGAGATGCTTATAATGAGTTAATAGGTTTTAAACAAGGTAAAGTTGGTGCTTTAAATATGCAAGGTAAACACTGGCAATCAATATCTGCTATGCCTGATTTTATAAATGAAGTAGAACAACAAATACAAACAGATTTAGATAGAAAAACTCAAGCTATAAAAGATCAAGCTGAATTTGCAGAAGCTCAAAATAAATTAGCTACGGCAAATTTAAATATTGCTAAAACTGAATCTGAAATAGCTGGTAGACCTTATGAAGAAATGAAGAAAAACATGGATGCATTAACTGGTATAGCTAAATATGCACCTACATTATCAATTTTAGCTGATGCATTTCCAGGAGCAGATCTTACTAAACCTATGAATGTATTAGAAGCTATGAATAAAGCTACTCCTACACAATTAGAAAAACTAAATAAAGCTCTTGCTAAAATGGATGATGAAACTAAAGATCATCATCATACAAGTCTTAACGGTGCTTTAGCAGATTGTATTGTGAGAGGATGTTCTCCTGAAAAAATAGCACAACTAAAAGAAGGTATACGTCTAAGTCAAACTAGTAATAGTAATATGAATTATAGTGGTATACCTGAAAAACAAAGAGGAGAAGAAGGTACTAAAGTAGGTAAAACTTATGAATATGATAGTTATTCTGTAGATGTATCAAATCCTAATAATATTAAGACATTTGATTTTTTTGGTTCTAGATATGAAATAGATGATTTAATAGGTACAGAATATAAATCAGGTGTAAGAGCAGGTTTTTCTAAAACTAATGCAGGAGTAGAAGGAGCTTTTTTACATATTAATTTGAATCATCCTAAAGGTAAACAATTTATAAAAGATTATGGTTACAACACAAAAAAAACTGTAAAAGAAAACGCCATAGAAATGATAAAAGCATGGAGTTTAAAAACAACAGGGGTAGCTATAAATGATGTTCAAGCAAAACAATTTATAAAAAATGACACTTTAATGATACCTGCAGGTAAAGGAACTAGTAAACCTAAATCTACTCCTACTAATACTACAAAACCTTCTAGTAAATCTGATATACTATAAATAAAATATATGAATGAATTAGATCAACTGTTAGTAGATTTTTATGGTAAATATTCACCAAATAGTCCACTTACACCTGAAAAATTAAATACTATAAAACAAACATATGGTAATGATTATGATTTACTATTAACAGACCTATATGCTAAATATAAACAACCTTTAGATAGTACTAAAATTCAAACTATAAAAAAAACTTATGGTTTAAGTTCTAATACTTCTGAAACTCCTAACTTAGTAAGTACTCAAAAACCTTTACTTACTCCTTCACAACTTAGAATTAATTTAGAACAAGAGAATGAAGAATTTGCTAGAAAACCTGAAAACTTATTAAAAAGTAATACATGGGGAGCTAGAGGTGGAAGAGCAAGAATTAATAAAGATGTTTCTTATCAAAAATTAGTAACAGATAAATTTGCTAATGGAGAATTAAATGTACTAGATTATAGTGCAGAAGATATTAATGAAATTTATGGTAATAAAGATCATAATGCTAAATTAAGACAACAAGCTAAAGAAGCTAAGAAAGATTTAGATATACAACGTAATGATAGAGATCCTATAAAAGATGCTTTTGCTAAGTGGACAGGAGGTGCTTTTGGTACTTTAGATACAAATGATGAAGGTAAAATAAATATTACTAGAGGTATGTTAAGTCCTGTAAATCAACCTGACATATATCTTACAGAAGAAGAAATATTAGGAATGCAATATCATCCTTTATCTGTTAAAGTTGATAGGTCTGGTAAGAAAGTAGTTGATAAAAATCCTAATAGTTTCCATAACAAACATCTTAGAAATATACAAGAAAACTTAGTAAGTTCTGAAAAAATGAATTTTGCTGCTGCTTCTACAGGTATATTTAAAAAAATAGAACTTACAAATAGTAGTTTAAAAAATACTGAAAAGAAATTAGAAGGTGTTTTAGGTAAAGGAGGTTTAGGTAAACTTAATGCTTTATCACAAAAAATACAAGAAGAACAAGCTACTAAACAAGAACAACAAGAATTTGAAACTTTACTACAAAAATACCAGAACTCAGGATTAGCTGAACGCTATGAAGAGTTAGCTGAAAACTACAATGGTTTAAATGAAGAAATAAAAGGATTAAAAGAAGATCCTAAATATGGAAAATACAAACAATTAGAATTCTTAAAAGAGTCTGCTCATATACAAAATAATACTAGACGTAAACAAATGTCTAAAACAGGTAGAGTAGCAGAAGATATTTCCTCTATACTTACAAATTTACCTGATAAAGCTGCATCTATACCTAAAGATGTAATTCAAGGCGTAGGAGTATTAACAGAAGCAATCACAGGCGCAGATTTAGGTGCTACTGATGCAGTATTTAAAGAGGCTTATAGAAATGCAGAAGATATATTTAGCTCCAAACAAACAAGAGGTGTTAGAGATAAATCTTTATGGTTACATGGATTTGAATATGTCTTTGATAGTAAAACAGGTAAAGCTAAAGAAATTTATGATAAGGATGGTTATGTTTTAACTGTGGATGATATAACAAGAGGTGAACTACTTAATGCCGCTAATGAAGCTTATGCAAATGGTGCTAAATTAAAACAAAATACTAATTATGAACCTCTTCTTCATGGAGTAACACAACCAGCACCAGACCTTCTTCTAATGCTTTCTGGAGGTGGTATTATGAAAGCTGGATTAAAAAGTTTAGGTAAAGCAGCTACAAAAGTAGAAAGAGTAAATAGAGTTAGTAAATGGATATCTAATGCAGGTACGAATATTGCTGAATCATCTAGATTAGCAGAAGCAGGTTCATTAATTCCTGTATTTGTAGGACAAACAATGGAAGATGCTGTTAAAAGTGGTAAGATAAGTACTCCAAGAGAATTAGCTGCTGTCACAGGATCTAAACTAACTTTAGAAACTATATCAGATGCTATGTTTGCTGGACCTGTAGGAAAACTATTAACAGGTAAAGGATGGACACAAAAAGCTTTGTCTGAAGGAATAGAAACTAGTCTTAGAGAAACTATTCAACATTATGCTACAGGTAAAATAACTAATGCTGACTTTTTAAGAGCTGCTAGAAAAGCAACAGGAGAATTTTTAGGAACTAATGGTATACTAGGGCAAGGTATTGAAGAAGCTTTGGTTTCTGCAGTAGAACCTTTAGTAAATGATGTGTTAAATCAAGCATTAGATGTATCTTTTGATAATACAGAAGTAGACTTTGATGAAGTAGAATCTTCTTTCTTAGTTGGTGCTGTTGCAGGGTCCACTATGTCTGGACCTCAAATGTTTGGAGAATTATGGAATTATAAAGGTGATACTAAAGAATACTATAAAAATAAACTAAGCGATATAGTAGCAAACACTACAGAAGCTAGAATGAAAAATGATACTATTAAATATCCTGAAGCTTTTAAAAGTGCAATGGAAAGTTTAGTAGCTAAGAAACATATAACACCTGAAGAATCTATTAAATACACTGAAGCTATTAATAGAGCTTCCAAAGAAACAGAATACTTAAAAACACCTAAAACATCAGGATTAGATGCAGTTTTAGGATTAGCAGATACAGAGAGTCCTGAATATGCTTTTAATTCTTATGTTAGAAATTTAGCATTTGATGTAGCTAGAACAGAACTTGCTGCTACTACAGAAACTAATGAATATGGTAAACAAGTACAAACTCAAGTTGTACAAGAGAGAAAACAAGCTCTTAAAGAATTAGAAAAAAATCATTATCATGGAGTATTTAGTAGTAAAACTCCATCTATAATTGCTTTAGAGAAAGCAGGAAGAGCATTTACAGACCAAGAGTTTACTGAACTAAAACAAGCTCATGAAACAGTATTAAAAGAAGTTGGAGCTTCTAAATTTAATAATAGAAATAAAACTATAGCTTTTGAACATAAAATGCAAAAAGCTATTAATAATATATTAGTAAAATCTCCTGTAACTACTGAACCAGAAAAAGTAAAACTAGCTGAAGAAGCAAAAAAAATAGAAGAGAATACACCTATCGTTAATGCTGAAATTAATAAATCAGAATTAAAAGCAGGTAATAGTGCTGAAACTCTTAATCCTAAACAACAAGAAGAATTATCTGCTATTGAAAAAGCAGATGTAGATAGTTTCTTTAATGAAATTCCTTTAATTAGTACAGCTACAGGAGTTAGTCTTCCTATGGATGATATTAATGAGTTAATAAAAGAAAATCCTACACAAGAAGAATATATACTTCAAAAAGTTGCAGAACTTAAAGGTAAAGCTATACAAAAAAATGTAGCTAATCAAAACACTGCCTCTACTACCACTAAAGGTACTGCAGAAATAGGTGTTAAAGAACGTTATAAGCAATCTCCTCAGTTAAAAGCTGATGAAGAACAACTATCTAAGTCTCAATATAAAGCATCTCTTACTGCTCAACTACAAGATGGACTAGATAATAATATGTTACCTCCTGATGAAATAGCAGAATTAACAAATAAAATAAATTCTATAGATAACACATCTATGGAAGATCTATATAAGGATCCTGAATACAAAGCTATATTAGACAATATAACTAAAGTATCAGCACCTGCTGCTAAAGCTACTCCTGAACAAGCTGTAGAAGCTAAAAAGAAAAGAGGAAGACCTAAAAAAATAGCAGAGACACCTAAACCTCTTATAGAAGAATCAGAATTTCCTACTCCTCCAGATCCTACAGAAGAATCTACATTTATCTTATCACAAGCTAATCTTGATATACCTCCTATAACATTGGATGATGTAAGAGTAAATATAGAAGATGAAGCTCCTTATATAGAACCTGAAACTAATCAGGGAACACCTGATGAAGTATTAGATACTCCTATAGATGAGAGAATAACTGATATAGAAAGAAGAAGACAAGAAGAATTAAAAAATGAAATTTGGAATAATAGTGGAACAAAGTTTACTGGAAAATCATTTGTAGCTAAAGATGGTAATACTTATACTATTGAAGAATCAGAACTAAAATCTGGTGATAAGGTAATAAAAGTTAAAGATAAAGATGGGAAAACAGTATCTTCTGCATATTTTACAAAAAATGAAGATGGGACTTATTCTATTAAAAAAGGAACAAGAGTTGAATCTAAAATACAAGGTATTGGATTAGCATCAGCTATTTACAATTATTTTGATAATAATATTGGTAAGATTAAAAGAACTGATACTACTACAGATGAAGGTGATAATTTATGGAATAGCAATAAAAATAGAATCAATGCTAAATATAATGCAGAACTAAAAGCATTAGAAGAACAACCTAAATCTAATCAAGCTGAAATAGAAGCTAAAAAAGTTGATATAGAAAGAAGAAGACAAGAAGAATTAAAAGATAACATTACTTTATTAAATACCGTTGAACAAAGAAGACCAAATGGTTCAATAGGTACACAAGGCTTTACTGAAACATCTTTTATTAATTTAGCAAGATTTATTTCTGATAGACTAAATCTTAATTTACCTGCTTATGATAAATCTTCTACAATATCTGAAATAAGTCAAATAATAAATTTTTTAAAGAATAATGAATCTGCAAAACAAGCTGTCTTAGACTATGTAAAATCAGACCCTATTGTAGCAGATATTTTACCTGATGATACTTATCATTTTAAAGATGGGAATCATAGAGCAAACTTATTAAATTTAATAGGTGTAGAACAATTACCAATTATTTCGAGTGAAAAAAATAAAGAAATCAATGCTAAATACGATGCAGAACTAAAAGCATTAGAAAAATCAACCACACAGAAATCTAAACCACAAACCACAACAGTACAAGAAGCCAAACAAACTACTGACAAGCCTACTGTATCAGAGCCTAAACGAAGAGGAGAAGAAACAGTTGCAAGAGAAGATGTAAAAGTTTCACCTGCTGACACCAAAGTAGAACAACCAAAAAAAGGATTTACTGAATCTAAAGATTTGAATAAAATGTTTGCTGATTTAAAAAGTAAATATGGAGATAAGAAAGGTTCTGCATTATATGAAGCAGCTAATAGACTTGTAAATCCAAATGAAAATACGATAGCTGAAATAAGAAGTAATGGAGTAGTTGTAAAGGAAGGTGATAAGTACACCTTAAAACCTTTTGGAAATACTGATGCAAGTCCTAATAAATGGACTTTGTATAAAGGATTAGATGTTACAGACCAATTCCAAAAATCAGTTGAACAACAACCTATTGTAGATAGTAATAGTGAAGTGGATGCTTTAAAAGATGTAGAAGCAACTGCTAAGGCGTTGGAGGTGGTAAGTAATGAAAATATATTATCTAAAATTAAAACATTTTCTATAAATGGGTTAAAAAACTTTTATCATGCTTCTCAATATAAAAGAAAAGCAAGGTTAAGAAAAAATAATGCTCGTCAGTTTGGAACTGGTATTTATTTTTCAACTAATAAAGATTTAGTAAAAAATGAATTTGGGGAAAACGTAACAAATACTGCTCTTAATCTTTCAAACCCTGTTTTTACAAATACACCAGAATGGAATAAAGTTACTCGTAGGGCTATTGAATTGGCTGATGCTGAATACGGTAAAAGTAAGAATTTAAAATTATTAGAAGATGAAAGTTATTTTAGATATGACTCTGACAATCTATCAGAAATAGACGAAATACCTTCTAATTTTATTTCTGATGCCGCACAAGAATTGGGATATGATGCAATTATTGATGAAGATAGTTTTACTTACGAAAACGAAATTGTTGTATTGGATGAATCAAAAATTATATACGATGAAGATATACCATTTTTTATTTCCGAAGCCTACCACAAAGCCAAAGCAGATGGTAGTAATCCTGAATTAGTAAAAGCAGTAGAAGAACTTTTAACACCAAGTACAAATGAAAAAGCAAACGACAAAAAGCCCGACACAGAAAGAACCAAAGAAGAACCTAAAGTTTCACCTGCTGACACCAAAGTAGAGCCTACTAAAGAAGATGTAGATAAAGAAGATAGACGAATAAAAAACAATAGATTATTTGATTTAGTACGTCAGCACGACAAACTACCTAAAAACTCAAAAGGTTCTGAAAAGAAAGGCAGACCTTTAATGAAGCAAATACAAGAGTTAGCTAAGGATTTAGGCTATACAATAGGACATGGAGGTAAAAATCTAAACATCATCAATGACAAAGGTAAGCCAATAGCAAAACAGAGAGTTAAAACTGATAATATAAAAGTATCAGCAGAAGAAACTGAACACGCAAAGCAAGAAGTTAAAAACAACGGATGGTTATTTGAGTGGGGTGGTGATATGTTTGATATGAGATTAGACTTAGGAGGTGTAATCACATGGTCAGAAATTAGGAAAGGCTATGCTGACATCAAAGCAGGAAAAGATTCTGTACCCGCAAGACGACTAATAAAGGCTATAAACGAGCAGAAAGAGAAGGGTGGCTACGATATGGTCATGGGTAGTGGTAGTATGACTGTAAGTGGTTTTGTATCACAAAAAGAGCTACAAGAAGCAAACTTTGAAGCCAATAAAGAAGCAATCACCCAAGAAGTATTAGAGAAAGAAGCTAAAGAGTTTGATGAATATATTGAATCATTAAGCGAAAAAGAACGCAGAGAACTATTAGATAACATAAAAGAATTTGACTATCATGAAACAGAAAAAAACAACGAAGGAGCAACTTCTGAATCTACCGACAGAGAAGAAAGCAAAACTGATGATGCTGATAAAGAAACAGAAAAACAACCAATCAAGCAACCAAAAAACGAAGGAGAATTAGCAGAGGTTATCGCAGAAGTATTTGGATTAAAAGACAAAAAAGGTAATCCAAACAAACAAGCGAAATCGTCTGCCAAGCTGATAGCTAAAAGCATTAACGGACTAATTAATGCAGGAGTATTTAAGTCTGAAAAAGAGTTTTGGGATGCATTTCCTACAATGACTACTGATAAGCCCGAAGGTATATCACAAGACCAAATGGATAAAGCAAAAGGGTATATCTCTATTGCAAGAAATGCTATTCATGCTTTTATTGGTTCGGATGTCAGCACACCACTTCACGAAGTATCTCATTGGTGGTTAGCTAATATAGAAGCATCTGCAAAGAATGGTAATATAAAAGCCAAACGTATAACCGAAGCATTAGACAGATTTGCTAAATCACCACAAGGTAAAGCATATTGGGATAATGAATACGGAGGTAAGTTTAATCCAAACAATGAAGTTTTTAGACAAGAGTTGTTTGCAAGAGGTTTTGAAAACTACCTAAGAGATGGTAAAGCACCTGACAATACACTAAAGAGTCTATTTGAAGAGGTTTCTAATTGGTTTAAGGAAATCTATCAGTCATTAACAGACTTAGGTATAGAAATCAATGGTGAGATGTCTAACGTATATTCTTATATCATGACAGGTGATGATGTACATATTAATACTAAGCCTACTGAAACACAAGCTAAAATAGAGAATGATATAAATAGTCTAATTGATGATATTATCAATATAGACGAATTACCTAATGCTGATGATTTATTCCAATTAAAAGATTCTGCAAGAAATCAGTTAGTAAATAAAATCAAAGAATATGTAGATAAGGAATTGGAGAAAAATCCTGATATGTCATATAAACAATTTGCATCTGTATTAAAAGGTAATCCTAAGACATCGAGATTATTTGATGTGCTGACCAACAAAGAAATAGAAGGCTTATTTAGAGATAAAAAAGGCAATACAGATGCAGATGAAAGAGGAGTAAATCCTAAGAATACAAGAAAGAACTCATACACAGACAGAGCAGTTGACCAAGCATCTGCTAACATAAGTGCTGAAATGAATGAGTTAAAGAGAACAAGAGATGTTACGAACTTATCAGCACAGAAAGAGGTGGCAGATAAGATTTTTGATAGTATGCTTAATTCACCAAATCCAACAGCAACATTTGAAGGATTTAATAAGCTAATAGGTATAACAACAAGTTCTAACCCTAATGATATAGCTATTGATTCTATGATTATGCAGAAAATTAGACATTACTATGCTGACACCTTACAAGATGGGAAAATGGCAGCCTTATGGACTGAAAGAATACAGAACGTAGGTGGTGGTGGTGGTGTTTTCAATGCTGCATTAGCAAATGATGGTTCACCTGAAAGTTTAGCAAATAAAGTTAGAGAAGGCTTTAAAAAAGAACAAGACGAAGTATTGGCTAAGAAACAGCTAAATGGTAAGACAGGACAGGAAATTATAGATGATGTAAAAGATGCTATAAAAACCACTCCCGAAGAAGCTAAGTCGGTATCACAAAAAGGAATTAAGACTAAAGGTGCTAAAGACAAAGCCAAAAACAAACAAACTACACAAAGAAGAAAGAATGTAGTTGTAGTAGGAGAAAAATCGACTGCTGACCAAAAGAAAGCCAAACAAGATTTCAAGGCTAAAGCTAAGGAATATCTTAACAGCTTAAAGGATAAAGGACTGCTCCAAAATGCTAAGGTAGATGGTTATAAAGGAATCTTATCAGAGATAATAGATGATATTATCGCTATGGGCGCAAAGAGCAAGGAACAAGCCTTAAATACGTTTATTAGCGAGATGGAGAAAGGTGGCATGAGTGAAGCAGATGCTATCTCTACGTTCAATGAAGTTTGGTCTGCTGACAACGATACAGAAATGCAAGATGTAGTAGCACAAGACTTGGCTAACAGTATAGTGGCTAAAACAAAATCAGAAACTACGGTAGGTAAAAAA
>CAZBMJ010000003.1:0-99226 GCA_964493205.1 uncultured Myxococcales bacterium
TACATGAACAAATAAACTCAGTAATTGGTGCAGGAAGAGATATTGGTAATTTTGACTTTATAGATAAAAATGGGCTGGCTGTAGAACCACCAAAATTTATTAATATACTAGATGACATAAAAAAGCATAATGAACAAACAGTTATTTATTCAAACTTTTATCAAACAGGTATTTTAGCTTTTGCTGACTTTTTAAAAAGACAAAATTATGATCAACCTTTTGCTACTCTTACACCTGATATGTCCGTAGAAGAAGTAAATAATATCGTGGCCCAATATAACCAAGAAAAAATCAAAATTTTATTGCTTCATCCTGACATAACCGAAGGTATCTCTCTTAAAGGTACTCAGCATATGCATATTTTAGAGCCTATGCTTAATAGCACAGTAATGGAGCAAGTTATTGGTAGAGCTAGGCGTTTTCAATCACACACCCATCTAGCTAAAGATAAACAAACAGTCCATGTAAATATGTGGAAATCCACAAGCTCAGGCTGGGATTTCAATATTGGTGATATTAAACGAGCAAATTGGTATAAACGTTATAGAGAACTAAACTATTTGTCTCGTTGGGGTATCGGTATAAGTCAAATTGATAGTAAATTTAACCAAAAAGTGCTTAATCCTGATGAATTATCTTTATTAAAGCTGCAAACATTAAGTGGAAACTTAAAAGAAATACAAGCTGTTTTATCTAAGTATTCTATTGAAAGTAAGTATTAATTTAAAAAAGCTTATTTTTTGCTATAAATTTATGGGCTGCTAACTCCATTTTTTCTTTTAAGTCATTATCTTGTGATATGTATTTATCAAAAGTGTTTTTTGTATATTGGTAATAATAATTATTACTTGTTATTATTTTTGTTTTTAAATTCTTATTTTTTATATAATACATTTGTAGTTTTTCTTTTAAAATAAAAGGTATTTTTAAAAAACATTTATTATAAACATCTACAAACCAATATGAATAAACAACTTTATCGCTATTTTTTTCTTCTAATATCAATACATTCCATGCATGAGCATCAGGTGATTCCCATTGTTCATTAATTATATTACTAGATAATTGATGTATTTTTCCCACAAAATTATGAGAATCATCTTCTAATACCTTTGCAAATATTGGGAGAGCTAACGTTGAAAAATGACGGCAGCAAAAGCCGTCTGAATTTTCTTCATATGTTAATAAATTTTTTAATGTTTCAATATTATCATTTATATAGTTTATAATTATTTTTAGAAATATGTTTGGGTTCTTTGATTTTATTTTCTTTGTTATTTCTTTTGCGATAGTGTCCAGTTTTTTATCATCACAATCAATTAATACATAGGCATCATTATTGTTTTCTTGATAAGGATCAAAAAAGGCCCATTTATTACTTTGAAATTCATGATTGTTGTGGAAAATAATCTTGTATATTATTTCTGTATTTGACTCTTTACTATTAAATAAATTTCTTGCACATTTTCTTTTTTTTATTGTTGCATTTAATTTTTCCTTCATGGGTGAATCCAAAGGATATGTCTTTATTGTATTTTTCTTTGGTGTTAAGTTAGTCTGAGTGTTAAGAATAAGCTTCTTTTTATTTTTTATTTTTTGATATATTTTTTCGCATAATTCTATGTTTATTTCTAATGGTTTTATTTCTTCTAGTAGATCTATTTGATCAGTAGCTGAAATTTTTGTTGAAAGCATGTAAATCACTAATAACAATAGAGAATTTATTCTGATTTTATTATTCATTATTATTCCAAATTTAAAATTAAAAATTATTGTTTATTTCTTAATAAATAAAAAGCTTTTTTGCAATATTAAAATAAAATTAAAATTTAATAATGGAGTAGCGCTTTTTGATTCTTTAACTTAATATGAAGAATAACGTTTGATTATTAAGAAGTTAGTGATGAAAAATAATGATTACGCCTTCGGATATAGCATTGACTCAAAAAAACTTTTATTAATAAATTTGATTAAGCCCTATAAAAAAAAGCTTTTATTTGGAATGTTATTTTTAGCTTTAACCAATCTCAATAATGCGATTTTGCCCAGATTAGTAAATAAAGGCGTTAATTTTATTCAGGGTCAAAAAAATATTGGTCTAGATTTAGATTTAAATCAATTACTCATTTTATTGGTTATTCTAGCGATCTTAGGCGCATTTATAAGAACATTGAGTAGAATTTTTATTTTTGGTGTTGGAAGAAGTGTTGAAAAAGATGTTATGTCTAAGCTTTATGAGCATTTACTTATACAAGATGATAAATTTTATAAGATATACGGTGTAGGTGATTTAATGAATCATTTAACCACTGATGCCGCTAATATTCGCATGATGGCTGGTTTTTCTTTATTAAGTATTATAAATATTTTACTTTTATGTGTTATTAGTATACCTTTATTGTTCAGTATTAATAGTTTATTGGCTATTATAGCCTTATCACCATTTTTATTTATTATTGTTGCTACTAAAATTTTATCAGCAAGAATATTTTTAAATACTAAAAAACATCAAGAACAGCTAAGTTCTTTAAGTTCTCATTTACAAGAAAATTTATTATTGGCTCAATTAATTAGATTTTTTCATCGTCAAGAATATGAGGCATCAAGATTTGAAGAAACCAATAATAATGTATATTTATCGGCACTCTCTTTGGGTAATACACGAGTTTTAATGAACCCTGTTATGCGTTTAATTACAGGTTTTTCCGTAGGCTTAGTATTGCTTGCAGGATTATTTCTTATAGCAAATAATCAAATTACCTTAGGTGCTTTTATTGAAGTTAATGCTCGTATTTTGCAGCTAGCATGGCCATTTACTTCCGTAGGATTTGTTATTTCTAGTTACAGTAGAGGTATGGCAAGTTTAAATCGTATTAATAAATTATTAGAAAATAAACCAGGCATAATAGATGGAGATATTAGTATAAATAATATAAATAAAATAACTATTAATAATCTTGATTTTAGTGATAATAAAAAATGCAGAAAAAAGATTAATTTAAGCATTGAAAATAATCAAATAGTTGGAATAGTAGGTGCAAATGCTTCTTTTAAAACTAGCTTGTTACAAATTATTTATCGACGAGTGCCTGTAAGCAATGGGACAGTTTTTTTCGATGGTCATGATATTAATAGCTTAACTCTAGATTGCATCAATAAACTTATGGCAGTGGTTACTCAGGAACCTTTTTTATTTCATGCATCAATAAAAGATAATTTATGTTTTGGTGCACAAACAGTCAATAAAGAAGAGCTCGATTGGGTGGTGAAACTTGTAAGTTTATCTAAAGAAGTAGAAAATTTTCCTAAAGGCCTTGATACTCTTATTGGTGAACGAGGCATTACGCTTTCAGGTGGTCAAAAGCAAAGAATAGCAATTGGCAGAGCTATTTTAAGTAAAAGGCCTATTTTGATCTTAGATGACGCGCTTTCTGCCTGTGATGCGCAAACAGAAAATCATATTATGTTTAATTTATTACAGATAAAGCACATAAAAATCAAACTTATTGCCACTCACAGACTCTCTTTAATTAAAAATGCTGATAAAATTTTTGTCATGAATAATGGCGAAATAATAGACCATGGCACTCATGAACATTTAATAAACAACTGCTTAATATATAAAGAATTTTGGGGCATGAATGAAAAATATTAGTTTTAGAGCGCATTTTTTAAAAGATTTGTATGATATAAAAATATTAGTATTTATAAGCTTATTTTTGTATTTTCCTATAACTTTTTTAAGCGTTAGTCAGCCTATTATTATTGGTTATGCTGTTCAGTATGTGCTTCAGCATGATGTAAATAGTAGTATTTATCATTTTCCATTATTGTTTTTCTTAGTTTTGTTAAGCTTGGTAAGCTTAGAGTGCATACAAGGTTTTTGTTTACAAAAATCGGGGCAAAGATTAGTTAAAAATTTACGCAGAAAAGGTTTTATTAAACTTCAAAAATTGCCAATGTCATTTTTAGATAACATGCAAATTGGTAAGCTTTTAACGCGGCTTGCTAATGATGCTGAATCTGTGGCAGAATTATTTTCCATGGGAGCAGTGCAAATTGTTGGGGATATTTTATTTTTATTAAGCACGATGATCTTATTATTAGTTCTAGATAGTAAGTTGTCTTTCTATGCTTTTCTAAGTTTACCTATTTTATTTTTTGGTATGGCTTTTGCTAGATATTTTACTAAAGTAACTTTTATAAAATCTCGTCAAGCTTTATCTAGTTTAAATGCTTATTTGGCAGAATATTTATTAGGCAATGCCACCATACAAATGTTTAATAAATTGACTGATTCTTATAGTTTATTTTCTAAATACTCTAATAATTATATAAAAATTAATAAAAAATCCGCATTTATAGATGCTTCTATTTATTCTTTTATAGATGCTATAAGTTATATAACTTTTGCTTTTGTTTTATGGGGAGCATTTAATCTTAAAGAAGAAAATGCACTTAAGATATCAGTACTCGTTGCTTTTATTGAGGCTTTATCAAGATTTTATGGCCCCATTAGAGATTTTTCCACCAGATATACTGTTTTTGAAAACTCTATGGTGTCTTTATCTCGTATATATGATCTTCTTGGTTGGCCAGAGGAAAAAGACGGTCAAAATAATCAACAATTTTCATATTTTCAACATAAAATTGAATTTAAAAATGTCAATTTTGCTTATCAAGAAAGCGTATTGGTACTAAAAAATATATCTTTTAGTATTAACAAAGGTCAAAAATATGCTTTAGTTGGCTATACTGGTGCAGGGAAATCTAGTGTGATTAAGCTTATTAATCGCTTTTATTCTGTAAGTAGCGGTGAAATTTTAATCGATGATATTAATATTGAAAAATTATCATTGAGTCAGCTGCGGAATATGATCAGTATTGTTCCCCAAGAAATTTTTTTATTTAAAGGGACTATTAAAGATAATCTTTGTTTTGGTAAATTAGATGCTAGTGATGAAGAAATTTGGCATGCTTTAGCCCTGGTTCAGTTAGATGAAATGGTGATTAAAAGAGGAGGACTTTTAAGTGAAGTAAGTACTAAAGGACAAAATTTTTCTCAAGGCGAGAAACAGTTGTTAGCCTTTGCTCGAACTATTATTGCTAATCCCCCAATTATTATTCTAGATGAGGCCACAGCTAGCGTAGATAAACTTACAGAAAAAAAGCTCAAACTTGCTACTAAAAGTCTTCTTAATAATAGAACTGCTATTATTATTGCTCACAGGCTTGCAACGATAAAAGATAGTGACGAAATATTATTTTTCCATGAAGGTAGTATTATTGAGCGAGGTAGTCATCAAGAGCTAATGTCAAAAAATTCTCAATATAAACGCCTGGTAAGTTTACAAGAAAAAGAACATAAGAATTACTGACTAGCTTATTTATTTTAAATGATCTAGTTATTAGGCTTTTATTAACCTGGGTTTGGGATAAGCCAAGATGATCTAAATTACGCTTTTCTCTGATTTCTACGTGCCGCGGCTTGTCCGCAGCATCCAGATAATTAAACTTTTACAATGTAGGAATTAGTTTTCTGGATACCGTGAACTAGTCACGGTACGTAGGGAGTGGATGAGCCAGTGCGTAGATAGAGACCAAACAGTACTAGTTATTGGCAATAGCTTAACCAAAAATCAGATTTTATTCAAAAAAAGGGAGTTTATTTATGTATAATTTAATTCGTAAGCCTGCGCCAGATTTTTGTGCTGAAGCTGTACTTGCCAATGGTGATTTTTCAGAAATTCGCCTTTCAAACTTTAGAGATAAAAAATATGTAGCCTTGTTTTTTTATCCTCTTGATTTTACGTTTGTATGCCCATCAGAAATCATAGCTTTTTCTAAAAGAGTTAAAGAATTTGAGGCTAAAAATACTCAAATTATCGGTGTTTCTGTAGATTCTAAATTTTCTCATTTTGCTTGGAGAAATACTAAAATTGAAAATGGTGGTGTTGGTGAAATAGCATTTCCTTTGGTGTCTGACATAACTAAAGAAATTTCAAGAGATTACAGCGTATTAATCGACGATGCTGTGGCTTTGAGAGGAACTTTTATTATTGATAAATCAGGTATTGTTCGGCATGCAACCCTCAATGACCTGCCCTTAGGTAGAAATGTTGAAGAAACATTACGAGTAATAGATGCCTTACAGCATACTGAAGAACACGGTGAAGTATGCCCAGCAGGCTGGACTAAAGGGCAAACTGCTATGAAACCCACGCCAGCAGGTGTTGCTAGTTTCTTGCAAGTAAATTGTCAAAATTTGTAACTTTGATATTTTCTTAGGCTTATAGGCGGCAATAGCCGCTTTTAATATTAATGTAGAGAGATTTTGTTCTGTTTTAGCATTAATTTTTACTTTCCTAATAATTATTGCTAATCCACAGTGGTACTATTTTGAAGACAAATTGGAATATAAAAACTTTTTGGTTTACCACGACAAATCATTACCAAATGAAACCATTGCAATGCTAGATCAGGTAGAAATTCTGATTAAGAAATCTCCTTTTTATCGGCCAAATTTAAAATTCAAGATATTCTTGCGAACTGATTTTAATAAGTACAATCTATTACCTTTTCAATTTTCCGAACTAGGATACGGTCGCTGCGTCCAGATGTTAAGCAATAATATTTATATTTTCAGAGTTGATATTGAAACAAATAGCTCACATGATGGAATGGGCCACACAAGGCTATTGAGTTCAGTTGTTGCTCACGAAGTTGCGCATGTTCTAATCGAAAAACGGTTTGGTTACTTAAAAAGTAGATTTAGACCATATTTTAGAAAATATGATTTTTCTGAAATGGGGCTACTCTGGAAAGAAGAAGGTTATGCAGAATACATAGCTGGCGGTGACACAACGATTAAAACGTTTGAGGAAGGAATAGCAATTTTAGGCAACAAGAAAAAATCTGAATATAATAAATATATCATAGAATACTTCAAGTGCTGGGTTGCAATAAAATATTTGCTAGAAGTAGAAAAAATGAATGCGGATGCCATTTTTGAGACAGAAATTATTTTTGATGATGTAATGGCAAAAGCAACTGAATATTACAGTAAATCAA
The DNA here is from genome assembly GCA_964493205.1 of uncultured Myxococcales bacterium. Taxonomy (GTDB): domain Bacteria; phylum Myxococcota; class UBA727; order UBA727; family JABDBI01; genus CAZBMJ01. Next base: position 7,072 of record CAZBMJ010000003.1, read on the forward strand.
GTTGATTTTATTGTATTTTTTGAATCATAAAAAAATTGATTTTTTATTTAAAAATGTTATATTAGCGTATGTGCTATTAAAAAATAAGGTTTAACAAGTGTGGTGAAGAAAAAAGAAACTACAATATCAGCTTATGCTGGCAATGTTTTTGATATCGAATTCTATAAACGGGAATCGGGTGAAATATTAGCTGAAGAATGGTTGGAAAGTATGCCTTTGAATATTCAGCAAAAATTCGCTGCTTTATTTGTTTGGATTGGCGATCATGGACGTATAAAAAATGAACAAAAATTTAAACATTTAACAGGTTCAGATCAAATCTTTGAATTTAAAGCAGGACATGGCAGAGTTATGTGTTTCTTTTTCATTGGTAAGCGAATTATTTTAACACATGGCTGCTGCAAAAAAAGTAAAAAAACTCCTAAAGGAGAGATTGAAAAAGCGGAAGCATTAAAACAAGAGTTTGAAAGCCGGGAGATAATAAAATGAATAAAAATAGTTGGGTAGGAAAAAAATTAGCTAACCCTGATTTTAAAGAAGGATTTGAGCTTGAATATGAAAAAATATCTATAGGGGAACAGCTTAGTAGGCTTCGCAATCTAGCACAGCTTACACAGGCTAGTGTAGCAAAAAAAATTGGTACTACAGCATCAGCTATAAGCCGTTATGAAAATGCAGAATATGATCGTTATGAACTGCAAACATTGCAAAAAATAGTAGCAGCTTGTGGAGGCATAATGCGTATTGTTATGGAACCAGCTCAAAAGTAAGAAATTATAAAAAAACACCTTATAATCAAAGCCTGTGCTCATAGCCTTATTGCTGTTTTTATAATTTCCTTCAAAAATGGATCGATTAAAAGCTCACGTTCTTCAGTTATCACTAAATCGATTTTTTGATCGCCAATAGCAGATTTTATATCTACCAATATTTCTAGTTTGTGGTTTTGTATTAGATGACGAGTGAGCGATGAGCTATCTTTGATCACCAACAATAGGTCAATATCGCCACCTTTCTTATGAAAGTCAGCACGGCTGCCAAATAGATAAATATTACATTGTTCCTGAGGCACATAATGAAAAACCGATTGTTTAATGCTTTGGATTTCTGATGGTTCGAGGCGCATATTATGAATCCAATTTATGAATAAGTTTCAAAAGCATGGGGCATTTATTTTTAAGACTCATAAAAAAAACTGCCATGTCAGAGTCGGAATATTCGTGAGCAGTAATGTTTCTTAACTCACGAATCATTAACCATTCTTTTGCACTATCAATAAAGCCTTTTTTTTCGGCTATATTTAAGAAATCCCGCATGGTCCCAGAAAAGCCAGGATCCTCAAGTAATACTAGTGTGCGCATATAGCGGGATAAAAAAATATCTGAAACTCGAGCAAATCTTGCTGCAAAGCTTTCCCATGTTTCCAGTGTTTCTTCGTCAAGCTTTTCTATATCCATGGGCAAAGTCAGAATTTTTTTATAGCTGTAATCAAGATGTTTAAGGGCCTTTTTAAGTTTTTCTTGCTGAACGAGTTTTTGTGCTACTAGATTGTTCAAGATTATCTCCCTTGGATTTATTTTTTAAACCAATTACTAATTTTTTCCCAAGCGCTTTGTTTCATTTTTTTGGATAATGGTTCTAAGAATAGACTTGCATCACTATTTTCTATAGCTATAATTGCTTCTTCTTTTGTTTGCTTTACTGCATGTTCATCGAGATTTAAAAAATAAGAAATAGAAAACCAAATAAAAACGAAGAAAGATAGTATTAAAAACCATTTTATAAGAGTAAACATATGGGTGTCCTTCAAAGGAGTTAATTTTGCAAAATCAAAGCAAAGAACGAATATTTTTATTAGTTATGTGGATATTTATAGCGGGCTTTTTGTTTGCGGTTCGTTCTATCTTATTGCCCTTTGTCCTCTCTATTTTGTTAGCATATGTTTTAAATCCATTAATAATCATACTATCCAAACTATCTATCAGAAAAAAACATTTATCAAAACCTGTAGGTGTTGTTATCGTTTACTTTTTTATATTTTTAATAAGTTTTATGACTATTACGCTTATTGCTCCACAAATTTATAAAGAATCCAGCAGATTATTAAAAGAAGCCAGTAATTTTGCGAATAGTATTGATGAAAGTACCATTAATTCTTGGTCCATAGAAATAGATAACTTCTTTAAAAAATATAATTTGCCTTTTGATATGGTCCTCAATGCTCCTAAAGAAATGGAAATGGAGGATTTTGCTCATAAAACTAGTTTGCTAACTATTGATTTACTAAAATTAAGCACTGATCTTATTAATAATATTATTTATTACTCAAAAAACGAAATAAAAAGTATAATTTTAAATGCTCAAATTGTGATTAATAAAATGGTATCTTTTGTTTTTATTTTATTATTAATATTTATGATTACAGGTTTTATTTTAATTGATTCTCAAAAAATTAAAGATTTTATGTTTAAACTTATTCCTATGCAGGACAAAGAGCTCTTTGATGAGTTTTTAATTAATCTCGATATTAGGCTTTCAGGAGTTATTAGGGGACAACTAATTATATGTTTTGTAAACGCTTTTTTGACTTTAATAGGATTGTTAATATTAGATATTAATTATGCTTTTATATTAGCTACTATGGCTGGAATTTTCAGTATTATTCCGGTGTTTGGCAGTATTATATCAACTATTCCTATATTTTTAGTATCTTTGGCAAGTTCGTTCTTAAGTGGCGTATTAGCTCTTATATGGATAGGAATAATACATCTTTTAGAAGCTAATTTATTAAATCCAAAAATTATGGGTCATTCTGCTAAGATTCACCCAATATTAATTATACTTTCATTGCTGGTTGGGGAGCATTTTTATGGTATAATAGGTGCTTTATTAGCGGTCCCTTTAGTGAGTGTTATTGTTACGATTTATGCTTCAGTGCTCATAAAATGGCAAGAAAGTTTATCTAGTGGTTGCAAATCTAGATAAAAATGACAGAATCTCTTTGTTGAAAAGAGGTTTAGCTATGTCCATTAATCGTGATCAAACCAATAATATCATACGTGCAGATTGGCATAACTCGCTTGGCATAGAATTAGCCAATAGAGGATGGCTCGAAGAAGCCGCTAAGGAATTTAGCAACGCCATAGAAAATGTGCCTGATTGCAGTGATACGTATGACAATATTGCTAGCGTATATTCTGATAACGGTGAACTATTAAAAGCGCTAGACGCCTATGTCCAAGCTTTAAGAATAGATCCAAATAATGCTTATGTTTTGCATAACTTAGGCTGTTTTTTGTCAAATAATGGCAATGAACTAGCTGCACGATGCTTTACTGATGCATCATTTCTTGATCCAGATCTGTATGAATCTAATTTTAACTTAGGGTTATGCTTTGCATCAGAAGAACACCACGAAAAAGCTATTTTACAGTTTGAAAAAGCTCTAGAAAAAAATTCTTGTGACTTAGAAGTAAGGCTTCATTTGGCGCTGTCTTTAATGGCCTTGGATAAATTTGTTAAAGCTATTAAAGAGCTGAGAATAATAGTAAGCCAAGATGAACAAAATGAAGAAGCTTGGTTTAATTTAGGCCTTTGTTATAATCAACAAGGTTTTCTAGAAGAAGCTCAAAAAGCTTTTTCTAAAGCTATGTATATAAATCCAAATAGAATAGAAATTTTATTGTCATGCGCATCTTTGTTAATGAGGCGTGGTGAAGTAAAAGAAGCTAAAAAGTTAATTAAGCAATCTAAATTGCTGGATTTAAAAAATACCATAGATTTTATGGATCAAGATGAGTACCTATTTAAGCTATCTAAATAAAAAAGTTGCTAATGCTCTTTGATAATAAGAGACTATTGATAGATTTTATTTTATTGAGTATTTTGCATGCGCATAAAAAAACTTGAAATTTTTGGCTTTAAATCATTTGGCACGCGTCAGTCTATTATTTTTGGCGATGGTGTAACGGGTGTTGTTGGTCCTAATGGCTGTGGCAAATCTAACGTCGTGGACGCCTTACGATGGGTCATGGGTGAACAAAATGCTCGGCATTTGCGTGGCGCTCAAATGCAAGACATTATTTTTTGTGGATCTGATAAAAAGGCCGCTCTAGGCTTTGCTGAAGTAACTTTAACTCTAGAAAACGACAGCAAAAGCCAAAATACTCCTCTTGAATATACTAATTTTAGTGAAATCCAAATTACTCGAAGACTTTATAAAACTAATGAGTCTGAATTTGAAATCAATAAACAAAAAGTACGTCTAAAAGACATTCAAGAGTTTTTTTTGGGTACTGGTGTTGGCGCGAAAGCTTATTCTATTATAGAACAAGGTCGTGTGAGTGAAATGATTTCTGCCAAAGCAGCTGATAGAAGAGTTATTATTGAAGAAGCTGCTGGAATTACTAAATATAAATCAAAGAAAAATGCAGCTGAAAAACGCATGCAAGAAACTAAAATTAATTTAAACCGCATTATCGATATTCATAACGAAATTGAAAAAAGAGTTGAAAGCCTCAGCAAAGAAAAAGAAAAACTTGATAAACTTAACGAACTTAAAAAACGTATTTTTGATATTGATATGCATTTGGCTTCTCATAAATATTTAGAATTAAACTCTCAAAAGAATTTTTTAGATACTACCTATGAACTTATAAATTTAGAAATATTAGAAATAAAGCGTGCTATTTCTTTTGCCGAAGTAAGTTTTGATAAAATTTTAAAACAATTTTTGGATAAAAAAGAAGAAGTAGATATTTTAGAGAAACTACAAAATCAGCATAAAAATTCCCTTGAGCTTTTAGAGAAAGATAAAAATTTTGCTGAGCAAACATTGTTTGATAACCAAAGTTTAGTACAAAAATTAGAAGATCAATTAAAAGACATAGAAAAAAGGTTGTTTGAGCTTAATCAAGAGCAACTAGGTTATGAAAGTCAACAAAGCCAGCTTAATAATGAGTTAAGTTTAATAACTATACAGTATGATGATTTTGCCAGGCGAGGACAAGAACTAAAAGCTACTGCTAATCAAAAGGCTGTTTTAGTACAAACAGAACAGGAAAAAGTTGTTCGTTATGCATCCCTTGCAGCTAAGTATCAGGGTGAAATCAGCAGTATTAAATCTCAAGAAGCACAACGCATAATAGAACTTAAAAATACTCAAGATGAAAATAGTTACTTGCAAAAAGATATTAAAGAACAAAAACTTGTTCTTTTAAAGCTAAGTGAAGAGCTAAAAACAGGTTCTGTTCGTCAAGATGAAATAAAATTAGAGCTTAAAAATAAAGATGAAGAGATAACTATTCATAAAAAAGAAAACTTATTAGTTGCTCAAAATTTATCTAATACTCAAAAAGAAATTATTAAGTTATCTTCAAGATTAAGTTCTTTGGAAGAAGTTCATAAAAGTTTAAAGTGGAGTCAAAGCGGCGTTAGTAAAATTTTGGCCAGTGACAAAAAAACACAAATAGTAAGCGTAGTAGCAGATAATCTAGAAGTAAGCTCTGGTTATGAATTGCTAGTAGAAAAATGTTTTTTTAATATTCTTGATGCTGCTATACTAAAATCAAGCAATGATTTAAAAGACTTATCAGCTTGGCTAAAATCACAAAAAGCTTCAAATTCTACTTTTTTTTGCTTAGACCAACAGACTGCTAGTGCTAAAACTCTAGATTTAACAAAACTTAGTGAGTTTGTAAAAATTAAAAATGATTCTTATAAAACATTAATAAATTATCTCGATAGTTTTTATGTTATTGATAATCTAGAAAACGCTCTTTTGTTATGGCCACAAGCACGTGCGTGTGGAGCAAATTTAATTACCAAAGATTTTGTTTTATTGCAGTCTGATAATAAAGCTGTATTTTTAGGCGATAACGATGAAGCAGGAATATTAAAACGTAAAAATGAACTTGATAGTTTGGCGCAAAATATTCTAGAGTGGCGAGCTCAGGAAAACAGCATTAAAAAAAATCTTGATGAAAGTAATAATGCTTTGGCGCTACTAGAAGATCTTAAAGAAAAGCTTTTACAAGAATTGAGGCCCTTAAGTTTTGGAATAGTTAGATTAAAAGAATCCATACATCAAAAAGAAGTTCAATTAAATAAATCTTTGGAACAAGAAGTAAAATTACATGCTCGTATGCAAAGCTTAACAAGCTTTATGGCGAATATAGAAGAAAAAATAGCTCAGTTACAAAAACAATGCCTAGAAGCTTTAAGCGAACATAGAAATGTTGAAGAAAAATTAGAAATTTTTAAAAGTGATCAAACAGAATTTAATAAAATATATGATGATTATTTATTAGAATTTAAAAAAATAGAAATAAGTAAATTAAGCTTTGTAGAGAAAATAAAAAATACACAAAATTTGTTACATCAATCATTAAAAAATACAGAGCATTTGCTATCACAAAAACAGTCTTTTTTAGAGCAAATAGAAGAAAAGAATTCCTCAGAACTTATTTTACAAGAAACTATACGCCAAACTGCTAAAAAAATAGAAACTTTAACTCAAGAATTAGAGCGTACTATAGATTTATTAAAAAATAGTGGGCAGCAATGTGCAGTTTTTTTAGAACAAAAAAATGCTCAAGAAAAAAATTTAGACTTATTAAAAAAACAAAATTTATCAAAACAAGAAGCTATTCATCAAAAAGAGTTATTAATTAACACTTGTGTTAATAACATTCAATCATTACTAGAACGCATAGATGAACGTTATCAAATAGATCTTCGTTGTTTTATTACTGATTTTCATGATAAGATTCTTGATGAAAAAGAGGCATTAAAAGAAAATAGTGCACTTAAACAAAAAGTAGCTTCTATTGGCGCAGTAAACGAAAATGCTCAAAATGAATATAGCGAGTTTAAAAATAGAAAAGAATTTTTATCAAGTCAAATAGCTGATTTAACTTCGGCATTAACTCAGTTAGAAGATGCTATTATGAAAATAAATAACACTACTAAAATTCGATTTTTAGAGGCGTTTAATAATATAAATAAGCAGTTTTCTGAAGTGTTTTCTAGACTTTTTAATGGTGGTAAAGCAGAGCTTATTTTGAGCGATGCTAATGATTTATTAAATTGTGGTGTGGAAATTATGGCTAAGCCACCAGGAAAAAATATTAGTTCTGTGGAGCTTATGAGTGGTGGTGAAAAAGCTTTAACGGCTATTAGTTTAATCATGGCTATATTTTTAATTAAGCCTTCTCCTTTTTGCTTATTAGACGAAGTAGATGCGCCTCTTGATGAGAGCAATGTCGCACGTTTTAGTAATTTAGTTGCTGAAATGTCCAAATTTTGTCAAATGATAGTAATTACTCATAACCGAAAAACCATGGAAATGGCTGATAGACTTTATGGAGTTACGATGCAAGATGCAGGTTTAAGCAAAATTGTGTGTGTGGAAGTTAACGATGCTTTTGACTCACTAAAAAGCTCTAATGCACCAGAAAATAAAGCGTTTTTAAGTAATTAGTTTTTGTATTTATCCCCACTTTTATTAAGCATTTTAATCTATTAAAATCCTTGCCGATAGCGAATTTTGGAATAAATATAAATATTTAAAGATAATTATACAGGAAGATAAATGTTTTTTATTAGATATTTAATAGTATTATCTATTTGTTTGTTTTTATGCTCTTGTAACTCTTTTAAAGCATGTTTCGCAAAAGAATTTATGCAGGGTGTGCTAGCTGATGGCGTAGCTCGTATTTCTGTAATGCCCATGTCCATGATTGTAAACGAATTAAGCAAACCTGAAGGTTTTTTTAGTGCTAATTCTATAGAAACCTTTGAAGAATTAAATCCACCTGTATACGGAAAAGCCAAGGTTACTTCTGTAATACAAAATCTTGATATTTATCATGATAACAAAGAAGTGTATAAAGATTGCCAATCAGAAAAAGCTTATTGGCACGGCAAAGTAAAAATTATTAAAGCTACTATGGAAATGAGCGGTTATTTAACAGGAGATCCTAAAGCCCCAGTGGTTCCTGACCCTAATACTGTAAAAATAACCATACATGCTAAAGCTGATAGATTTCAGATTATTTTTGCTAGCAGAAAAGAGTCACTACTTATAAGAAATGGTACGTTGAAATACGAAGTAATTCCAAGGCTTGCACAAAGCATAACCAATAAAATGCGCGTGGCTAAAACTAATAATACTAGATTTCAAAATATTAATTTAAAAATGAATACCACGCTTATTACTCCTGATATTGTCATGAATATTCCAGTTTTTTCCTCAGACTACTATGTGCAAACAGGAGAAGGGGAAAATGGTGAAGCTAATAAAATAGTTGGTAAAATTAAAATTTTTGAACACGAACGCGAAGTTCCTTATGATAAAAAAGGCTTAGACGAAAATTATAATGCCAGTGTGTTTCAGAAAGCCTATGATTGCCATGAAGAACTACAGGGCATTGTACGCTATGAACATGTGCCTTTTGCCCAAGCGGTTGCCGCACCGCTAACCGCAGGAATGTCAGCGATAGTTTTAGGAGAAGTGGCCAAAAAATTAGAAGAAAATGATGACTGTGGGTTTATAAAGCCTGGGAATTTAACAAACACAAATTTTAATAAAAATACAGCAGGAGGAAGGGGGCACGTAGAAATTCAGACTGACGAATGTGAAATTAGTTTTAATGATCATGAAACAGAACCTGATGCCTTTGGAGAAAGTTATACTCTTAATGGAGTTTTTAAAGTACAAAAAGGGCGACAAATTCTAAATGGTTTAATAACCTATGAACAAGATGATTTTAAAGCAAGTGTGGCTTCTTATGCAAAATTATTAACAGAAAACAAAGAAGCAGCTCTTAAAAAAGCTAAAATTCTAAAACCAGTAGCACCAATCTCTTCTGATGATTTTGCGACTATACACATTAAATCCAATAATTTTAATGTTAGTGTTAAACCAAAATGCTTAGAAGATAAAGGCCAAGTAACTAGTCCTCATCATTGTAAAAATAATACAAATTGGAAAAAAACAAAACAAGGGCTTGAGTTTAAGCTTATAAGTAAAACTTCTAATCTTACTGCTGTTATAAAGCCTAAGCTTGCAAAAGACACTGATAAAAAATCTCAAACTTTTGGCATCTGTAAAGAGAAGACTAAAGTTGCTAATATGACTATTGATTATCAAGATGTTGAAGCACAATTTGTTCCACCTAATGAGCCTAATAAAAAATTTAAATTTTTATCTAACGGTAAATTAGAATTCTTTAGTGGACAATATAATAATACAATGGAAAATAAGCTCATAAGTACTAATTTTAGTATAGGTGACAAACAGTTAAATATTAACACAGCTCTTGACCCAAATTACGAACGACAAAAATTTAAAGAGTCTTATATGTTTGGCCGAGAAATAACCGAAGTTTATGATAACAATGAGTGCAATCCAGAACAAGCCTTTGGAGTCAATATTGCTAGGCTATTAGTGCTTAATGCGGGCGCGTTGCTTAGTTATGGGCGTACAAAATTAAAGAATGTTGAGACCTTAAATAATAAAAAATTAGGGGAAGAAAATGGATTAGATAGAGTGAAATTAGCTTTTAAGCAGTTGGAATCGGAACAGTTAATAAAGAATCATGATGAAGATGAGAAAACTATTATTTTAAAAAAATCCATTTTTAAGTCATTTAAATTTAAAACAACTATTGTTGGCGAGTTTAAAGATAAGAAATATAAACTTAAACAGCAAATTGACAAACCAATAGAGCCAGAGAAAGAAGTTGTTCTAGAAAATAAAGTTGTTAATAAAGCTTCTAACAATTCTCTTAGCAAGTTAAAAAACAAAGCAAAAGAAAAATGGGGAGAATTTAAAGAGAATGGTAAAAAAGGTGTAGAGAATTTTGTAAAACTTAAAGATACTGGTGTAGAAGCAGTTTCAGCTGGACTTAAAAAAGAAAATTCGGTTTTTGTGCGTCCAACAAGACCTGACTCTTATAGATTAACCCTCAAAACTGAAATTAATAATTTTGCAGCGAAGTCTGTTCCACCATTAGAACCACCAGTTAATGGTGTTGCAGCGAAACCTGTGGAGCCAGCTACTATTATTAAATTTGAAAAAGCTGTTTTTGATATCAATGCGACACCTATTATGGCGCTTAATAAGAATGGAAAAGCGTATGACAGACCCAGTGATAATATAGAATTTTCAAACATTACAGTAGAAAATGCTAAAGCTCATTTTACTTATAATGGTATGAAAATTCCTTTAGTTATCCATAAAGCTGTATTAAAAGCTAAGAAGGGTATTTATAATGGTAACGGAGGTTATATTTCTGGGTATATTTTATTTAAAATAGTGAATAATTTATCTGTAAACCATAATGCTGATGATAGTGTAAAATTTGAATTTAAAAATGAAGCTTTAGAACCTACTTTTGGTGAATAATTGTGAAATTTTTTTATATACTATTGTTACTTATTTTAGGTGCTTGTGGTCCTATGAATATATCTCCTATTACTAATAATAGCCCAGAGATATCTATAGATTCTGATTACTCAAAAGCTAAAAAGCTAAGAAAAAATTTTATGTCCAATGAATTTTTATTTTCATTTATTATTTCTCCACCAACAGTTAATACTTATTCTACGCTTCATTACGGCAATAGTTTTCCTAAGGCAGCGGCATTTGGAGATTATAATCAAAAAGCTTTTGCTTGTTTGTTGGCAGTAAATTTTGATTGGCCTTTTGAAAAAAATTTACCTAAGAGTATTTTGCATGAGTTAAAAAAACACAATCTCACCGACAAAAAATTAATTGATATTTTTTGGGTTATGCAGCCCTTATCGAGTTTATCAAACATAACTTATTTAAAAGCTCATGGTTGGGCAGATCCTGATGAGCCTATGGAATATAATAATGTAAGAATCGATAGGAATTTTTTATATGGTATATACGATGCTGATGTAGATATTGGTGTTTCTTATGGTGTAGAGCTTTATAAACTAAAGCCTTTTCACGTATATGTTCATCACGGTAAATATTCGCCAAAAACCGCAGCTGTTAGTATACCTGATAATTCAGCAAGCATGGCGTTGTGGTCTTTAGTGATAGATAATAATAATCCAAATAAAAATATCAAAGCTTTAGCGACGCTTCATTGGTTAGTATCTGATGATGATTTTCAAAAAATTAAGCAAGAATCCTATGAAAGAAAAATTATCATTGATAAAAATGGCATTGATTCAAAAAAAGAAATTCCTAAATACAAAAATATTGGTGAGTATATAGATTTTTTTAAGAACCAAAGCTTTTTTAAAAACACTTCTTTGGTGAAAAAGTTAAATACCCTCTCTAGTATTGATTAGATAAGCTTTTATTATCGTCTTTGCGAACCTTGAGCGCAAGCGAAAAGGTGTGGCAATCTAGAGCGCTTTACTAGATTGCTTGGTTGCTATGGCGTCTCGCAAAGACGCTAGAGGTTTTTTATGCAAAGCATTTTATCTATTCAATCACATGTTGTTTATGGTTATGTTGGCAATAAGGCCGCTACTTACCCGCTACAGGCATTGGGTTATGACGTTTGGCCCATTAATACTGTCCAATTTTCTAATCATACTGGTTATAAAAAATGGCAAGGTGAAATAGTTAGTGCCCATCATATAAAAAATTTAGCCCAAGGCATTATTGATATTGGGCAAGCGGATAAATGCGTAGCAATACTTTCAGGCTATATGGGAAGTAGGGATACATGTGAGGCTGTAGAATCTATTGTGACTAACTTTAAAGCTATTAACCCTACTATTATGTATTTATGTGATCCTGTGATTGGTAATAATAATTGCTATGTTAAGCCAGAAGTTTTAGATTTTTTTAAAAATAATTTACAAGCCGATATTATTACTCCTAATCATTATGAGGCTGAGACGCTGTCTGGTATGCAAATTACTGATTATTCAAGCTTGGTTAAAATTTCTGATTTTTTTATTAATTTAAATATTAAAATAATAATTATTACGGGTGTAAAATTAGAAAATAATAAAAATAATTTATGTACATTTATTTCTGATGGTCAAGATAATTACTTAATAGGAAATAAAAAATATGATTTTGATTGGCCACTAAATGGAACTGGAGATTTATTATCAGCTCTTTATTTAGGTTATTATTTAAAGTCTAAAAACATGGCTAATGCCCTACAAAATGCTCTTTTTTATATGCAAAAGGTGATGGATAACACCTATGCACTGAAGGCCAAAGAGCTTCAAGTTACTTCGGCTAAATATGAGAGTATTAATGATGACGATTTACCGAGTTTAATTAGGATAAAAAGGCTTTAAATCGGTCGCATTATTTTCTTTTTTATCTTTATTCTCTAAAGCTTTTAATAACGCATCAAAGTCAATAGTTATATCAGAGCTTTTTTGTGGATTATAAAGCTTTATTTCCATGTTTTTTAATGTTTGTATAATTATATCTTGTTCTAGTCTTTCTTGATTCTTTAATTTTACTAATAACTTATAACTTAAGGATAAATCTTTATTTTTTATGCTTTGTTTTAATTCAGATAAAATATTATTTTCTTGTTTTTTTATAATAATTTTTTTATATTTTTTCTTAAACAAAAGTAGGGAAATTATGATTACTATTAATAGTAAAGATAAACTTATTACTATCCATATCCATGAATAATTATTTTTTAAATCAGGAGCTGCTTGTGTGATTTTTTCTTCTTTAAGCTGCTCTTCTTGAATAGGTCCAACAATATTTAAATCAAGAGCTCTTATTTCACTTTGATTAAGTTTATTGTTTTTAGTGTCCCACCAATAAATAATTTGTTTATCAATATGAAAAACACCCCTTTTTTGTGGAATATAGGTATGTGAAAGCTCAAATTTAGCTTCTAAATTATTATTGATAAATTCGTTAGATTTTTTACCTGCTTCGCTATAAATTTTTATGCCATTTATGTTTAGGGGATTTATGGTTGGAAGCAAGGAACTTAATGTCTTAATTCCTTTTATAATAAATTTTCTGCTGAGGGCATCGCCTGCATCATAACTAGCTTTTTGATCAAAAACTTCTGAAATTATTAGTTCATCAAGAGCTAAAAAGGGGGTATTTGCAGGGAAATCTAAGGGCTGATCTTTTATAGTAATGGCTATTTCATCGGTTTTAACAAATATTTTTTTTGAAGTAGTAAAAGCATTAGGCATACCAAAAAAATTATGAGATTGTTTTTGAGGTATTTGACCTTCAAATATCAAAGGGGGTATTTTGTAAGTATTGGGTTTATTGAAAAATATGGCATAGTTTTTTTGAAAAATATAAGTATTTATGCCGTTGATAACTTCTTCTTTTTTAATTAACTCACCTAAAGGTTCTATGATAGCTTGAGCTATTACTGGTTCTTGTATGTTGCCTTTGTATAAATTTTGAGTAGTTTTTAAGCTTAGGGTAAGGGTTACTTGTTCAGTTATATACGCTTCTTTTTTGTCTATGAAAGCTTCAAAAATAATGTCGGTGTTATTATTAGAATTTTTTTGAATGTTGCTAATAGTTATAATAATTTCATCAGTGCTTTCTTGCCCATAGGTAATTCTAGGTATAACTAATTTTTTTGCATTAATTTTAGGCAATAATTCTAGTTGCCAGGTGCTTTTTTGAGTTCGTTGGCCATTAATAATAGTTGTTTGTGAGCCTTGTGAATTGCTTATAATACTAAAATCTTTTTGCAGAACACTAAAATCAGGATTACCAGAAGCTTGCCCTAAATATTCAAAAGTTATAGAAATAGTTTCTTCACTGGTAATAATGTTTTTATCTACGTAAGACTTAAAATTATTAGCATATAAATTTATGCAAAAAATAAAATGAAATAGTATGTTAATTTTTTTTAGCATTTTTTGTTTCACTCTTAAATTTTCTTTCTAAATATTTATTATTATTTTGTTCTAATTTTTCAAAATAATATTTTGTGTAATCATTGTTTTTATTTTCTTTATTTTCTTGAGCTTTCGCGCCCTCGCTAGGTTTTTGTTCTTTTGGCTGATCCTGTTTTTTTTCTTGTTCTTCTTTACTTTCTTTTTTTTGCTCTTGCTCTTGTTCTTGTTTATCTTGCTTATCTTGTTTTTCTTCTTGTTTTTGCTCTTGTTCTTGTTCTTGCTTATCTTTTTCCTCTTGGTTTTCTTTATTTTCTTGTTTTTTGTCTTCTTCTTGTTTTTGTTGTTTTTCTAAGAGCTCTTTATTAAATTTAGCATCTTCGTGTTTAGGGTCAATTTTTAAAGCTTCTTCATAGGCACTAATGGCTTCTTTTAGCTTGCCTGTTTGAGCGTAAGCGTTGCCCAAATTATATTTGCCGTCGGCTGACGTAGCTTTTTGTAACTCTTCTATAGCGTTATCAAATTTTTGGGCTTTGTAATAGGCTGCCCCTTTTTGTTCATGATTAGTAAATAAATCTGCAGCATCACTAAATTTATTTTGTTCTAGTAATTTTTGCGCTTTTTGGTCATCTCTTAAGAACCAATCTATTAGGCTGGCATCAGCATTTTTAGACAATATTATAAACATAAAAATCAATAAAAAATTGCTATTAAAATTTAATAATAAAAATGGCGCTAAAGATAGCGCTAAAATATATGGTCCTAAATCTTGCCAATCATCATACTTTAAGGTGTTATTAGCTTTAAATGTTTGATTATTATTTATCCAGTTAGTAAGTTTTTTATTGTTAGTGTTGGCAGTGTAAACTAAATATTCACTAGTAGATTTTTTGCTTATTTGTAATAAAATATCTTCTTGTAATTTAGAAATAGTTACCCCATTAGCATTTTTACTAAAATTGCCTTGGTTATTTACCAAAGGTGCACCTATATTATTGGCGAAAGCCCAAAAAAGGATATTTAAATTAGAGTTATTAACGCTACGTAGTATGCTATCTTCATCATCGTTAAAATTACTAGAGGTCATAACTAAAGTTTTGCTATTAGGATTATCTGACGCTATTTCTTTAGCTTTTAATAAAGCATTTTTAAGACTAACTCCATCAATAGGCATGATAGTGGGAGTAAGCTCTTTTAAAAGAGATAAAATAGTTTCGTGGTCATAGGTTATGGGGCTGACAACATGAGCATCGCCTGCAAAAGCTATTAAACCAACAGGGTTTTGTGGATAAGAAGTTAATAAATCTGTTATTTCAAATTTTGCTCTGCTTAGTCTGTTGGGAGTTATATCGCTTGAGAGCATTTCGTTGGAAACTTCCAATAAAATAATGATTGGCGATTTGTTAAAACTTTGGCTATAAGGCATTTTTTTATAGGTAGGGCCGCTTAAGGCCAAAATTGCTAATACTAAAAATAGTGTTAAAAAAAGATTAGAAAAATTTTTTTTGTAACTTTTATTAAAACCTAAGGCTTGTAATAAATGCTGATCTATAGCTTTGCTCCAAGCTGAGTTTGAGCTTTTATTTCTGTAAGCTTGGATAATAAAAAATAATGCAGGTAGTAAAGCCAATAAAAAATAAGGTCTTAAAAAGTGAAAAGAAGATAAAATCATGAGTTTATTTTTCTCCTTATAAAAAATAATAATAAAGCTATAGACAAAGGCCAATAAAATAACTCTTTTCTTAAAATAAGGCCTTGGTTTTCTTTGATACTGGGCTCAAGTTCATCAAGCTTTTTATAAATAGTTTCTAAAGAATCTGTATCTGTGCTTCGAAAATAAGCACCATTGGTTATTTTTGCTATATGTTTTAATAAGCTTTCAGATTCTTCTAAATCTTGCGAAGGATTAACCACGCTAGGGCCAAAAAAACTATTAACTATCATTTTTTCTGAACCTACGCCGATTATATAAATTTTTACGCCTTTTTCCACAGCAATATTGGCAGCATCAAGGGGCTCTATAAAACCTGAGTTATTTTGTCCATCGGTAAGCAATATTAAAACTTTATCGCCATTGTTTTGCTCTGAGAGCTTTTTAATACCTAAAAGTAACGCCTCACCAATAGCTGTTTTAGGGCCTAAAAAACCAATTTGTGCTTCAAGTAAAAATTTAGCGATAGTTTTATGATCACTAGATAGGGGAGCATGCAAAAAAGATTCACTTCCAAACAGCACTAAGCCAATAAAATCACTTTTTCTTCTGTTGATAAATTCGGTAACTACTTTTTTTACAGCATTTAATCTGTTGGTTGTTTGTCCATTTATTTGCATGTCTTCTATTTGCATACTTTCAGAAATATCAATGGCTAGCATTAAATTTCGTCCCATTTGGGGAAGCTCTATTTGGTTACCTACAAATTGTGGTCGCATTAAGGCTAGAATTAATAAACACCAAATAAGTGCAAAATAAATTAGGCTATTACTTTTTTGTATTTTGCTTGTATTAAATTTTTCTATTATTACAAATATATAACTATAAATAAAATCATTGTTTTTATAATTATATTTTTTGAAAAGCCAAAATATTAAAACTAAAAATAAAATAGCGGCATAAGGCCAAGCAAAAGTTAAATTCGACATTTTTTGATCAACTCGCTGCTAAGTTCTAATAATTTTTGCCCGTTTATATGAGGCTCTTTTTTAAAACGATCTATTTGTAATTCTTTCTCTAAAGCTAGATATAATTCTTTATTAAAAATTTTAAAGATATTTTTATTATTTTTTGAGCTCGCTATAATTCTTTTTATTAAAATACTTATATCATTTTGTAATTCTGCATTGTTATTGCTTCTTAAAAAATTATTTTTTATGGTGTTAAAATTTAGTAAAGCTTCTTTTTTTATTTTACGTCTTTTTTTGTTTTTAAAATATATAAATAATATATAAATAAAAATTATCAAGATAGCCGCTATCATCATGTTTAAATTAAAAGATAATGGCCATAGATCTGGAGGGGGTGGCATGTGAATATCTTTGAGTTCTTCTAAATAATTTGGTTGCATTATTTTGCCTTAAATCCAAGTTTAAGATTAGTTTTATAATCATCTTGTGTGCTAAAATTCCACAAAATAATACCTAAAGAATCAAATAATTTTGTTAAATTTTTTATTCTATTTTCATAAAAATTTTCATAAGATTTTTGTAAGTTTTTATTGGAAGAATCAAAAGTTAGGGTTTTGTTTTCAAAAGCTATACTAGTAATACCCATAGAAACTAATTTTTTCTCTAATGGGTCACTAATATGTAAGGCATAAATATTAGCTCTTTTTTTAAGCTTAAATAATAGTGGTTTTAGTTCATCGTCGAATTGCCAAAAATCAGAAATTATAAAGATAGCACAACCCGGGTGTGCTTTAAGCAAAATGCGCTGAAATATATTTTTAAAAGAATTAGTAGGATAAGTTTTGGCGTTGCTTATATCTAGTGCTTTTGTACTCGCCATAGCAAGCTGGCCCAAGAATTTTGCTAAAGAGGCTTTAGATGTCTTAATAGGACATTCAATTTCTTCTTCATCAGTTACAATAAATCCCCCAAGTTTATCTTTGCTGTTTAGGGCCGCAAAAGCTAAATTGGCAGCTATTTTTGCCGCTAAAACAGATTTAAAACATACTTTGCTGCCAAAAAACATAGTAGAACGTTGGTCTATGATCAAGTAAACTGGCCGTTCTTTTTCTTCTGTAAAAACTTTCGTAAATATGCCTGCTCTTTTTGCGGAAACTTTCCAATCTATGTGTCTTATTTCATCTTGATGGACATAAGGGCGTGATTCAAAAAATTCCATGCCACGGCCACGTAACACAGATTTTTTAGCGCCTGACTGCAGTGATAACGCATTTTTGTTAATTACTAATTTTTTAGGTGCATTTTGAGCTTCTTCTAAGAGCTCATCAATGGTCACTATAATATTTTTTTGCATCATGCTGGCTATGATAATCATATTTTTTCGAAAAAAAAGATAGAAGGCCACAAAATAAAACTTTAAAGATATTTATAGACTTAATTGTTCTTCAATTTTATAAATAATTTGGTTTAAAAATTTTTATTTTTTATGTAACTTATTTACTTTAATATTAATTTTTGTTAGCACTATTTTTACAAAAAAATGATCGTTCTTTACCCTTATCTAAAGGAAAAGCAAATGAAAACTTTTATCATAAAATTGTTGGTTTTTATTTTACTAAATGCTCAATCATTAATGGCTGTAGATCAAATACAAATAAGGTTAAATTTTCCAGAATCAGGTAGAGCAAAATATATCGAAATTAATAAAAGTGCTTCGTTTGAAGAATTAAAACAAAAAATTCTCAATATATGTGAAAATTATGAAGAATTTATGTGTATAAGTGGCTCTAAACCGATAGACTGGACCAGAACAGATTCAGCAGTTAATCAAGCAATGATGCAACATATTTTACAGATCAAACAGCTAACATTGATAGTACGCTTAAAAGGGGGCGCAGGGATTATCGATAAAATGTGCGAGACAGTCAAAAATGATTCATTTGGAGAAATATTCAGTCATGAGGGCGAATGTGGTATTTGTTCTGAGGATAAAAATAAAATAGCTAATTTTTCTTGTGGCTGTTCTTATTGTAAAGGGTGCTTTGATGATTTTTTCAATATTTTTTCTATGGAAGGAGTAAATAAAAACTGTCCCATTCATAAAAATCACAATCTTATAGATGAGAGTGTAGTGTTGTTAATAACTCATTGTAAAAGAGAAGATATAATAGATTGTTATTCTAGATTAGTAGAATATATTATGTTAATTAGGTGTATGGATTTCAAATTTTGTAAATGTGATACTTTACATCAAAATACTACCGGTTATCCAAAACAATTCTGTCCTCAATGTAAAGAAAATGTTTGTTTTTATTGTCAAGAATCATGGAATGAAAGTAAGCAAAATACCGTAGGTTATTGTGGAGATAAATGTTTTTATTATGATTTAGTAAATCCGAGTTTAGAAGCGTGGGAATGGGGGGGCACAGAAATACCTAGTATTAGAGCTTGCCCTGAATGTAGCTATCGTGGTGGCTTTGATAAAAGGTGTAAATATCATACGTGTAAATGTGGTATTACTTATTGCTTTTTTTGCTTAAACAAACAAGCAGATTGTAGCAAAAAATATTCTAAAAGTTATAAAGAAAAATGTGTAGAGCCAGTTAAGCAAAATTTTAAAGATATTTTTGAAAAGAAAAAACTTAAAGAGTTTTAATAGGAGAAGCTTATATGAGTAAGTTTTTTATAGTGAGTGGTTTATTATTACTCATTTGTGCTTGCCCTGCTGTTTCTATTTCTTCTCCTGATAATGAACGCTCTCATCACTCTTCTGAAAAAGTTATAGAGCCGCCCCCTTTAACTCAGGAAGTAATAACCAGTGCAGAAAAAGAAAATCAACAGCTTTTGGCAAGTTTACATACAGTAAAAGATTTTGGATATTATTTTAAAAATAATAAGAATAATAAAATATTTGATGTAATAACTTTATTTGATAAAGAGCAATCAAATAATTTTATCACTGCTGCTTTAAAAATAAGGTCAAAGGGTTTTGGTGGTAGTCGCTTAGAGTCTCTTTTATCTGAAATAATAGAAAGATTTAAGGAGCTCAACAGTAGCGAACAAAAGGAAAAATTAGTTGAAATAACAAATAAAATAATAAAAGAAGTGATGAAAAAATATAATAGAATCGATAATAGGCCTGTTCCTCATAATTATTATAAAATTAGTGATCTTAGATTTTATCATATTAAGGGCATTTTATCAATAAATACTAATGAATTTAATGATAGTATTTTATCTTATATCACACAGCTTCTTGATTATATTAATGGCGTTCATGATTTGAGAAATGAAATCGTGAGTGCTAACCTTATGATAGCCAAACGTGATACGGTAGAAAAAATAGAAGAAATATTAAAATCTAAATATTTTCTTGATAAAGATCAAGATTTTTTACAAAAAATGATAATTATTGCACACAAAAATCATATTGCTATTCCAATGAATAACTTCTCAATTTTAATAGAAAATTATAATAAGTTTCCAGAAAAAAAAGATATATTTATAGATAAAATTAATTTAATTTTAAGAAATATAAGCCGTATAGAAGGAAGTATTAAGACTGAAGAATTAGTAAGTATGATATCTTTATTAATAGATAATAATAGTACAGAGGATTTTTTTGTTTTGGTAGATAAAATTAGTAAGAGTAAAAATCGTCTTTTGCGAGAATTTAGTTTTCAAAAAATACAAAATGCGCTTAAGGAAATGCACGATACTTTTATGAATAATAGTGTATATATAGATTTAGTTAAAAAAGTTTCTTAAGTGTTTTATTAGCTATTGACTTTTATTATTGATATTATTAGTTTGATAATCATATCTTTAAATAGGGTATTTTTTGAAAATTTTTATTTTAATTATTAGAGTTATATATTTATCTATTTTTGCTGGCTGTATTAGTATAGCATTTTCATCTTGTGCCTTAAAAACACATAAGAAAAAGACTTACGAATTGCCCGTAACTAAGATGAAAATAGGTAGTATAGTTTTAGAGCCACACCAAGCTGCTCCTATAGAATATCTTCTTAAACATCCACAACAAAAAGGTCTTCTGCTAGCTCATTATTTGGGTACAGGGAAAACTTTTACTGCATTAGGTTTTGCTGAAATGATGGGTGAGAAACAGGTGATCATTCTAGGGCCTGAAACCTTGCGCTCCAATTGGCAATATCACATGGGTCGTATGGGGCTTAAAAATCCTGCACGATACAAGTTTTTTTCTTTTGAAGAAGCCTTAACTAAACTTGAACAAGAAAGTTTAAAAAATTCTATTCTTATAATTGATGAAATCCACCATTTTGTAGGGCTTATTAAATCTGGTTCTAAAAAAATGCGGTCTGAGTATGCAGCTCTTTACAAAAAATTAAATAATTCTGAAAGGATTCTCGCTTTAAGTGGTACTCCAATCTTTGCTGATGTGTCAGACCTTTCCTATATTCTTAATCTTGTTTCTGGCCAAGAATTTTTGCCTTTTAATGAACGCGACTTTTTAGATCAATACACCAAAATTGAAAAAAACAGATCTTTTTGGCGAGGACATTTAACTGAAAGCCATACCTTGTTATTTACCTTGCCCTTTGTTTTTGCAGCTATTCCACTTGCTTTTATTGCGCCTTCCATAGGGGTAGTGAGTGCTCTGTATTTTGGAGGGCTTGGGGTGGGTTTTTTATCTTTCCCATTGATAAACAGCTATCTATCTTTAGATGTTTATCCTCTGCGTAGCTTTGATGCTGTAAAATTAAAAGATATATCATCCAAATACGTTTCATATTTTGATTTTAGAGAAAACAAAGTGTTGTCTCAAAATTATCCTACCAAAAAAATCTATGAGCAGCACGTATCTTATAATGAAAAACAAATTGAATTCTTTTTAGAATATGCCGATATGGCACTTAATAAAAATCAACTAGCAAGAATACTCCAAGAAAAAAGATATGAGATAAGTGGAGAGCTAATAATAGAAAGTAGTTCCTTGCAAACAGAATTACGTACTATTGCTGGTAACGGTAGAGAAATTGGTAATTTTCATTTTGAGAATGAACAAAAAAATCTTATAGAAGCTCCCAAATTTGAGGCTGTTTATCAACATATTCAAAAAAAACCTCATGGTGTGGTAGTTTACTCAAGTTTTTATGAGAATGGGATAAAACTTTTTGCAGAATTTTTAGATCGCAAAGGTTTGAAAAATAGTTATCGTGTGCTTCATCCAGATATGCCTATATCTGGGCAAATGGCGATGATTAACGAGTATAATACTGGAAAATTTGATATATTACTGCTACACCCCAACTTCGCCGAAGGTATTTCCTTAGAAGGCACTCAAACTCTGCATATTTTGGAACCACTTGGAAGCCAAGCAATTTCTGAGCAAGTTATTGGGCGTACCATACGTTTAAATTCTCATGCAAGATTAGATAAGCAATATCGTCACGTGGATGTTTATATGTGGGAAAGCACCTTAAGCGGCTTGCAAGCTTTCTTAGCAAAAAATAACAATTGGGCATTACGATTCAATGAGCTAAATAGCATAGCTTCCTTTGGCGCAGGCCAAGGGCGTATTGACGCCAATCATTTTATGAAAGCGCGTTCTCCAGATGAGTTTGCTTCGCAAAAAGGATTTTTTATAAGCAATGCTATGACCTCTCTAAAAAACTTATTTTCTCAGTATTCTATTGAAGGCATTGAAAATGATTAAAAAAAATTACCTATTTTTGCCTATGATAATGCTTATTTTCTGTTTTACACTTAATGCTAAAAGTGAAAAAGCTTCACTATTTAATAAAACAACTTTTGGTATTGGTTATGATTTAGCTATTTCTCCCAAAGTATCTCGTTTTATAGCAACTGACGATTTTTCATCGCTGGCTCGCTTAGATCGTATTTCTTTATCGATTATGTATCCCTACTACCGTTTTCTGGCAGTAGGAGCCTCCTTTGATTACACCTATATTCTTTCTAATAAAGATAAAGATGTAAGGTTAAGTCTTAGTAAACAGCCAGCAAAAATATCTAGTCAATTTTTAGGCGTTTCTGCTCATATACGCCCACAATGGCCTATAGCTTTTGCCAATACTGATTTGATCTTTTACTTAGATTCACAGTTAGGTTTACACACAACTTCAGCCATAACCTTTGGTACTCAGCCACTGGCCAATTATGAATTTAAAATGACAAACAAAATGCCTACCCCTTTTCCATTAGCCTTTGAAGTAACCCCAAAAATTGGGGTTGAAATCTTTGCATGGCGATTCGTAGGTTTGGATCTGGCTTTTGGGTATAGAACTCTATGGATAGTTCACCCAATGGTTAATTTTCCAGACCCAGTTGCAGGGCAGCCTAAGGAAGAACGCAAAGCCGTTTGGAATGATGTAACTGCACCTTTTGTTCAAGCTGCAATTAAATTCGCATTTTAAATCTCTAAAATTACGGTTATAATCAATAAATATTCAAGAATTATTAAAAACTTCTGGTTATATCCGTAAAAATTAACAATACCTTAAGACGAGTTGATAAGAGCGTTTTGAACAGTTAATTGGTCAAACGAGGTTACCTGGGTAGTTACGATTTTTTGTAATAATACTTTCTATATTAAATTACGTGAGTTCGACGTAAGGATTTGAGTGATATCGAGCTTTAGCCGATTCCTACGTGCCGTTGCCATATGATTACCCATAATTATTGATTAGTTAATCTGATTTTTGGATAAGCACAGGTGATGAAATTCTATTTTTAGCCCTTCTCTACGTGCCGTCGGCTTGTCCGCGGCAACCAGTAAAATGTTTTTTTAGAAAAGTTCCTTATATAAATCACGTTACCTTAGGTTAAACTCTTCGATTAAATTTAGTTTCCATTCTCTACACCACTTTTTAAAACACTTTTCTCCTTTTGCTGCCTTAATGCATAACTCCTGAATTGTATAATAAACAAGCATATGTAAGTTATATTTTTTGGTAAAGCTATGTACTACGTTTCATGGTATTTCCTTAAAATAAAGGTAATCATACCATAAAAAGCACCGCTAAGCTTTAAGACCGGCCCATTGAATTCAGGTGATTTTCTGGTTGCCGCGGACAAGCCGACGGCACGTAGAGAAGGGAGAAGACCCATAAGGATGTGTTAAAAACAGAACTCGATTGCCATGATTCAATAGGTTATGCAAGAGCTCTATTAGAGGGAAAAAATATCTTGAAATTTCTGAAAAATATTATTTGGGAGATTTAGGGTTGAGACATGCTCTGGTTGGTTACCGCTCTGAACACATCAACCAATTTTTGGAAAATATTGTCTATTTAGAACTTTTGCGGCGAGGTTTTAGAGTTTATATTGGAAAGCTTAGTAACAGGGAAATAGATTTCATCGCTGAAAAGCCAGATGAAAAGATTTATATTCAGGTTTGCTATCTTTTAGCCACCTCTGAGATATTTGAGAGAGAATTTGGTGTATTGCAAGAAGTTGAGGATAACCACCCTAAGCTAGTTCTTAGTTTAGATGATTCAAGTTTTGGCAGTTCTTTTTTTGGCATCAAACGAAAAAATCTGATTGATTGGCTATTAGAAGATATATAAAATAAAACACAACTGATTTTTATTTTTTCAAGATTAAATTCTCCTTATTTATCAATAATATACATTATTTTTTTTAAATAAAGCTAATTACAATATTGTAAATTTTATTTTTAATCTGCTATAAAAACAATAATTCAATTATTAAAAATTTAATTTAATATGTTTTTAGGAAAGTTTATGAAAATAATAAATTTATTTATTTGTATGTATTTGTTTTTTAATGGTAATTCTTACGCTGCTAGAAATAAGCTAGAAGAAAGAAATGAAGTTCAAGCTTGTACCTGTGGCCACAAAGCTATCCATTCTTATGATGAAGAATTTACTTTAGGTTATGAAGTTACGCTAATAAATCCTCAAAATAATGAAGAATTCTATTGGAGTGAGGTTGCTTATAGAGAACGTTGTTTTTTAAGACCATTACTTTGTAAGGGGTGCCTTAGCCTTGTTCTTTTTATCGATAATTATGAAAAAGAAATTGGCTCTTCAGATGAAGAAGATTCAGATGATATGGATGAAGAAATAGCTTATGATTTAATATTTGATAATTATAATGGAAAAAAGACATATTTAGAAACATGTGTTTTAAAAAAGTCGTTTATTTATATTCAGGATTAACACACAACTTTTACTAAAATAGCGGTGATATTATCATTGCCACCTTTGGCGTTTGCTTGTTCTATTAAGTATTTTATGGCTATAGAAGGATGGTTTTTTGCAATAATACTTTCTATTTCTTCATCTTTAAGCATGCCATTTAAGCCATCGCTACAAAGTAAAAAAACGTCGTTAGGTTGAATCTTTATAGTTAGTTTATCAGCATTTACGCTTTGGGTTTGTCCAATGGCTCTTGTAATAATATTTCTCAACGAGCTTTTTCGAGCATCATCTTCGCTTAATAAGCCAGCCATAACTTGTTCATTAACTAAAGAATGATCAGCAGTTAACAACTTAAGCTTATTATCCCGTAAACAATAAATTCTACTATCACCAATATGGGCTATAAAAGCTTGATTATTCATAATAGCCATCATGCTTAAAGTAGTGCCCATTCCTCTTAAGTTTGGACAGGATTTGCTTTGAGAAAAAACTTCTTGCGCACTTTTATTAACAGCCTCGTCTAATATTGCTTGTATGTCAGGAGTATTATGGCTTTCTAGAGAATTAATAATAAATAATGAAGAAGTCTCGATGGCTGTTTTTGAGGCTTCTTCGCCGCCCAAATGTCCACCCATGCCGTCGGCCACTATAAATAGCCCATGTTTGTCTGAATTAAAGAAGCAATCTTCATTACTGGTTCTTTTTTGACCAATATCGCTTAATGCCCATGATAAGAGGCTCGCCAAGAGTAAGCTCCACAAAAATAAATTAATCTTTAACTAACTTATTGGTTTGTATTAGACTGTGCAAGAAGGAGCCTACTAATGAATGAAATTAAGACAAAAGACAAGCAATCTTTAATGATTTTTGATGAGCTATTTTTTCGTGATCCCTTAAGCTTTGAACTTGCTCAAAAGCTCTTATTAACTAATAAAAATGCTCGCCTTGAGCAGGCTCTTAAATATTTTTGGCTCAAAGCAAAAAACTTAAAACTAATTTATGATCATAAAAAAATAGAAAAAGAAGTTATGTATGCTGCACAGAAAATTATTTGGCAAATAGATAATTTAGAACACCGACAAATTATTAAAGATTCTTTTTCCAAAAAAGAAAAAATCACTATGTATAAAGGCATATTGTTAACCAGAATGCTTGATCTTACGCTTAAAAAAATGTTTTTATCTCCAGAAATTACTTACAAAAATAAGCATTTTGCAGGTAAAGGCTTTAGATCCTTAGGTCAAGAAGCTATTTACGCAGCAACATTAAGATTAAATATTGGTAAAAAATATAAAAATAATAATAGCTATCATGGCGATGTGGCAGCGCCACTTATTAGAGGCTTAGGCTTATTTTTAGCCATGAGCGAGCATGATATTGGCAGTGTAATTAATGCTCAAGCAGGCAAGCTTGGTGCTCCTAGTAACGGCCGTGATCTACATGTGGGAGATTTTTCTTGCGGTGTAGTAACCCCAGCAGCTCCCCTAGCTATTGCAACCAATACATTAGTTGGCTTAGCCATGAGCTTTAAGTTAAAAAAAGAACCTCGTGTGGCCTTAAGTTTTATAGGAGAAGGTGGTTCTTCCTTGGGTGAATGGCATGAGGCTATAAATATGGCTTGTGTTCAAAATTTGCCCATGGTTTTTTGCATAGAAAATAATCAACAGGCATTATCAACACCAAGTTTTCAGCAATGTAAAACTAAAAATTTTGCTGATAAAGCGTTGGGCTATGGCATTAATTCAGTAATTATTAATGGCAATGACCCAGAAGAAATTGCTGCTAGTTTTTTTGTAGCAGCTCATGAAGCTCGCACAAATTCTTCTCCTTCTTTAATAGAGCTTGTAAGCATGCGCATGTGTGGTCATGCTCACCATGACGATATGCTTTATTTAGGGTATGAACCAGCTTTAAATCTTGATTTGCCTTCATTAAAAAAAAATGCCTATGCTCACGCTGAAAAATATGAAAAGTGGCGTCCACTAGACCCCTTAAAAACTTATGAAGAAAAACTTTTACAAGAAAATATAATAAATAAAGCTGAAATAAAAAATTTTAAAGATAGTTTTGACGAGCAAATAAAAGAAGCTTTAAATTTAGTTAAATTAAAAGAGTGGCCAAAATTTAATAAAAGCGCAGAAAATTTAGTTTTTAGTAAAAAAATAATATTTATTAATAAAAATAATTCTCATGAAAATTTATATAAATTTGATTCCAATGGAAAAACTTATTTACAGTCTATAGAGTTAGCCGTTAATGATGTTTTTAATAAATATAATAATAGTATAATGATCGGTGAAGATATAGCTTATCCTTACGGCAATGTTTTTATGATGTTTAAAAACATAATGAAAAAGTATGAAAATAGATTTATTAATACGCCTATTAGTGAAAATGCCATTGTGGGGAGCCTAGCTGGTTTAGCTCTTGGTGGCATGAGGCCCATAGGAGAGATACAATTTAATGATTTTATTGCCTGTGCTATTGACCAAGTGGCTAATAACATTGCCAAATTTTATTTTCGCAATAATATAAATTTGCCAATTGTCTTAAGAATGCCCTATGGTGGGCTTCGTAGAGCAGGACCGTTTCATTCCCAAGATACCTCGCCGTGGTTTTACCGTTGTGCTGGCCTAAAAATTATGGCCCCATCTAGCCCGCTAGATGCTTTTAATATGTTGATGTTGGCTGCAGATGATCCTGATCCTGTGCTTTTTTACGAACATATAGCTCTTTATCGAGATCCGAGCATTCGGCAAAATTTATATAAACTAGATGAAAAAGACTTACTTTGTGCTGCAGTGATTAAAAAAGGTGAGCATTTAAGCATTATTAGCTATGGTGCCTATGTCCATAAGGCTCATAAGGCTGCCTTTTTAATAGAAAAGCTGAGCAATAAAACAGTAGAAGTAATTGATTTAAGATTCTTGCAACCCATAGATTTTACTACCTGCTTTGCTAGTATTAAAAAAACTTCTAGAGTGATGCTATGCGGTGAAGATAGTAAAACTGGTTCTATTTTGCAGTGCCTAAGTTCTGAGTTTAACGAAAAATTATTTTGTGAACTAGATGCACCCATAAAAGTTTTAGGGTCAATGGATACACCAGTCCCTTATTCGCCGTCCTTGGAAGACGAGTTTTTATTAAGTGTAGAAACTATAGTTCAAGAAGGCTTAAATATAATTAATTTTTAGGATTAGTAATGCTTAATAATGATGTAATTAACCAAACTATGCACGAGCGATTGAGTCCTATTAAAAATAAATTATCCAATAATAATTTATTAGTGCACGAAATTTATGCTTCAGTGCAAGGTGAAAGCTCATATATGGGCTATCCTTGTGTTTTTGTTCGTACTACGGCTTGCCATTTGCGCTGTACTTATTGTGATACGGCCAGTGCTTTTTTTAAAGGTACTGAAAAGTCTTTAGAAGAAGTGGTAAAACAAGTTCTCGCTTATGGCATTGATTTAGTAGAACTCACAGGTGGTGAACCATTATTACAAGAAGCTAGTTTTACGCTTTTACGCCTGCTTGCTGATAATAATTTGACAGTTTTATTAGAAACTTCAGGGGGAGTAAGCATTAAGAATGTTGATAAGCGAATAAAAGTTATTCTTGACGTCAAAACTCCAGGCTCAGGGCAAGTTCATAAAAATGTTTGGCATAATTTAAATATTTTATGGCCAGGATGTGAAGTAAAATTTGTTTTAACTTGTTTAGATGATTATGAGTTTGCTAAAGAAATTTGTGTAAAATATGATCTTTATAATAAAACCAAAGTTTTGTTTTCAGCAGCTTATGGTCAAATAGAACATAGTATTTTAGCTGAAAAAATGGTTATAGATTGCCTACCAGCACGATTACAAATACAGCTTCATAAAGTTTTATGGGGTAATGAACCAGGTAAATAATAAAAAAAGGAATAGTATATTAAAAAGATTGTTGAAAGCTAAAGTTATCATCTTTGGAGGATACATGCTTAAAACAACAAAAATGCTTTTAAATAATTTTATTAAAACTTTATTTTTTATTCCTTTATTTTTTAATATTAATTTATTTTCGTATAATTCTAATAATTACGAATATGATAAATTTGTTATAGAAAATAATCCGAACCATCAAGCTTCTCAAAATCCATATCCACCCTTGCCATATCACTGGTCAGCACCATTAAATAACGTCGTTGCCAATAATGATGAACACTATGATCCATTTGAACTTTTAGCTACTGCTCCAGGTTTTCTTATGGGTGAGGTAAAAAGAAAAGATTTAAATAAAACATTATTTACTTATAATAAGCAGGCAGAAAGCAAAGTAGTAGATATTATTGAGACTGCAAGAAACCAAAATAAAATGCTTATAATTAAAAGAAATTGTGATGAAATTCCAACTATTAGAAGTGAAAAACAAGCATCTGAATTATTAGTTATTGGGGAAAATATTAGTAATAATTGGTCAGAAATTAATTTTAAGCAAATAAAAATTGTGAATGGTTTTTTTAGAAAAGTTTTTATTGATTATACTTCTGCAGGTATAAGAATTAGAAAAGAATTAACCAATAATTATTTTATAGAAAATATTTCTAAAACCATAAAAAATGCTAAAAAAGAGCGCAAAAATATATATATTAATAATGCTGTATTAAATTGTCCTATACGACAAAAATATTTAAGAGATGAACAGATTATAAAAATACTCTATTAATTTTTATATAAAAATTTCGCCACTTTTAACTTTAAAGATTTGTATGGCATGTTCTTTGTTTATAAAAGCTTGTTGATCGGTGGCGGAAAAAAAAGCTTGTGATTCTAGTTCGTAAATTACATTTATTAAATTATTTTTTTTCTCGTTATCTAGCTCTGAAATAATGTCATCTAATATTATTATTGGAGAGCATTGTTTTATGTTTTTTATGGCAATCATTTGAGCTAGTTTAAAAGAGAGTACTAGGGAGCGTGCTTGTCCTCGTGAACAACTTTTTTGTGCCGATAAATTATTGATCATAAATTCTATGTCATCTAAGTGAGGGCCAAAAAGAGTAGTTCTTCTTATAATTTCTTGTTTATGTTTTAATATTTTAGTTTTATTCAGTAATTCTAATATTTCTTCTTGAGAAATTTTAATATAACTTTGTTCGCCAATTAAGTAATTTATAAAATAATTATTTATACTAAATATTTCATTCATTTTTTGTTTAAAAAATGGCATAAGGATTTCTATGGCTCTTAGCCTGTTATAAATAATAATAACCGCTTCTTTAATCAGCATAGAGCTAAAAGTTTCTAGTAATGCTAAGTTAAGGGGAAAGGTTTTTAATACCATATTTCTTTGAGATAAGATTTTTTCATAATTTTTTATACTTAACTGATGAGTGCTGAATAAGCTTATACAGGCTTGATCTAAGACTTTTCGTCTTAAGCTTGCTGACCCCGATATCATGTTTAGTTCTTGGGGGACAAAAGATACTATGGAGAAGTTTTTTGATAATAAATTAGAATTTTTAATAGCTTTTTGATTAAGAAATACTCTTTTACCCAGAGGCAAAATTTCTATAGCCACTTCACTGCAAGGGCTGTTAACAAAATTAGCTATTAAATTAGATTTTTGCTCACCGTGTTTGATTAAGTCATTGTTATTTAAAGAATTCATAGGTTTTAGTGAGCAAATAAGGGAAATGCTTTCTAAAAAATTAGTTTTTCCTTCAGCATTATTGCCAATAATTAGATTAAAACTGGGGCTAAAATTTACATTTGCAAAAATTATATTGCGAAAATTATGTATTTTTACTTGGTTTATTTGAGGTGACATATTATTAAAAGCCTGTTAGAGCAAAATTAAAAATAAAAACATAATAGGTGAAGAATAGCTATGCTTACTCTATTTAATACTCTTAGCAAGAAAGTAGAAGAATTTAAACCCATAAAAGCTGGTGAAGTTGGTTTATATACTTGTGGCCCTACGGTGTATAACTATGCTCATATTGGCAATTTGCGTACCTATATATTTGAAGATATTTTGCGACGCACACTTGATCATAACGGCTATAGCATAAAGCATGTTATGAATATAACCGATGTGGGTCATTTAGAATCTGATGCTGATGCGGGAGATGATAAAATGGAATTGGCTGCAAAAAAAGAAGCCAAATCTCCTTACGAAATTGCTAAATATTATGAAGAAGCATTTTTTGCTGATACAAAAAAGCTTAATATTTTGCTACCAACCATTGTTTGCAGAGCTACACAGCATATAAAAGAAATGCAAGATTTCGTTCTTGAGTTAGAGCACAAAGGATTTACTTATAACGTAGATGGCAATGTTTACTTTCGTATTAGTAAATTTCCAAGTTATACCGAACTTTCCAAACGCAAATTAGAAGATTTATTGGAAGGTGCGCGGGTAGAAGTAGACCATCGTAAGGAAAATCCTCTTGATTTTGTATTGTGGTTTTCTAACAGCAAGTTTCCTAATCAAATTATGAAGTGGGATTCAGTGTGGGGTGAAGGCTTTCCTGGTTGGCATATTGAATGTTCAGCTATGGCTTCAAAATATTTAGGCGATCATTTTGATATTCATTGTGGAGGAGTGGACCATATTAGTATTCACCATTCCAATGAAATTGCTCAAAGTGAAGCAAAAACTGGTAAAAAGTGGGTTAATTATTGGTTGCACGGTGAGTTTTTAGTCTTGCAAAAAGAAAAAATGTCTAAGTCTTTAGGTAACTTTTTGACCATTAATTCTCTCATAGAAAATGGCTATGATCCAATGCATTATCGTTATTTATGCTTTTTGGCTCACTATAGATCGCAATTATTTTTTAGTTTTGAAGCACTTGATAGCGCTAAAAATGCCTTTGAATCTTTACGCAATAGAGTTTTAAGTTTTAAGCTCAATCCTCAAGCCCCAAAAAATACTAGTTTAAAGCAAGAATTAAAGAAAGATTTTTTTGCAGCTATGAATAATGATTTATCTATGCCTATTGCTTTATCTATACTTTGGCAAACATTGAAAGAGCCAAATCTATCAAATGGCGATAAGCTTGAGTTACTTTTCGAATTTGATAAAATTTTAGGTTTTGATATGGCCAATTTTGAAGAACCAAAGTTGTCTAGTGAGCAAATGGCCTTAGTAGAAGAAAGAGAACTAGCTCGCCAAAATAAAGATTTTGCAAAAGCAGATAGCTTAAGAGATAAATTATTACAAACAGGAGTTTGCCTAAAAGACACCAAAGATAAAACATCTTGGTATCTAGATTTTTAGGGGGTAACTATGAAAAAAATAGGGGTGGTTTTAGGCATTTTAATAACTTTTTTATTTGTTAGTGCTGAGAGTAGTTGTGAAAAATCAAGCATGCAAGCTGCTACAGAATCTTCTTGTAAAACCAATGAAGATTGCGTACTGGTAAAACAAGATTGTTGTGATTGTCGTCGTGGTGGCAAACAAGAAGCCTTAAGTAAAACTAAAGCTGCAGAAAAAATACAAAATTTATCTACTAAATGCGACGGTGTTATGTGCGCACAAGTTATGAGCAATGATCCTTCTTGCAAGCAAACGGCTGTTTGCGACAAGAATCAGTGTGTTTTGCAATAAATAAAATAGCTCCCAAGATAGCTGCTGATAAGGGTTTAAAGTAGATGGTATCTAAGTTTAATCGACTATCCGTTCGTGGTGAGGAGCTGCGAAGCGGCGTCTAACAACCATAAAACTAAGGCCACCCTTGCCAGATGGCGTTAAAGCGGACGAGCAGAAAATTTTTAGGGTGTGGCCGCTATAGCCTAGGGTTTGGTCGCGCCTTTGGCCCTCGGTCACTCTAGGCTGACAATGTTTTTTGCCGTTGGCAAATGGGCAGTGATAAATATTTTGTCTGTATATTATCTGCTTTAATAAATCCTTAAGTTGCAGCCTATGCGTCTTGGCGAGCGAAAGCGAAGCCATCCAGAAAAAATGCCTGGATTGCCACACCTTTCGTTTATGCTCAAGGTTCGCAACGACAATAACTTAATTTTTTCATTCCATGAAATCATCTGCGTTACAAAAAAGTTCTCTTCGTGAGTCCTTTTTTTGCGATGGTTTACATGGAAAAAAAATTAAAAATATTGTTCGTATTTTTTATATGCTTAAGCACAAGTTATCATTTGATTTCACAAACTATTGCTGCTGGTCAGTACCATACAGTATTGCTCGACAAAGAAGGCCATGTGTATCCTTTGGCAAAGGAAAGCATGGTGAATTAGGGCATAGAGATAATGCAAATCAGTTTGTGCCTAAACAAGTAGAAGGCATTCCACCAATAGCATTACCTGCCGATAGATTTAGCAAAACTAAAAGTGCTAATAAAATATACATTACTGCTCCCTTGGTTTTTAATTTTATATAAGTTAAAGAAATGCTTGTAATGCGGGCAGGCATGAAATATATAAGTTTTGAATAAGCCAAGCTATTTAAATTATGTTTTCAGCCCATTCCTACGTGCCACGCCTTGTGCGAGGCATCCAGATAATTAGCTTTTTACAAAAGGCTTGTAACGGAGCAAACATGAATAATTTAAGAGAAACACTAGGAAGTAATGCTTTATTGGGTAAAACCACTAATTATCCATCTAACTATGATAAAAATTTACTGTTTCCTGTTGAACGCAACAAACAGCGAACTGCCATGGGTTTTGAACCTACGATGAAATTTCATGGGGTAGATGTTTGGAACATGTATGAAGTGGCTTTTTTAAATAATAAATCCAAACCCGTAAGATTAGCTCTAAGCATGTATTTGGATGCTAATTCAAAATTTTTGCCAGAATCTAAATCAGTAAAATTATATTTTAATTCGTTTAATAACGAAAAATTTAATAGTGTTAATGATTTTTTAAATATTGTGCAAAAAGATATTTCAGAAATTTGTAATACAAATATAAAAATAGTAGTTAATTCTTCTAATATAAATTTTGATAATTATGCTGTTAATAATTATACTTGTATTGATGATTTAGATATAGATATTAGTGATTATAAGAAAAACGCTGATTTGCTAAAAAATTCTAGTGAGTTGGTGTCTGAAAAATTGGTAAGCCATCTGTTTAAATCACATTGTTTATGTACGGGCCAGCCTGACTGGGGTTCTATTTTTATTGAATACCAAGGTCAAAAACTCTGTCATGAAGGTTTATTGGCTTATTTGGTTTCTTTTTATAATCATGTGGGTTTTAGCGAAAATTGTATTGAGCAAATTTTTGTTGATCTAAATAGCCGCTTTAAGTTTGAGTATTTAACAGTTTTTGGTAGATTTTTGCGCCGTGGTGGCATTGATATTAATCCTTATAGATCAAGTAGCTCTAAGGAAATTAATGATATTCGCCTTCTTTGGCAATAGTGAGATTATATGCATTATAATATATTATTTTTAAGTATTTTTTATGGTTTATTTTTATGTAGTAATAATCAGGTTCCTGCTAAAATAGTGGAAAGCTTAAGCGTGCAAGAAGAAGAATTAAAAGTTAATATAAGCTTAATAGGTGAGCTAAGTGCGCAAGGCTATACAGTACTTAAACCTCAAGATAGTGGTATAGTGGAGAAAATTTTAGTTAAATCTTCCCAAAAAGTTAAAAAAGGCGAAATTTTATTAATTTTACAAAACAAAACTGAACAAAGTTCTTTGGAATTATCTAAAAAAAAGCTGGAATTAGCTAAATTAGAACTGGAGCGTTTACAAAAATTATTTGCTAAAAAAGATATTGCTTCTAACATGTTAGATCAAGCAAAAAAAGAGCTACTAGCGGCGCAAAGCGCTTATGAAGCCAGCAAAAAAAGTTTGTCTTATACACAGGTGAAAGCTCCATTTGATGGCGAAATAGGAATTTTTATGGTTTCTGTGGGCCAGCATGTGGATACATCTAGCGCTTTGATTACTTTGTGGCAAAAGCCATTGTTGCTTAAAATTAAAATACCTGCCCTTTATTTGCCAAAAATTAATCCTAAGCAAGAAGTGCTCTTCAAAAATCAAATTTTTAAGCTTGATGAAGTACAAAAAGTCTTAGATCCCTTAAGTAAAACTGGATTAGCCCAAGTAAATAATTTATCTTGTGAAAATTGTATTATTGGAGCTAGTGAAAAAGTAAGCATTGTACTGCTTAATAAGCGCGCTATTATGGTTCCTAAGTTTGCTGTTTATTCTTTAGAAAAGTCTTATTTCGTAAAAATTATTAACGATAATAACACTATTGAAGATCGCTTAGTAGAGATAGGGGTAGAGCAAGATGGTAAATTTGAAATTATTTCTGGTTTAAAAATTTTTGAAAAAATAGTTAAATATAACCCTTTAAGGGTGAGAAATAACGAAGTAGTCAAGGTATTAAATAAATGAAAATTTTTAGTTTTTTTATTGAAAGGCCTATTACTTCTATAGTGGTTAACTTAATTTTAGTATTACTTGGTCTACTAGCATTTAATAATTTATTAGTAGATGAGTATCCAAAAGTAGTTTTGCCAAAAATTCAAATAAGTACTGCTTTTCCTAATGCTTCGGCCAAAACTGTGGAAGAAGAAATTACTTCTATAGTTGAGAAATCTTTAGCGTCCTTAGAAGGCATTGATACTATTACTTCAGAGTCTTTTAATGGAGCAAGCAAAGTTTTATTAAAATTTTCCCCCTCAGTCTCGGTTGATAAAGCACTTATGCAAGTAAGCCAAGAACTTCCTAGTATTAAAGCACAATTGCCAAAAGAGGCAGAAATGCCTAAGCTTGAGCGTTTTGGAGAGCAAGGTCCAGTATTTTTTCTATCGGTTAATAGTAAAACTATGCAAGGGCCAGAGCTAACTCATTTTGCTGAGTTAAATATTAAAAATTATTTTTTGGGCCTAGATGGGGTAGCAAAGGTAGAAGTGTGGGGTAATCCTTATGCAATGTATGTAAAGCTTGATAAGCTTGCCATGCATACTGCTCAAATAGATGTGTCGGACGTCGTTACTATTCTTAAAAAAAATCAGATGATGCTACAAGCTGGGCAAAGCTTGGATAAAGAGCCTCTAAGCTTAAATGTCGTGCCCAAAAATATTAAAAATTATCAAGATCTTATTGTAGGAAAAAATGGCGAAAATATAGTTCGTTTAGGTGATATTGCTGAGATTTCATTACAAGAAGATGATAAAAATTTTAAGGCATATATTGCAGGCGTAAATAGTGTTTTAATAGGTATTTATAAAAGTGATGATGGCAATATTTTATCGGTGAGTGATAAAATTAAAAGTATTGTTCCAAAAGTTAATGAAGAGCTAAGAGGTAGCGCTAGCGTTCAAATTGAAAGCGATAAATCTATTTTTACCCGTACTTCACTAAAAACTATTTATAAAACTATTATAGAAGCTTGTTTGTTGGTTTTATTAATTATATTTTTATTTTTACATAATTTAAGAGCTACTTTTATACCTTTGGTCACCATTCCTATTTCACTTATAGCTAGTTTTATGGTGTTAAATTTTTTAAACTATTCTATTAATACTATTACACTGTTGGCCATAGTACTCGCTGTAGGCCTGGTTGTGGACGATGCTATTGTTGTTTTAGAAAATATTTTTCGCTACATAGAAAATGGTTTATCTCCTAAAGAAGCTGCCAAAAAAGGTATTGAAGAAATTGGCTTTGCTATTATTGCCATGACATTAACCTTGGTCAGTGTTTTTATGCCCTTAATGTTTGTGCATGACATTACTGGTGTTGTTTTGCAACAATTTGCTGTTACCCTTGCTTGTTCAGTATTTTTTTCTGGTATTGTGGCATTAACGCTATCTCCCATGATGTGTTCTAAACTATTAAAAGTTAATCATACTAAACATAAATTTTTTATGATGAGTGATAATTTTATTAATGCTTTTCAAAAATTTTATTTAAAAATTTTAAATATATTATTTAATAACTCATTAAAAGTTTTTATTAGTATTTTTTTAATACTAGCACTGGGAATTTATGGCTTTTATAAAATTAAAAAAGATTTATTACCTAAAGAAGATAGAAGCATGATTGGAGCAAGCATCCCCAATATTCATGGGTTAAACTCAGAAGAAATGCAAAGTTATGTGGCTGATGTGGAACAAAGGTTTGCAAGTTTACCTGAAGTACAAAAAATTATTACCTTATCTTTTACTAAAAATACTAATATTGTTTGTGTGCTTAAACCTCATGAAGAAAGAAAAATACATGCAGAAGATTTATTGGCTAAAATTCGTGATTTAGTAAGCGATATACCATCGGCTAATGTTTGGCCTTGGTCATGGGATATTGGTTTTGCTGCTTTAGCACAAAATGATAATAATGAGGGTTTAAGCTTAGTTTTTAGAAGTATTGCTTCTTATGAAGAGCTTGATAATAAGGCTCGTTTATTTATTGAAGAGCTAGAAAAAGATAAGTACTTAACTGATATTCGTAAAGACTTAAATATTAATCGACGTTCTTTTATTGTTAAACCTATACGTCAAGAAATGGATAATTTTGGTATTAGTGAGTTGCAAATATCTCTTGCATTACAGGTGTTTTTGGACGGCATGAATGCGTCAGAATATAGAAAAGATTCACAGCGATATAATGTATATCTGCGTTCTACTGATCCTGATGCTTCACTAGAATCTATTTACATAAAAAGTAATAAGGGTTTAGGTATGGTTTCTTTGGCTAGTGTGGCAAAAATAAGTGAAGAAATAACTGCTTCAAGTTTTGGGCACTATAACCAAATGCGATCATTAAAAATAAGTGCTAATTTTGATGCTAAAAAAAGTTTAGGTGAAGTAAAAAATTATTTAGATTCAATGGTCAGTAAGCATGTGCCAGAGTCCATAATTGTGAGCTACGAAGGTGCTTTGAAAGAGCAGTCAAAATCTTTACAGACATTTGTGCTGTTAATGCTAGCCGGATTATTATTTGTATTTTTTGTGCTGGCCATACAATTTGAAAGTTTTATAAATCCCTTAATTATTTTATTTACGGTACCTATGGCTTTAATAGGAGCGATCTTAGTTATGTGGCTTTTAAAATCAAATGCCAATTTGTACACTCAGGTAGGTATGCTTACTTTGATTGGATTAATTACTAAGCATGGTATTTTATTGGTTGAATATGTCTCTCAAAATTTAAAAGCTGGTATAAATTTAAAAACAGCCGTATTTGATGCAGCTAATTTAAGATTTAGGCCAATTATTATGACAACTGCTGCAACAGTGCTAGGTGCGTTACCATTAGTTTTATCAGGTGGAGCTGGTAGTGAAGCACGCTTTAGTATTGGTATTGTGATTGTTTCAGGTATGATTTTCGGCACTATTTTAACACTGTTTTTTTTGCCACTTTTAATTTATAGAATTAAGCAGGTTAAAAAATGAAAAAACTCTTTTTATTATTATTTATTGCCTCTAAAATAATTTTTGCCCAAGATAGCTTAAGCCTTAGTCAAGCCATAGAGCAAGCTTTAAAAAATAGTGATAGCTTAAATATAGCCAAAGAAAAAATTAATCAGTCTTATGCTGACAAAATGCTTTCCCAAAGTTTTTTATGGCCCAAATTATCAATGAAATCTTTTATTGGTTCTGATTTAAATAAAGATTTTATGAAGAACGCTCACTTAACTATGGGTGGAAATTTAGAATATTCATTAATTAACCCATCCTTGTGGCTTAAAGCAATGCAAAATAATCAACTTTTTCATAAAGAGCAAAAAAACTTTGATCTAGCTTTGGATTTATTTGTAAAAGAAGTGGCTGAAAGTTATTTAGAGGTTTTGTCCTATCAAACAAATTTTAGCAGTTTGTTGGAGCAAATAGAGCAGTTGGAAAAAACTTTAATTACGGCTAAAGCTAAAAAAGAAGTAGGTTTAATCAAACCTACAGATTATATGCTGGTAAAATATAAACTCTTAGATGCTCAAGCCAATAAAGATCGTGAAGAGGCTTTGTATCAAAAAAGCTTGGCTAAACTTAATTTTTTACTTAAAGAAAATAAAAGCTTTAAAGTTGATTTTCCCACGATAAAAGAAGATATTTTATTTGAAGCAAGCTTGGTATCGTCAAAATTAGAATCTTTGAAAAAAGAGCTGAGCGCTAGTGAGTATGGCTTGCAGGCTAATTATTGGGAATATTTTCCTAAAATTAATTTAGAAATAGGTGTGGGCAAAAAGTGGCCTTTTAATAAACCATTAGAAAGTTCTATAGGTTTAAGTTTAACGATGCCAATTTTTGGCGGTTTTGATAGGTTATCGAGAATAGTCTGGCAAAAAAGTGAAATTAATATAAAGAAAATTTCCTATGAACAAGAAATAAATAACGTTAAAACTGATATCACTATTTATAAGCAAGAACTTGAGCTAGCTAAAAAATCAAGAGAGAATTTTAAACAAGCTCTAGATTTAGCAGAAAATATTCTTACTACTTCCAAGAGGCTATTTGAAGTTTCTCAAATAGATAGTCTAGAACTGGTTATGGCACATAATAATTTTTTAACGGCTAATAAAGCTTATTTACAAGCTTGTATAAGCATAAAAAAAATATTAATAAATTTGTTATTTATAACAGGCAAAATTACAAAAACAGGATATATATTCTAGATGTGTTTTTTTTTAAACATATTTATGCTAAACAATTTTTGGCTAGAAAGCCTTAAAACTCGTAAAGAGGTATGAAACCATGAAGATGTTTATAATTAGAATTCTTGCAGCATCCTTGTTCCTTGTTCTTACAGCTGCCCGTTGTGGTGGTGATGCCACTGCAGAAGCTGGAGGTAAAAAAGATGATGCCGCAGCCGCAGCAGTTAAAAGCGACGACGGCGCTAAAGATGATAAAGCGGCAGATGCTGATGAACCAGGATTAGAAGAATAAAAATCTAATACACTGAATTTTAATGCTTTTTGTATATTTTATATATAGAAAGCATTTTTTTTGCTTTAATTTATTGCTCAAATTAAACTTGCATTTCTCTATTGACATATGCAAATGACTTATGATATTATTGCTCCACTAATTATTTGGCACCTTAAGGTCCGGCGTTAAAACATGTTTAAAAAAGTTTTTAACATAGCTATCATTTGCATTATTATTATCGGCTGATGCCGATATACTCAATTATACCCACTATTATTTTTTTTTGAAACTTTTTAAATCCTTAAATGTAGGTTTAGTTATGCGTTTTTTTATGTGGTTATTTCCTCTTTCATTTTTTGCCTTTCAATTTATATTGCGTCTATGGCCAGGTCTTATGTCTCAGCAAATTATGGAGCAATTTTCCATAGATGCGAGCCATTTCGGTATTTTGGCTGCCTTTTATTATTACGGATATGCTGGCATGCAGATTCCTGTGGCGGCTTTACTTGATCGTTTTGGTGCGCGCTATGTGGTTTCTAGCTTAGCTGTTATATGTGGACTTGCTACTTGGCTTTTTATTCACACCGATAACTTCTACATGGCACTTTTAGCTCGATTTTTAATCGGCGCAGGCTCCGCTGGTGGTTTTTTAGGTGTTTCTAAAGTAGTGTCAGAATGGTTTCCTAAAAACCATTATGCTCGTATGATAGGGTATTCTTTCACCTTTGGGTTGATGGGTGCCATTTATGGTGGCACTCCCGTGAGCTTCTTAATCGAGCGATTTAGCTGGCAAAAAGTTGCTTTTACTCTTGCCTTGGTTTCCATATCCATAGGCATAGGAGCTTATCTTGCACTACGTTCTAAGTCACAGGAAGTTGCTGCTCCATTTAAACTAAAGAGCTTTAGATCATTGCTGACTTCTCCTATTGTATGGTGTTTAGCCATCTCCAATCTTTTAATGGTAGGTTCTTTAGAAGGATTTGCCGATGTTTGGGGTGTCCCTTATTTGATGCTTGCTTTTAGTCTATCTAAAGGTGACGCTGCGGGAGCCATATCTTTCATATTTTTTGGTATGCTCATAGGCGGACCTTTTTTAGCGTTATTGAGCAAAAGATTTGGCAACTACCCGGTTATCAGCGCTTGTGGCCTTGGTATGGCTGCATGTTTTGTTTTGTTATTAAATGCTCCTGCTTATAATTGGTGGCTTTTGGCAGCATTATTTTTTCTGGTTGGCATTATGTGTTGTTATCAAGTGATCGTTTTTGCTGCCGGTGCAGAGCTAGTTTCTGTGCAACATTTAGGTGTATGTATTGCTTTTCTCAACTGTATCAATATGTTTGGTGGATCGTTTTTCCACACCATCATAGGCTCGCTCATGGATTTGTTATGGGATGGTGCTGTAGGCAGTGATGGTTTGCGAATATATAGTGTAACTATTTATAATTATGCACTTAGTTCTATACCTATCTGCGCTATTTTAGGAGCTGTTATGGTTTTTTTTGTTCAGCGTCATACAAAAAAATTAAATAAGTAGCTTAAAAGTCTAATACACTGAATTTTAATGCTTTTTGTATATTCTATATATAGAAAGCATTTTTTTGCTTTAATTTAGTGCTTTTTAAGGATTAAATATTAGATAGCTATTGACTGATTAGAAATTTTTAGCCATTATGAGAGTGGAATTATTTATATAAAAATAAAAGGTGAATTATGAGATTATTAGTGTTAAATTTATTAGTTATGGCTTCTGTATGTGTTTTTTCTTTTCTAGGATGTGGGCCAGGTAAGCCTAAAGAAGAAGAAAAAAAATGCTCTGAAATTACAGATTCTAGCGACTGCGGCAAAAATACTAAATGCTTATGGCAGCCTGGTTCTTCTGGCCCAAAAAAGAATGGTGAAGAGGGTTTTGAGCGCGAAGGACAAGATGAAACCCGTAGAGTTAATCCAGAAGCTAGCACTGTTGGTAAATGCATAGAAAAGCCTGCTACTACTAATAATAATGGTGGAAGGCCAGAAGGTTCAAGCGATGAAGAGGGCCCAGAGTATGAGGAAAATCAAGATGAAGAGTCAGGCTTTAATACAGAAGATGATACTGAGAATCTTTATAATGATGATGAGCTACCAGGAAATAAAGAGAAAATTAATGTAAAATGGGGTGGAAAGTCTAATACAGATTATAATTTCCACTTTGCAAACTAAGGACCAACAACATTTAATATGCAATAACTAAAATTGAATTTTAGTTGATTAGAAAAAAACCCTAATTTTTAGGGTTTTTTTAATTTGCGTAAGTTTTTTAGAACTATCACATGCCTTCTACCTACCTCGCCTTGTGCGAGGTATCCAGACAATTAACTTTTCAATTTTAAGGATATGAAATTAGTTTTCTGGATAGCGTGAACAAGTCACGCTACGTAGGAATGATGTGAAATAACCATATGTTATCTGAATAAAACCATTAACCTACTACCTATGCGCAAAGACGCTAGACTTGAACAGAGAATTTATGCGAAATTTAAGTATCGAGAATATCCTAAAAAAACTTATTAGCTTTAAGAGTATATCGGGAAGCTCTAACTTAAGCATAGTAGAATATTTAGAAGATTTGGCTAAAAGTTTGGGTTTTAGAACTCATAGATTAGTTAATCCCCATAATGCTCAGCAGGCAAATCTATTATGTGAAATAGGGCCAAGTAATCAAGATGGCTTAATGCTTTGTGGGCACTTAGATGTGGTGCCTGTGGCTGGGCAAGACTGGCAAAGCGATCCTTTTGTTCTTACTAGTAAAGAAGATAAATATATTGGCCGTGGCGTGCTTGATATGAAGGGCTTTATTGCATCTTGTTTTAATGCGCTGAGTAGCCTAAATTTAAACACTATTAAAAACCCCTTAAGTTTATTATTTACCTATGATGAAGAAAATGGTTGCCATGGTTCCAAACAAGCTTCTATAGATTTAAATAAATTTTTAGAATTGATGCCTAAAAGTGTACTTATTGGTGAACCCACAGATTTTGGCATTATACGAATGCATAAAGGCCACATAAGCATAAGTCTTGATATTATTGGTAAACCTTTTCATAGTTCCATGCCTGATAGAGGAATTTCTGCCATAAAAATTTTAAATAGGGCTTTAAATGCTTTATTTGATCTAGAAAAAGAACTAATAAACGAAGTAGTGATGCCTGAATTTTTTGAAAGACCTTTTGTGGTAATGAATGTGGGGGTAATTCACGCTGGTAACGCCATAAATATTGTGCCAGAACGAGCACAAGCTTTAATAGGCATAAGGCCATTGCCACAAACTAATACCCAAGAGCTATTTAGGCGAATTCACGAAGCTATTTTTAGAGCTAATTATGAGTATCAAAGCCATATTAGTTTAAAAATAATGGATGAAGTAGCTGCGTTATTTTGCCAAGAACATACCATGCTCGAAAATTATCTAAAACCTTTAGCTAACGTAAGCTATAAACCCGCAGTAGATTTTGCCACTGATGGAGGTAATTTAGCTAAGACTGGTATGGATTGTTTAATATTTGGTCCAGGCAGTATTAGTGTTGCTCATACTGCCAATGAATGGATATATAAAAAAGATTTAGCACTTGCAAGCAATAAACTGCAAGAGCTTATGCATAAGATGCTTTTTTAAAAACCAACAGTAGCCATGACAGGTAAGTGGTCAGAGGCGATACCTGCTTTATCTTGTATAGTGAAATCTAAATATTTAAGATCTTTTATAAATATGTGGTCAAGCAATCTGTTGGGTTTATCGCTAGGAAATGAAAAATGTACTTTGTCCGTTTCAGTAAAAAATTCTGCTTGTAATTGAGGATTATTTTTCAAAAACCAGACAAATGTTTCTTCATCTTCATAATCATCGTCATCATCATCTCCAAAGTGGCTTTTTTTAATTGCGTTGCTAGGTACTGTATTAAAATCGCCCCCCAAAATAATAGGATAATTAAGCTTATGCATGTATTCGTGAACCACTTTAATTTGTTCAGCTCTGGTATCTTTACCCCAGGCTTCTAAGTGCAAATTAATTACAGCTATTTTATGTTCACCAATTTGTACATCAACTTTTTGTAAGCCTCGGTCAATATAACCCCAGTTATACCAAAATGGATTAGAGGCTGGTTTATCAAAAATAATTCTTTCATGATTGCTTAGTGGGTATTTAGAAAGTATGCATTGGGCAGCTCTTACATAGCCAATATGGTCACTTACTGGCCAATAAGGAAAGGGAATGTAGTTTTTTTCCCAAACATTGGCACAAGCGTAATAAGGGTATTTTAGTGTATTTTGTAAAAATTCTATTTGGTTAATGCGCTGGGTTCTATGGGAATCAATGTCCACTTCTTGTAATAAAAATATATCCGCATCCATTTCTTTCATAGACTGAGAAATTAACGCTAATTGGCTATTGGTGACGTGGAGCTCCCTTCGGTCCCACGCATTTTCTTTAATACCTTGTCCGTGGCCAATATTGTAAGAAACAATTTTGATTTGTTCTTTTGGTTCATAAATTATGGGTTTTTCTAATTTATTTACCTCTAGTAATGATTCTTTAGGCATATTTGAATGCAAAGCCCAATAAGCAAAACATAAAAATAGTAATAATAAAACAAAAAAGAGTGATAAAATATACTTAATAAATGAAACTTTAACCGATTTTTTCATATAAAAAAATTCCTTAAATATTTTTATAAATTTTTATAGTGCTTAATATATATTTTTGGATAAATTAAACTATTAATTAGTACTATTTTGTAATGAAAGCATTTTTTTCTTAATAAAATTTTTCTTCATGACAGTTTGATAATCAACCCATAAAATACCATTTAAATGATCAAGCTCATGCTGAAAACAGCCACTTAAATAGTCTAAAGCTTCTCTTTGAATAACTTGTCCATGTTCGTTTTGATATTCCATCATAATTTTTTTAGATCGTTTAACTTTTCCTGTATACCCAGGAATGGACATGCAACCTTCTTCCCAAATAAAAGAGCCTTCTGATGCGATAACTTTAGGATTTATAAAAACTTCTGGCCCATCTGTACCATTACCGTTGTTTTCTTCTTTTGGTATATCCATTACAAATAAGCGTTTATTTACACCAATTTGGGGCGCAGCTAGACCGGCAATAGGTTCCTCAAACATACTATCTTTTAAATCTTTAATAATAGTTTGTAATTCAGCTCCAAAGTCCACTACTTCTGTAGAAACTTCTTTTAAAACAGGATTTGGCCAAATAACTATATTTTTAACTGCCATAGATTACCTTTTTAGTATTTTTACTTACGTAGTATATGATATAAATAAAAAACATCAATAGGTTATTTTATGTTTTATTAATTTGGT
Source organism: uncultured Myxococcales bacterium (assembly GCA_964493205.1). GTDB lineage: Bacteria > Myxococcota > UBA727 > UBA727 > JABDBI01 > CAZBMJ01. The sequence goes on from CAZBMJ010000003.1 coordinate 51,895, forward strand.
TTTATTTTATATAAATTTAATTTTATTTTAGCCAAAAAACACACATAGTTATTATATAAAAAGATACTACGGAGAAATTTATGGCAAAGAAATATTTATTTGTTTTAATGATGATAAACTCATGTTTTCTGTTTTCAGCAGAACTTACTATTCAAGTGAAAGATGTTTTGGATTTAGCAACATATGAAGACGTGCTTACTCAGAACATAAGATTATCAACTACTAAAGAGAAGAAAGAATTTTTTATTAATGATTGGTATAGTGCTGTTGATAATCGTGAAAATTATTTTATAAAATTGAAAATAGAAGTCACACCAATTAAAAATGAACTTCTCAATGATGTTTCATATGTCATATCAGTGCTGAAAGAATTACTTTTAAATGGCAGGGTTTGTGCGGTTTTAGCAAGAGATTCTTTTGTGTTAAAACCAGGGCAAGAAAAAATTATTGATGATCATTATTGGGGGCAAAAAGGCCTTGTAGTTCGGCAAAAAAATATTTTTTCCCTTAAAATCTAAAACCAAGTAATAGCTAAGTTTAATCTTAGCTATTTACTACTCTTGCTGTATGTTATGGCCAAATGCCTCTTTTTGAATAAACCTCTTGCAGCCGTTCTAGGGCGATCACATAAGAAGCAGTGCGCATATTGATACCCATATTAATGGCTTTTTGTGAAACTAACTGGTAAGTATTAAGCATGCGTTTTTCTAAACGAGCTCTTACTTCAAAGATATCCCAGTATTCACAACGTTTATTTTGCAACCATTCAAAATAACTTACAACTACGCCTCCTGAGTTAGCGAGTATATCAGGTATTACGGCAATACCTTTTTTTTCTAAAATAGACTCGCCCTCTAAATCTGTAGGACCGTTGGCAGCTTCAATTACTACTTTGGTGTCCATCATATTAGCTTCAGTTTTTTTGATTTGTAACTCGGTGGCTGCAGGAACAAAAATATCACAAGGAGTAGAAAAAAATTCATCTCTGCTAATAGCCTTTCCACCAGGGTAGCCTTTTAGGCTCTTATTAGCTTTGCAATATTCATTAAGTTTATAGGCATTAAAACCTTCTGGATGAACAAAATAGCCTGTGTGGTCGCCAACAGCAATAAGACTTACGCCCATACGAGATAAGATCATAGCTGTATAAGAGCCAACATTACCAAATCCTTGAATAGCTAGTGTTGCACCTGCAAGATTGAAATTATTTTCCTTAGCCCACTGGGTTATGCAATGAACCACACCTCGACCAGTGGCTTCTTCTCTGCCAGGGGTGCCTCCACAAATAATAGATTTGCCGGTCACTACTCCTTTTACGGCTTGTTTGTTAGAGGCTGATACAGTATTGCAGTAGGTATCCATCATCCAATCCATGGTTTGAGCATTGGTGCCCATATCTGGAGCGGGTATATCAAGGTCTGGTCCAATATTTGAGCCAAGGGCGTGAGTAAATCGCCTGGTTATATGTTCTAAATCTTCAATACTATATTGATTTGGGTCGAATTTAATACCACCTTTAGCTCCACCAAAAGGCAAGTTTTGTAGAGCACACTTCCAGGTCATCCATGCTGATAAGGCTTTGCATTCATCTAAATAAACATCTTGATGATAACGAAAACCACCTTTAAATGGCCCTAAGATATTGTTATGTTGTACTCTATACCCTTTAAACAATTCCACTGCTCCAGAGCTTAGTTTTACTGGAAAATTTATTATAAGCTCATTTTTTGGTTGCATTAAAATTGTTTTAAATGATTCTGGCATTTGCATAATATTTAAAGCATTTTGCAGTTGTTCTTTAGCTAAGACAAATAAATTGTCAGGCTGTTTTTGAATACTATTTTGTGCCGCTATTTCACTTTCAGTCATCATCTTTTTTTAGTCCTTTTTATTGATAATCGTTGAGTTCACCAATATTAAAAAAATCATTTACTCTAACTATTTGTTCTCTTTTTTGGTCATGTTCATCTGATACAATATCATTTGTTAAATGATCAAATGATCGATATCTTCTTGTTTTTGACTCTATATTCTTATTTATTGCTGAGCTCTTAGTCCTTTTTAATACAGGCTTTTCATTTTCTTGAACATTTCTAAAAGCACCTTCTATTCTGAAATCATCTCGTTTTACTCTTCTAAAACGATTAAATAAAAAATATTTATGCATAAATTTTTCTCGTATCTCTGTGCGTTCATTTTCACTGAGTTTACTAATATCTATTAATTTTTCTAAATCATGCTTAGTTTTTTTTAAATCTTTTAAATATTTTTTTATATATTCTGGGTTCATCTCTTGCATAACAACATCATTTTCAAGAGCAGTAATACGTTTATTGATTTTATCGCTTAGTTCCCAAACTGTGTGGAATCTTTTTATTAAATCTTTTTTTCTACTTTCTACAGAAATAGTTCCATGAAACTTTTCTTTTATTAAAGCAGCACGTTCTAATATTCTTAAATCTTTTTGTTTTGCCATTTTTAAAATAGCTAGGCGATCCCTTTTTGAAAATCCTTGAGCCTTGTAATCTATCATGGCTAATAAAGCCTTATGAGTAGAAACTAATGCTTCTTGAAGTAGAGTTTTGTTTTGTCTGGCGCCAATAGCGATAATTTTTTTAATTTTTTCTTCACCATAAATATTACTAATAGTACTATTTTTATCGATAAAATATTTATCATCGTGAAGAAGTCTTAAGTGATTGTCAATATTTCTTAAGTGTATTCTTAATTGTCTATAAAAATTTATGATAGTTTTTTCATTTTCTTTATGTTTAGAAGCAGTGAAAGAAACTATTCTATAGTCATCATCTTCATCATTTTCGTTAGGATTACTAAATTGTATAATAAAACTTTTTGCATCAAGTACGGCATTCATGTAGCCGCTTTGGCTATTTATAAATAGCTTTTCTACATCTGAACCAAGTAATGCATGAATCGCTGCAAAACCTTTCATGCCATAACCTTCTATAAAAGTTTTTAATATTAATCCTTGTTCATCAGCATGTTTATTATGCATATTATCAATTAAATTTTTAATATTTTCTTCGTTTATTTTACTTATGGCACTTGCTTTAGAAATACTAGTTAAACAACTTAAATTACTTAGTGCCCGCAGATCACCTTTATTAAACTCTCTTTTTATGCTTATACTTCTTGGCTCTTTAGAGTTTTTAATTTCAAAATCATCAATAAAGCTATTAAATAATTTATTTATTTTATAAACCATTTTATTTTCTTCGTTTCCAGTAATAACAGTGTCACTAAATTGAGCATCTACTATTAAACTATCAAAATCCCATTGATTGATACCGTCATAATTTTTATTTTGTTTAATAGTATGGATTCTTTTATGTGTAACGAAAATTTCTTTACTATATCTTCCACTAAATCCTTGGCTTATAGCATCTCTGGTTGCATAGGTTTTTTTATCCACTGCGACTATGCCGTTAGTTGCTATACTATTTGAAGTGGCTATCATGTATTCTTTGTCATACCCAGTAAAATCTAATCTTAACTTTGGATCGTTATGATGAATTTTTCTATCAACAAATGAAACTATATTTAGCGCCGCTGGTATAATAGGAGCTAATGCACCTAAAAAGAATTTTTTAGTTTCTAAGTTAATTTGTTCTAAATATATCCTGGTAATTCCAGTTTCCCGTAGATCATTATTATGAGCTCTAAATTTGCTTAATAAATATTCGGCACCTCTATCTTTGCTGTAAATATCGGTAATATCTTTATAAAAAGGTAGTTGTCCGTTATTAACTAAATTATAATACGCCATTTTTCCATTTTCTTTATTGAAATCAAACATAAATACTTGTTTTTTAGCAAATGCTACTCTTGATATTTGTCCTGCGGCAAAAATATTGAGCATGCTTTCGAATAAACTTAACTCAATGACCCTAATAGGTTCTATACTGACTTCAAATTTATTATTGGGATGTCTTCTTAAACCAAGTTCAAATTCGGCAATTAACTCAATATTGCTGCCAACTCTAAAAGCACTAATAGGCACATAGCCCTCTAATCCTACTACAAAAGAGCCAATTAAAGAGCCAGAGTTTACTTCTACAAGTTCATCACCTTCTTTTAATTTCATAGGGTCATGAAAACTTGGAATGGTGCTAGCTTTGATTTTTTTTCCTAGAATATACAAAATTCCAGGAACATCTGCCTCATCAAGCATCTCTTGTGCTTCTTTAATCTTTACATGAGTGCGATAAACTTTTTTATGATTATGATTAAGGCCAGCTCTAAAAGCCACAGATATGGGTATATTTTGAGGGGTTCCATTAACTGAAAGCCCAGCTTTTGCTGATATACCAGATAAATCATCAATTTCTATTTTATGCTTACCTCTAATACTGGGTATTTTGCCATCAATAGGATGCCTTCCTAAATAGCGAACTTCATGAGTTCTGCTTAGAGAAACAGCTCCACTTATTCCTACTCCCACACCGTTAGCCATCATGGTTTGTAAATTTAAACCAATTCCTATTTGGTCTCTCCACCCATAAACCATTCCTCCCACGCTAATAAAAGTAGGCACTCCTTGTGACCAAAAAGAACCTTGAGCTAAATTATAGGTAAAATTTCCTCCAACTCCTAAATATCCGTTTGTGTAGCTTACCCACCATGACGGGCCATAGCCATTAGCAAAGTTTATAGCGCCAGAATAAGTAAGGCCTAATGGATTAATAAATAGATTATTGCTCATGGAAGCATTAGCGTCACTAAAATAATAATTACTCACAAGCATGCCTGAAAGGCTTCTAGGAGTTGCTATAGCATCAAAATTATTAATAGGATTTACTACTGACATGCTTCCCCCAGCCATGGGGGCAAATCCGGTTGCGGAACCAATTAAACTAAATATTAAAAAATGTCTTCTAATTTGATTAATAACAGTGCTGTCATTGAGTAGCTCTGATATGAGCTCTTCATGGGATAATCTTCTTAGTAAAGGAAGATAATTATCTTCTGATATTTCATTATGTATAGAGTGGTTATCGCTCTCACTATCACTATCGCTATCACTAGTATGACTTGAATTAAGTAAGCCATTGTTTAAAGCATTTTCTATTAATATATTTATTTTGTCATCTGACTCAATTAAATTGCCGTAACTATCACCACATTTTAATTCTATTAATATAAATTTACTTGTTAAGCTAATGCCATTTTCAAATAATTTGATGAGTTCTAGATGATCCATTGATTTGTATTTTTGCATTAAATCTAATCTTGTTTGTTGAGAAATCGCTTTATTATTTGCTAAAATTCTTAAAAATTCATATAAAGAAATTTGTTCATAATTATTAATAATATTTAATGCATTTTGTGATATATTTTTTTGTTCTTTCTGAATTATTTCTATTATTTCTTGTTTATTTGTAGTGCCATTTAAAAAACTTTTTAAATCAGTTTCATATATAACTTTAGGATTTGGTAAACTTACTCTTATTTTTGCCTTAGCAAATAACTTATCTAAGTCTTCAAACATTTTATTTATAGCTTTAGTATGATGACTATTCGTTTTATGATGTTTTTTATGTGTATGGTGAGAATGCTTTTTTTTTGAAATAAGATAATTGCTAAAAAAAACTATATTTATCAGAGTCACCACAAAGCTCACACGAATAAATCTATTAGTATTGAGTGGCATTGATAATCCTTGAAAAAAAATCTAAAGTTTAGTAGTTATTTTGATATATTTAGATTTTGGATATTTTTGAGATATTTTTTAAATAATTGGGGTTGTTTGGTGGCAAAAAAATTGGATGCACAAGATGCAAATAGTATGGCAAAAAATATTAAAGAAATTTCTGTTTCTGAATTTTTTAGTAAAAATCGCCATTTGCTAGGGTTTGATAATTCTTTAAAGTCCTTGCTTACTACCGTTAGAGAAGCAGTGGATAACTCTCTTGATGCCTGTGAAGAAGCCCATATTTTGCCTGAAATAATTATTAGTATTGAAGAAACGGGTGAAAATCGGTTTTTAGTGAGTATTGAAGATAATGGTCCAGGTATTTTGAAAAGCCATTTACCTAATATTTTTGCCAAGCTTTTATATGGTTCAAAATTTCATAGATTAAAACAAAGCCGAGGTCAGCAAGGTATTGGTATTTCTGCTGCTGTTATGTATGGACAAATGACTACAGGTAAAGCTTCTGAAGTCATCAGTAAAACTGCTAAAAATAAAGAGGCTCATGTTTTAAGTTTACAAATAGATACCAAGAAAAATGCCCCAAAAGTATTAAAAGACCATGTGATAAAAGATGAATATTGGCTAGAAAAAAAATCTGGAACAAAAATTAGCATAGAACTTGAAGGTGCATATAAAGAAGGTAAGCATAGTGTTTTATCCTATATTAACCAAACAGCTCTGGCTAATCCTCATTCAAGCATTACTTTTTTTGATCCTAAGGGAAAAAAACATTATTTCCCACGCTTGCTAGATCAGTTGCCTATAGATGCCAAAGAGATTAAGCCCCATCCTTTGGGGATTGAACTTGGTACCTTAATTCAGCTTGTTTCAGAAGCTAAAAAAAAGAATATAAAAGAATTTTTAACTCAAGAATTTTGTAGAGTTACTGACGATATTGCTGTATCAATTTGTGGGGCTGCTGGGTTGAAACCAACTCTTGCTACTGATAAAATCTCTCGAACACAGATAGAAGCTATTTTTGCAGCTATTCAAAATGCTAAGCTAATGGCCCCTCCTACCAACTGTTTAAGTCCTCTTAATGAAGCGGCTATTATTAAATCTTTATATTGGTTTTTTGTGGAATCAAAAAATTTATCCAAAAAAGATAGTATAGACGTACAAGAAAAACCTAAAAGTAAATCTAAGAAAACTGCTCAAGCTGAATTTGAATTTAAGAATGAAGAAGCTAGCGCTGCTGATACTATTTCTGTTGAGGAAAAACTTGAGGAAATAGTTAAAGAAGAAAAAACAGTTTTGAGTGAAGAAGATGGTTATTTTGTAACAGCTGTAACCAGACCTCCTGCGGTTTATCGAGGTAATCCATTTCAAATTGAAGTGGGAATTTTTTACGGCAGGTCTCTTCCTGCTGATGAACTTGTACAAGTATATCGTTATGCCAATAGAGTGCCTTTGCAGTATCAAGCAGCTGCTTGCGCCATGACCAAAGCGGTGATTTCAACACCTTGGAAAAGCTATGGCTTAAGTCAATCAAGAGGAGCGCTGCCCTTAGGGCCACTGGTTATTATGATTGGTATTAGTTCTGTTTGGGTTCCTTATACTTCAGAATCTAAAGAAGCTTTGGCTCATTATCCAGAAATTGTGAAAGAGCTAAGATTAGCATTAATGGAAGCTGCCAGAAGACTGCAAAAATTTTTAAACAAACGACGCAAACAAGCAGATGAAGATAAAAAGCGTTCATTTATTGAAAAATATCTTGATCCTATTAGTGAAGCATTAACTGATATTTTAGGGGCAAAAAATATTGATCAAAGTAGTATTGAAAATAATTTAAGGGCTATACTAGAAAAAGTGCGTGCTAATAAACAAGTTAAAATGAATAAGCGTGAGATATTAAATGACTAAAAAAAACGATAAAACTACCATAGATTCTATAAAAGATGTTGCCCAAACTATTTACACATCCATATCAAAGCAAAAAGCGCCAGATATGAAACTACCTATTCGAAGCTTAAGCAATGTAAAATATAGCGGTAAAGATAGTTATTTTGAAATAGGTAAAGCCGTAAAAAAACGTACTTTAAGCGTAAATACTGTTAAGGCTTTTGCTCAAACTTTAAAAATGATGAGTTTAAGTAAAAACTTGGTGGAAGCAGATGATTTTGCTACTAAACGGGACGCTTATTATCAATCTAAAAATTGGGGAGATGCAAGATTTTTAGAGCAAACAGAATCAGATACGGTGATGGATGATATTGAGGCTATGTTTTCGGTGCAAGGTATTTCACGTGAAGAGCTGCGCTTTGTGCCAGATCAGCATGGTGGCTCTGTTGCTGGTGAATTAATAGTTATTGACCATAATCCTCAAACTCGTGAAAAAATTGAAATAGATTGTACAAGGTTTGGTTCTGGTGCTTATGCTGTACCATCTTTTGTGGAGCATTTAGATTTTAAAACCAGCGCCAAATTTATTTTATGTATAGAAACCCAAGGTATGTTTCAGCGTTTACAAAGCCATACCTATTGGAAAACTGCCAAGTGTATTTTAATTAGTATGGGTGGTGTCCCAACTCGTGCTTGTAGGCGTTTTGTTCGTAGATTATCTGATAAAGCTAAGATTCCTGTTTATGCTTTTACCGATTGCGACCCTTATGGAATTGGTAATATTTATCGTACTCTAAAAGTAGGCTCAGGTAATGCTGCCCATATTAACCGCTTTTTTTGTGTGCCTACAGCTAAATTTTTAGGTCTTACACCTGACGATATTGAATATTATGATTTAAAAAGAGCTACGCACCCCTTGGGTGAGCAAGATAAAAAAAGAGCGAATGATGCTCTTAAAAACGACCCATTTTTTCAAGCGTACCCTCAATGGCAAAAAGCCTTAAAAAAAATGCTTACTATGCAAGTAAGAGCAGAGCAGCAAGCCCTAAGCTTACATGGTTTAAATTTCGTTATTGAAGAATATTTACCTAATAAGCTTAAAGAAATTAGCAAATTCTTGCCTTAGTATTTAAGTAAAAGTATAGTTCTTTCAAAATATGCGATATTTAGCTTCGCTTCGTCCCAAAATTACAATCTGGGGCACGGTTCACTTTCTAGTGATTGTAAATATTTTTCATATTCTTTAATGGTTTCTGTTAAGACTCTCTGTCTAACTTTTATAATTGATAGGACTTGATTCAGAAGATCTGGAGTTACTTTACTATCAAATTTAAAATGATAGTGGACATCGTCTAAATGCAAGTGATCAATTTTACTGTGTTTCCCGTCTCTATTTTTTATAAACTTGACAAAATTAGGAAGTTTTTTTATTTCATCTGCAATTTGTTTGCAATCATTTATACTAATAATATTTCCTTCAACTTTTATGATGTTAGTTTTTTGGCAATATATAATAGATGCACAAAAGGGGTTAGCAAGACTTTCCAAAGCTAGTATAAAAGAACACAAAAACAAAAAAAATTTGAAAAAATAGGCCATGTTTATTCCAATATTTATGGGTTTTTAATTGGTCAACAGTATAAATATTGAATTATTCCTAAGCACTCTTATTAATAACACTATTAAGAACACGTTTGGAGAGAAAATCAAAGAAATTAGCAAATTCTTGCCTTAATAGTTTTTGGAACTTTGTTTAAAAAAAAATATACAGGAAGTCCGCTTAGACAAAACAAACTTGCTAAAATTATGGTGGTTATGGAAGTTTCCCATAAAACCCACAGGCAAAATAAGCTGCCTAGAATACCTGCTAGTAAATAGGGTAGTTGGCGTGGATTTTTTTCTCTAAAATAAATTTTAAAAAAAGCTGCCAAAGAAGCGAGATACACAAATAAAAATGCAGTTACTGAAAAATCAATAATCATGTTTATTTGAGCAGTTAAACTTTCATTCATGGTAAGCAATAATATTGGTACAATGCCTATACAGCTAGTCATTAGGCCCCAAAAAGGAGCTCCATTTTTATTTTTTTTATTAAAAAATGCTGGCAGTAAACCATCTTGCGCAAGACCTAGGGCTGCTTGACCAGAAGATAGTGTCCAGGCATTAGCTGTACCTATACAGGTTATAGCTGCAATAAGTGATATAAGTAAATGCCAATTTCCACCAAAAATTAGTTGGGCAGCATCCACATAAGGAGCTCTTGATTGGCTTAATAGCGCCCCTGGCATTAATCCCATAATGCTAAAACTGTTAATAATATATAAAAAAGCTACACACATAGTGCCGCTTACTAGTGCTAAAGGAATAGTTTTAGAAGGATTTTTTACTGAACCAGCAGTGGTAGTTACGGTTTCTACACCAATAAATCCCCAAAGTGTTAAAAGGGCAGTTGAACCTAGGATATCTGATAATTTTCCTGTTTGCGCATTAGTAGTGTCAATCATAAAGTTATCTATATTAAAAAAAGATAATGCAAAAATAGGTATTACTATAAGCGGTATTATTTTTAATAAACTTAAGAAAAATTCAGCTTTTCCAGCAGCAGATACTCCTCTTAAGTTAAGAGCAGTTAGAGAAAATAATAAAAATAATTCTATTAATAATAAAACTTGAATAGGAGGATTATTTAGTAAAGGGCTTAAATAAGCAGCTGCAGCTATATAAAGTACGGGCGTGCTTACCCATGAAATAACCCAGTAGGTCCATCCTGTAAAAAATCCTGCAGTTTGTCCAAAAGCTTCTTGCACATAAACATAAGGGCCACCAGTTTTTGGGAATTTAGCACAAAGCCAAGAAAATATTAATGCTAAGGAGATAGCGCCAGTAGCAGATATAACCCAACCAAACATGGCATAAATACCATAGGGAGCAAGTATCGCGGGTTGCATAAATACTGATGAACCTATTTGGCTTCCAGCGACTAATGCAAAAACTGACCAAAATCCAATTTTTGATGACATAAAACTTTCCATTTTAAATTTTAGAATTTTACTTTATACATTTTTGATAGTTATTAATAGTTGGATTTGGACAAATTATGAACGATTTAGAAAAACAAGTGCAAAAATTGGGACTTAGTCAAATAAAACATCACATTTTTATCTGTGCCGATCAAACTAAAGCAAAGTGCTGTGACAAAGGTTTTAGTATTGAAGTTTGGGAATACTTAAAAGAGCGTTTAGCTAGCTTGAAATTAGATATAAATATTCACAGAACTAAAGCTAATTGCTTGCGGGTTTGTAAGGCTGGGCCAATAATGGTCATTTATCCAAGCGGTGTTTGGTACCATTCGGTGGATAAAATAGCTATAGATAAGATCATTGACCAGCATTTGTTAAATAATAGTATCGTTAAAGAAAATTTATTGGCTATTAGTGATACTAAAAATTAAAGTTCATCTGGCAAATAATAAACTTCCCCATTTGGGAATTTAGTTATGAGCATACCATCTTTTTTTTCAACTATTACACCATTTCCATCTTTTTTGGGTGGGATATTTTTTTCAAGAATATATTCATTTGCTTGAGTTTTTTCAGCAATTTCTTTAGGAACAGAAGGGCTAGGTGGTGAAGTTAAAAAATTTTCAGTTGGTTCATCCATATTTAATTTTGGTTTATTACTCAAAGATTCTTTTTTCAAAGGTGGCAAATTTTGAGCGTGTTTATCTCCACAAGAAATAACTGTTATAATCAATAACACACAGCTTATGGCAATTGCTAAGATAGATTTAAGTTTCATAGTATCTCCTACAAGCATTTTTAATAAAGTGCCTTTACAAGATTTGTATGTTCATATTATTTTAGAGAAATAAACATCAAATTATGTTGTTAATAATGCTGCTTGTATTTTTTATGGAGTTATTATGTTGAAGCTTAAATTTTTATTATTATCTTGTTTTATATTCCATGCTTATAATAGTTATGGCGTTACAAGAGATGGAGATAGTTTAGTTGTGATTGCTCCCAGCAAAGAATTAGAACTGCCCCTAGATGAACTTTTTTCTTTTACCACTCATAAAGATACACCACAACGACGCTTGGTTATTCAAAATTGGATTACAGGTGGCAATCCTAGTGTAGAAATTATTAATGGGCGATTTAATTTTTTAATGGAAAATTGGAATAATAAGCATTTTAGAATTTTCGATCTTCCAAAAGAAGCTTCTGAGCACTTAGAAATTAACAAATATAGTGTTCTTTTGCGCTTATCTAGTACAAAACCAGGAGAAATCACTGTTACTTTTAAACGTGGACAAGAAATTCTTCATACACGTTATAAGACTTCAGGTCTACATATTGTCGTTAAGGGCCAATTATTATTAACTATGGAACAATTTATAACTAAAATATCTCAACCAAATTCTGCTGCTGAATACATAGTTTCTAATTAAGGATTATCGTTAATTATTTCTTTGATTTTTTCTATCCATTCAAGCTGTTCTTGATTAAGTTCAAGATCTTTGTATTTATTTAATAAATCACTTTCTACTAAAGAGACTTTAAAATCCTTATCATTAATATTATTTTTGCATAGCTCAATAACTCTATCTGCTAATTCAGCTTTATACAAAGAAGCGTTGAGTATGCTATTAATATATTGTGGATATGTTATAAAAATAGGCATTTTTTGCAAGGTTTTAAATATTAAAAAAGCTGCTTCTATACCTTGTTTTTCTGATTTTTGTACATTATTAATAAATAAATTCTTAACAATATTACTGTTTAAAATTTTTTCAAATGTTTCATACTTAGCCTCTTCACTTACTCCTCCAAAATTTAAATTTCTGATAATAGAATGCCTTACTTTTTTGCTAAGAAGCATAACTTGTAAAATTTGATTAATACCTTTTCGTTCAATATCAAAAATTTGTTGACGAACTTTAACATCAGCATTATTTAATAAATCATCCATCAAATCTATTAAATACTCTTTATGGCTTTGAAGTGATTTTTCTTCGTCAAGAACAAGAGTTTCATGGCCAACTGAGCGTAAAAAATTTTGAGCGCTGTCTAAATTTTTGTAAGCAAAGTTTTTAATAGCTTTAGCTAATAAGTCTTTTTGTTCTAAAGAAAAATTTTTAGAGAGCTTTAATAGTTCTATTGTAGAATCAAAATCGTTAAAGTATTTTTCAAAATCATTTAAAGAATTTAGATTTTCAAGTTCTTTATTTTTTTCTAAAGAATCTTTTGCTATAGTAGTATTGGTAGTTTGTTCATTTTTTTCTAAAAATTCTTTTTTATTTTTTTCTGGTTTTTTTGTGTTAATAATTACACAATCTTTACAAGAACATAATAAAAAAATATATATAATAAAATAATTTTTCATATTTATAGTATACTTAAAAAGTATAAATGCGCAATAAGTTAAGTTAAAAAATATTATTTTTGTAAGAGAAATAAGAAAAGGCTTAAGTTTTGTAGAAAATATTTTGAGTTTGGCAAGCAAATTTTTAAAATATCCATAAAATTTTCTTTATCTGATGTATTAACTAAGGCCATATGTCCTAGCTCAAGACACGCAAAGATACCTTGTGGAGATAAAAATTGTTGCAAAGCCATTTCAATCCATTTTTTAGCATTCATACTGTTTTGAACTTGTAAAATCGTGCTAAAACCTGTTTTTTTATATAATTTCTCATAAAAATTAATATTTTCTAAAGTTATACCAAAATATTCATGAGCAAAAAAATCTTTGGCAAGTTTTTGTTTGTTTCCTTGTAAGCCAATTTCGTTGATACCTATAAAGCACGAAGGTTTTAAAACACGCTTTAACTCCAATAAAGCTTTTTCTTTATCATGTACAAATAATAAAACTGACTCACATAAAATAAAATCAAAATGATTATCTTTAAAAGGTAGAGATAAAATATCGCCTTCTTGAAAAGAAATTCTATTTTTTAAAGGGGAATTACCATAAATACTTTGGGCATTTTTAATGGCATCTTGAGATAGATCTACTCCTATTACTTGGCAGCCAAAATGCTTAGCGATCATTGCACTACTATGTCCTGCACCACAGCCAATATCTAAGACTAAGCTTTTATTATTTATATTGGCTTTATTGAGCAGAGTTAGGGTGGCATCTTTTCCACCTAAGTGAAAAGTAGCAGCACTTTTAGTGATCAATGATAAATATGAGCTAAGTTTTGGCATAATATAATCCTTTGTTGTTTTTTATAAACTTTTAATAAACTTATGAAAGCCCCCTTTACTCTTGCAGATTTAATTGGCAGCTAACTATGAGTACAAATATTGTGGAGCGATGGCCGAGTGGCTGAAGGCGCACGCCTGCTAAGCGTGTATAGGAGAAATCCTATCCCGGGTTCGAATCCCGGTCGCTCCGCCACATTATTCTCTTCTAAAAAACTAGTGTACAAGAATTTTATATTTTCGAAGAGAGCTTACTAGCTTATTTCTGTGCAAAAATAATCATCTTTTAAAAAATATTTAACAATAATAAGTATATACTGATATGATTTAAATTACTACATGTATTGAGTAATCTATTTAGTTTTGTTATATTTTGTTTTAATACTAATAAATAGGATTAATATATGAAGAAAATTTATGTGATATTTTTTTACTTTTTACATTTGATAAATGTTCAGGCTGGAAATACAGATGAACTTAGTACTCAGGAGTTGATTAAAAAGGGGGAGCAAGCTTGGATAAATAACGATTTTGCTACAGCGAGGCAAATGTTTTTTGAGGCAGCACAGGCTGGAGATTATCAATCTTGCTATAATTATGCTTTATGCTTTATGCTTGAAAGATGGCACAGGTGGAGAAAAAAACGTAGCTGAAGCAATTAAATATTTTAAACAAGTTATAGCAAAAAAAGAGGATCTTTATCAAGCATACGAACAATTAGCTAATATTTGCCAGAAGGAATCGAATACTGAAGAATGTTTTTTGAATTGGTAGAAGATAGAAATAAAAGCAATAATTACGTTATGTTCAAATACTATTTTGTCCATCTTTTAAATGGTGTGTTTAATGATCATTTGGATAAGATAAATAACACATACAGCGAAGGTTTAACGATTTTATCTCATGTTCTTAAAGCCTATGAACAAAGAAAAAAACATCATCCTGATCCTGAAGAATTGAAAAATTATATAGATGTAATAGGATATCTTCGAAATAATGGAGCAACAGCAGAAGACGAATTCTCAAAAATAGTACTTGATAGTATGGATAAAAATACTTCTGTTGCCAATATTGTGCTTTCTTATAAAAAAGAAAAAATTACAGAGATTGACCCTACATTACCTATAAATTACACCTGGATTGGAATCCCAACTGAACATAATCGTTTTGCAATCTCTGGTCATGATGTTGCCGGCCCTATTGATATGGTAAAAACTATTCACAAACAAGCAAGAGAAAATGATGAAGATTTATATAGGAAATCTAAAAACTATGGAAAGGTAAATTTTTATTGCATTAATGAGTATATAAATTACTATAAAGAATTGTTTGAAAGGCACCTTAGTGAATTTAACAATGAAGGCTATTCTGCGGAAATTAATGTTTTTGGTGTGCAAGATTACCTGAATGATAATACGAATGATAATACTGCTCGCTATTCAAAGAAAATAATAGATTATGTTAAAAATTTCAGAGCAGATAAATTGCTGCCTTCTCTTGATGAAGTAAAAGAAAATAATAAAAAAATTAGTAGCCCCGAAGAATACTATAAAGCAATTAGCGATAACATAAAAAAATCTAGACTTTTTGCAGTATTTAAAGATGCTTTTACTTTATTTTTGTTGTGGAATTCACAAGGATACATTCTTGATACCAATGTTATCCCCCATAGAGAAAATACCCTTCAACTAGCAAAATTCTCAAAACCTGCGAGTATGATCATGCCTAATTGTTACCACCTTAAATTTGGAAAATTTTATATTCACAATGATTTTTATTGTATATTTTCGCCTGAACCATTCAATAAAGAGATAGAAATATTTCTTTTGGGGAAGATAACAGTTATTGATATAAGCCCAGCTACGATTTTTACGGGAATTGAAGATAAACAATTGGATATTGGCTATATTTGTGGCAAGGAAATAGGTCTTTGCAAAATAAATTTTAGCTCACATAGAAATGCATATGAGAGGAAATCATCATCTAGCCAAAATATTAGTGTTAATTCATTTTATAATTTACCAAAATGGGCACAAGAAGTATTTAAACCTTTTATGAATAAAGAATATGAAGAAGAAAAAAATGAATTTTATAAAAATCATTTTGAAGCAATCGATAAAAATTATAGAAAATCGCTTTAGACGTGAGTATTTTTTTGAGTATTACCACAAAAACTCAGTCCAAAAATTATTCCTTATCACTATCAGAACCAGGTAAAATCAAAATTTATATGGAGATGATATGATTAAATTTTTGTCAATTGGCTTGGTATTTCTCTGTTCTTTATCGGCAGGAGCTAAGTATTGGGGTCTAATATGTCCGGATTTAGATTCTGCTTATAAATTCGAAGTCATGCGCAATAAGGACTGGTCAGCTGCATGGATTACGAGTTTGGATAATAATGGCCAAGTCAGCAATAAAATGGAAGCTTTTTTTAAGCTTGAAGAAAAAGCTATTATGCTTAATTGTATAGAAGCAAATGGCCTTAGAGGTATCACCATGGGGCTGCCCAGTGGTGATCTAACAAAAACTAGCAGTGTGATGTGGCAACCAAGCAACTACCCCTTCAGCACAGGCAGCATATATACCTGCTATGATATCAACGGGATTACTAACGAAATAATACAAAAAATAGAAGTATCTGATACTTTTAAACAAGTTTTGCAAGAAGCAAAAATGAGCCTAAATTTAAAAGAATCTCCCGAATTTTTCTATAACTTAGTCATGGTTAACTCTACGAAAGAGAAGACAATATTTATTATTGAGGTGAATTGGGCTACACCTGAAAAGAATTGCACAACTCGTCTCAATGTTTCCTCTGATTTCACCGAGATTTCCCTGCAATCAACTGATGAGCAAATGTTTGTGTGTGATTGGAATTAGCTTTAGGTGGCCTAGAACTGACGTTAAGCTAAAAAAAACTGCCTAACGTAATCTAGGAGGTTTTCAAATCGTGCTTTAAAAAAATAATCCTTATTGATGTAATAAATGACCATTATAACGGTCTTAACGCCATATTATGATTCTTATAACGGTCAAAATGTTGACAGAGCAGTTCCTAAATTATACAATGACCAAGTTAATCAGGAACCTAAAAAAGATGCAAAATACCACTACTAGAATCTATTCTCTCTATAGCCGCCAAGCGGTTGACTTGTTGACCAAGTTGATTCGTCTTCATCGAAAAAATCTAAAAATGACGACTGATGACTTAGCCAAGCGAGCAGGTATAAGCCGAAGCACACTTCAGAAAATTGAAAATGGTAATATGAAATGTGAGATTGGTCTAGTTTTTGAAGTGGCAGCCTTGGTAGGGTGTAAGTTATTTGATACTGCTCAGTCCTCCATTGGTCCGTTGATTGAGAGCGTGCATGATAAAATTGTGCTTCTTCCCAAAAATGTTCGTCGTTTAGGCAGAAAGGTGGACGATGACTTCTAAATCAAAAAATTATAGTTCAGCCTATGTGTGGATTTTCTTGCCAAAAAAGGTAGAACCAGTGGTTGCAGGCAAGCTTACTTTCCATGGGAAGTCGCTGATTTTTAATTATGGGCGTAGCTATCTGGCGCGCGAGGATGCCATTGCTATCTATGAGCCGGAACTGCCATTAACCGCCGGTCTTTTGCCTTTACTGCCTGGCATGAACATGCCCAGTTGCATTAGAGATGCTTCACCAGATGCATGGGGGCGACGAGTTATTATCAATCGACAACTAAGTCATGAAGAAAAAACTTCTGGTATTTTTGAATTGGATGAACTTACTTATTTATTAGAATCAAGTTCGGATAGGATTGGGGGGCTCGATTTTCAACTTTCAGCTAATAACTATGAACCACGAGCCTTAACCAATGTCCCATTAGCGGAACTATTAGAAGCAGCTGATCGGGTGGACCGAGGACAGCTCGTTTCTAAAGAACTGGACCAAGCCCTAAATCATGGTACTTCTATTGGTGGAGCTCGTCCGAAGGCTTTAGTTGAGGAAAAAGATAAAAAATATATTGCCAAGTTCTCTTCGTCCACTGATTTATTCAGTGTAGTGAAAGCTGAGTTCATTTCTATGCGTCTGGCAAAGCTTTGCGGCTTAAACGTGGCTTCAGTTTCTATAGTCCAATCAGCCAATAAAGATGTTCTTTTGATTGAACGATTTGACCGCGTAAAAATTAAAGACGGCTGGCAGCGCCGAACGATGGTATCAGCCCTAACTATTCTAGGGCTTGATGAAATGATGGCGCGCTATGCCAGCTATGAAAACTTGAGCGAAATCATCCGTTATCGCTTTTTGGATGCTTCGAACACTCTTAGGGAATTATTTGGGCGCATAGTTTTTAATATTTTGACTGGCAATACCGATGACCATGCAAGAAATCATGCTGCTTTTTGCGATGGTAAAATGCTTGAACTTACTCCTGCCTATGATATTTGCCCTCAGAGTCGATCAGGTAATGAAAGTTCTCAAGCAATGCTTATTTTTAAGGGTAATCGGATGAGTCAGATTTCTGTTTGTCTGACAAGCGCCAATAATTTTCTTCTTTCTGGAAAAGCTGCCCAATCAATAGTGGAGCATCAGATCAATACTATTAAAACTCATTGGCAAGCAGTTTGTGAACAAGCCAAGCTTAGTGAAAGTGACCAAAAACTTATGTGGCATCGTCAATTCCTAAACCCATTTACTCTAGAAGGTACGCTCTGGGCGTAGTGATTTTTTTATTTTATAAAAATTAGCCACCAACGTTAATGGCAGTAACGTTAAGCTAAAAAAGCTGCCGAATGTAATCCACAGGTTTTCAAATCGTGCTTTAAAAAAGTAAGCCATTAAAATAGTTATAACGGCGCTTATGAGCATAGTAATATTTCTATAAAAGCTTAAGTTGTTTTTGTTATGAGAAAAAATATCATAGGAAATACTTGAGGCTGAAATAAATAAAAACGAATCAAGAGTAGATAAAATAGTAGCTAAAATGCCAGCAATAAATAGCCCCTTAAAACCAGTGGGTAAAAGTTGCAGGGCAAAAGTTAAATAAGCTTGTTCAGATAGGGCATCAGGTATTAAAACTTTTGCGTACATACTGGCAAAAGTAGTGCATAAGTCAAAAATTAACCAGCAAAATATAGCCAAAAAAATACCTAAAATAGCATTTTTGTCACTATTTGCTGCTAGGCATCGTTGATAAAATGCTGGGTGAATAAGAGTGCTTGAACATGCCAAAAACAACCATAAAAATGGTTTAAAGCTTGAACTGGTGCCGTGATAAGAAAAATAGCTTGTGGGTAAGTTATGAGTCAAAAAGCCTAAACCACCAAAATTTATGAAGCAAAAAATAAGCAAAATTATTACAGAAGAAAACATTAAAACAAATTGCCAGGCATCGGTAATAACAATGGCTCTAAAGCCTCCAAAGCAGCAATAACAAGCCACCAATAAAGTACCTATAATAATGCCTTGAAATAGACTTATGCCAAAGCACATTTGTAAAAAAATACCTAAGCTTAAAGCATACGATACTGGTAAGGCATGAAAAAATAATAAAAATGCACTTATTTTTCTAGCATTAGGTCCAAATTTTTTTCCTATGAGTTCAGCGATGGACAAAACTTTGTGCTGTCGTATTTTTTTAACAAAAAAAATGGCGAAAATTATATACGAAATATACCACGATAAGCCTTGAGTAAAAAAGTTATAAATGCCTTGTTCAAACGCAATTTGTGTGACACCAAAAATACCGCCGTACCAAGTGGCTGTAAGCGTTGCTATAAAAAATGGCAGAGTTAGTTTTTTATCCATTAATAAATATTCACTATTGGTTTTTATAGTAGTATTTCTATTGCTTATTTTAGCTAAATAAAAGCATGATAATAAGGAAAATATAATTATAAAAATATCTAATTTTTCTAAATAATCGCTAATAGTAATACTGCTTACAAAACTATGATTCATGATGACTCTCCCTTCGCTGGTATTATCCAGATGCAGGTTCTAAGGGTGATTCTCAGCCTAAGTTTTACTTAAGCACCCCTGGTGTTTGATAAAAACTTTTTATGGAGGTTATAGGTGGAAGTCAAGGAGGAGATTTTGCTTAAAGCAAATTACACGTTTCTTTAGCACAATCTACTGCTATTAGAAGGGCTTGTTGAAGTGTTTTTTTGGGCTTTAATATAATATCCAGATTTGTTATTTTAGAAACAATTTTTAGCTGTTGGTCATAGCTCAGCTGACAAAATCCACTGTTTTTATAACAGTCGGGATGAGATGCAAAAGCAGCTTGTTCTAAACCAACGCAATAGTCTTGTCGGTTCTTATTTATGTGTTCTAAGTGGTATTCTAAAAGTTTTTCTTGTAAGCAAAAAGCTGTTTCTTCTACCCAAGTTTGCAGCGGCACTTGCCAATTAGTTTTGGCCTGTAGAAACAAATTACAATATTTAAAACCATAGTTTTTAAGATAATTAGTGTAAATATTGCAACGTTGTTGTTGTTCAAGCTCAAGATAAAAATCACAGTTTTCTTTACTGGGGATTAGTTCATAAGCATTAATTGCACTGGCCATAAGAAAAAAAAGTAAAAAAATATGTTTCATCTAGTTATCCATATCTAACAAAAATAAATATGGTAGATGCGCTAGATGGAATTTGGAGAAAGCAATATGAAATTTATTCGATTTTTTCCCATATCAGTAGTGGCGCTAGGCGTAATAATACATGCTTTAGGAATAGTGAATGTAGTCCCTCAAACAACAATCTTGTTAGATCTCACCATGTTTGTTGTAGATTTTTTAGTTTGCTATGGACTAATAAAAAGAAAAGCTTGGGGCTATTATTTAGCCATTATATTGTTTTTACAACAAAGCATCATGCAACCAATATGGTCTTACAATAAATATATAATTAATTTTTTTGTTATACATAAAATAGAATATTTTATATCTCCAATTTTAGTTATACTAAGTTTGATTATATTGGTGTTTAATAAAAATTTATTTGTAAAAAAAGGGTGACACAAATAGAATTCGCTTTTGCTAAATTGACGATGGATATACCCAAAGATAATTAAAGTATTAGAGCTGCGGCTTAGTACCACCGTTATCTAATCTAGGAATTAATTTTCTGGACCGTAGATTTTTGGTGTAAGCACAACATAGATAAGCCCAGGACAGTTATCAGAATTATGAAAAGAAATGGTTATTCTTGACTTAAGTTTATCAAGTTCTTTTTCGAATCTCATACTTTGGAAGCTCGATAATAAAAGACTGAAAATAACGGTGTTTTCATCTTTAAGCCATTGTTTTATTTTATCATTCCAAATATCCCAGCTTCCATCATGTAAAAAAGGAAGAGTGGAAAGAAAGATTGCTATATTGCTCCCTTTTTGTTGATACTTAGCAATATCATCAATTTTTACATCAATTTTGTAAGAAGTTGTAGCAGCTTTTAATGGGTTATAGAGAAAATCAAATACTTGTTTAATATTTTTTTTGCTTTTAGTTAATCTAGAAAAATTTCTATAAATAAAATCGATTTCATCATTAATTAATTCATCTAATGTATCGTTTTTTATCGCTTCAAGTGTTTTATTAAAATATATGATTTGCTCTGATGAAATATCTATGGCACTTATCTTTTTTACATGCTCTAGTTGAGAAAAATAAAGAGGTAGCGTTTGGACTATAACAGTTGCTATTGTATCAATTTTGGTATCAATTAATTTTATTATCTCATGAGGAAATTCAAAGCGGTTAAGGGAACAGTAAGAATATTTTTCTTCCATTTGATTTAAGAGTGGTTGAAGAGCATGATAATCGCTGCTCAAATATTGTAAAAATTTTTGCATCTCTAAGCTAATATTTAATTTTTCACAAAAAATTATGTAGTTTATAAATGGATCTTGTTCATGATTTTCTTGTAAAGATTTTTTTAAAGTGTTGTTTAAATTTAATACATTACGGTCATCAGGGAATGATTGTAAAGCTATTTTAATATGCAAAAATGCTTGGTGAAGGTCTTTATTTTTATAAAATATATGTGCTAACCAATAATAAGCTTTTGGGTGCTTATGCTTAACTGAATGTAAATCAGCCATAGCTTTTTCGTAATCATTTAGCTTAACATATGCCATGGCTCGATTTAAAATGGCTTGCGTGTCATTATTTTGTTCGTAAAGTTGAGTGTATATAATAATAGCTTCTTTATAATTCTTTTTTTTATATAAATTATTAGCTTCTTCTCGTGTAGGTAAGGCGAATATATAGCTGCTAATACTCATTATACTTACTATAAACCAGCGCATAGGAAATCCTTTTATGAAAAATCTGGTATGTATATTAAAAAAAATATATTAATCAAGAGCTCTCAACCACAAAATCTTTAGTTTAGGCTACTTCGCCAAATTACTAAACTTAGTAAACCGATTATCAAAGCGCAAAAATATATTGCCCGTAGAGCCATTTCTATTTTTACTAATTATTACTTCAGCCACGTTTTGTTTATCTTGTGGAGTTTTTTCTCGTAAATAATATTCTTCTCTATATAAAAAGGCGATTAAGTCAGCATCTTGTTCGATGGCTCCTGATTCTCGCAAATCGCTCATCATGGGCTTTTTATCGATTCTGGATTCTACTCCACGGTTTAGCTGAGATAAGGCTATGACAGGTACGCCAAGTTCACGAGCAATGCTTTTTAAGCCTTTGGATATTTCGCCAACTTCTACGGCTTTACTTTCAAATCGCAAAGGTGCAGACATTAATTGCAAGTAATCAATAACGATCATTCGCACACCATACTGGTGAACTAAACGCCGAGCTTTATTGCGCAAGTCACCAATGCTTAGGGTAGCTGTTTCATCAATATACATTGGGGATTCAGCTAAATGTCCTGCTGCTTGGGCTAATCTGGAAAAATCTTTAGAATCAATAAATCCTGATCGTAACCCTGATAAATTAATTTCAGCATACGCACCAATAAGTCTGTTAAAAAGCTGTTCAGCACTCATTTCTAAGGAAAAGAATGCCGTAGGAATTTTTTCTTCAATACTAGCATATGCCGCCATATTTAGGGTAAAAGCAGTTTTTCCCATGGATGGCCGACCTGCAATAACTATTAACTCTCCTGGTTGAAAGCCTGCAGTTATTTTGTCTAAATCTAAAAATCCCGATGGGATACCTGTGACAGAAGCTTTTTTCGAAATTAAAGCCTCATATTTTTTAATAGATAAGTTAGATAAATCTTTTAGAGAGATTACCCCTTTTTTAGCAGTAGATTCCCGAATAGACAAAATCGTCTGTTCAGCTTCGTCGATTACTTCACTAACATCTTGGCTTTGAGCGTATGCTTTTTCTGTAATAGTTTTAGCTGCAGAAATAAGGCGCCGTAGGGCTGATTTACCTTTTACAAGTCTTACATAGGATAATACTGCAGCAGAAGTTGGCAAAAATTCTTCGATCATACCCAAAGTATGAGCGCCGATCATTTCAAGTTTGCCCTTGGTTATTAAGTGATTGGCAACGGTTACGGTGTCTATGGGCTCATTTTTTTCATAGAGCTCAAGCATGCACTGATAAACAATGGCATGATGAGGATGGTGAAAATCTTGTGGGTCTAAATTTTCACCTTTAACTAGCTCCATTGCTTCATGATCTATGAGAATTGCGCACAAAATACCTTTTTCAGCATCAAAAGATTGTGGAGGCCGATGTTTGCCCAATACTTCGTCCATAGTGGTGTATTCAAGTTTTGATATTTGTTCTCCAGCCTGATGGACGAGCTCATCTATGGGCAAATTTTTAATCACAATTTATTATCCTGCTAGTTAAAATTTTATTATATTGATAAATAGTTTAAAAAGGACAACTACAATGAAACTTACAAACTATAGCCAAACCGCTCAAAAAGTCTTGACCCTTTCGCAAAATTTAGCAAAAAAATATGGCAACGATTATGTGGAACCAGAGCATTTAGCTAGTTGTTTAATAGAAAGCAAAGAAATCAAAGAGCTCATAAACAAAAAAGGCGTTGATTTCAATATACTTTTTGGTGAGCTTACTCTATTGCTAGAAAAACTATCCAAAAGTCCTTCACAAAATCCATTATTTTCTGCAAGACTTACACAGCTTTTAGCTGCTGCAAACGTTTATTCAATATCTAAGGGGCACGAAAAAGTAAGTTTAGAAGATTTATTTATTAGTTTAATTGCCAATAAAGATAAATTTGGCTCCCTAGGAGCATTATTCTCTAAAAATTTTTTATCAACAACCCCTTCTGATAATTGGAACAAAAATTGTCCAAATTTAGCCAGTTATTGCGAAAATATTAATCAAAAATTTAAAAATGGCTTAATAGAAGAAGTATTTGCTCGCAACCATGAGTCTTTAAGGCTTATTCAAGTATTATCACGTAAAAATCGTCATCACCCACTCTTAATTGGTGAGCCAGGGGTTGGTAAAACATCTATTGTTTATTCATTGGTAAAAAAAATTATTAATAAAGAAGTGCCTTCTTATTTAATGACCAAAGAAGTTATTTCCCTAGATATATCTTTGGTACTTGCTGGAACTAGCTTGCGAGGGCAGTTTGAAGAACGAATGCACAAAATATTTCTAGAGCTTAAGAATGAAGGCCATAAATATATTTTATTTATTAATGATTTATCGGCCTCTGATGCTGCCAATTTATTAAAAAACGAAATGAATAAGGGAAATATTCAGGTATTGGCACTAGTAAGTCCTAATAATTATCAAAAATATATTGAAAATGACCCATCACTACAAAGGCTATTTCAGCCTATTTGGATAAATCCTCCCAAAGATGATGATGCTAAATTAATAATGCATGGCGTAAAGACAAGATTAGAGCAGTTTCATGGTGTTTTTATTACTGATGAAGCTATTGATGCCAGTATAAGTTTATCTCTCAGACATTTAAGTTTTAAAGTAATGCCTCAAGTGGCTATTGATGTGCTTGATGAAGCTTGTGCTAAACGCAGAATATTGGTGGACCAATCTTTTAGTAAATCAAAACAATACGAAAAAGAGTTAAGTATTATCGAATCTATTAGGGCTTTGAAAAAAGAATTATATACTAACAAAAACAATAAATTAGATAAAAAATTGGTTTTATTAACTAAGCAATTTATGGATAATAAAAATCCTCTTATAAACCCATTTGTTACTAGGCAAGATATCGCTGAAGTAATTTCTTTGCAAACTAATATTCCTGCTGAAAAAATGGCCCAGTCTGAACGAGAAAAGCTTAGCACTATGAGCAAAGTTATCTCCACTAAAATTATTGGACAAGACGAAGCTATTAACAGC
The DNA here is from genome assembly GCA_964493205.1 of uncultured Myxococcales bacterium. Lineage (GTDB taxonomy): Bacteria > Myxococcota > UBA727 > UBA727 > JABDBI01 > CAZBMJ01. The sequence goes on from CAZBMJ010000003.1 coordinate 76,954, forward strand.
ATTACTTTAGCTATTCAAAGAGCTCGGGTAGGTTTAAGAGATAATAAAAAACCTATTGGCAGCTTTTTATTTTTAGGCCCAACTGGAGTGGGTAAAACAGAGCTTGCTAAAACATTAACTATGTTTTTATTTGATGATGAAAAAGCTATGATTCGTTTTGATATGTCTGAGTTTATGGAAAAGCATAGCGTTACTCGCTTAATAGGTGCGCCAAAAGGTTATCAAGGATCTGATGAGGGGGGTGAACTCACTGAAAAAATCCGTAGATCTCCTTATTCAGTGGTATTATTTGATGAAATAGAAAAAGCTCATGTAGACGTTTTAAATATATTATTGCAAGTATTAGATGATGGAAGATTAAGTGATGCTAAAGGTTTGTTAGTTGATTTTAACAATGCTGTAATTATTATGACATCAAACATTGGTTCACATATATTACTTGAGCAAGATAATGTAACTAATAAAGAACTGGTAAAAATAAGTGTCTTAAACGAATTAAAATTATATTTAAAGCCAGAGCTTATAAATAGAATAGATGAGATTATTTATTTTAATCCATTAAATAAAGAGAATATTAGAAATATTGCAGTACTTGCTATTGAAAAACTTGCGCAGCAATTAAAGCAAGAAGGCTATGAATTAGATGTAAGTAAAAAAGTTATTGATGAGATAGCTTTTGAGGGTTTTGAACCTGCATTTGGTGCCAGACCATTGAATAGGGCTATTACCAAAATGCTTAAAAACCCTTTGGCTCAGCTTTTATTAAGCTCAAACTCACAAAAATTTAGCAAAGTAGTCGTTGATATAAATGCTAACAAGGAGATATATTTTACTTTAAATAGCATAATGGAGAGCAATTTGCCGTGAAACAGTTAGTCTTCTTTTTTTGTGCTACGATTTTTATCCCTTTGAGCGCAACTGCTTGGGAAGTCGCTCAAGCCCGTTTCCATATTAATAATGGCCAGGAATATAAGGGAAGGGCATTTCGGGAAAGTTATGTTAAATATCGCATTCTTAAAAACGATGATTTAGAAAATGGTTTAGGCCAAATAATGGAAATCAATCTCCATGATCAGATTTTGCGGAAAGGCTATTTTCATCAACGCATTTGGAATAATTGGATTGGCACAGCAGGCACTCCCCTTGGGACTTGGGTTGGAGAAAATGTTTTGGTTCGTATGTTACTGCTTGTGTCAAAAATACCAATTGAAGCAAATACAAGTTTTTATGATTGGATCCTGCGACCAAATTTCAGTTTACTTGATTCCATATTGGTGACAGACAAGGAAAAACTTGCCTCCTCTTTTCACAAGGAGTTTCCAACCATTAAAATCATTCGTTTTTGGATTGGCGATAAAGACTTTCCACACCACCCATTGGCATTATTTAAAGTTATTATAGATGGCAATCATCAAGAGTGGGTAAAGATTTTCAAAAACTACAATGTCGAGTTGCAATTAACTCCCAATCTAGATGAATAGGGACATTACCCTCAAACTCACAAAAATTTAGCAAAATAGTTGTTGATTTAAATGCTAACAAAGAGATATATTTCACTTTTGTTTAAAAAAAATAACTAAGGGGTTTGTAAGCTAAAATTTAATAGCTATAAAAATAGCTGCAGCTGGCAAATGGTTAGGAGTGTTATGATCTATACAAAGTGCATGCAATTGAAAGTTGATCGTGATTTTCCTGAACCTCGGCTTATCTCTCATGCTGTTGCTGTATTAGAAAGAGGAGGCATTATTGCCTATCCCACTGATACAAATTATGGCATTGGTTGTGCCATTTATCAAACTGAGGCTATTGAAAGAATAATCAAGCTTAAAAAGCTTTCAGAAAACCATTTATTATCTATTATTTGTCCAGATTTATCCGATATAGCTCGTTACTGTATTTTAGAAAATAATGCTTATAAAATAATGAAGCAACATTTGCCAGGGCCCTATACTTTTATATTAAAAGCTACCCCAGAAGTGCCAAAAATTTTTCGTTCAGAAAGACAGACAGTTGGTATTAGAGTACCTGATAACCAAATAACCTTAATGTTAACGAGAATTTTTCGCAAACCCATAGTTTCAACATCTACCGTAATTAATAACAAGATTTGTCATGATGCTGAAAGTATACATAAAGAATTTTCCCATGGATTAGATTTAATCCTTGATGCAGGTTCTATAGAACCAAAAGATTCTACAGTTATTGATTTAAGTGGGCCATACCCTATTGTTCAACGCTTAGGGGCTGGTGATATTAGTGGAATAGTTGTTTAAAAATAATTATAAATAGTGGAGAATAAATTATGGCCTTAACTTGCGGTATTGTAGGCTTGCCTAATGTTGGCAAAAGCACTTTATTTAATTGTCTATCTAGTGCCGCTAAAGCACAAGCTGCTAATTACCCGTTTTGTACTATTGAGCCCAACGTAGGTTTAGTAAGCGTTCCTGATGAGCGACTAGATAAAATATCTAGCATTGTAGAACCTGAAAAAATAGTTCCTGCAGTGGTTACTTTTGTGGATATTGCCGGGTTAGTAAAGGGTGCAAGCGAAGGTGAAGGTTTAGGTAATAAATTTTTAAGCCACATACGTGAAGCCGATGCCATTTGTCATATGGTGAGATGTTTTGAAGATGAAAATATTACTCATGTAGAAGGAAGCATTAATCCTCTTCATGACGTAGAAATTATTGAAACAGAGCTTATTCTAAAAGATTGTGACACTTTGGAAAAAATCTTACATAAAACCGATAAAAATGCTCGAGGTTCAGATAAATTAGCTAAAAAACTTAGCCCATTTTTTAGTGATTTATTAAAGCATCTAGAAAAGGGCTTATTAGCTAGAAATTTTGTTTTTGATGCACAAGACGAAGAAATAGCAAAAGCTTATAAAGAGCTTTGTTTGCTTAGCTCTAAGCCTACGTTATTTATTGCCAATGTGGATGAGGATGGTTTAAGAGAAGAAAATAGTTATGTGCGTAAACTTAAGGAATTTGCTAAAACTAGGCAAGATCAGGTTGAAGTGGTTTGCGCTAAAATTGAAAGCGAACTTAAAGACTTAAGCGAAGATGAAAAGCGTGAGTTCTTAGCTGAATTAAACTTAAGTTCCGCAGGTTTGGATAGAGTTATTAACAAGGCTTACTATTTGCTTAATCTTTGTACTTATTTTACTGCAGGCAAAAAAGAAGTGAGAGCTTGGACTTTTCATAAAGGCGCAAAAGCTCCAGAGGCTGCTGGTGTTATTCATAGTGATTTTGAAAAAGGCTTTATTAAAGCAGAAGTGATCTCATGCGAAGATTTTTTGCAATACTTAGGTGAAGCAGGCGCTAAAACCGCAGGTAAAATGCGTACTGAAGGCAAAGAGTATGTGGTAAAAGATGGTGATATTATGCATTTTAGATTTAATGTTTAAAAATTTTGCATTAAGGGCTTGCCAGCTATTAAAATAGCCATAATCTGTTAATAACAAGCATTGTTTATTGTCAATATTTATTTGTCTATTTGTAAGGGCGCGATTATGGAAAACTTAGCAGCAGCCGCTTCTCATTCTCAAACATCAATGATTGCACCCATGGTAGCTTTATTAGTAGTTACTACCTTGGTAGGCATTATTTCCCATAGAATTAAAGTGCCCTATACAGTGGCGTTAATGGTTGTAGGTATAGCATTATCTTTTATTGATTTAGTCCCTAATATTGAACTTACACAAGAATTGCTCATGGGTGTATTTTTGCCAGCTTTGTTATTTGAAGCGGCTATCCATTTTCCCTCAAACGAACTTAAAAAATATGCACCAACTATTGCAACCCTTGCGGCACCTGGTGTTATTTTAACAGCGCTGGTCACAGCACTAGTACTGGTTTTAGAAATCAATACTTTTAAAATTGCTACACCTATGAGCTTTATGCATTATTTGCTCTTTGGGACGATTATTTCTGCTACTGATCCAATCGCTGTAATAGCTTTATTTAAACAGCTTGGTGTAAAGAAAAAACTATCAGTAATACTAGAAGGCGAAAGTTTATTTAACGATGGAACAGCTATTGTTATTTATACGGTAGTATTAACAGCGTTAACTTCAGGAGTTTTTAGCCTGCAAGATGGTGCCATGCTTTTTGTTACTGAGGCTTTGTTTGGTGTTACTATCGGCGCTGTTTGTGGAACTTTTGCCGCTTTTGCTATGCCTTATTCAAAAGATCCGCTTATTTCCATAGCTATTACTACTGTGGCAGCCTATGGAACATATTTATTAGCTGATTTTATGCATGCCTCAGGTGTATTGGCTACTGCTACTGCTGGGTTATTTTTAGGTAATATGGGTAAAAAAGCTCGTATGGAACCTTCTATTCGTACCGCTGTAGTAAGCTTTTGGCGATATGTTTCATTTTTTGTTTCAAGCATTGTGTTTTTGCTCATTGGTTTAGAAGTAAAAGTTTTATTTTTATTTGAGCACATTGAACTAGTGATTTTTGCTTTTTTGGCAGTGCTAGCATCAAGGGCCATTTCTGTGTATTTACCCATGGGTATGCTTGCTCGTATGGGTCAGCCTATGAATATAAAAAGTGCCACGGCAATTTGGTGGGGGGGCCTGCGGGGAAGTTTATCAATGGTTTTGGTGCTTTCTATTCCTGATAGTATTGCAGGCAAAGACGCATTAATTGCCATGACCTTTGGAGTGGTAGTTTTATCAGTGATTGTGCAAGGTTCTACCATGGGGCCAGTAGTGCGTGCATTAGGTTTAGTTGAGGCAAGAAGTGATGCTATGACTTTTATGTCTAAGTGTATTGCCAAGCTTAGAGCAATTTCTGCCCAGCAAAAAGCTTTTGCTAAGATCGCTTTAGAAGAGGAAATTAATGACGTTGCCGGAGATATAGTTTCAAGACTTCATTGTGAAAGACAGCTGGTTTTGCGTGAGCTAAAAAGCCGAGAAAATGATACAGATTTTATCAAAGCCAAGCAAGAACGTATGAAATATATTGAAAGTCGTTTAGCTGAAGTTGAAGAAGATTCTTTAATGCAATCAGCTGAAATCCATTTGATTACTGAAGAAGATTTAAACGAACTTATTAAGCCTGTAAGTCATTAAGAAATATAAAAAATCATTCAAATTTAAAATCTAGCCATTAAAAACATCATTTTATAGATTTACTTAATCTTTTTTTTGTGCAATTTATTAAAATAATAATTAATTATATATATTTAATAAGAATACATTAAAAGGATAAATAATGGCTCAAAAATTTTTTTGTTTTTTAATGTTGTTTACTACTATAAAACTCTTAGCAGCAGATAGTAATCATGAACGACCTCTTATTGAGGAGCCAGCAAAAAAGAAATTTAAGTCTGGATCTTCAATAAATCCACTAGATTTTAAAGAAGCTTTGCATCTTTTGTGTGCTCAAGGTGAGCTGCCAGATATTAAAGCGATGCTTGAAATAACAAACATAAATAAAATAAATTTAGTTGATGGGCCTTCTTCTAAAACAGCTTTTGCATATTTCATGGACTATTATATTGATAATCAAATTTTATTAAACAATTCTGTGCAACCTGCTGATTTGATAGAAATTATTCAAGAATTTATTCGTAAAGAGGCTTTTTTAGAACCTACTTATCTTTTATGCTTAGATATAGATATTATTTGTAAACTTGAAATTTTTACTAGAAACCTCATTAAAAACAGTAACAAATTAGAAAATATTCAACCATTGATAACTACATTGGTCTCATTAGGAGAAGTCCTTGACACACATGGTATATCAATGGAATTTGTTCAACAAGATCTTCAATTTCAGAAAATTATATTAACACACATAAAAAACAACTATAAATTATACAAAAAAAATAAATCACAATCCAACGATGATAATATCATTCTTTTTAATGACTTATTTGGTGCTTTTATTAAAATTTGTAATTTAAAATTTATTGTAATTAATAAGCTGCTACCAAAATATTATTCTAGTGAAAGTATTTTTTTAGATTTTTGTGAATTTAATATTGAATATAAGCAATTGGATGAAGAATTAAAAGAATGGGCTGATCTTTTAGTTAATGCAATAAAAGAAGAGATGAATAAAAATGTGCATTACTTTACTTGTCAGCTAATTGAAAAGAAACCATTTATATTGCAATTTTTGGCTCTTAAATTAATGAAACAAAATATTAATATTTTTACTAAAATATTACATGGATATCAATATTCCCCAAAAAATTTTCTTCACTGGGCCGTCCAATATAATGCCGAAAATCTAGTCCGACTTGCCATAAACAACGGCGCCGACGTAAATGCTAAATCTGGATTTAGGGATGATACTCCACTGCATGAAGCTGTTGGTTTGAGTAAGTCTGTTATTAGTGAAACTAATCATACTATAATAAAGCTTCTTTTAGATAATAAAGCCAACCCAAATATTCTTAATGATAAAAAAGAAAGCCCTTTTATGATGGTCAAAAATTTGGAGTTAGCTAAGTTGCTTAAGGAAAAAGGTGGCCAAATTGATACAAAATTACCTCAGCCTGAGCTTTTTGAGACTTGTAATCGTAACAATATAGAACTATTAGAATTTTGGGCTGAGTTAGGTGTAAATTTTCAGCAAACAAATAAGAATAAGCAAAATTTGTTAATTAATTTTTGCAGTACATTTAAGTTTAATTATATAAAAGATATTTCTAAAACAGAAAACATACCTGAGCAAGATCTAAAATATATAAAAATTATTGAATTTTTGCTTAAACAGGGCATTCGTATAAATGCTACAGATTATTCTGGAAGAACAGCTCTTAGCTGTGCTATTCACAGAAGACTATTTTATATTGTTAAATCATTGCTCGAACATAATGCTGAGGTAAAACAAGAACATCTAGAGTTGGCATATAAAAGTAATAATAAAATGCTCCCCAATCTTGATATTATTAAGTTATTAGTAAATAGAGGTTTGACTGATAATAATCAATATGTCCAGATGGCTATAGCCCAAAGAGAAGATTTTTTTAAAGCTTTAGAAGATAATGATGTGACAAAGATAGAACAGCTGCTAAAACAAGGTGCTGGTATTTTTGTTAATGCTAAAAAAGACGGTGTACTAATTCTTGATACTTTGCAAGTAAATGATGAAATAATGGACTTATTAGCTCCTTATATCACTGCAAGAATGGCTAGTGAATCAGTAAGAAAAACTAATATCCCTTCCTAAGAAAGAAAAATCTTAAAATCATAGTTGATCCAGAAAACTAATTACTACCCCTGCCTATTCTGTAAATTTTAGATTACTAATAAATGTTGATATCTTATCCATATTAACCTTATTGTAGTTTTTAATTAGCTTTTGAGCTTTCTTTTGCATATCTTCATTCCGGATTATATAACTAATCAATTCTTTATCATTATGACTAAGAACAACAACATCAGTCTTTGCTCTCTCTGCAAACATATATATCATGCCATATAAAAACCGTTTTATGGAATTATCATTAGCATCATCTAAAAACTCATAAAGTTCTTTTCTATCTGTACTAGTAATTAAAATATTTGAGAGCAGGTTAGATAATGTATGTCCTGTAACTTCAGCTTTAGCTCCACCCTTAAAATCATCCATATTTTTAAATAAAATTTTTAGAGCTTGTTTTGTATCTTCTTTATTTTCATTTGTATAATTTTTGATTAAGTTATATACTTTATTTGTCATTATTTTTAAGCCTATATCTATTTCATGATCCTCATTATATCGTTTTTCAGGTAATCCTACATATTTCAAAGCAGACACTATTGTCATTATAATTTTTGGGTCATCTACATTTGCAAAAATATCTTTTTTAGTATCAGTATTAGTATTATATATTAAATAATTTTTTATAATATTTTTATTTAGTGTGTTAAATAACGTGGTAATATTATCTTTATTTATTAAATTATTAAATTTCAACTTATCTATTGAAGGTTCTCCATGTTGCAACAGTAGCTCGATTATCTTTTTAATACCAACTATTTTATTTGTATCCTGATCATTAGAAGCTTTAGTTAACTCATTTTCTAAATCTGTAAAGCAATCTTTAAAAAAAGATCCCATAGAAATACTAATGCCTCTATTGAAGTATGTAATTTTTTCACCTTGTGTCATAGAATCTTTATCTTCATAATCACTATAAAAATTCCTGCTATGATTCATAATATTATAAACTAATTCATAATAAAAATTACCTTCATAATCTTTGGCCTTTTGTAGCATATTAATTATTCCATTAATATCAGCATTACTGGAATGTTTTTGTATGTATTGTTTGAAATTAAAAGTTAAGCTGCGTTCAGTTTTCAACGCGTTATAAAAATCAACCTTAACATTTTCAGGAAATAGATTAGCCATTATTTTACTAGCAAGAACAATCTCAAAAGCGCTAGTAAAAAAATCCTTCTTGTTTTCATATAATTCTTTGTTTATTTTTTCTGCCAGATTTTTTCTATCATCTTCTGATAAAATTTTATATTCTTCAATATCAGACAATGTATCACAGAGGCTATTTGTGCCATAATTATCGATAGCAAGCGCATTTTTAAATTCTGTTACTATATTTTTTGCTAAATCTTTTTGTTCTTTAGTAAATGTATTACTAGCGCCTAGCTGAAAAAAAGATTTTAATTTAGTAATCACAGTATTTTTTTGAGCACCAGTAGAATTTTTTATATTTTTAAAAAATGTTTCATATTTATCAACACTAACAAAACGATTACTAATACCTTTTACAGCGTTATCTAGAGTATTTTTATTAAAATTTTTTTCTTGTATTTTAGTAATAGCGCTGTTTATGGCTTGTTGTTCTTTTTGTTTTTCTTCACGTTCAGCTTTAGCTTTTTTATGCTCAATTTTTCCATTTTCATAAGCCTGTATAAAATCATCTTGCGCAGTTTTTAGTTCATTTATTTTATTTTCACTATTTTCAGCGTTGTTAAAAACAGTATTTATTTTTTCTGCAGTTACTAATTTTTTAGCATTTTCTAATGTTTGATTAAGAGTAGTAAGGGCATTTTTATGCTTATCTAGCTTTTCTTTTGCAGTTTTAACAGCATTAACATTAAGAACAGTATTACTGTTTAAGTCTTTTGTAGCATTATTTAACTTATTTAAAGCAGTTGTAATTTTAGCCTGTTCTTTTTCTACTTTCTCAATCGCCTCTGCTTTATCTTTATTTTCTTGTTCTTGTTTTATTTTTAATTCATCTTGCGCCTGTTTTGCCAGATTATAAGCTTGTATAAAAGCTCCTTGAGCAGTTTTTAATTCCGCTACTTCATTTTCACTATTTTCCGCTTTCTTAAGAGCTTCATTATTTTTCTTTTTCTTAAAATTATTTTTTTGTACTTTTTTTTCCTTAGCCTTTTTTAATTCTTCATTAAGATTAGTAAGGGCATTTTTATGCTTATCTAGCTTTTCTTTTGCAGTTTTAACAGCATTAACATTAAGAACAGCATTACTGTTTAAGTCTTTTGTTGCATTAGTTAAAGCAGCTAAAGCAGCTGTAATTTGATTTATTTTTTCTTCCGCTTTTGCTTTGACTTCTTGTTCTTGTTTTATTTTTAATTCATCTTGCTCTGTTTGCTCTTTATCTTGTTTATTTTTTTCCAGATTATAAGCCTGTATAAAAGTAGCTTGTGCAGTTTTTAGGTTATTTATATCATTATCAGCACTTTTAAAAGCAGCAGTTATTTCAGCTGCAGTTGCTGAATTCTTAGCCTTTTCTAGCGTTTGATAAAGATCAGTAAGAGCCTTTTTTTTAGTTTCTAATTCTGTTTTTGCATCTTTAACACTTTGAGCAATAAGAATATCATTGTTTTTAAAACCATTTGTAGCATTATTTAACTCATCTAAAGCAGTCGTAATTTTAGCTGTTTCTGCACCTACTTTCTTAATTGCATCAGCTTTATTTTTAGCTTCTTCTTCTTGTTCTTGTTTTTTTATTAATTGTGCCTTATCTTGTTTACCTTTTTCCTGACCATAAGCCTGTATAAAATCAGCTTGCGCAGTTTTTAGGTTATTTATCTCAGTATCCGCACTTTTAAAAGCAGTATTTATTTCGCCTGCAGTTGCTAATTTTTTAGCATTTTCTAATTTTTGATTAAGATTAGTAAGAGCCTTTTTTTTAGTTTCTAAGTTTGTTTTCGCATATTTAACACTTTGAATATTAAGAATAGCCTGAGTATTTAAGTCTTTTGTGGCAATATTTGACGCAGTTAAAGCAGCTGTAATTTTAGCTTGTTCATCTTTTACTTTATTAACAGCTTCTGTTTTCTTTCTAGCTGCTTCTTCTTGTTCTTGTTTTTTTATTAATTCAGCTTGCGCATTATCTTGTTTAGCTTTTTCCTCACCATAAGCCTGTATAAAAGCTTGTAGAGCAGTTTCTAAGCTTTTTATTTTATTTACAATATTCAAACTATTTAAAGTGTTGGTTATACCTGCATTATCTAACACCTTAGCATTATTTAATCCGTTAATAACAACGCCAAGAGCATTTTTATGTTTATCTAGCTCTTCTTTTGCATCTTTAACACTTTGAGCAATAAGAATAGGGTTATCACTCAAACCATTTGTAGTAGTAGTTAACTCAGTTAAAGCCTTATTAACCTTAGTTTCTTCTTCTGTCACTGTAATAAGAGCAGCAGCATGCGCTTTTGCTTCATTGTTTTTAGCTTCTTCTAAAGCCTTATGATTATTTATAAAAGTAGTTTGGGCACTTTTTAATGCGGTTATCTTATTAGCTGCATCCCTTACAGCTGTATCGATTAAAGCTTTGGTTTTAGGAATAGCTTGCTCAATTTCTGTTTGAGATTTTTTTAAATCCGTTATGGCATTATTAACATCTTTTGGATCCACAGAGCTAATCACTGTGGTAACTTTTGCGTCAACTTCTGTAAGCACCTGTTTAATCTCAGCAATTTTATCTTTGGCTGCTTGTTTGCTTAAAGCTTCATCTTTAGGGTAGCATTTGTTGTCATAACTTTTACAACCTGCAGTGTTATCGCAATTGAGCAAATCAACACTGCTACAATCCACTACGGGTGAGCGGTTTAGTGAAGGTTGTGCTGTTGAGGAAGGAGGAGATGAAGAATTAGGATTTTTTCCTGAATTGCTCAGTTTAACATTACAACCACTCAATAATACTAAGAAAAAAAACAATATACTATTAATTTTAAACATTATAGATTCCTAATTTATTACTTATTGTAACAAAAAAACATACTCACGTAAAGGCCCCCAAGCAAATAAAAGATGATAGAATAATTTACATGAGAAAATCATGCAAATTTAAAATTGAACTTTAAAAATACATGAACTTATGTTATGATTAAGCAATACGAGGTATCTTATGTATTTTAATCGTGCCATAGAGCCAATTTTATTAGAAGCCTTAAAGCAATTTCCAGTATGTATTTTAACAGGAGCTAGGCAAGTAGGAAAATCCACTTTATTAAAAAATCATTTAAAGAACTATACTTACGTGACACTAGATGAGCCTTTAGTGCGAGAAGTGGCTAATAATGATCCTAAATTATTTTTAAGTAGATATAAATCCCCATTAATTATCGATGAAATCCAATATGCACCAGGTTTATTGCCATATATTAAGATTATTGTAGATGAAAATAGGCAAACCTATGGGCAGTATGTTCTTACAGGCTCTCAATCTTTTTCTTTTATGCAAGGAGTATTAGAGACCTTAGCCGGAAGAGCTGCCATATTTGAACTTTATCCACCAAGTTTTAATGAGATAATTTCTCTGCCAAATGCGCTTAATATTTATGATGTAAACCATGTTGTTAAGCAAATAATAAAAGGTTTTTATCCTGAATTAATTACAGTGCCTACTATTGATCATAAAACTTGGTATGCATCTTATTTAGCAACCTATATTGAAAGAGATATAAGACAGTTGATAAAAATAGTAGATTTAAATAAATTTCAAACGTTTATTAGTTTACTTGCTACCAGGGCTGGGCAATTATTTAATATTTCAGAAATTTCAAAAGAGTGCGGAGTTTCTTCACCAACAATAAAATCTTGGTTATCTGCTTTAGAAGCGTCTTATATAATATTTTTAATTAAACCTTATTCTAAAAATATTTCTAAAAGATTAGTGAAGTCTCCAAAACTATATTTTATTGATTCCGGTCTTTTATGTTATTTACTTGGTATTGATTCAGAAGATAGATTTTTTAAAGCTTCTGAAAAGGGCCACATATTTGAAAATATGATAGTAGTAGATTATATAAAACAGTTAAAACAACAACAATCAAGATTTGAAGTTTACTTTTATCGTGATTCAGGTGGACTAGAAGTAGATTTGCTTATAGAAAAACAAGGATTACTAAATGGTTTTGAAATCAAGTTTAGTTCTACTGTCAATCAAAAAATGGTTGATGGATTAGTAAAAATAAAAAAAGAACTTAGTCTTAATTATTCAGCAGTTTTGTCTTTAGAACCAAGAACTATTCCTCTTCGGGAAGGGATTGATACTATACACTGGAGTAAAGCATTAGATTTAGCTTTTATTAAAAATTAAATATTTTAATGAAACTAGACCTATAATACCATTGGCTATAACCACTGGCACAGCATATATCACTGCTCCATAGATTATAAAACATAGGGAACCTAGCACCATGCAAACTCTTACACGGGTGACATTTTTTTGCATTACACCTAAAACAATAAAAACAGTGGCAAAATGGCCAATTATTTCATACCAGTTATTTGAAAAAGTCATGTTTTACTCAATATATCCTTAGCAATTTTTTTGCTCGTATCAAAGCCAGCTAAATATTCAACAATTTTTAAGGAAAAATCAAGGGCCGATGCAGGTCCTTGAGCTGTTATAAAATTGTGATGGCTTACCACAGGCTTATCCAGAAAATTTTTTATATAGTTTTTAAGGCTTGGATAACAAGTGGCATTAATATTTTCTAAAAAGTTATTTTTTCCTAATACCAAAGCGGGAGAAGCACAAATAGCTGCTATGAGTTTTTGTTGTTCAATAAATTGCTTAATTAATAATTTGAGTTCTTCATGATTACTTAGGCTTTCAGCGCAAAGACTGCCACCAGGAATCACTATGGCATCATATTTTGAAGCATTTTGTAAACTAAATTTTTCATCTGCCTGTATCACTAGTTGGTGAGCGCCAGTGACTTTTAGATCTTTTATGCTAGCAATATGTACGCCAAAAGCAGCTCTTCTTAAAATATCAATAATGCTTATGGCTTCAATTTCTTCAAATCCATCACTGATGGGTAGTATAATAGTTTTTTGCATGAGTTAGTCTTATAAAAATTTTTTATAAAAATCAACTGCTTAGTTATTATTAGTGCAGCTTCCTACATAATCACCATGTAATGAATGAAGATAAAAGTCGCTCAAAGAAATATAAACTTGTCTTTTTATAATTTTATTATTTTTTAGTTTTTCTTTGTGGCAGATTTCAACACTTTCTAACTCTTGTTGCTGTATACTATCGGCTAGATTATCGTTTTGATCATCAGGGTCTAGGCAGTCTGGAAGATTATCGTTATCAAAGTTTAGTGTATATGCTGGATTTAGAGAAGCATAAGCATTACCATTTACAAAATCCATTTCACCTAAATTTAATGATTTTGATTCGGTGATCTTGCCCAATCGCAGGATATTTTTTAAGCCTATATCTTGGCTATCTTCAAAAGTTAGCGTGTTAATATCGTTGTTAAGATTAATAAAATGTATTGAATAGGTTAAATCAGCAGGTAGTGTGATGCTGAATTTATTATTGTTAATTTTGCTTGAGTATTTTTTGCCATTTATGCCTACGGCTACCACTTTGGCCATAGTTGAGTTTTCATCAGCAATTTTGCCAAATAGTACCCAATTAGCATTATTGTTTGATAAAGCACTGCTATAAAGATCTCTTTGATCCTGTTTATCTGAGCAACTAGTTAATAGCAATAATAATTTTATAAAAAATGTTTTTATTTTCACACAAATCTCTTAAATGCCATGATAATCATTGTTATAATATATTTATTTTGTGTGTATTATATTATTTTTAGTTGAAATAATTAATTGTTATATAATTTAAATCATTAAAAATGATCAACTTAAAAGCTTAGAAGATTACTAATCGCTAGCATAATTCATAAGAGGATTAAATGCTAAGTAGTAATGTTGAACAAGCAGTTGAGAAAGCTATAAAAGAAGCAAAAGAGCGCCAGCATGAGTTTGTTAGCATAGAACACTTATGTTTAGTATTGTTTGATGAGCAAAAAGTTCGTATTTTACTAAGTCATATGGGTGTTAGCTTTCTTGAGTTGAAAAAAAAATTTTTAAATTACTTAGATTATCAAGTGCAAAGTAGTCATAACTCCTACAAATCAGATACTGTGCTGAGTTTATCTTTGCAAAGAGTTTTACAAAGAGCAACGTTTCATGTTTTGTCTTCTGGAAAGAATGAAGTATCTTTTGAAGATATTTTAGTGGCAACTATGGATGAAGAAGAGAGCTTTGCAGCTTATTTGTTGCAACAAGCTGGAGTAACTCGCCTTGATTTAGTATCGATAATTGCTAATGAGGAGTCATTTGTACAAGAAAATATTAGTGATAGCGCAGAAGATGAAATTAATTTGCCCAATAGAAAGTCTTGTGTGTTGTCACTTTATACTATTAACTTAACTACTTGCGCTAAAAATAATCAATTAGATCAGGTTATTGGCAGAGAAATTGAAACTTCACGTGCTATTCAAATTTTATCCAGACGGAAAAAAAATAACCCATTGTTTGTGGGCGATGAAGGGGTAGGTAAAACTGCGCTAGCTAATGCTTTAGCTATTAAAATAGCAAACAACCATGTGCCAGATTATTTAAAAAATGCAGAGTTATTTTTACTAGATATGGCATCATTGCTTGCTGGCGCAAAATACAGGGGCGACTTTGAAAATCGATTAAAATCCGTTATTGCAGCTGTTAAACAACATAAAAATGCCATTATGGTTATTGATGAAATACACGTGCTTATTGGGGCAGGGGCTAGTAGTGGGACATCTATAGATGCCGCTAACTTATTAAAACCTGCGCTCGCTGATGGTAGTTTGCGCTGTATTGGTGCGACTACTTTTAAGGAATATCGTAATTATTTTGATAAAGACAAAGCTTTAAGCAGAAGATTTCAAAAAATAGATATAAGTGAACCTTCAAAAGATGTTTGCGTACAAATTTTAAAAGGGATAAAAAGTACTTATGAAAAATTTCATAATATTTTAATTACCGATAGCGCTGTTTTATTAAGTGTAGAGCTTTCCATAAGATTTTTACACGAAAAAAAATTACCGGATAAAGCCATTGATTTACTCGATGAGGCTTGCGCTTTAGTTAAGCTTAAGCATAGCCTAATAGTTGATGATTATGCCATACAAGAAACCCTAGCTTTAATGGCCAATATACCTTCTTCTAATATTAATTTTGATGATAAATCTTTATTACTAAACTTAAATCAGCGACTTAAAAAAATAATTTTTGGTCAAGATGAGGCTATAGAAATAATCACTGATGCTATAATGCTTTCCCGTTCTGGCTTAAAAGATACTAATAAGCCTATTGCTAATTTTTTATTTATGGGGCCAACAGGGGTTGGAAAAACTGAGATAGCTAAGGCTTTAGCAGATATTTTAGGAGTAAAGTTTATCCGCCTAGATATGAGTGAGTATATGGAGCGCCATAATGTAAGCAAGCTTATAGGCGCGCCGCCAGGTTATATGGGGTATGAGAAGGGAGGGATACTCACAGATTTAGTTAATCAAAATCCTTATGCAGTAGTGTTATTAGATGAAATTGAAAAAGCCCACAGTGATGTTTTTAATATGCTTTTACAAGTGATGGACTATGGCAAGCTTACTGATGGCCTTGGCCGTAGTAGTGATTTTCGTCATGTTATTTTGATTATGACATCTAATGTTGGCACCAAAGAACTTGAAGAAAACCATATTGGTTTTAATACCAATTTATTATCTCAAAGCGCAAAAGTTAGTACTAATAAAGCTGTTAAAATATTATTTACGCCGGAGTTTAGAAATCGGTTAGATAAAACTATAACTTTTAATTATCTCAAGCCAGAGATAATTTTACTCATAGTAGATAAATTTTTACTGGAATTAAGCCTTAAACTAAAAGAAAAAAACATTGATTTGCATATTACTGAGGAAGCTAAGCATTATTTAGCCCAGGAAGGTTATTCTTTGCAAATGGGAGCAAGGCCAATTGCTAGAATTATTCAAGAAAAGATTAAAAAGCCCTTAAGTAATGAAATTTTGTTTGGCAAACTGCAAAATGGTGGTAGCGTGCATATTAGTTTAGTAGACAATAATCTGATTTTTAAATGCTTATAATAAATATCTTGCTAATTATTTGGTATCGTATACCATACCAATATGGCCCCAAGAATTATTATAGATACTAATATAGTTATATCAGCGATCAAATCAAGTGCAGGCACAGCTAACAAAATGTTGAGCCTTATTGGTGATGGTAAATACATCTCATGTATATCAGTTCCTCTAATCTTTGAGTATGAAGAAGTCATTCGTCGATGTTTCCCAAAAATGCTTAATGAAGATGTGAATGATTTACTTGACTATATTTGTCAGCAGAGCATACGAAGCCCAATTTATTATTTATGGCGGCCAATCTTAAAAGACCCCAAAGATGATATGGTCCTAGAAATAGCTGTTGCCTCTTCGGTTGAGTTTATCGTTACTTATAACGTGAAGGATTTTCAGCCTGCTAAAACTTTTGGCATTAAAATAGCTTCACCAATGGATATTTTGATTAAAACAGGAGTAATATAATGAGTACCATAAGCTTAAGACTTCCAACGTCTCTTCATAATGCTGCTCGTGAAATAGCTAAACAAGAGCATGTTTCAATAAATCAATTCATAATGCTTGCAGTAGCAGAAAAAGTATCTGTATTAGGTGCAGAAGATATTATTCACGAAAGAGCAAAACGAGGCAGCAAAAAGAAATTTTTAACAATTCTTAAAAATGCTCCAAATGTAGAGCCGGAAAAAGAAGACAAGTTTTAATCAAAAGCTTTAAGTCATGAAATCTTGTTTGGCAAACTGCAAAATGGTGGTAGCGTGCATATTAGTTTAGTAGACAATAATCTGATTTTTAAATGCTCATAAAATACTCTTGACGTATAGTATTGATCAGTATAAGTATGGCGTTATTGTGCCGAAGTGGTGGAATGGTAGACGCGCCGGACTCAAAATCCGGTGAACTTTGGTTCGTGAGAGTTCGAGTCTCTCCTTCGGCACCACTTAATGATTTAGCAAAACTTAGGGTTTTTATGGTCCAATTTGATTTAGAACGTCTACTTTCTATCGGATCAGTATCTCCAAGCTCGTCTTTCTTAGCCAAAGAAATGATTAAGTATATAAAATGTTTACCAAGAAATGCTCGAATTTTAGAAATAGGGGCAGGAAAGGGGCCTATAACAAAATATTTAGTAAAAGAGCTGAAAGCTTCCCAAAGACTAGATGTTGTTGAGCTGATGCCTGATTTTTGTGATACGCTGCGTAGCCAATTTTTAAATAATCTTTCTATTACTATTTATTGCTGTGATATTTTGCAGTTTGACTTTACTAAAAAATATGATCTAATAATATGTAGCCTTCCTTTTAACAGTATGGACCCAGAAGTTACTAAGCAAATAATGGCTTTATTACCAAGCATGCTTAATAAATCCAGTGTTTTTTCTTTTTTTGAATATGCTGTTTTGCAAAAAGTATTACCCCTTATGCTAAGAGGAAAAAATCTAGAACGATATATGAAAGCGAGAAGTTTAATTAAAAATTTTGTGAAGCAATATGAATTTGAACATACAAATATCTATGCTAATGTTCCTCCCGCTGTAGTGCGATTTTTACGATTTGATTAGTTATTTAGAGTAGTATATGTATGACGGATTTTTATTAGCTTTGATTTTCTTTTTAGGCTTTATAATGGGAGCCTTTTGTTTATATATTTTTTTAGGCCACCAAAATAAACAATTGCTTTGTTTAGTCACTAAAGAGCAGACTTTAAAAGAGCAAATACAAGAAAGCTTGCAGGCAAGAATAAACGAATTATCAGATATAAAAAAAAATATGAAAGAAACTTTTGAGCTTATATCTAGGGAATCACTTCTAAGTAACACCAATATGCTTAATACTTCTTTTAAACAAAGTTTAAGAGAATTTTTTATGCACAATGAAAAAGAACGAGAACAAAGCAGTAAAGAACTTTTAAATATTGTATCTCCTCTTAAAGAATCTTTATTATTAGTTGATAAAAAAATATCTGATTTAGAAAAACTTAGAAGCAACGCCCATGGTTCACTAACAGAACAGCTTAATAGTTTATTATCCACACAGAATTGCTTAATCAAAGAAACTAATTTATTAAAAAATTCTCTTACATCGCCTAGTATTAGAGGCCGATGGGGTGAAATGCAGCTTAGAAGAGTTGTAGAATTATCTGGATTGTCATCCTATTGTGACTTTTTAGAACAAAAAACTATCACTACTCAAGATGATATAAGTTTGCGTCCTGATATGATTATTACGCTGCCTCAAAATAAAAAAATAGTTATTGATGCCAAGGCTCCTCTAGACTCTTTTCTTGATTCCCAAAGAAAAGATTTTGATGTTGATGAACAAAAACAATCACTAGACTTAGCTTTGTCTCTGCGTCGTCATATAGCTATTTTAAAGAAAAAATCTTATGCGAAATATTTAGAACAAACACCTGAATTTGTAATTTTGTTTTTGCCAGGAGAAGTATTTTTAAGCAAAGCTTTGCAAGTTGATAATTCTTTAATCGACTTTGCGGCTAAAAATGAAGTTATACTAGCAACCCCACTTACTTTAATAGCTATACTAAAAGCGGTGTCTTTTAGCTTTAGCCAACAGGCTATAGCGCAAAATGTTGAAGAAGCAAAAAAACTTTCTAGTGAACTCATCGACCGTATAGCTAAAGTAGCAGAGCATTTTGAACGCTTAGGCAAAAGTCTAAAAAATGCTCAGGAGAGCTATAATCAAACATTAGTTTCACTAAAAAGTAGAGTATTAGTAACTGCACAAAAACTTTCTAATATTCAATCTCTTAATACAAATAGCCAGTTGCATGATTCTCTAAGGCCCCTAGATATAGAAGTAAGCGAAGTAAGCAATGATTATTAAAGAACAGATACAGCTACTTGATGATTTAGGTCGTTTGAATATTCTTATTAATGATAAAGTAGATAATAAATCTATTGATGCTATAGTTTATATTTACATATCTATTATTTTTTATGTAAGTGGCGAAAAAGATATCTTAGATATTTCTAAAAAAATTTCTATGCTCCTTGTTAAAAAAGCTTTTAAGTATAAAAAAATAAATACTAAAAATTTATTTAATCCAGAAATAAAAAAAGATAAAAATTTATTTGGTATGTTAAATTTATTTGATTCATTTTCAGATGAACATACTTTTTATTTTGATCCAAAGCAGTATTTAAGTGAACTAGTATTTGTAAATAAAAAACTAGTAAAAAATCTGCTGAGCTTATTAAAAAATATAGAAAATTATACAAGATTTAAAAAATTAATAGGTTTTAACGAGGATAAAATTTTATTTTTATTGTTATTTAACAGCTTAAAAAATCTTCTAAAAAAAGATACTGTTATTTTATATGATTTTTTGCGTTTAAAAAACCCTGATTTATTTGAAGTGTTTTGTAGTTATAGCAAAATTACTTCTAATAAATTATTTGATTACTGTATTAAAAATAATCCAAAAGCTAAAAATTTTTTAATTACTTATTTATGTGAGAAAAGTAATAATAATAAGCTTGCAAAAAATGTTAATTTTAACTTTTTGCATAAAATTTTCACAGAAACAAACCTGTGTGATCTAGGTATATCCATAGAAGATGGTAGTATTTTATTTAATCAACATGATAATCATAATGTTGTAAAATTTTCACATTTATAAAGCACGAGAATGAAGATGGTTAAAAAATCTAAAGATAAAAATAGTAACGAAGTACTTTCTTGGTATAAATTAATGCTTTTAGCTCGTAAAATGGATGATCAGGCAGCGCTTTATATTAGGCGTTCAATGGGCTGGTCGTATCACGCTCGTTGTGGTGGCCATGAGGGTATTCAAATTGCCTTAGGATTAAGTTTTCGAGCTAAAAAAGATTTTTTATTTCCTTATTATCGAGATACAGCCACAGTCCTTGCTGCTGGTATGACACCCCTAGAACTTATGTTAAATGGTTTATCAAAAAGTGGCGATGTAGGTTCTGGCGGACGGCATATGTCTAACCATTTTTCAAAGCCAGAAATTAATATTCAAAACGTTTCTTCATGTACCGGTAATCACACTCTTCATGCTGTGGGTGTTGCTAGAGCTATAAAATATTACGGTGATGATGCCATTGCTTTTAGTTCTCAAGGAGATTCTTCTTTGTCTGAAGGCTATTGTTACGAGGCTATTAACGGTGCTTCACGAGAAAAATTACCAGTAATATTTGTAATCCAAAATAACGGCTATGGTATTTCTGTACCCAGCTGTGAACAAACAGCTAATAAGATAGTCAGCGATAACTTTAAAGGTATTAAAAATTTAGGTATCTTTAATTGCGACGGTACTGATTTATTTGACAGTATGTTAGCCATGAAGGAAGCTCAGGAATTTGTTAAAAAAGAAAAATCTCCTGCTTTAGTTCATGCAGCGTGTGTGCGCATGGGAGCACACTCTAATTCAGACGCGCAAGATTTATATAGAGAAGAGCAAGAAATAAAAGAAGTTTTTAAGCATGATCCTTTGGTTAAACTTAAAAAAGCATTAATAAAAAATAAAGTCAGTGAAAAAATTTTACAAGAAATAGAAGAAGAAACAGATGCTATAATCAAACAAGCTACTGAAGAAGCGGAAAAAGCTTCTATGCCCCAAGCTGATAGCGTTAGCAAATATGTATTTGGTCATGAATTTATTGCTGATAAAAAAGAGCAGGATTTTATACCTATAGAGCAAGAAGCTAATGAAAAATTAAGAGAAGCTATAAACAGAACTTTACTAGAAGAGTTTGAATATAACCCCAATACTTTTTTATGGGGACAAGATTGTGCCTCTAAGAAAAAGGGTGGAGTTTTTAATCTCACCAAAGGCATGCTTGAAAAGTTTGGTAATAAGCGTGTATTTAATGCTCCCATTGCTGAAGACTTTATTGTGGGAACGGCGAACGGCATGTCTCGTTACAACAAAGATATTCGTATTGTTATTGAAGCGGCGCAATTTGCTGATTACGTGTGGCCAGCCATGGAGCAAATAGTGGAAATCGGCCATGATTACTGGCGTTCCAATGGCCAATTTTCGCCTAACGTAGTATTAAGATTAGCCAGTGGAGGCTATATCCAAGGTGGTCTTTATCATTCACAAAATATTGAAGCTATTATGTCTCACTTACCTGGTCTAAGAGTAGTCTATCCAAGCTTTGCAGATGATGCTGCAGGTTTATTGCGAACGGCTATTAGGTCGCAAGGGCCAACATTTTTTCTAGAACCTAAATATTTATATAACCGTGCTGAAGCTAAAGGCCCTATGTTTGGTAAAGATTTTGCCATACCCTTTGGAAAAGGCAAAATTCGTAAGTTAGGTAATGATTTAAGTATTATTTGTTATGGCAATATTGTTCATATGGCCTTATTAGTTGCACAAGAATTAGAATCTCAAGGTCATAGTATCGAAGTATTTGATTTACGCAGCATAAAACCTCTTGATAAATCAGGCATTTGTGAAACAGCTAAAAAAACTGGCAAAGTTTTAATCATCCACGAAGATCATGGCTTTTTAGGTATAGGTGCTGAAGTTTCCTCAGTGATCATGGAAGAATGCTTTATGTACTTAGACGCTCCTGTGAAAAGATTGGCCGCCAAAGACATACCCATAGGTTTTTCTAAAATTTTGGAAAACGCTACCTTGCCACAAATAAACGATATTAAGCAAGCTGTTATGGATTTGTTAGCGTATTAGTGATTAATGTGATGTTTTAGGTTTTGGCCGGTCCCTGTGCGGCGCGCATATGCGCATATGCGGCAGGTTAAGGATTTTAAGCAGGTAATATCTAAATTTAATTGACCACCGTTGGTAGTAAACTTCCAAAATATTTTGTGCATAAAATACCTTATCTATCACCACTCTCTACGTGCCGCGCCCATATGATTACCCATAAGTATTGAT
>CAZBMJ010000004.1:0-87110 GCA_964493205.1 uncultured Myxococcales bacterium
GCACGTAGAGAGTGGTGATAGATAGGTATTTTATGCACAAAATATTTTGGAAGTTCACTACCAACGGTGGTCAATTAAATTTAGATATTACCTGCTTTAAACCCTTAACCTGCCGCCTATGCGTCATTGCGAACGCAGTGAAGCAATCCAGTGAAAAATTGACATTAAACGACACTAGTTTCAACAGGATTGTCATTTTTATTTTGCTAATAATCCCCAGTCTTGTAGTTTTGTCGAAGCATTTATAAAAGTTTCTGTAGCCTTTTTATCCGCTGTAATAAGACTATCCCAACAATATTGAACATGTTCTTTTATCTGATCTTTAATGTCTATATGTTTTTGATTATTTGCATCGTAATTTTTTACAACTTTACTTAACAATGCTTTATATAAAATATTTATATTTTTATTGTTAGAATTCTTAAAAAAATTAATCGATGAAACAATATTTTCAATTGTGTATAAATCTTCCATTAATGTAGCTAATTTATTTATTTTATCAGCATCTATTTCACCTTTATAACCAAGTAATGCCGTCAAAATAGGTTTTTTAATGTTAAATTTTAAAATTTTAGAATAACTGTTTAATGTATTATAAATAGCATCAAAATGCTTAGATAATAATGGGGAAAAGATTTTTCCAATCCATAGTCTAATACTTTGTTCTTCTAATAACCAATCTGGAAGTTGATTAAAGGTCATTGTTATAAAACCTTCGATGGCATCGTCAGAAATATTTAGATTAGTAAGATATTGTTTTTCAGTAATATCTTTTATTACTAATTTTTGTAAATCGTTGTTTAATCCTAAAGTAGTAATAATTTCAGGCTGATATTTTATTAGCGCTGATTGTATTATACCTCCATCTATTAACTTTTTAGCAAGTTCTTCTTTTTCTGCGTTATTTTTACTATTTAGATTTAAAAAATGAGTTACTTTGGTGTTATCTAACGCTTTATCGCTCAGTAAAGTATATAATGCTGGAGTATAACCCATTTGTTTTTTGATTTCATTATCATTTTTTATATAGTTTGGTAGCAATTCAAAAAAGACTGCTTTGGTATCATCATCAACAGTTAATTTTTCTATATATTTATTATCTTTTATTTCTTTGATTATTTTATTATTTAATTCAATATTATTAACCTTCAATAATTCATTAATAATACCTAAAGAATTTATTGTACTTGGAAGTCCCATTTCATCTACAAAACTTGCTGAATCAAAAACTTTGCCTAACAAGCCAGCATCGATTAATTCTAAAGCTCTTGTTGCTTTATTTTCACCTTTTAAATAAGTTTGAACCTCATATAATAACGAAGGATCAATAATATCATCGGGATTAACAAGAGTATCTACGACTTCTTTAGCCGTTTTAGTGCTTGCAAATAAATCAAAGGGTTCTTTGTCTTTTACAGATTCTGCCTGAGGTTTTATAGGCTTATTTTGTTTTTTACTTTGAGCAGGCTTTTTGTCAGTGTCGTTTTTTGTTGCTTCGCCAGCAGCAGGTTCTACCCCAGACTTTGTAGGTTTATTTTCAGCAGCGGCATTATCTTTCAGTAAGGCGTCTAGTGTATCATATTTATTTAGGATAGTACTTAAATAAGTATAATTAGTATTTTCTTTTTTTAATATTTTTGTATTAATTATTGCGTTTTTTAATTCATCTTTTTGTTCTTCCTCTAAAAAGATACAATCAAGTGAACTAATATATGTTTTTAATTTTTGAAATTCTTCTTCTTTTTTGAAACATTCATCAATAATACTCATAATCTGGTTAAATTTATCAATACGTTCTTTTTCTGGTGATTTTTTTGTAAAATCACTACCGTTTCCACCATTATCATCATTATTAGAAGAAGTGCTGCTGCTAGAGTTAGATGTGCTGCCACTATCAGTAATGCCGCAACCACTTATAATTAATAAAGAAAATACTAACATAATCATTAATTTCATATTTGATTCCACTATATAAATCGAATAACTATTTACACTTAACTATTCTTGTTTATTTATGCAATACATTAAGAGCTTTTGTAAGCTCGCCTTCTTTTTCTACTAACTTATCTAAATTGCTTTGGTATTCATCTAGGATATTTTTAGGTGCTTTTTTAACAAAATCTTCATTGTTAAGCTTTTGCTCTAAGTTAGCTTTTTCTTTAGCAATTTTCTTTAAGGCTGTACTAATGCGTTCTTGTTCTTTTTCTACATCTATTAAGCCTTCTAGGGAAACCACTACGTCTACTAAGTTGCTGGAATTAATAGCATAAAGCTTTGGTAAAACAGCCTTAGTTTTAAGTTCAAGATCAATACTTGAAGCTTTAGCTAAATGCTTAATAAGATCTTCTTGCTCGCAAATAATATCTTTAGTTTTATTGCTCTCCACTAAAAGTATAATATTCAAAGCCAAATTAGCTGGCAATTCAGAGGTTTGTCGCAAATTTCTTACCATGTTGCTTACACTAAAAATTAACTCCATAGAACTACAGGCTTCTTCATTAATTAGCGTTTTATTGGCCACTGGAAAATGAGCAAGAGCTAAAAACTCACTTTCACGCTTATTTTTTGGCAATACTGCCCAAATTTCCTCAGAAATAAAAGGACAAAATGGATGCAATAAACGCATGCTCATATCTAGTAAATGCATAAGCACACTGGCTGTGGTATTTTTTACATCTTGATTATCTGATTTAAACGCTACTTTGGCGCATTCGATATAGTTATCACAGTACTCATTCCAAAAAAATTCATAGATACTTTGTGCACCTTCTGAAAAATCATATTCAGTGATGGCTTTATCAACGCTCATAATAGTTTTGTTAAGCTTAGATAAAATATAGGTATCAGCTAAGGATAAACTTAAATTTTCAACAGGCATAATGCTTATGGATTCATCAATGTTCATTAAGGCAAAGCGCGTGGCATTCCATACTTTATTTAAAAATGCTCTATAACCAACAACTCGAGGCAGAGAAAATTTTACATCT
Source organism: uncultured Myxococcales bacterium (assembly GCA_964493205.1). GTDB lineage: Bacteria > Myxococcota > UBA727 > UBA727 > JABDBI01 > CAZBMJ01. The sequence continues at coordinate 2,988 of CAZBMJ010000004.1, forward strand.
TGGCCCTGACCGCAAAATATCGCTAAACTAAAACGTAAGCCGTCTGCTCCAGCGCTTGGAATACCACTTGGAAAATCTTTTTTTAAGCCTTGCAAAACTTTTGGCAAATGGCTTTGAGGCACAGGATAAGTTTTAGTTTTATCCAAAAGCTCATCAAGAGTTATGCCTTCTATAACATCTTGTGGATCAATGGCATTACCCAATGATTTAGACATTTTGCGTCCATGAGCATCGCGTACCATGGAGTGCAAAAATATATCCCTAAAGGGAGCCTTACCCATAAAATAAATACCAAACATCATCATGCGGGCAACCCAAAAAAATAAAATATCACTGCCTGTCTCAAGTACAGCCGATGGATAATAGCGATGCAAATCATCAGTTTTATTGGGCCAGCCCAAAGTTGAAAATGGCCATAGGCCTGAGGAAAACCAGGTATCTAGCACATCTTCTTCTTGCAAATAATTATTCATATCTATAGGGGGTGCAACTTTAGCATGAGAAAAAGTTCTAATAATTTTATCATCAAGTTCATCAAGAGCTAGGCGTAGCACTTCTTCATCGCTTTTCTTTTGTTGCAAGGCTTTATAACAAGATAGATCTTTTTGTGCGCCATGTTTAATCACTGCTTCTTTCATAGAGGCTATGTGGTAATAAACAGGAATTCTATGACCCCACCAAAGCTGGCGACTGATGCACCAATCTTGAATATTTTCTAAAAAATGATCCCAAGTTTTTTTAAAGTGCGCAGGGATAATATTTGTTTCTTGCTCATTAACCGCTTTTAAAGCCATTTTTGCCAATAGCTTTGCATCAACAAAATACTGTTTGCTAAGCATTGGCTCAATTTCTACTAAAGAGCGCTGTGAAATAGACACAGAATTTTTAATTATTTCTAATTTTCTAAATAGGCCCAAATTTTCAAGCTTTTCTTTAATTTTTTTGCGTGCCTCAAAGCGATGAAGCCCTTTGAATTCTCCACCCAAATTATTAATACAAGCATCAAAATCTAAAATACAAATATTGGGCAAACTATGACGTTGTCCTATTAAAAAGTCGTTTGGGTCATGGGCGGGAGTAATTTTTACGGCTCCTGAACCAAATTCTTTTTCCACATAATCATCAGCAATAATTTTAATTTTTCTTTCAGGAAAAAATGGATGAATAAGCTCTTGCCCCACTAAGCTTTTATACCGCTCGTCAGTGGGGTTCACACAAACCGCTACATCACCAAGCATGGTTTCAAGCCTAGTAGTGGCCACAATAATTTCTTTTTCGCTATTTTTGATTTTATAAGCAAAATATATAAGTTCAGAGTCCCGTTCAACATGCTCAACTTCTTCATCACTAAGAGCAGTTTTATTGCTTGGGTCCCAGGATATTAATCGTTCCTGACGATAGATCAAACCATCGTTCCATAATTTTACAAAGGCACTAGAAACAGCGTGAGAACACTGTTCATCCATAGTAAATCTTAGTCTGCTCCAATCAGCAGAAGCTCCTAAAAGCTTAAGTTGTTCTATAATGCGATGGCCATGTTTATCTTTCCAGGCAAATACTCTTTTTAAAAATTCACTGCGCCCCAAATCATGTTTAGTTTTGCCTTCTTTTTTTAAAAGCTCTCGTTCTACTACTGTTTGTGTAGAAATGCCTGCATGATCAGTGCCAGGCAGCCATAAAACATCATAGCCTTTCATGCGCCAAAAACGGGCTAAGATATCTTGCAAGGTGACAAATAAGGCGTGGCCATTATGCAATGCACCTGTAACATTGGGTGGAGGCATCATAATCACGTAAGGTGGCTTATGAAGATCATTTTTCTTGCCTGCCACAAAAGCATGAGTATCCAAATATTTTTTGGACCATTTTTCTTCGATTACTGCTCTATCAAAATTTTTTTCTAAGGTATTCATAGTTTTAAACCAATGTCATTTCGTTCACTGTTTTTCAATACCAGAGTCCTACCTTTAAACTTATAATTTTTCTTGCTAGACATATGAGTAAGTCACCTAAAAACACGAGGGTTTTAATGAAAAATCTTATAGTTAAAGTTGCTTTAAGCGCTATTTTCCTTGCTGCAAGTTCTTCTTTTGCTAATTTGAGAGCTGATCTCACTGCGGGTACCATGTCAGCATCAGGTGATGTTTTAGGTCATTACGATGTTGCCTATAAAGAAAAACTTAGCAAAACAGAACATCGTTTGAGTGTAGGTTCATCTTTGGGCTTAGGCTATTTTATAGCAGATAATCTATTACTAGAAGGAAGATTACCTATTGAGTACCGTCGAGCTAACCAGTCAAATTCTTTATGGTTGGGTGTTTCTGTGGGAATTGATTACTTTTTTGACATAGGTAATACGCTTTATCCTTATTTAGGCATAAGCGTAACTCCTGCTTATATGACTCATGTGAAAAAGTTTATTCTTGAAACCGGTCCAAAGTTTGGTATGCTGGTAAGTTTATCAGAAAGCGTAGCCCTTGATTTTGGTATTAAATCTGATTTAGGTATTAAGTTAAGTGCTACAGATCAATGGTCTGTGAAAACAGCTGTAGGATTTATTGGCGTAAGAGCATTTTTCTAAAACCTAGCAACCCATGATTTACAATAGCCCTTAGGATGAATAGGGCCGCTTAAGACCAAACATCCTCCACAGGCATTATTGTTAACTGGATTGGTATAAAGTTTGCAGTTATCACAAGTTCTTGTGGAGATGGGTGTTTGATCGGTATATCCAAGATTTTTTCTAGTAACTATTTGCTCGTGGCTAAGTGGCACTTCATGTATACACGAAGCTGGAATAGAATTTTGTTGAATGGCTTGGTTAGGTTTCTTTTTACAAGCACTTATAAAAAAACTAGCAAAAGGTAAAACTAATAGACCTTGGGCTAATTTTACGAGTATTTCTCTACGATTAAAACTATTCATATTTTATTCCTAATATTTTTTTTATTTATACAAACTTTGAATCAAATTAACAATGAGCGTAACTAAATAAGAGAACGATTTTTTTTTGGGGGGAAAAATGAAAAAAATCTGTTTTTTAATTTGCGCTTTTTTCACAACTTTATCTTTTGCACACTCAGAAGTTCCAGTTTCTAGACCTGTTTATGATTTAAATTGGGGTTCTTACTTGGGCGATGGCCATTATGTAATAACACAAGAACAAGATCCATATTATTTAGAAGGAAGTTTCGTTGGTCATAGTAAATTTGAATGGGGCTATTTAACCTCAAGTTATGTTATGAACGATAAAGCTTATATCTATGGTTATAGATTTAGTTTTAGCGATGCTAATTCTTTTAATGTAGAAGTTACTGCCTATGGATCTTCTCATCAAAACGATGCAGCACATGAAAAAGATTTCGTTTATAATGGCGAAGGATTTTGCATGGGTCAACAATGTCAATTAAATATTGATTTAGGAAATGGTGGAAGCTTGCAAGAAACTTTTACTTTCACTAAAACTGGCTTACTTAAGATAAGTAGTTTTAAATTTAGAGATGCAAGCGGCGTAGTAGTTAAAAAAATAATTTGGACTGAAAACTTAACTCGTATTCATCAAGATTATAATACAGAGATCGCTTATCCTATTGAAGAAAGACGTTAAAATTAAGTAAATATTTTTATAGCGCAGCTAACCCATATTAGTTGCGTTTTTTTATTTATGGGTAGAGTATGAGTTTCACAGAATTACTCGGGCCGGCACAGGGACCGGCCCCTACACGGTGAATGAGAATATTTTTACAATTTTATTAAAATTTTGTTTTAAAATGTAGGGGCCCTACATATATCCATAAGAGATCCACATGACATTAATAAACCAACTTGATTCCTTAAAAAGCAATACTCACCTAAGTCTCGATATCAATTTTAGAAAACATAATTTACAAGAGCTACAAAAAGCTCTTACAGACAACGAAAATAAAATTTTTGAGGCTTTATACGCAGATTTAAGAAAAAATAAATTTGAAAGCTATGCAACTGAAATAGCTTTTATAAAAAGTGAAATAAATATTGCTTTAAAAAATTTGAACTCTTGGTCAAAGCCTAAAAAAGTAAGCACTCCTCTAGCCTTTATGCCTGGAAGTTCTTATATAAAACCTACCCCCAAGGGCCTAGCACTGATTATTGCTCCTTGGAACTACCCATTTTTATTAGCCTTGGCCCCCTTAGTGGGAGCCATAGCTGCAGGCAACAGCGTGGTACTTAAGCCTTCTGAATTATCGTTTAATTCATCACTAATAATTAAAGAAATTTTTGATAATTACTTAGATAAAACTTGTTTTAGCGTGATGCTTGGTGATGCCCAAGTCGCCATAGAGTTACTTACCTATCCATTTGATCATATTTTTTATACGGGCAGTAGCAAAATAGGCCAAGAAGTGATGTTTGCTGCAGCAAAGCATTTAAGCAGTGTGACCCTTGAATTGGGCGGCAAAAGCCCCGCTATTATTCATGAATCAGCAAATTTATTTATAGCCACTAAACGCCTAATGTGGGGCAAATTTTTAAATGCAGGACAAACTTGTGTTGCTCCTGATTATGTTTTGTTGCCAAAAAATTTAAAAGGCGATTTTATTAAACTTTGCAAAACTCACTTAGAAAGTATGTTTGGCTTAAATCCTCAAATTAGCGAGTCCTACGGGCGAATCATTAATAAAAAACATTTTTTAAGGTTAAAAAATTATTTATATCAAGGCCACATAGAACATGGCGGTAAAACTAACGAAGAAGATTTATACATAGAGCCAAGTATTTTAAGTGGCATTAAAGCTGATGCAAGTATTGTAAGTGAAGAAATATTTGGTCCTATTTTGCCTATTTTTGAATATGAAGACAGCAATCAAATTAACAGCTTTGTTAATAAAAATCCTTATCCCTTGGCTTTGTATATTTTTTCTCAAAATAAAGCTTTTATAAATAACATAATTAATCAAAACCCCAGTGGTTCAGTGTGTATTAACGACTGTGTTTCACAAATAGCCATAGAGGGTCTACCTTTTGGCGGCATTCGCTACAGCGGCATGGGCAATTATCACGGCTATTATAGTTTTAGCGCCTTTAGCCATTTTAAATCCATACACCAAAGGGCCAATATTCTAGATAATCCTCTAAAATATCCGCCCTTTAGCGCCAACAAGCTTAAAGCTGTCAGGTGGGTGTTATAGAATATTTGATCTTATTGCAAAAATGATATAATTATGCTATATGAATAAATGGAAAGTGATAGTAAAAAAACAGGTAAGCAAAAATATTAAAAAGCTTCCAAAAAAAGTTCAAGAGATTTATGAAGCGTTATTATTTGATTTATCTGTTAAAGGCCCATGCCCTGGGAAAAAGTGGCATAATTATTCTTCATTGGGTAAGAATAAGCATCACTGCCACTTGAATTATTCATATGTTGCGTGCTGGGAAATTATTGCAAGTGAAATTAAACTATTAGAGGTGTATTATGTCGGTAGCCGTGAAGATGCGCCATATGGAAGTAACTATAGATAGAAGCGATCCTCAACGCTTTTTGGTTCCAGAAGCAGCAGTAAAAGGCCTACTTATTTTATTTAAAGATTATGAAATAAAAGATGAAGAATATATGGATGCGCAAGAAGCTAGCGCAGCACATCTTTTTGCTGGCTCTAGTAAAGCCGCTGTGCGATTGCGTGGGTTTCGTCATCGTGATGGATTAACACAAGCCAATCTAGCAAAAGAAATGAAAACCACTCAATCAGTTATAGCATCCCTAGAAACTGGTAAGCGCCCCATAAGTTACAAAATTGCCCATAAACTAGCAAAATTTTTCGATACAAGTATAGATGCATTTATGAAAGATAAATAAATACCAAAGGGCCAATATCCTAGATAATCCTCTAAAATATCCGCCCTTTAGTTCTAACAAGCTCAAAGCAGTCCGGTGGGTGTTATAATAACGTCTTTGCGAGGGAGCTTTTAAGCGACCGCGGCAATCTAATCACAATAGCAAGATTGCTTCACTGTAGCTCAGAATGACTAAAAGCTTTACGGCTCAATAGTTTCTTCTTTTATTTTACAGATTTTATGCACACCGTCGGTTGCATTATTTTTTATCCCTTTCATGCTGGCAAGAACATACCAAGTATCACCAAGTTTAGTTGCTGCATCAATACCTCTGTTAAAAACACCGCTACAAATAGTTTGAGGATCTAAGCCTTCAACAGAAGAAGTACTCAGAGGAATGTCTTTTGTAGGAACCATATCGGGCTTTATTTCAATTAATGAATTATTTTTATAATAAATATTTTTTTCAGCATATATAAAAGCACTTTGTTGGTCATTGGCGATAGCCACTTTTACATCTAGATTATGATTTTGTTCACCAAGTAAAACTGGGCTATGACAACCTGTTACATCATTTTCCATATCATTTAAAACACAATTGATTATATATTTCTTATAATATTGTATGTATTCAATGAACAGTGTTTTATCAGCAATTGCTAGTAAATTAGTGTCAAATACAGCAGCATTTTCATCTGTTACCTTTTCTTTTATTTTATTTCTTAGATTTTGAGTTAAATCTTTTTCATTTTCAAAATTATCATCATATAGTATAATTTTTTGACCCTTGGTAATTAAAACGCCGTTTTTCAAAGCAACTGCACTGGAAATTGCTACATCATTTTTTGCGGAAGAATAGGTTTTTAAATTACTATCATATTTGAAAAACTCCCCTTTTTTGTTGCTAAGGGAAAAAGATAATAAATTATCATTTATAAAAATAAATTTATCATGATTATTGTTAACGTTGCAGGAGATAAATTTATTGCCACCAATCTCTTTCCATTCGAAATTGGAGTCCAAAACGTAAAAAGACTTAATTGTTTTAGTATAAGCCATATAATCATTGCCTTTTTTGATTATATTATAATTACTCACATACATTTTAGATGAAGATTTAGAGCCATAATTGTAGATAACAAAGCCGTCCTCCATTGTACGAGTGCTTTGTATAAGTATTTTATTGCTAGAAGGGCTAGCCATTAATTTCATTCCAAGAATATTTTGTCTTGGATAATGTGGATATAGTTTTTTAGCAGGGTCTTCTAATTCAGTCGCTTCACCCTCTAATGTTAACAAAGTATAAGGAAAATCTGTTTTTGGTACCGCAGCTTTTTTAGCTTTTTCTTCTTCAAGTTTTAATTCATTCTCCATTTTCTCGATTTGTGCTTTCAATTTGGCATTTAACTTATTTAGTCCATCTACTTTGATATTTGTATCATCCTTAGATTTAATTATGGTATCTGATTCGCTTATAATATCTTGAAGTTCTTTTTTTGTTGTTGTGTCTGTTATTGATAACAGAAGATTTCTGGCTTGGTTCGTTACAATTATTACTTCTTGTTGGACCTTTTCATTGGCTACTCTTTCTTCCTCAGCTTTTTCATCAGCTACTCTTTTAGCTTCTTTCTCAGCCGTGTCAAACTTACCCTTAGATTTGTTTAGAGCATTTAGAGCACCAATTATCTTAGCTTGCGCAGATTTTATATCGCCTTCGCTAGCAGTTTCAGACAATTTATTGAAATCAAACAAAGCCTGGCCAAGGACGATTTGTTTGTCATTTAAATCTTTACTATCAGATAAAGTACCTTCATTTAAAATCTTTTTAACTTCATTTAGAGGAGTTTCAGCATTCTTAGCTACCAAATTAGCTTGAGCTTTAGCATTTTTTTGTTCATCACTAATTAACACAATAGCAGCATCAGCTTTTTTATTTTTTAATTCTTTTAATTCATTACTAAGTTTATTTTCTAAAGTTTCTAAATCTTTTGCAGTAGCGGTTGGTTCTGCTTTTTTAGTAGCCAATTCTAATTTAGTTTTGTTAATGCCTACGACAAAGTCTTTAATATCTTTTTTCTTATTAGCATCTACTTTGTCTTGCTTCGCTATATTTTCCGCATCTTTAATAAGTTCGTCAGCATTAGCGTCTGTAGCATCTGCTTTTTCAATAGCTTTAGCTTTCAAAAAAGACTTTAGTGCAGCGGCTAAATACACTAGCCTAAGGTTAAGATTACCAACTTCAGGATCTATATCAGCTTTTTTAGTAAAAGGTCTAATAGAAGCAATAACTTTTTCCACACCCGTAATAGCTAAGTTTAATTGTGTTGGATCAGCTGTGGTCATATTTTTAGCCAGCTTAGCTTCTTGAATTTTTGCTTCAGCATCAGTAATTTTACTTTGAGCATCTGCTTGAGCCAAAGCATCGGGATCTGAAGGTGGCGGTGTTTGATTAGATGGCGGCGTAGTTGAAGAAGCAGGTGCGCTAGAATCACTGCCAGGTTTAGCACAAGCATTTAATAACAAAAGCAAAAACAAAACATTAATAAATTTAATCATATAAAAACCTTAAAAAATAGATTCATAATGTACATAGCAAAAATATTGAAATACGCAATGACTTAAATTACTGTTTTTATTATACACTTATTTAACTTGCTAATATTTATGATTAAATATGTTTAAAATAAAAGATCATAATTACTTGCTCCAAAGTTAGCCCTTCTCTACGTGCTCTGACAAGGGCCTTATGCGAGACATCTAGACAATTAAGGCTTTTTCAAATATTTTTCCAAAGTTTCTGGTGCTACACCTGAACTCATAATTTCATCAAGTATTTTTTCTTGATCTTCTGGAGATTTTTGAAAGATATCTTCATTAATTACACTTATCAAACATTTCTTTTGATCTTCTGCAGAAAAGTCAAGATCCAAAATACCACCGATAGCTTGATAAATATCTATTTCTTTATTTTCAAGAGCATTTTTTAATAAGTTAATTGCCGTCAATACATTAATTTTTTTATCTTTAATTATATCTCCAATACGGCTAATACTCTCATAACGAGGTATAAGAACATTATTCATCACTTCATCACTAAAAGCCTTGTTATATTCTATTACTACAGAGTCATAACCAAATTCTTCCATTACTTCGTGAAAAGCCTTAGTAAGCTCTTGGCCATCATCAATAAAAATTATGCGGCGAGGATGTATATTTGCTGCTTGTAAAAATTCTAAAGCAGTTATAGCTTTGCCGTAATACGTCGTTAGGCCTTTGCTCCCTCTATCACTAGCATTTACTTTAAAGGATTTTAGCATATCAGTATTAGTGCGTAATTTTATATTATAATCAGTATTTTTTGCTTTTTGCCCCAATACGCTTGCATTAGTAAATAATATACCATTAAAGTAACCTCTTGCACTATCTTGAAATTGATTATTATTTTCTGAATTATAAGGTATTTTGCTAAGGTTAATCTTAGCGTTTCTAAGCTCAAGCATCATTTTCATAGCGTTACTGATTGGGAGGGGGGAGCGCTCATAGCGTAAAGTAGCATTATTTTTTACAATGCTGCTAACATCAGCAGACCCATTACCTCTGTTAGTAAGAACAATGCTCTGGCCCCCTTTTTGTTTTATTTGCTCCATAAGGCCACTAATTTTGTTGTCTACAGTCTTATTTACTAACCCATTTACATTTACAAATTCAGGCAAAAATATAGTTTGATCATAATCAAAAAATACGTAGGTATTATCAACAACATGATCTAAAATATCTTCAATATTGTTGGTTGAAATATATTTATGCTCTACTGCATCTTCTCTACTTGTCAACTTTTTGATAATAATATTGGATTCAATATAATTTTTATTATGATGAAAATATGTCAGTATAGCGCCCAATATCTCTCTTTCATTTTCGCCGATTAAAATAACAACTTTACCTGGCTTAAATACCGTATTAAATGCCCTTGGATCTTGTGGCATTGGCTTAGCTTTTGGACCTAATATTTTCTTCACACTGTTTTTAAACATTTCTTGATCAGCAAAACTATAAAAAATTTCAGCATCTTCCAAATTTTTCCCGAGGATTTGCTCCATTGTTGTGGATTGGTTGAAACGCATTTCTTCTTCAATAAGAAATCCGGGTCGCTTTATATCATCAAGCAAAAACTTTATAACAAAATCCTGCTTGATAGTTGAAATAGCATCGTTAAAGAATTTTTTGATTGATTGCAGATTTTTAATATTATTTTTATTCAGGACAATAATAGTTTTTTTAAGAGGATCACGATTTTTTAGCTCACTTACAAAAGGAGGTGAAGTATTTTTATTACTGGTTTCTATTTTTTCTATGAGATTTCTAAACTTAAGATCAACAAATATATTATTATTTCGCCAATCATCACCCAATAAAGCATCTAAATTATCAGCAAAAGAGTTATCAGCATCTTCTTCTGTTAATGTAGGTGTAGATTCATTAGAATCATTTATTTCAATAATAGTAAAATCATTCTTTATGGATTTTATATGCTTATTAAAATAATTAAAAACTAGTGATTTATACTCTAAATTTCCTCCTTTTCTAAACAAAAAAACATATTTTTTATCACTAGCAAATTCCTGAGATCTGAACATTAGCGATGCTACGATTTTTATAGTAGGAAATTTCTCTCTCAACTCGTTAAATATCAATGGTTTTTGAAAAAAACTTATACTGTCTACAAAAACTTCTGCATTGCTTAAATCAGATTTATAAAAGTTAGTTAAACTCATTTCTTTTGAGATAATTTTATATGGGGAAATAGATTGAGGAATAATTTTTTTAAAAACAAAATCATCTTTGAAATCTGCTATCAAGAATCCTTCCAACCAATTTGATGAAAATTGTCTTTTAAAACGCTGAAATTTCTCATTATATTCATCCTGATCTAACAGCACTATGGATTTTCTTTCTTTATCCCCTGATTGATAAATAAATGCAGCTGGAGTTTCAATCTTATAATATTTAAGCTTTTCATGTTCTAGCTTTTCAATTAGGTCAGGTAATTTTTCACTTACGAATATATTGTTTTTTGTATAGTGAGGACCTAATAACTCTTCAAGGGTAGCGTCAGAAGTAACATGAAAATCCTCCTCTTTTGATCTTGGCTTTGTAGCAGTTGGAATATCATTAGCTAAGATTTTTACTTCATAGTAAGCCGGGTCTGATTGGTGGGCATTCAAAATATCTACTTGTTTTTTAAGATCATTTAGGGAAGCATTATATATATAAAGCCTTTTTTTGTAATTAGGGTTTATTACATTATATTTAATATTAAAATTCTCTAATGATTGAATAATTTTTTTGAGTTCTTTATCAATAATAATATTTTGAAAGCGCCAATCATCACCCAATACCTCATGTAAATCAGCAGGGTTATCATGGGCAGCATAGGATGCGTGAGTAGTATATAACGCAAAAATAAATGCCAAAAATTTTAATACTTTATTATTTATCATAAAAATCACCTAATTACTTATTATTATATATTTATCTAACGTTTTTTAAAAAAATTTCAATACAACTTTTTAAAAAATAGATCACTATCCAATATTTCTAAGCACTTAAATAATTTAGTATGTTTATTTTTTACCCAGAAACATCAGGGCTAAAGCCTTTGCGCATGGTGTTTTCACTCACTACTGTTATATCAACAAAATTATATAAGTAATCTAAGCCTCCAGCTTTAGCGCCCAGTCCGCTCATTTTAAAGCCACCAAAGGGTTGACGTTTAACATTGGCACCTGTGCATTTTTGATTAATATATAAATTACCCACCGCAAAAGTGGCCGTTACTTTGGCAATATTTTTAGGGCTGCGAGAAAAAAAGCCACCAGTAAGAGCGAATTCAGTGTGATTAGCAATATCTATGGCTTCATCTAAATCTTTTACTGTGTAAATAGCTACTATGGGTGCAAAAAATTCTTCTTGCATACAAATATGATTTTTATCAGAAGTTTGTACGATAACTGGCGGTATAAAAAAGCCATTTTCTACATATTGGCCCTCGTATAAAATTTTAATAGATGGATCTTGCTTTAGTGCTTCTATGACTTTTTTTATGCGTTCAAATGCATCTTTGTCTATGACTGCTGCCATATCACAGAAAGGCTTGCTGCTCTCACAAATAGTGAGTTTTTTACTGGCTTGTATAAATCTTTTAATAAAAGTGTCAGCAATGGATTCAAGTAAGATAATTCTTGATAAAGCAGAACATTTTTGGCCACTAAATTCAAAAGCACTTTTTATGCATGCAACTACTGCTTCGTCTAAATCAGCATCATCGTCGATAATCATGGCATTTTTGCCGCCCATCTCACAAATAATTCTTTTTAAATTATATTTATTAGCCGTATTAATAATCTCTAAACCAACATTTTTGCTGCCTGTGAAACAAATGGTGGCAATATCTTTATGAGTAACTAAATATTGACCAATTTCTTCACCTACCCCAGGTAAAAATTGCACACAAGAGCTTAAAAACCCTGCCCGTATCATGCGCTCGTACAACAAATACCCAGTTAAACTTGAGCTTTCTGCAGGTTTCATAATAATGCTATTGCCTGCAACATAGGCGGCTATGCTCATGCCACATAAAATAGCCAATGGAAAATTCCAAGGAGCAATAATTAAGCTTGGACCTTTGGCTTTATAATATTGCCAATTACTTTCGCCACTTAGACTGTATAAATTATCAGCTTTAAGTTTTTGGGCGCATTGGGCATAAAAATTACAAAAATCTATGGCTTCAGCGATTTCAGCATCAGCTTGCTCAAAAGTCTTAGATACTTCTAAACACATGGCAGCACTTAAAAGTACTCGATCCCTATGCAAAATTTCAGCTAAATTTTCCAAATGCTTAATGCGTTCATCAAGGCCTATGCTTACTAATTTTTGTTGATTATTTACACAGGTAGTTAGCGCTTTTTGGGCTTGTTCTAGATTTGCAAAACTTATATGGGCTATTTGTTGCTGATTACAACTTGGATTAAATTTAGCAAAATCATTAGTATAACTAGCTTGTCCATCTATAACTATGGGTACTTTATACGGCAGAGCATTTTGAAAGTTTTGTAGAGCAGTAATAAAATTTTTTCTTTCTTGCTCCTCACAAAAATCTGTAAAAGGAGCATTTTTAAAATCTGAGTTTGTTACTTTTTCTTGTATGGTTAATTGTGGTTTAGCAAGCAAAATAGTTTCGTTTTGTTGATCATGATGAGCCATTTTTACAAAGCCCATTTGAGAAGTGTTTTCCAAAAGCCTTCTTACCAAATAAGACATTCCCTCCAGTAATTCACCCATGGGAGAGTAAATCCTAACGTTATAACCTTGCTTTAAAAAAACTTTTTTCTCTACATCAGCCATGCCATAAAGCATTTGGATTTCATAATCTTTGGGAGTTAAATTTTTACTTTGTGCATAGCAAATAGCATTGCTTAAAGAACGAATGTTATGACTGCCAAAAGCAGGTCTAGTTATTTGATAATTATTTATCAAAATACGAGTTAAACTCTCAAAATTTACATCGCTGGCTGCTTTTTCTTCAAATACTGGGCAAGCAATACCTGTTTGCCTACTTTTAATAACTTCATAATCCCAATAAGCGCCTTTGACTAATCTTACGGTTATAGGAGTGGCTCTTTTTTTTGCCAAATTTACTAAGTTTTCTAAGTCTTTTTGAGAACGTTTTAAATAAGCTTGAACTACGATACCTAAGTTTGGCCAGTCAATAAATTCTTGATCAAACATTAAATTAGTAAAAAGCTTATTAATAATTTCTAAACTTTGATAACTTTCCATATCAAAATTAATAAAAACATTATGATTTTTTGCTTGTCTTAAAAGCGGCCATAGACGAGCTTTTAGTAATTCTACTGAATAATCAGGATCAAGGCTTTTAAGTTTACTTGATAGAGAAGTGATTTTAATAGAAACGTTAGGATTTGGAAGACTTGAGACTTCAGTAATAATTTCACTTAATTTTAAATAATAACTATTGGCTTCTTCTTCGCTGAGCACAGCTTCGCCTAATAAATCTATGGTAAATAAAAAACCTTGCTCATGAAGTTTTGTTAAAGTTTTTTTAGCAGCGCTAATACTATCGCCAATAATAAATCTTTTAGCCATATCTGCAATATTATTTTTAATGCTGCTTTGAGCTAAGCTTGCAGTGATACTTGAAGATGAAGCGGCTTTTAATGCAGTGGAAATAACTAAGGGCAGATCTTGTTTTAGTAAATATTCTTCTATGTGAGAACTTATTTGTTCTTTAGTTTTTAAACTGGGCAATACATCTACAAATCTAAATAAATTAATTTTAAAAAGTGGATCTTTCATAACCCACTCCATAATTAAACCCATCCAGTATTGTTTATCAAAGATACTTTCTTTGTGGGATTTTATATCTTTAAATAAGGTTAAACCTTTTTCTAAAATCTGTTTTTCTAAATCAATGGACATAGTTAGTAGTTCCGTATTAAAATCACGAAACTACAACAAATAACTCTAAAATCTCATCCCATTTTTAGCTCTAAATTCAAACCATTTCCATCCAAAATAAGCACCTACTCCAATGATTGGAATGCCTATTAAAGGTGAAAGGCCAAAAGTAAGTACTACACCTAGGGATTCAACACCCAAAAATAAATATCTTTTTTTCTTTTCAATGTCGTTTCTGCTTTGTAATGAGCTGCTCATTTTTTACCTCGATAATAAACAAGATGGTCTATGATCACCATATCTTTGTGTAAATGGTACGTATACCATACATGACTCAGTAGTTTCAAAACAGACATTTTCACAGGTTTTATAAACTTCTTGATGCTTCCATTCTTTGGTATGGCCATCAAGAGTAGAAATAGCTCTATTATAGGTTTCTTTAAGGCGAGATCTTTTAGAACTATTTTCATCTGCTGAATGTAATGAAGTGATAATATATTCTGGAGCGCCAAATTTCCACATACCCATATTTTTGCTAATAGCTTCTTTTTGTATAGCTACATAGGATGCTTTAGCCGAAGATTCATCCATAGAAAATGCATGAGCAAAACCATTTTTTATAAGTGAGAGCGCTAAATCATCACAGGTTACTAATAATCTGCCATAGGTATCGTTATTGCCGTCAAGGGTGCAATTCCATCTTCCTGCACGAGCATGCTGTGAGGCTGCTTGAGAATTTTCATACAAAAAATTTTGTGAAGCATTTTTAAAAGAATGGACTGGCCCATAATTTTCTAGAGTATTAAATCCGTTGATACGTGCTCGTTTATTTTTATATTCTCCATCAAGCACTTTAAAAGTATCTCCATCATTGAAATAAACCAACGCTTCTTTGCCATTTAGTACTACTATGCTTTGATTATTTTCTCGTGCTGATAGTTGGCTACTAAAGTTAATAGAAAAAATAACGCTTAGTAGTAAAAAAAGTTTTTGCCGATGATTTTTCATGTATCCCCCATACATTTTTAACTCTTATTTGAGTTTAGCATTAACTTACAAAATCAAAGGTTTTTTTATGATCACTAATATTTTGCTTAATACCATTCTGCCACCAAAGTGTTTTTGTTGTGAGCATGATTCACCAAATAATCATTTGTGTGAGTCTTGTGACATTTTATGTAATTTAGTTAATAATCCATTATTTCTAGATAATAACGAGCCTGCAGCAATTTTTTTTTATGAATTTAGTATTAAGAAACTTATACAAATTTCTAAGTTTGAAAAAAGCTTGGCTCATGCGTATGTTTTAATAAATTTAGCTAAAAAAGCCTTGCAAGGATCTTTCTTACTCAAACAAATAAAACTTTTTGAACCTCAAGCTATCGTCTATGTTCCAAGTACGTATAAAGGCTTAATCACAAGAGGCTTTGATATATCTTTTTTATTCGCTAATATTTTAAGTAAAACACTTAATTGCCCAATAGATAACTTATTAAAAAAGCCTCTTAGTAGTAAAAAAATGTCTAGTATCACAAATAAACAAGAGCGCTTAGAAGCTATAAAGGGCAGTTTTTTATTAAGAACAAGCTTAAGTAATTATAAAAGAATTTTATTGGTTGACGATGTGGTTACCACAGGGGCTACTTTTAGTGAATGCTCAAGAATGCTTAAAAAATATTCAAAACAGATAAAGTGCTTAGCCATAGCCCAAACACCTTTAAAATAAAAGGATTTTATAGCCTTATAATTTTGTTGTGAGTAAGACAATAAAGAATCCTAAGAGTTATTATGAAATTTTTACTAAGTTTATATGTGTTTTGCTGTTTTATTGCTTGTGAAAAATCTTGTGCACCCACAAAAGAACCCATAGCGCAAAGCAGTAAAAGAGTATTTTTTGTGAATTTAAAAAATGGCGATAAAGTTACATCCCCTCTAGAAGTAGTGTTTGGCGTAGAAGGTATGAGTGTGAGAAAAGCACTAGAAGATCTAAACGATAAAACCTCAGGGCATCATCATATACTCATGGATCATCCACAAGGTTACATACAAGAGGGGCATGTTATCCCTATGGATGATAAACATATTCATTATGGTGGTGCTCAAACACAAGGAGTTATTAATTTATCGCCAGGTAAACACACCCTATCGCTACAATTTGCTGATGGTGCCCATTTATCTTATGGTAAAGCCATGTCAGCGACTATTAGTGTGGAAGTACTTGAGTAATTTAATATATTTTTTTTAACTTGCCCTTAGTTAAAATAACTAAAACTTGAGGAGAAATTGTTATGTTATTATTATTCATGCATAACTCTTCTAAATTAGTTAATTTACTCATACAATCAGGTAATTTTCTGACATGATTATGACTAATATTTAAATGTTTTAAATTAGTTAAATTCTCTATTAATAGAGGTATCTTTCCCACACTGTTATATTCCATATTTAACTTAATTAAATCAGTCAAAGTAAACAAATATTTTGGCAATTTTTCTATACAATTAAAACTTATATCTAAATCACATAAACCAGTTAATTTTCCTAAAAATTCTGGTAGTTCATTAAGACGGCCTTCTAATTTTAAGTTTTTTAGATTAGGTAAGTCGCCAATAACTTCAAAATTTCCATCTTCAAAATACTCTATCGTTAAACTAGATAAATTATTTAAATTTCTGAAGGAATCAGGTAACGTATTTATTTCATTGCCAGATAAGTTTAACTTTTCCAAGTTAGATAAATTTCCTATTTCTTGAGGTAATTTACATAATTTATTATTTTCTATATTTAAGTTTTTTAAGTTCTTTAATGCGCTTAATGATTCAGGTAAAAATTCTAATTTATTATTTTTAATATTTAAATCAGTGAGATTAATTAACGCGCTTAAATTTTCAGATAAATAAGTTATCTGGTTATATTCAACATTTAATAATATCAAATTAAATAGCCTTAACTCTATAGGAAATATAGATATTTTATTATTCGATAGGTCTAGCTCTTTCAAATTAGCTAAATTGTTTATTGAGTCAAGAGGATATTTTATATCACTATAATTAATCGTAAGCGACTCTAAATTAAACAGTGAAAACAAATTATCGAAATCATTAGATGACAAAATACTGCATTGTAACTTAAAATCAGTGGTTTTATTTATATCATATTTTTTATGACAAACTTTTATTTCACTTGCAGTTATATAGCCAGAACACAATAGAAAAAATATTATTACTTTATTCATTATTAACTCCTAAATTTTTAAACCATAAATAATTTTATAGCTTCTTGAATATTTGATAGAGATTTAGTTTTCATGGCTGAATCCAGGGTAAGATCAGCAGATTTTGGAATTACGGCAGAATCAAAACCTAATCTATAAGCTTCTTTTAATCGCTCGTTAATTCTAAAAACACTGCGAATTTCTCCTGATAAACCAAGTTCACCTAAGGCTACTAAATTGAAAGGCAATGAAATATTCTTAACACTAGAAGCAATGGCCAAAGCCAAAGCCAAATCTAGAGCTGGATCATCAATATCAATGCCACCTACCACTGATACAAACAAATCCATACGCGATAAATTTATACGAGCATGTTTTTCCAAAATAGCAGCGATAATACAAACGCGATTAGTGTCAATGCCCACACAGGTTCGCCGTGGGTTACCAAATAAGCTTTCAGTGGCCAATGCTTGAATTTCAACTAATAAGGGCCTAGTGCCTTCAATAGTACAAAATACTGCACTGCCAGGCTTATCTTTTGGGCGCTCAGCCAAAAAAAATGCCGACGGATTTTTTATACTTATCAAACCTTTAGAACTCATTTCAAAAAGGCCAATTTCGTTAGTAGAACCAAAGCGATTTTTATGAGCTCTAAGCATTCTATAGTGGTCATTGCGTGATTGCTCAAAATATAACACCGTATCGACCATATGCTCTAAAAGTCTTGGGCCTGCAATATTGCCATCTTTAGTCACATGACCCACTAAAAAAGTTGGTATGCCAAAATCTTTGGCAAAATGTACAGCTTTTGCAGTAACTTCTCTAATTTGTGCCACTGAGCCAGCAGCTGATTCTAAGCTAGAACAAGAGACTGTTTGCACTGAATCAATAACTAAAAAATCTGGTTTAAAATCTTGAGCTTGGGCCAATGCTAAGTCTAGATCTGTTTGGCATAACAAAAATAAATTTTCATATAAGCCATCAAGGCGTTCTGCACTAAGCCTGATTTGTTGGGCAGATTCTTCTGCTGAAATATACAAAACTCTTTTGCCCGCTTTAGCCAAGTTAGCTGAGCACATTTGTAACAGGGTACTTTTACCAGCACCTGGTTCACCACCGATTAAAGTTACACTGCCTAAAACTAGGCCTCCGCCTAATACTTTATCCAGTTCTTCTAAGTGTGTGGAAATTCTAGTTTTATTAAGATGCTCAATGGTCGTAATAGATTGGGGCTTGTGGTCAACTATATCAAGTTTAGTTTGGTTTTGCGTAAATTTTTCTTCCACCATACTATTCCAAGTAAAGCAACTTGGACATTTGCCACACCATTTTGTTTCAACATGACCGCAAGATTGGCAAAAAAAGGCGTATTCTCTAGATTTTTTTTTCATAAGCCTATATAAGTTTTAAATTATGTCTACTTTTAATACTAAAGATTATTATTTCAATCAAGCCAAAGCCCAAGGTTTTAACGCACGTTCGGTTTATAAACTGCAAGAAATGGATGCTAGCTTAAAACTCGTCAAGCAAAGTTCTCTTATTCTTGATTTAGGCTGTGCTCCTGGGTCATGGTTGCAATATGTTGACCAAAAGCTAAATAAGCAAGGCGCAGCTTTGGGTATAGATTTAAGCCCAGTAAATACTGCTTTTAAAAATAATATAAAGTGCCTACAAGATGACGTTTTTTTGCTCACCAAAGATAAATTAGCTGATTATATGTCTGATTTAACTGCTAATTTTACTTATTTTGATGTGATATTAAGCGATATGGCCCCAAAAACTTCGGGTATTAGGCATTTGGACCAAACGCGCAGTTATGATCTAGCTAAAAAAGTTTTTGAGTTATCTCTAGAATTATTAAAACCTAAAGGTTCTATGATCATTAAAATTTTTGCTGGCGGTGAAGTGAACGATTTGATCAAAGAAATAAAACCTCATTTTATACAAATCAAGCAAATGCGCCCCCCTAGTGTGCGATCGTGCAGCAAAGAGTTTTATTTAGTGGCTTTGAGCAAAAAATAAAATAAATTATTGGAAATAAAATTAATTAAGTTTTGTTATAACACTCAGAAAATTTTTTATTCTGGAGTGTTTATGCAAGTTTTTCTAAAAATATGTTTATTTTTTTTGTTAATTCACGCAAATAGTATGTTTGCTCAAGACGTTAGGGTTCATATAATTGACCAAACTAATATTAATCAAGCTGAAAGTTTAATTTATATAGATGAAGCTTTTTTATTATTTAAAAGCTTACATGAAGCATATGCTGATACTTATCCAGCAGAAATGTTTGAAAATTTATTTAATAATCAAATAAATTGTGTAAAAAGTGGTCATACAAAACTCTTCTTGGCCTTATCAGATAACAAAGTAATTGGTAATATTTTTGCTGTTTATAACGAGCCTCGCCATATGACCCAACTTCGTTTTTTAGGATTTGATCAAAATCTTTCACAAGATAGCTGTGCTAAGGCCTTTGAAGAAATTATAAAAAATATACAAAAACTTGACCCTGCTACTAGTAAAGGTATCTGCTGTGCAACTAATAAAAAAATAGTTAATTATATATGGTTTTTTGAAAAACTAAATTTAATAAAAAACCCTTCTTTATTTAGAGAAGACAATTTTGATTCACAAAATTATCACTGGTACAGCAGATATTATATAACTTTTTAAAAAGATAAGTTATTAAAGAATTTGCTGAATTCCTCATCCGCAAGTTTTTTAGAACCAAGATGGGTTAATGAGTAGCGTAATCCCATGGGAGCATTTTTATAGGCAGACCTAAGCTTTGGCATTAAGGTATTATTAAGCTATGTTGCTTAATATTGCTCATTGTGGCACAAAATAAGCCAAACTTATGTTAAAAAAACTCTTGCAAATAACCCCTAGGCTATTGCCTATAGATTTCACTAAACCTTGGTGGCAAATTGTTATTGCCCAAAAAGGCCTAGCCATATCTATTGCTATACTTACAATGATGCCCCATGTCTTTTGGAGTATCAGTCCATTTTTAATAACCTATGTTTTTGAAATGGCCAGTCTACCTGCTTGTTTAGCAATGTTTACTGCATGGTTTATGCTCAATTTTATCGAAACTTTAGGGTATAGTTTAAACGCACAATTTCAGCTTCAAATTATACATGGTGTTCATCAAAACGCCCATCAGCAATTGTTAGTAATTGATCCCTGCTATCACACTCATCGTTCAAGCGGCGCAATTTTAGGAAAAATTGATCGTGCAGCACGAGGCTATGAAGATCTCTTGGATCAGCTATTACTTGAGTTTTCTCCTATACTCATAGGCCTCATCACCACAATAGTGGCCTTAAGTTATTATTCACTGTGGCTAATGGCGGTAGTTACTGGCTTATTTGGGGTTATTGTTATCAGTGGATATTACTTTGCTACTAAAATATCTACACCATGGGAAAAAAAGTTCATTGGCAGTGACGACGCTTTTCGTACCACCGCCGTGGAAAATTTAGCCCAAGTGCACTTGGTGCGAGCAACTTTTGCTAGTGATCATATGAGCGAAAAATTAACTGCCAAGATTAAGCATAACATGCAAAATGAAGGCAACTTATGGCTTTCTTACACTTACGGCAGTCTGTTATTAAGAACCATATATTTAACAGCCCTATTTATAGTGCTAATAGTACTGCTGTGGCAAATAAATCGAGGCAGCATTACGGTGGTAGCTGCCGCAGCTTTAGCCATTGCTTATTTGCGCAATACTCAGTTGTTGTTAAGGATTATTGGTCCATTTCGCCGCTATATGCGTGGTTTAAACGCAGTAAAAGACCTATTTGAGTTTATTCCTAGTTTTGGCAAACAGTCTTATCCAGTCTTAGGCCATATTGATGAGCCACTGATTACTCAAGAGGCCATCACCATAAAAGCTCATAGAATATCCTTTGATTATGAAACAGCAAAGTTATTTAATGAGCATAGCTTATTTTTAAGTTGTCATTCTGCACAAGATAACAAACTTTATGGCATTATTGGCGCATCTGGCAGTGGCAAAACCACGCTCTTATCCATATTAGGGGGCCAGTTAAAGCCTGATATTGGTTCTGTTTTGATCAACAATATTGATATTTATAGCGTGACTGACAGTAAGCGTCGTCATCTAATTGCAATGCAAAGCCAAACAGCTTCTACTCTTCAAGGATCTGTAAAATATAACCTTCTTTTTGGTCTACCCAAGGATCATGGGTATAGCGATGAATATTTGCTTACTGTTCTTGAGCGAGTAGGTCTTTTGAATATTTTAAATGCTCAACAGGCGCTATTAACACAATTGGGAGAGCGCGGCCTTAATCTTTCTGGTGGACAACGCCAACGAATCAATTTCGCAAGTCTCTACTTGCGAGCTCACTATTATCGCCCGCCAGTAATATTGATCGATGAGCCTACCAGTAGCCTTGATGAGGTCAGCGAAGCTTCAATTACTGGCATGATCCTAGAGCTAGCTAAGCATTCAATAACCTTGGTGATAGCTCATAGACTTAAAACAATTGAAGACGCCGTGGGGCTCATGGATTTATCACTTTTATCTGAGGAAAAAAATATTGAGTTTTACTCATTGACTCAACTAAAACAACGTTCTGTTTATTATAGCCAGTTAGTAGCTGGCAAAATTTGTTTAGATAGTTAGCTATTTTTGCGAAAGTTCTTTTAGCTTATCTTGCACTTCTTTAAAATACCAAGCAGTGTTATCTTCATTCATACATCCTGGATATATTTTTGGCGTGCCATCACTGTTTTGTAAAATACCTTTTGCAAAATATTCTTTTTTAACACCCGCAGTACTTAAAGCTTCTAAAAAATCTGTAATTTTTTTAGTAAATTCAGGTCTTTTACTGTTATGTTTAGCGATTTGATAATAGTCACAATATCTTTGTGTAGTAGCTTTTTCTATAGCACTAACTACCAAAATATTTTTTTGTTCTGCATCTTTTTTAAGATATTTATTTTTTATATTATCAAATAATTTTAATTCAGATATTTTTTTAAGACTTCTGATGTCCAAGTTTTTAGCTATTTCAATCGCCACGTAAGTCATATATGTTTCGTTATTTATTTTATTGAAAAAGTCTATATCTTTAGTAGGAAATATTTCTATCAAGTAATATGTCCATTTAGGGTTATTTTTCTCTAATATTTTATTAATATTCTCTTGACTTGCACTACCTTTTTTTGAAGCAAGTTTTTTTAAAGCAGTCAAGTTATCTTTTTCAATGGCATAAGCTACCATTTCGTTAGTAACAAATGTTTTTGATAAGTAATCAATAAATTTAGTGAATTCATCCTTTTTTGCGTCAAAATTATCTAGATAATCTTTTATGATTTCTAATATTTTATTTTCACAGGTTTCTTTCTTTAAACCAGTTAAAAAAGAGTCACTTTTTTGAGAAATAGAAATAATACGATTTTTTATCACTTCAGCAGGAGTTTTATCTAAAATTATGTTTTTAAACTCATTATTCTTAGCGCTAAAAAATAACGGTTGTTGAGACTTATCTACTATTTTATAAATATCAGGATCTTTTGTGGCCAATTTTTCCAATTTACTTTTATCACCACTTTCAACTGTATTTATAACTAACGTAGCCCATTCCATAGGGTTATTGGCAATTATCTTTTGATAAGTATCATCGCTCATATTAATGCTGTCTCTATTTTTTAAAAGAGAAGTGATAATATTAGAATTTTTTTGTTCTAACGCTATATCTAATGCAGTTTTTCCTTCAGCGTTTTCTTCATTAAGCATATTTTTATCTAAAAAATTAAAAAAAACATCTGATTTATTTGATAAGGCCGCATAATGAAGAACATTATTTGAATCAGGACCTTTAAGAGTTGACGCATCTAAATTAGTTGTTACATCAAATCTTTTACTAATATTTGTCAATCTATCAATCATACCAATATTATTATCATTAATAAATTTACGCATTAAAGAATTTTCACCCTTATACCAAAGAATTTCGTAACCATTATCTTTTGATAAATTTCTCATGGTCTCTATAAATTTATCTTTGTAATTATTATCAGCTAAGTTAGTCATAACATCATTATAAATAACTTCTTTATTAGTGTTTTTATATACATCATTTTTATTTTTATTATCAGCTAAAAACAAATATAAACCAGTTTTATTATTTAGCGTTACTTTTTCATTATATAGTTTAGGGTATTTTGTAACTAATTCTTCCTGCACTTCTTTTCTTTGTTTATTTAAAGCATAAGTAAGTATCTTTTGCTGTTCATCTTTATCTAATACAGCATTATTTATAATAAATTTTATAACTTCATCATTTTTAAAAAGTAATACTCTATCTAAAGGTTGGAAGTTACCTTTGTTTTTTTGTTTTAATAAATCGCTTTGCTTATTAAATAAAATTTTAAATACTTTGGTTGCATTTAACGATGCTGCATAATGTAAAAGATTATCTTCATAGTTATCTTTTTTAGTAAGATCAATAATGTCTAAAAGCTTACTGAGCTTCTCAGCATCGTCATCTTGTATTAAAGTGTCTTTTAAAACAGATCTTGGAGCTATTCTAAAACCCTCATCTTTTATGGGCCATAAAAATCCATTTATGGTTGATGGTTCTAGATCAGCAAAAGTTTTTTTTAAATTTTCTATGCCTTCGTCAGTTTTAAGATTGTTTTTTACGTATTTTTCTTTTGCTTCATGAGATGACTTACTAGCTATAAATTCTTTTATTTCTTTAGAATCACTAGCTGAAAAAAGAGAATTATCTTTATCCTTAAAAATATCATTATTGATAGCATAAAGTTTTTTTAGCATAGAAAGACTATTTTTTTCTATGGCTTTATGAGCAATTTGCGAAGTGATGTATTTTTTTTCTACACTATCAAGCAGTGCTTCATTATTATCATCTATAGCTTTTATTAGATTATTTTTTATTTCTTCATCAGTAAGTTTTGCTTTTACAGGTGTTTTTACAGAAGCAGATGCTATAGGATCAGCAGTAGGGGGGGGCGTTATTTCTACAGGTATTTCTAGTGGCTTTGGAGAAGCAGATGCTATAGGATCAGGAACAGTTATTTTTACTGATGTTTTTGGCGGCTTTGGAGGAGTAGAAGCTATAGGAACTGGAATGTTGGTAACAGGGATAGTAGGTGTTGGAACTGCAGGAATAGGTGCTGATGCTATGGGCTTAGGGGGATCATTAGAGTTATCAGCTGGGTTGCTATTATTGCTAGAGCCACTACTTTTGTTTGAGCTAATAGGTTGACATGCACTCAAAATTAAAACAGCACTTATTAATATTAAATTTTTCATAATTATTATACACTTAAATCATTATATCCATTTCTACTTGTTTATATTACAATAACATAAGCTAAAAGCAATGCTTTAATGCTTCTAATTTAAATTTTTGGACCTTACACCTTTTTTATATGTTTATGGGTGTAGGTCCTGATTACGTACTTCTTTTAATAAGTTAAATTTTATTATTGTACTTGAGCATTTTTCACGCTTTCCATGTCTTTTTTCACTATTTCCATTTTGGCTTTAAATTCGCTTTCACTTAAGGTAGTTCCTACACATACACCTTTTTCACTACAAACTGCCCAATTGTATTTACAGCTGCCATGATTAGACATCTTTGGTATTTCTTTATTTTTTTGTTTTTCTTCAAATTCTTTTTTACATTTTTCTGCGGTGGCACTCATTATTTTTTTAGCAGTGGGTAGATTAACAGCCATTTGCCCACTACCATTTTCAGCAAAGCATCCAGGACAGTCATTTATTGGTACCAGTGCACATTGTTCTTCTTTGCTGTTGGGATCACAGGATATTTGATCATCGCTTAATGAAATTTTGTTAGCATCCACATCATGATCTACATCTGAATAGCTATTTTTAGTCACTGTGTAGGCTTTTTTGCTATTTTTTTGTTTTTCTTGTTCATTACAGGCAGAGATAAAGCTTAAAGATAAAGCTATGAGTAATAATGTTTTTTTCATTTTTTCCCCCAAAAATGACCAGCAATGGTCAATAATTCCTGGGGGCATGTAACAATTAGTTGGTCAGATTGCCATGAATTTTTAGTTCAGTGATTTGTTTTAGGGCTTCTTTTGCTTGCTCACAATCTTTTTTGTAAGATATAAGCTCTTCAAATGCTTGCATAGCTGCTTTTGTATTACCCATTTCTTTTAATAAAAGCCCAATTTTTAACAAAGTTTCTTCTTTAGGTTGGCTATTATCTTTTAATAAATTTTTATAGGTTATTAGAGCCTTTTTTTGGTCTACTATTTTTTGTTCTGCAGTAGGTACATTAGTCTTTTCTAAAGTCTTTTCTAATGCATATTTAGCTATTTCCATTTCAGAACTTAGTTTTTGTAACTCTTGAGTCAGCTTTTGATTATTAAGTAAAGAATCTTCCAAAGTTTTTTTAAAATTAGCTACTTGGTCGTCTAGAGTGGCAACTTTTTGTAGCAAAACTTTTAGTTGATCATTGAGTAAAATTTCTAAGTCATGTTTTAGACTTTGTATTTTAGCCATTTCATCTTCAAGTTTATTAATTCGAACAGTTAGGCTATCTCCTTGTACTTTGGTTAATAAGCATCCATTGAAAATAAACAAAGCGCTTATTAAAGCGCTAATAAGAACTTTATTTTTCCAGCGAGAATTCTGCTCTACGGTTTTTTGCATAAGCTGATTCATCCGCTCCTTGTACTTGTGGCTTTTCTGAACCATATGATACAATTTGAATCTGCTTTGATGCAATAGAGTGAGTGCTGCTTAGGTAACTTTTTACTGCTTGGGCTCTTCGTTCACCCAAAGCTAAGTTATATTCTTTGGTACCTCGCTCATCTGTATGGCCTAAAATGGTTAATTTTTTTGATGGATTATCTTGTAAGCATTTTGCAAGCTTAGCTATGTCTTGTTCATGATTATTATTGATTTTTGAGGAATCAAATTCAAAATAAATTTTAGCTAAATCATTGCAGTCAGTAATTTCTCCGCTTAAAGAATTACTATTTATTTTATTATCGGCAACACATTTTCCTAAAGAACAGCTATTACCTGGCGGGCAAGAGCCATCATCGTCACTACATTTTGATAAACAGGTTTTATTGTCGCAATAGCTATCAGCATCGCAGTCTGCATCGATTTTGCAAGCGGATTTACAGCGATTATTTACGCATTTCTTTAAATCTTTGCAGTCAGTATCGCTCACACATTCTTCGCAAACACCCATATGGCAAACACCTTGAGTTTGCTTTCCATTTTGTGTTAGTAAGCAATCACTATTATTTTTACAGGTTATTTTTGCTGGTTTTTTAGTACAACCAACAAAAGATAAGCTAATGGCTATTGATAAAACCAAAAAAATTCTCTTTAAAATCAGCATCATTTCCTCCAAAAGGGTCAAAAATATAATCTTTGCTTACTTAAGCTGTTTACCTAAGCAAAACGAAATTATATAGAATGCTTGAGTATAGGTATAATATTTCTTCAAATTAATAAACTTAAAGTTTAATAAAGTATGACAAAAAAACAAAATATGGCAAAAACACACGAGTCTCTTGAAACAATATCTGTTTACACGCAGGATCCACCGCTAAATCAGTTTAAATTTTTATTTTTAGAAACAACTCTTTTAAAAAGAATTGTGCAACTTGGGTGGCCAGTAATTTTAGGGATGTTTACTCAATCCGCTATAAACACTGTTGATCTCTTAATGATAGGCCGCCTAGATGATAAAATAGCTGTCCCAGGAAGCGCTGCTGTTATGTCATCTTTGATAATTTTGTGGGCATATGGTGGCTTTTTATCCGCTATTTCCGTGGGAACGCAAGCTATTTCTGCTCGCAGATTTAGTGAGGGTCAGTATAGCTTGGCTGGACAAGTTTTAAGCAATTCTATTTTTGTTTCTATTGTAGCAAGTTTTTTTATAACGCTTTTGGCTATTTATTCTGTTGAGCCAATCATGTTTTTGCTATCCAAAGACGAGACCGTAATTAAAATGTCCATTGAGTATAGTCAAATTCGTCTCTTAGGCCTGCCAAGCATGGCGTTAATGGCTTCTTTTAAAAGCTTTTATGATGCTATGGGAAGAGTGAAGATTCACATGTGTATGGCCATTTTAATGAATATAATTAATATTTGTTTTAATTATTTCTTTATTTTTGGGACTAGTATCTTTGGCTTTGTTATAGAACCAATGGGCGTTAATGGCGCAGCCTGGGGCTCTGTGATTTCTAGTTATGCAGGATTATTGTTTATGATTGGCTGGTCATTACGAAGATCTGATCGGCTTAAATTTAGTGTTTTTACTATTAAAAATATTAATTTAACTATTTCATTTGCTGTTGCTAAATTATCTGTGTGGTCAGGTTTAGCCACCGTTGTTTTAATGTCTGGTGTTGGATTATTTAATTACATAGTTAGTTCCATAGATAAAGAAAATAATTTAGCTTCTATTAACAGCTCTGCTAGCAGCATTATTACTCATATTATGATGCTGGTTTTTATGAGTTCTCTGGCTTTTGGTACATCTACAGCTACTTTGGTTTCACAGTCTATTGGGGCTAAAAAAATCTATTTAGCTCAACGCTATGCCTGGCAATGCGTTATTTTAGCAATTTACTCAACCATTATTTTTGGCACGATAGTCTTTATTTTTCCGGACTTTATTTTATCATTATTTTTGCCTGCAGACTTAGATAACAGTCAGCTTAAAGACTTAGTTATTGCCCAAGCCATACCATCTTTAAAACTTACCGCTTTATTTTTATCTCCAGCTGCAGCTGCAGGGTTAGTTTTAACCCAAGCTTTGTATGGTGCTGGTGAAACTAGGTTTATTATGATGGTGGAATTTATTTTGCACTTTTTTTGCTTGGTGCCTTTGGCTTGGTTCTTAGCTATTCATTTAAATTTAGGCTTAATAGGCTGCTGGTTAGCGGCAGTTATTTATGGCGCGTTATTATTTTTGGCCACAGCTTATAAGTTTTATCAGGGTAGTTGGAAAAGTCTTGAGCTTTAAAATAAACTCACAGAACTTTTAGTGGTTTGTTGATGCCTGATATCTTGTCCCTTAACCAGAAATATAATTAATTCGGCTAGTTTGACCGTATGATCACCCATACGTTCAAGCCACTTAGCAATAGATAAAAGATGATAAAAACATTGCATATCTTTATTATTTTTACCTATTTCCATAATAAATTGCTTAGAAATTTTTTGATATATTTCGTCCAGAATACTATCTTGGCTAATTACTTTGCTGGCTTTTTTAATATCTTTAGTAATAAATGCTTCAATAGTTTTTTTAAGCATTTCTTTTACTCCCATGCTCATCTCTTCTAACTCATCAAATTTAGCTGCAATATTATTTTTATTAAGTTTAATTATTAGGTAACCAATTTTAGCAGCTAAATCACCTAGGCGCTCAATATAAGTAACCATTTTTAGTATACTGATAACGAGTCGTAAATCTTGCCCCAAGGGCTGCCTTTGAGCCAGTATTTCTAAGCACTTTCTATCTATTATTATTTCTTCTTTATCAATTATTAAATCAAGTTCAATAATAGATTTAGCCAAGTCTATATCAATATTTTTTAATGCTAAAATAGAAGTATCGATCATTTTTTCTACTTTAGTGGCCATAAGTAATATATGCTCATTAAGCATTTTTAAGTCGTTGTCATAGGCTTGATGTATGTGATTATTGCTCATATTAACCAAATTTTCCTGTTATGTAGTCTTCTGTTCTTTGATCGCGCGGATTAGTAAAAATATTTTTTGTGTCGTCTATTTCGATTAATTGCCCTGATAAGAAATAAGCGGTGATTTGAGAAATTCTTGCAGCTTGCTGCATGCTATGGGTAACGATAACAATGGCGTATTTAGTACGCAGGGAACTTATTAAGTCTTCTATACGGGCAGTAGAAATAGGGTCTAGAGCTGAGCAGGGTTCATCTAGTAATAATACTTCTGGCTCCATGGCTAATGCTCTAGCAATGCAGAGACGTTGTTGCTGCCCCCCCGAAAGAGTTAAGCTAGGTGCATTGAGGCGATCTTTTACTTCATTAAATAAAGCGGCTTTACTTAAGGCTTCTTCTACCAAATCAAACTTATTACGGGGTATTTTTTTCTGTGTTAAAAAATAACCACTTAAGACATTTTCCATAATAGACATATGGGGAAAAGGATTAGGTTTTTGAAAAACCATTCCAACTTTTCTTCTTAAAATGCATGGATCAATACTTTTGTCATAGATATCTTGATTATCTAATAAAATTTTTCCTTCAACGCGAGTATTTTCAGTAAAGTCATGCATTCTGTTTAATGCCCTAATAAAAGTTGATTTACCACAACCTGATGGACCAATAATAGCAGTAACTACTCCTGAATTCATTTCTAGTGACACATTATCTACAGCTTTTTTATTTCCATAATAAATAGATAGATTTTTAGTTAAAATTTTAGGTAGTAATTCTTGTATCATGGGATTCCTTCACATTGTCCATGTTTATTTTAATAATTTTTTTAAATAAATTATTTCTAATATTATCTATTTTTATTAATAATATAATATATAAAATAAGTATTTGGAGTAAATCACTATTCAAATGATTTTTTTTGCTCTAATTGCTTGCAAAATAAATTTAAAATAGTATCTATAATATGTATCAATTAAATTAACTTTCGAGATTTAATACAATGAAAAATGAATTATTTATAAAATCTACTATATTTCTATTGGTGTTAGCCGTTGGATGCGCCAAGCCTCAAGTAACGAAAAATAATAATTCTGCTTCAGAAAGTGAAAAAAAAGTTCTTGAAGATAAGCTAAAAAAAGCTCAAGATGATTTGACAGCAGCACTTGCCAGTAGCCCTAAAAACACGAAAGAGGTTAAAGAGCTGGAAGATAAGCTAAAAAAAGTTCAAGATGATTTGACAGCAGCACTTGCTAGCCCTCCTAAAAATACGACAGAGATTAAAGACTATGAAGATAAACTAAAAAAACTCGAAGCTGAAAATACTAAACTTAAAGCAAAGTTAGAAGAACTCAATAAAAAACTTGGAATCACTCCACCAAAAGAAATTTCTGTAAAAGCTGCTACAGTAATAAAAGAGCTAGAAACTGATTATAAGCCTGGTAAAGTAACAGAAACTTTGAAAGTCTTAGCGGATGAAAAAAATGAAGAGGCTGCCATTAAAGCTTACAACACCATTACGGAGAAAATGGTAGAACTCTATAAGGCGGGAGCTGATCAAGCGACCATAGATAAAACTTTTGGAGACTTGAGTAAATTTGATGATAATATGTTCTTATCTGCTACTATTGCAAAACATAATCAAGAAATAGTTGCTAAAGTTACTGAAGAAATCATAAATAAGGGCAAAACTTATTATGAAGAATTAATTAACGATAAAGATCCTAATAGACTCGCTAACTCTCCAATTTTATATTTAACTAAAATAGATGAAAATAAATTTAGTCATGATCTTAAGCCAAATAACAACAAACCAGGTGTTGCTACACTACTTTTAAATACTATGTCAGATTTTATCAAAAGTGCATCATTAAGCGATTTGTATGCTGTTATACATTTTTTAGGTGCTAAAAAAGAATTAATGAAGCATAAAAGCTTTGAAGAGTTTATAGCTGGGATTAAGGATAAAATTCTAGAATTTGAACAGGTAGGTAAACAAGATGGTATTAAATTGAGCAAGCATGTAAAAGATAATTTTGAAAAAAATCTCTTGTCAGGACAGCTAAAAAATTATTTTGCAATAGATTATCCTGCAAGAGTTAAAGAAATAACTGATAATTACAAAAAATCTTTTGAAGATTTAAGTAAAGAAAATATTGCTGAAATAGCCAAGACTTCTCCCATAGTAAACATACTCCGATGGGATGTTGCTAAGTTAGCAAGCCTCACACTTGATCAAAAAGAAGAGTTAAAAAAATATACTAATAACGCTTCAGCGGACCAATTAAAAGCTGTGCTTTATAAGTTGACTGACGCTGGTTATTTAATAGGGAATGCAGGACAAATTAATAGCTATGCTAATTATTTATACACGGAAATCAACGGTAAATCTTCTGGTAGCGCTCAAACCAACTTTGATATAAAGAGATTTAATCAACACAAATTACCTAACTTTGATAAAGATTTTTTATAATTAATATTTTTTCTCGCTTTTATAACGAAAGAAAGTTGCCACAGCATTCATGAAAAATAAGATTATTAATAAAACTATGATAGCTGCTGAGGCATTTTGTAAAAATCCACTTTGAGGCTTTTGTACCCATTGAAAAATTTGTAAAGGCAAGCTTGAGAATTCGCTCATAATATTTGAAGGTATAAAAGCTATATAAGCTGCTGCACCTAGAATAATCAAAGGAGCGGATTCACCAATAGCTCGTGATAAAGCTAAAATAATGCCCGTGATCATTTGTGAGACAGAAAGTGGCAGCGTTATGTGCCAAATTACCCTTAGTTGTGATGCACCAAGAGCAATGGCGGCTTCTTTTAAATTAAGAGGCACCATTTTTAATGATTCTCTGCAAGCTATAATTATGATGGGTAAAATTAATAAAGATAGCGTAAGAGCAGCGGCGATTAAGCTTGGGCCTAAATTAAAAAATCTAACAAATATTTCTAATCCCAACAAACCAAATATAACTGAAGGCAGGCCGGCTAGATTGCCAATATTTATTTCAATGATTTTTTTAAAGAAATTATTTTTTGAATACTCTTCTAAATAAATGGCAGAACAAATACCTAAAGGAATGGAAATAATCATGGTTAACAGCATTAAGTAAATAGTCCCTAATAAACTTGGTAACACTCCTGCTTTATCAAAATTTTTAGACGGAAAACTTGTTAAAAAAGATAAATTTAATTTATTTTTTGCTACCAAAAAAGTATCCGCTATTAGAAAAAACAATATCAATAAAGGCAGTATTATAGCTAGCAAACAAATTATTTTAAAAATATATTCTAATAGATTTTTTTTAATATTTTTAATAATCATTTTTTTGCTCTTCTGCTCGCTAAATTAAGTATAAAAGTTATTAAAAACAAGAAAAATGCCACGGCAAAAATAGTTAAATACTCTAAAGAATTTTGGGGAGTATCGCCCATACTTACTTGAACAATATAAGCCGTCATTGTTTGCATACTTTCTGTAATATTTAGGCTTAGATTTGGTTTTAGACCTGCCGCAATAGATACAATAACGCTTTCGCCCAAAGATCTAGAAAGAGCTAGAAAAAAAGCAGCTATAATACTAGATTTGGCATAAGGTACTATGACTAAAAAAATAGTTGAAAGCTTGCTAGCACCCAAAGCATAAGAAGCTTCTTTTAAGTCTTTGGGAGTTTTAAAAAGAGCATCTTCACATAAAGAACAAATAGTTGGTATAAGCATGATACCCAAGACTAATCCTGCAGAAAGAGCATTAAAGCTTGATAAATTATTTATTATTTGGCCTAATAAAGGAGTCACTATGCTTAATGCAAAGTAGCCATAAACCACTGTGGGTATACCTGCGAGTATCTCTAATAAAGGTTTAACAATTTTTCTAAAAGTAGGCCTTGCAAATTCACTTAAATAAATAGCTGCCAAAATACCTAAAGGAAAAGCAGTACTCATGCTTATAAAGCTAATCAATAAAGAGCCACTTACAAGTGGCCAGATGCCAAATCTTTTTGAGCTAAATAAAGGAGTCCATACTGTATCGCCAAAAAATTGACTAAAAGAAACATGATTAAAAAAATCCCAAGTTTTACTACATAAAATAATTAAAACGCAGGCAATACAAATAATACTTATGCTGGCGCATAAAAAAAATATTAGCTCCATAGCGCTACCTAATAATTTTTTATGATTATTGTGCATAATTAAGCTTTGCTAAAGATTCTGCTTGATCTTCTGGTGTGAGAGGTACAAAACCAACATCTAGTGCAATTTTTGTGCTGTAGCTTAAATAAAATTTTAAAAACTCTAAACTCTCTTTATTTAAAGATTTTTGGTGAGCATAGATATAAATAGCCCTTGATAAAGGATAAGTTTTATCTTTTATAGTTTTAATTTCTGGCAAAATACTCTCGTTATGTATGTTAATTGTATCGTCCATTAATTTTAACACTTTTAGATGAGTTTTATTTTCTGCATAATAAGCAAAGCTAAAAAACCCTATGGCATTTTTATTAGATTTTATGGCGTGTACCAAAACATTATCATCTTCACTGGTAGTAATATCTCCACGACTAGCATGCTCTTGCCCCACTATAACTTTTGTGAAGTAGTCATAGGTGCCAGAAGATATTCCTGGCGCATATAACTGCATATCTTCTACTGGCCATGCAGGGTTAACATCATGCCATTGTTTGACTATATTCTCACTTGAAGGTTCAAACATTTTTTTGAGCTCAGAAAATTTTATTTCATTGAGCCAATGATTTTCTTTGTTAACTACTATTACTATGCCATCATAAGCTACTTTAAGTTCAGTAACTTCTATATTATTATTTTTGCAATTATTTTCTTCTGAAGCTAAAATTTTTCTAGAAGCACCAATAATATTTATTCTGTTTTCACACAATTTTTTAAATCCACCACCCGTACCACAAACACCTATGCTCACTTTAAGGCTTGGATTATGCTCTTGATACTCTTCTGCAACTGCTTCACTTAGGCCATACATAGTGCTTGAGCCATCTATTTTTATAATATTTTGATCTCTAGAACAGGTGCAATCTGCTAAAAACATTAAACATATACTTAATTTAAATAATATTTTCATTTTTTGCAGCTTACCTTTGTTAGTTTTGATAGTTATTTAGTTTGAATGGCAATTTTGTCTTTTAAAATTTGCTACTATGGTAAAAAAATAAAATTATGACTTTCATAGGTTGATACATGACTATCTTTAAAGATTATAAAAATAATATAACAGTGCACGTAGAACCTAAATATGATGAGCTAAAATCTAACCCACAAAATTCGTTATATGTATTTTCTTATGATGTTTCTATTACTAATAATAGCGAACATACAATACAAATTAAAAGGCGTTCTTTTATTATTACCGATGCTTTTTTTAATATTGAATATGTAGAAGGCGATGGTGTAGTTGGACAAACTCCAGTGCTAAAACCTGGCAGCACTTACAATTATATTAGTTTTTGTCCTTTAAAAACTAGCTTTGGCAGTATGAAGGGTTATTATACCGCTACTGATGAATTTGGTAATTCTTTAAAAATAATTATACCTGAATTTGTTTTAGCTCACCCATATTCCATACAGTAAAAATATAGCTAGGTAGCTTTGAGTGTATTATCCTCGATATCATGAAATTGTTTGATTACAACATCTCCATCGGGAAAGTGGGCAATAATCTTTAATTGACCTCCCATGGCTTCAATATAACTGCGTATCGTTGAAATATACATATCTGTGCGATGTTCAATCTTTGAAATGCTCGCTTGCTTTTTCCCCAGTGTCTCAGCTAGCCGCTCTTGGCTTAATTTCCTCGCTTGTCGCAGTTCATGTATTGGCATTTCTTTCATAAGCAATTCTGCTTTTTCTTTTGCCATTTTTTGATGCTCGGGTTGCATTTTTGCACGCAAGTTTTTGAAGGATTTAGACATTTTTTTTCTCCTCATCTAGCTCTTTGAGATGCTTGTCATAAAGCTTATCAGCCATTGCAATATTCTGCTCATACCATCGATCTTTTCCTTCTTTACAACCACCTAAGAGAAGTAAAGCCGTTCGTTTAGGATTGAAAGCATACAAAATACGGTATGGTGACCCTTTATGCTGAATTCGTAATTCACGCATATGGGAATGACATGAACCCTCCACCCCAGATGAGTATGGAAAGCCAAGTTGTGTTCCAAATTTCTCTAAGAGCCGGACGACCGTATCTATATCAACTTGTAACATTGCGTTTTGCATATCCCACCATTCTTCAAATTCATCTGTATATTCAATTTCCCAAAGCGCCATGATTCACCCTAAATATAACCTTTAAGCGATATTCCATCAATGGAATAATTGCAAGTTTTAATACTAGCAATGAAATTAGGAAGTTAGAAAGATCCGGAAAGAGTTTTGAGATATTGAGTAGTAAATAGCACATAAATTTAGATTATCACTACTAACTGTTAAGATAAGCTTGGGGGCAAGCATGCTTAATTTAACTGATTCTCATATATTATCCATGCCTTTGTATGTAGCGGGTAAGGCTATAGAACAAAATTCTACTATTTTATCGTGGTCAAAACTTGCTTCAAATGAAAATCCTTTGGGGCCTTCAAAAAAATCTCTTGAGGCTATCAAAAATAACTTAACAGATATTCATATTTATCCAAATGTTAATCGAGAACAAACTATTTTAAGTATTTGTCATCATTATAAACAGTTTGATATAAAGCCTTCCAATATTGCTCTTGGTAACGGCAGCAGTGAACTTATTGTAAATTTAGTGCGTGGGCTTGTTGGAGCCAATGAATCAGTACTCAACTCTTGGCCCACATTCGTTATGTACAAATTAGCCATAATGGCACATGGAAAACAAGAAATCAGCGTGCCGCTCGACCAAAATATGAACTATGATTTAGATTTAATGCTAAAGATTATTAAAGATAATACTCAGCAAGCAATTAAATTATTATTTTTAGGCAATCCCAATAATCCCACTGGGACGTATATTTCAAAAAATCTTTTTATGGATTTTGTTAAAAATTTACCTGAAGACCTCGTATTAGTTATAGACGAAGCTTATTTTGAATATGTATGCCAAAAAGATTATTTAAACAGTCTAGAAATAGCTTTAAGTAGGCCTAGAACCATAGTATTGCGTACATTTTCTAAAATTTATGCACTAGCTGGATTGCGCATTGGCTATGCCATGGGTGATAAACATATTATTGAGATCTTATCAAAAATAGCTGACCCATTTAATATTAATGCTCTCGCGCAAGTGGCAGCAATGGCTGCACTTACTGATAAAGAACATGTGCAAAATAGCATAGATAATAATAATAAAATGAAGCCTATATTAATTAGTAAATTAAAAAATTTAGGTTTTTTAGTGAGCAATACTGAAGGTAATTTTGTTTTAGCAAAAAGAAATCCTCACATGATGAGTATTAATGCCTTATGTAGCAAGCTTTTTAGTCAAGGTGTTATTGTGAGAAGCCTAGATAGCTACCAAATGCCTGATTACGTAAGAATTTCAGTAGGGAGTCAAAGCCAAGTTGATCATCTTATTAATGCTTGTAAAATCTTAATTTAAACACCCCAAATTATTCGCATAACATATGAAAAAAAACAAAGTCTGTGTCGTTGCGAGGCGCGTTAGCAACCAAGCAATCCATCCATAACGATGAGATTGCGGCGGTCACTGCGTTCCCTCGCAAAGACCAGGAATCTGAACAGAATTCTGGCCAATAGAAAGGAGACGCTAATCCAAATGAGTTGGATTTGCGTCCAAATTAATAGGAGCAAAGCCATTTTTATAATGCTCATCTGAAGAAAATTTAGGCGATACTCTTTGGTATTCTTTCTTACCTACTTTTCCTAAGGTTTTAGCAATCTTTTCTGCCAAGCTCAAAGGTGTTTCAAGTATTACAGGATTGAGGTTTTCATTTTTACACAAAAGAATGTTAGGGCAGCCTTCTTCACAAAATAATAAATCATTTTTTATTTTAACGTTGAGAGCTTGCGCCGAATCAAAGTTTATAGCCACTATATCCCACCCAAAAAACCAGTTAAGAATATGATGCCATTTTTTTTGCTTGGTATAATCTATGCTAGGCCAATAACTATTAACTAATTCATATAGTTCCAAATTACTAAAAGCTAAAGGCTCTTTTTGTGCTTTTTTATCCACAATCCTTTGGGCTATGGCATTGATTATATTGTCATAAAACCCAACAAATAAATCAGCATTATCGAGCAAATATTGCATAATTTCGCTGTCTTCTATAGTTGGATCATATATTTTTTGAAAAAATTTTATTTTAGAAAGCTCATCGCCGATCACTTTATGTAAGGGCAACTTTTCTTTTTGGGGAAAGTTTAATTGCCTCTCTTGGCTATTGATATATTGCCGCAATTCTTTGATGCTTTTTTCCAAAAAATTCTGATAAGTAGGATTATACTTTTTTCTCACATTGATATTAAGTTTTGCAGCAACTGCAAGGGTTGCCATATAAGTCATGATTTTGCGATATTCGTAAGAGTAGTTAGCAACCGAGCGATTAGGCCAAAGTTTTAAAATAAAATCTGGTTCAATACAGTGATCGCCAAATTCGATACCCGGTTTGGGGCGAGATAAAAAATTATTCATTCCCAAAACTAGCATTGCAGCAATTTCATTGGCTACTGGTAAATAATCCTTGGCTGGCGCAAGTTCTTTTATAGCTTTTCCTTGCTCTTCAAACACGATGGGATATTGCAGAATCTTTGCATGTATCTCATTACCACTTTCGTCATTGTACTTGCTAATCACTTCTAGCAAAGGATTTCCTGCTTTATCTCTAAAGGCAACAACTAAATTTTTAAGTCCATACATCTTTCTTTGAGCAGTATGAGCGTTTCTACATTCTTTATGAGAGTGCATATACTCGTAAGCAGCTTGCAAAAAATCTTCTTCATATTGATTTTGCCTAGCAAAAAGCTCTAATTTAAGAGCAGCATCAAATCCTTGAAATAGCTCGTTAAACCGAGGTTTAAAGGTACGAAAACCTAAAATCCCTGCACATTTTTTGTAAATAAAATCAATAAGTTCCTCTTCAAAACTCATTTTAAAAGGAATTTCATGCCCTCTCTCTTCTTGTGCATTTATTTGACCATCTTCATCTTTTATTGCTCTTAATACTCCAACTCCGGCTTCTGCAATATCTAGGGCAATATTTTTTTCTTTAATCTTAAGCTGCTCTAAAATAATGCTTCTCCATTCATCTTTTCCTGGCGGCAGCTTTTCTTCAAAATTTTCTAGGTTAAGACGGCTGTCAATGGAAGTCTCTTCTTGTATTTCTTCTATTTCTTGCCCAAGAAATTCTTTTAAAGCCGATTCTGCATCATAATAAGTAAATCTGGACAAAATCATTTGTTGAAGTTCTTTGTTGTCTATGAACTCTTCATAAACGTTGCGGTATTCCTGAGGATCAATATTAGGATTCATCTTGCCACCACTTTTAAATTTGTTGTTCACACGAGCAATCAATGCATGATTATTCACCGCCAAAAAAATAATGGTTTTATTAAGGCTCCACTTGCTTTGAGAGGGTGTTATTTGGGCTTGCTCTTGCATAAGCTTTATAAATTTTACAGGAGTTTTAATAAACTGGTTGATGATCAATGCCGGTTCTTTAAGAGCAGTATACTCTCCAATAAGCCTAGGGTAATCTTCTAATAGCTCTTGTGTAAGATTTATTAACGTGGTTTTTATAATGGTAATTTTCTTTTCTATTTCTAGGAGTTCTTGGTTATTTTTTTCAAGCTTCTTTTCTATTTCTTCAAGTTTTTTCTTATGGTTTTTGGCATTTATATCATCTTCGCTATTTAGCAGTAATTGCTCAAAATTAGCCTGGGAAACTTCTTTTGCTTGAGCCATTTCTTGATTAGATGAAACAATTTCATCTTTTTTCTTTTTAGCTAAAATAATCTCTGTGCCGTTGTCAATAAATTCTTGAACATAGGCTAACACAGTTCGCTTAGTAGTTTTAGAAAAGTATCCCGTGCCAAAGATTTCCTGCAACATACAATAAGTTTCTTTTTTTTGAGCAATCATCTCTTGCACATTTTTTAGTGCTTCTTCATATCTATTTTCAGCTCTGGTGATTTCTGCCTTATAATATTCAATGCGATTCTTCTCATCATCTTTTTTAACTTCTACAATTTTATACTCATCCTGTAATTTTATTAATTCTGCCTGCAGCCCTGCCAAAGGCTTTATTTTTTCCAATATTTCTTCTTCACTCATGAGATTTTGGATTTCATCAAAGAATAAAATATTTATCTTTTCGCTAGCCACATCAACAGGTTCAGCAATTTCATTGATGCATTTTTTTAAGGGCAGCGTCACATTACCTTTTTGCATATGAAATTTGAGCTCTCTGATTAAAACCCCAGCACGAGATTTTAAAAGTTCAATAAGATAAGTTTTTCCAGTACCAGGAGGGCCAGGTAAGGGGATAAATATAGGGCCTGCAGCATGAGGCTCTGCCTTGATGGCCTCTATCTGGCCAAAAAATTTCTTTATGGCATCACGATATATGGGATTGGCCAAAGATATTTCTTCAACTATCTTTTGATAGCTGGTAATTTCACTTTTTGAGGCTTCTCTGCGTCCAAATTGAAGCGTGTTTTGAAAACTCAACGTTCCAAAATTGTTTGCGAGCTTTTGCCGAGCATACGGGACGGGGATATAAAGCGAGCTTATATCTGTGAGATTATCTGGCAACAAGAGTTCCTGCTCATTACTCTCTTCTTGGGGATCTTCAAAAACTTCTTGCTGTGCCCTAAATACCAGCTGACCGTCTTCTATCTGCGCCTCATCGTCACTCTCATATGCTTCTATTTTTGGTTCTTGGCCGCTCAGCACACATATTTCTTCAAGTGAATGAAACTGTTTTTGGTCAAGCTCTTCAGGAATAGTTATTACATTATTTTCAATTATATAATCCTCTTCATAAAAAGCACGATCTGGCACATCTTGTACCTTATTAAATTTCCCATAATTAATGTTATTATGGCTAAATATTTTATATGATTTAAACCATGGTATTAATTTTTTAGGAAGAGAACCGCGAGCTTCAAACGCTATTAAATTAGGAAATAATTGGTCTAAATTCGAAGGGACCTTATCATACGTTCCTAGCGTTAAAATACTTATTTTTTTTCGTACAGGTAATGGTAAATTAGCACAAACTTCCGCTAGAACAGTGTCGTGGTATATCACGATTTTTAAGGGAATATTAAATTTATATTCTTTTATCAGAGCAGCTATAATATCTGCGGCAGTTGCAGTAATTCCATGAGTTTGCCAGGAACTAAGTAGTATAAAGAAAAGTAATAGAAATTTACCAGCCATAAAGACCTCAAAAAATTAAACCCAAGCGGATTGCAGCTAGAACAGCAAGTGTCATGGCAATATTTCTTTAGCTAATCACCGCAATTTTGCAGAGATTGCGCTGATTATTCACCGCAAAGGCAGCAAACACGAAATAACTAAAACATTTGTAAAGTTATCACCCAGCGTGTTCCTCTCAAGGAGAAAAACATGTTTTCGCCATGGATTTACAGTTTACTGGTCTTTTGTTTTTGGGCAAATGTTACTTTCGCTAGCATTACGGATGTCTATTACGAAAATTTCTCTATACAGCCATCTTTGGTAAATTATGTAATTTCGCTATGCCGCGCGTTAGTTTGAAAAGTTTTGGATATTTTTTCAAAATCATAGTTGATAAGCGCAATTATGGGCTCGGCTTCGAGAGTAAAACCAGGATCAAAGTCGTTTTAATGGCACATTGGGCATCCCATAAGACGCCAAATATAATCCTAGCGAAATAATATAGTGGACCTCTGCCAAAGGAAAAAACATGAGTTTTGCTCGATATTTTATACTGCTCATAATCACAGGGATTCCCGTATTTGGAAATACTGACTTAATAGTAGTCACAGGAAATGCCTCCCATTCTCCCGAACTTGGCGTTCCTCCGCCACTATTGTCAGAACTTATAGAAAGAGCGCATCAGAACGCTATAGATAAGCTTGGCACCACCGAAGCCTTCCACCAAGTCATTGCATGGAAAGATAGGATAGAATGTGAAGAGGTTTATCGTGGTTCGCCAAATTGCTACATTGGTAGTGTAACCTCAACAGCTTCATTTATCCCGCAGAGCAGCATCAACGATGGTTGGCAAGTAACAACCTCATCGTATGTCTTCTTATGGGAGCGTGACGATAATGAAAGGGCTATAGAAAGAACCCGACAAGAAACATTGCGAGATGCTCAATTTTTCTGCGGTTCCGACGTAGCAACACCGTTTGATGTGGAGGAAAAAAAAGTAAGATACCAAAATGATGAAACGGGATATTGGAAAATACATTATTCTTACAAAGCCACTTATCCATGCCTTAAAACACCAAAATCTCGTTTATAAATGGCAAATAAAATAGACACAAACGCCTTTTTTTGAAAAAGCCCATCTACCGAGGCCTATAATTTGGAGCCAAAACAGCATTTCTCTGCTTAAAAGCTAACATAATACATCTTACAGGTTCGGCTTTAGCGAGTAAGGCCCGAGTCAAGCCGGTATGAGGCATGGTTGGCTAGGTTTCTGGGCCCAACAGCCTGATTTGGACGAATTTCTACTGAGCCTCTGGTGGGAAAAGAAGGTAGATAAGTTTTCAAAAAACTTAATTTATCAGTAAAAATTACCGTTAAAACATAATGGCTTACCACTTGGGATCTTCTCTCCTTTCTAGCTGAAAGGGGGGAAACTCAGCTGGCAGCCTGGCGATCAGCCAGAAAATCATCCTTGAATGAATCTCTGGCATTAATATGTCGCCAATATGCGACGGTTATTTTTTTTACTAATTTTACCTATTTGGTGGAAACTAGGCCTATCAAGGACCTGAATAAAATTAATTGCTGTAATGGCGCTGAATAAGATCATTTTGTATCCAAAGCAACTTACTAAAAGCTCTTACTGCTTTAGCCTTTATGGGAAAATCTAGATGGGATTCTAGGATAGTTTGGTTAATCGCATCACTCACAAAACCCATCAAGGCATTCATTTGAATAACCGGGATGAAAATATCTGGGTTCCCAGCTTGCTTGGTGTGAATTTTGCCCACCATATCCAAATATTTAACCATGCTGTTATCGTAGGGAGTACTTACCAATCGCTCTAAATAACGGATTAAATGCTTTTTACGAAAGGCAATTTGAGGATGATCCTGGTCAAGTTCCGCCAGTTTTTTGGGGATTTCTCCATCATAGCCCTTCTGCCTTGGCAAAAAATGCCGCCAAGTGGCATCTTGAGCTTGCAGTTTCCTATAAACGGCCTCTACCAGCCCGGGTAATAAGGGAGCGAGAAAATTTCCCGATGAGTGGATAACTTCAATGTCTTCGGAAGAAAATCCGATGAACTCAACTAGGTAGCCAAAGCGATAGATTAAATCATTTTCTAAGCGTTC
This sequence comes from uncultured Myxococcales bacterium, assembly GCA_964493205.1. GTDB lineage: Bacteria > Myxococcota > UBA727 > UBA727 > JABDBI01 > CAZBMJ01. The sequence continues at coordinate 45,715 of CAZBMJ010000004.1, forward strand.
TTCATCGATATGTTTCATGAAATCTCCAAAAAGTTGGTATTTAAGCCTGGGCCTTTTTAAATAAATACTTTGGTCCATTAGCAAGCCTTAGAGCCACGCAATTCCTTTAAAGCCTTACTGGAAGACGAATTATTTCCAAGAAATTTCATTTTAGAAAATTAAAAAACCAAAAATCCTCAATTTTCGAACAAAAGAAACAGCGCTTCTGATAATGGATATTATTAGAAATAGTATAGATTTAGTATTGAGAGTCTAAGTAACATAACCGCCAATTTTTGAAAAAGCCCATCTACCGAGGCCTATAATTTGGAGCCAAAACAGCATTTCTCTGCTTAAAAGCTAACATAATACATCTTACAGGTTCGGTTTTAGCGAGTAAGACCCGAGTCAAGCCGCCATGAGGCATGGTTGGCTAGGTTTCTGGGGCCAACAGCCTGATTTTGGACGAATTTCTACTGAGCCTCTATTGTTAAAATGAAAAGTAAATAGATTTCAACAATTAAAATTTAATCAATATAAGTGATTGATTTTTATATATAAATTTCTTTTTTATGGGGTTTAACACAATTTTTTTGGCATTTTGGTATGGCATGCTTTTTCAGAAATAATCAAGGTGTTTTTAAAGTTCTTCTATCTAGTTTCTACTAGAGGAGGAAAAGATGTTTTTGCGATGGATTTACAGTTTACTGGTCTTTTGTTTTTGGGCAAATGTTACTTTCGCTAGCATTATGGATGTCTATTACGAAAATTTCTCTATACAATATGATGATCAATTACAAAAGATGGTCATAACTGGATATGATGTTCAGATTACAGTAATGAAGAGAAATGGCTATGGCACTTCGAGCTACATGGGATCAGAAATTGATATAGAATTTTTGAGTCATGAAAGTATACAGGTAAATAATCAATTTATTGACTTATTTTCATTACAACGGGCATACAATAGCCAACAACAATTTATTGAAAATAATAGAAATCGTTACGAAGTAAGCACGCTAATTCCAGTTATAAAAGCAGAAAAAAATCAAATAAATAAATATTTGCTTGTACAATCAATTATTTCTCCTCACAGTATTTTAAATAAAAATGCTATTTTTCAGTTAGCTTCTGCTTTTGATAATAGTTATTGGTCTTTCTATTTTTTATTCCAGAAAATTACGCTCTCAAACGAAGATGCCAATGATCTTGCTCGATACATAGCCGTCAAAGGCAATGATTCAAAATTAGTTCAGTTGTACAAATTTGTTAATGAAAAATATCCTTCAATCGATCCTCAATGCAAAAAATATATTTATAATCGAGTACAATCAGATAGCTATCGCATCGATATTATTAAATTACTTAAAACAAGTGAATTGCAAAGAAACACACAAACCATTATTCAAACTATCCAATCAGATAGTTATAAAATCGATGCTATTAAAGTGTTTGCCAAAAATGCTCACCTAACGCCACAAGATGCTTTATTTTTAATTAACGATGTAAATAGTTCTACTTACAAAATTGATGCTATTAAAGCCCTTTCATTATTTCTAAAAAACATTTCTTCTGATCAATACTTTGCTATTATGAATTCTCTTTCATCTTCTTACAAAAGTGATGCTCTAAAATATTTACCTAAACCTCAAATAAGTTATCAAATATCACCACAGACATCTTCCATTGAAAATAGAACTTCCAATACTAATACTAATTTTCCCCAAATTATAAGTCTTTTAAAAACTATGGATTTTGATGATGGAAAAATTATGGTTTTAAAAAATTATAATCTAACTAACTTATCCATCTCAGATATTGTAAGTATATTAAGATGTTTTGACTACGATGATGGGAAAAGTTCTGCTCTTAGACTAATATGGTCAAGGCTTGCACCAAGCAACAAAAATAATGTCAACCAAAATTTTGCATCCATCATCAATACCTTTGATTGGGATGATGGCAAACAACAGGCAATCACTATTATTTTTCGCTAAAGCCCATCTTGTGCATGATAGCTAGAACGCACAAGTGGCCCGCTTACCACATGGCGAAAGCCTAAATTTTTGGCAAAATTACCTAAAAATAAAAAAGTCTCTGGAGGCGCAAAGCGCATTACTTCGTGATGCTTTGGTGTAGGTCGTAAATATTGACCAATAGTTAAATTGTCACAACCATGAGCTTTAATATCAGTAATAGCCTCTTTTATTTCTTCATCATCTTCACCTAAACCAAGCATTAAACCACTTTTAGTTATGATATCTGGTGCAAGTTTTTTGGCGTCTTGTAAAAGTTTTAAAGATCTTTCGTACTGAGCTCCTGAGCGAATTTTTGGAGTAAGGCGCCTAATAGTCTCTAAATTATGATTAAAAATATTAGGCTTTTGTTCTAATACTAATTTTAAGTTATTTATATCACCAAAAAAATCAGGAACTAGTACTTCAGTAGTTACATCGGTATGAGTTTTAAGTGTCTTAAGGACCCTGGCAAATTGCAATGCGCCACCATCTGCTAAGTCATCGCGAGCTACGGAAGTTATTACCACATGTTTAAGGCGCATTTTTATAACAGCATTCAATAATCTTGCAGGCTCATCTAAATCTACAGGTAAAGGCCTTTTTGAGGTAGCCACATTACAAAAACGGCAGGCCCTTGTGCACTGATTGCCCAAAATCATAAACGTTGCCGTACCAATATTCCAGCATTCAGCCATATTAGGACAGGCAGCAGATGAGCAAACCGTATGCAAGCGCTCTTGAGCAATTACTTGCTTTACATGCTCAAAATTATCACCACGAGGAGCTTTAATTTTAAGCCAAGAAGGCCTTACTTGAATATCCATTTAGGGCTCACTATTCCAAGTTTGTAGGGTTTTTTGTAAATCAGCCATAAAAATATCTGCTGTAGCACCGTCAATTAAGCGATGGTCAAAAGACAAACTTAATAAACCAGTATTTCTAATGGCAATAGTATCTTGACCGTCTATTTCTATTACTTGTACACTTTTTTTAATTTGACCAACACCTAAAATTGCTACTTGAGGCTGATTAATAATAGGAGTACCGATAATAGCTCCATAATTACCAGGATTTGTAATGGTAAAACTGCCTCCAGAAAGCTCATCTGGTTTAATCTTTTTAGTTCGCACACGCGTACTTAAATCATTAATAGTATGGGCTAAACCTCGCAAACTTTGTTTATCCGCATGTTTAATAACTGGCACCATCAGCCCAGGTTCAGGCTGTTCTATAGACACAGCAATACCTAAATGCACTTCTTGCTTAAAAATAATCTTATCTTGTGTAAGAGAAGCATTTATATAAGGGTGACGACGCAAAACTTGGCATACTGCTGCAGCTAAAAAAGTTGTATAAGTTAAAGACACACCTTCTTGAGCCTTAAAGCTTTCTTTATACTTAGCTCTTATTTTATCGATGTTAGTATAATCTATTTCAAAAAAAGTTGTCACATGAGCACTAGTTTTTCTAGAAGCTATCATGTTGTCAATAATAGCTTTTCTCATGCTTGATATGGGCCTTGATTCTTCTTTTTGCCCTACAGAAAAATCTACTTTAAAAGAGCTTATTGGATTATCATTAGATTTTGGTACAGACAAACGATTATCTAAATAATCCAAAAGATCTTTTTTAGAAACTCTTCCAGCAATGCCACTACCATTTATGTTACCAAGCTCACTTTCAGTAACATTTTTCTCTGAGGCAATTTTTTTCACTAAGGGGGAGAAAAACTTAGACATATCTGGGCTAGTATCTTGTTTAATTTCTTGAGTTTGAGACTGCATTGAACAAGCTTTGACTTCTGTTTTAACTTCTATTTTAGGAACAGGGGTGGCTTCTAAAACAGCTGTAGTTACTGGTTTTGCAGCAATTACAGATTCACCTTTTTCACCCACTTGTCCTAAGACACTTCCTACAGCAACTGTTTCTGAAGCCTTCACCAAAATATTTACCAATACTCCATCACAAGGAGCAGGAATTTCGGCTTCTACTTTGTCTGTTGAAATAAGAAGTACATTTTCGTCTTTTTTAACACTATCGCCAACTTCTTTGAGCCATTTAACAATGGTTCCTTCAGCAATGGATTCTCCAAGCTGGGGCATGATTATATTTTGGGCCATAAATACCTCTTAAATTTTAAAAGATATAATGTGTTTCATATCACGAGTCGTCAATATGAATTATACGCTATTGTTTGCTTATTTTTTCTATGACTTTTTTATCTATTGGTTAAAAAGGCTTTGGTTATTAGGTTGCTGAACTATAAATCTAGCTACTGCATGGCTTACTAAATCTGTACCATGATTTGTTCATCAGATAAAATAATAGCAATTTTACCACCAAGCAAAATTTTCCCATCAAAAATACCTTATTGACAGGCCTCAAGTAAAGAATAATAATATATTATTATATTTAAATATAAAGAGCCAAATAATGATTATAAGAAAATACCTCCATATACAAATTATTACTATATTATTTTTAACTTATAAAGCATTTTCAACAAACATTATTGTTCAAGAAGAAAATGAACTTCATAAGGCTGTACGTGAAGGTAATAAAGAAAAAATAGAACATATCATTAAAGAATTCCCTCATTTTTTAAATCAAATTGCTAACTGTAAAGTTTTTGCTAATGCAGAGTATTCTCCTCTTGGTATTGCTTGTTCCTCATATCATAAAAACTATGATCAAAATTTTGTTACTATTATCAGGTTATTGCTTTCCTATGATGCAGATCCAAACGTAGGAACTCTTTATTGCTATAGAATGAATATTTTTTCATTTTTTATTTTTCGTTATTATGAATTTGTAAATGAAATTTGTAATTATATAGATAAAGTGGATGTCAACAGACAGGATTTTGATAATCGCACTGCCCTTCATTACTCAGTTACAAGAAACCTGCCCTATATTACGAAAGCTCTTTTACAATATAAAGCAGATCCTAATGCTCTAGCCGCTGAGTCTCTTTTCTCTTCGCGAAAAATTGCCCCTTTACATATTGCAGCCTCAACAGGCTATGATAGATGCGCAGAAATATTGCTTGAGTTTAATGCAGATCCTAACCTATATGCAGTAAATCCATTAATACATCTTAGTGCTTTTAGTGACGAAGAAGAACTTACACCTTTTCAAATGGCATTAGAAAAAGGTCATAATAAAATTACATCTATTATTTGTGAACATACAAAAAATAATAATAATACTCTCACAGCAACACTTAAAAATTCTCGAGTAGCTAGTATTTTTGCCCAAAAAGGATATTCAACCCTCGAGTTACAATGCAAAGAAACCATCACTAAAAATAGTAATGATAGTCACGAAATTGTTCTTCCTTGCGGTTTAAAAGCCTATACATCAAATGAAACACTTAAAGATACATGTCAAAAAGCATTTGATAAATTATACGTTGATTCAGAAAAACTAGCTGTCTATAGCTATATTCTGCCTATTTTAGAGTACAGTAAAGTTTTGGCAGAAAAAAAACCGTCATTTGGTATATATTTTATTAAAGATAAGTTTGCTGGCGGTTATAATTTTGACACAAAAAATGCTATCTATCTTAATGAAGAACAAGTTAATAAATCTAGCGTAATTCAACATGTGGTACTTCATGAACTTGTGCATGCCTGCGTAGATCTAAAACATAACAAATATTGCGAACCTAAAAACGATGATTTTAAGATTGCTATACAAAAAGATATTCAAGCGGGGTCTATTAAAAATAACCATATTATAGAAGATTTATTTGAACAAGTAAGTAGCTATCCAGAAACTCAACATATTGCTGAATATTTAGCACGCACATTGCAAGGAATGTATGATTACAATCTTTCACATCCTTCTTTAAGCATTAAAGAGTTTGAAGAGCATTTTAACCTAGTATTTCCAAATACTTTTAAGCTCTTAAAAGAATTTGGCATTTTAGAACTCTAAATTTTATAAATCCTCAATATTTGTTCAAATCTAACTACTTAATTTCATTAATTAATTTTACTTTTTTTATCAAATTAGTTTAGATTTTAAAAAACATATTTTTGGGGGAAAAAATGTTTAAAAAAATCTTTTCATTATCTTTTTTACTAACAAGCATGCTGCAAGCTATGCCTACACAACAAAAAATAAGTTTAGAACTTCCTAAAAACATAAATATTCAAAGTCAAGAACATAAAGACATTGCTAAAGCGTTATTGTCATTGCAGCTCTATGAGGACAGCAAAGATAAAAATATAGTTTATTATGTGCCACCATTTAGGCCTTATGTCTTTGATCAAGGTTCTGCTGGCGGCTTAAGAAATATGCGCCTCGTAGAGCATTTTGATGATTGCATAGAGATTCTAAATAATCTTAAGAGTGATGCTTATAAAAATTTACCGTGGATGAAAGAAAGGGTAAGTTATATCGATGACCAAATTAAATATACTCAACAAAGAATATCTTTTTTTGAAGAAAAGTTAGCAGAAGCTATGTTAATAGAGCGCAAAGATATGGTTGAAAAAATATCAGCTATAATTTTAGAAAAAAAGAATGAAATACAAAGGCTTAAGGAAGAAATAAAAACTCTCGAAGAACAACACATAATTTCACAAATAGACTTAGCAGCCATGTATTTGCGTATGGCAGGCGGCAAATTTGATTTAAAAACTTATAATACAACTGCTGAACTTATTGCGGCTTTTAGTGATTCTTTGGCAAGCGCTGATAATTCGTATGTGGGATTTTTTAGCATGAGTGTCTATGCTGGTTTTACTGAAGAACAACTAGAAACTCTTTCAAAATACAAAATGCTTGTTCCTGATAAAAAAATTGTCATTATGCCAGCTACTGATTTTAACTTTACAGCCCTAACCGATACAGCCAAAGAAAATAACCAAGTAAAATCTGTAAAAATGTTTGGCGATGCAAAAGGTGCTGGTGATTATACCGGAGCTAACATAACTTTTGATCTAACCGTTGCTGGTGCAAGAGCCCTAGGCATGTATTTAGAGCCATTTATTGTGCCTATTGCTATTAATGCAGCCACTAACTTTCAAATGGAGCCATTTGAAGCAGTATTAAAATGCGATTTTAGTGCAGGTTATTCAGTAAAAGGCAGATCTGACATAAAAGATGGTTTAGTAATATTTGATAACGATCTTACTAATCAAATCAGAACTCATGATGAATCTAGAGGCGCTTGTAATGTTGAAATGATTTCTGGTGATAGAAACTCTGCTCATTTAACAGCTCTACAAGAATTAGAAAAAGTTTATGAAGGAGTGAGGCTAAGAAGAACCACTTTGAGTGAACAACAAAAAAACCAATATTATACTGGGATAGTTAGCGATTTAACAAATAAGCAACATGAAGAGCGTAAGGATGAATCTTCATCTATTTCTCTTATTTATGCCTATGCAAACTTAGGCATAGAAGGATTGGCTGTGCAAGCTTTATCTGAAGCTTCTAACTTTTATTGGCATACAAGAATAGAAGATGTGGAAAATTTATCCACAGTAAAGTTTGAAAAACGTATTAAGTTACAAGGCCATGAAACTTTACGACAAGATTGGCCCACAAATATATGCCTTTATTATAATATCAACAAAAGAGCTTATGACCGTTGCACAAAAAATGGGGAACATGAAGCCCAAGGCGTTGTAGAAGCTAGTGATAAAGCGTTAAATTCTTCAAGTTGTACTAAAGAAGATAAATCACTAGAATGCGGCAAAAAACGTAAACTTAACCTAGAACAACAGCCAATACTCCCTGAAGAGCCTCGCAAAAAAGATAACTACTTGTTGTAGGAATATACAGATAAAAATACAGTGCGGCAAAAAATAGATAATCTAAATTTTGCTGAATTTTAAAGTTAAGCCAAAGTTGGAAGCCACATTTTTACTAATACAGCGCCAAATAGATTCATAGTTTGGCAAGTCTTGATCTAAATCGTTAAAAATTTCTTTCATAGTGATCACACCACAACCTTTAAGGCCACAAGGAGTAATGTGTTTGACATATGGTGCGTAGTCAATATCGATATTAAATGCAAAACCATGTTTTGTAACGCCATTACTTAAGCCCACGCCAATGGCAATAAGTTTTTTAAGCTTAACTAAATTATTTTCATAGGTTTTAACCCATATGCCGCTTTTACCTGGTAATAATAAAGCATTAGTAATGCCTAATTCAAAACAAGAACTAAGCAATGCATTTTGCAAATTTTTCATATAAAAACTAACGTCTATGCTAGTAGCACCAACATTTTTAAGTTTAATAATGGGGTAACCTACTAATTGCCCTGGACCATGAAAAGTAACATCACCACCTCTATCAGCTTCACACAAAGCAATATTATCAGCTAAAATATTTTTCTCACAACTGATAATATTTGTATGGCCATGCTGGCGAGTATAAGTTATCACCGGCTTATATTCTAAAAACATTAAAAAATTGGGGCCACTATCAGCTTGCAAGGCATTATGATGCTCACGCATAAGCGCTAAACTTTTCTCATAGTCTTGGTTGGCCCCATAAAATTGGGTTTCTAATACTTTATCCATGTATAGCTTGGTCAGTAGCGCCCAGTGCTGCTTCATAAATAGCTTCATACAATGTTGGGTGGGCATGAACAACATCAGCAATATCATCAATAGTAGCTTGCATTTGCATGGCGAAGGCTGGTTCAGCTAATAATTCTGTGGCTTGTGGCCCTATTATATGCACACCCAAAATTTCGCCATATTTTTTATCGCAAATAAATTTAACAAAACCTCGCGTTTTACCTAAAATTGCCGCTTTGCCATTTCTGATAAAATCAAACTTGCTTACTTTTATATCAAGGCCTCTTGCTTTTGCTTCATTTTCTGTAAGTCCCGACCATGCAACTGGTGGTTCTGAGTAAACACAAGAAGGAGTATGGTCATAATTTAAAATATTAGTTTTTTTGCCAGCCATGTGATTAGCAGCTATTAAACCTTCCTTAGACGCCACATGAGCGAGCCAAGGCGTATTAACACAATCACCAATGGCATAAATATTACTTTCGTCAGTTTGCATACATTGGTTAATTTTAACAAAGCCTTTATCAAGAACTACTTTAGTATTCTCAAGCCCCATAGCACTAGTAAGTGGTGTTCTACCAATACTTACTAAAACATATTCACTACTGATTTCCATTTTTTTGTTATCTTGAGTAAAAACAGTTTTAACTTCTTTGGTTTTAGCATCAAGCTTATCTACCGAGGCAGAGGTATAGAAAACTACGCCTTGTTTTTCTAGTTGAAATTTAAGTTCTTTAATGCAATCTTCATCAGCCATGGATAAAATATTGGGCATATATTCAATTACACTAACTTTAGTTCCAAAGCGCACAAAAATAGAGGCAAACTCAATACCAATCACACCGCCACCTACAATAGTAAGTGAGCTTGGAATATGATCTAAATCAAGAATAGTATCTGACGTTAATATTTTTTTATCTGGTTTATCGCCACAGCAAGGCAAATTTTTTGGTTTTGAACCAACTGCCAATAAAATATTTTTGGTTTTTAGCACTTCTTTCTTAGGGCCATCAACGCTTACGGTGTTTTTGTCCACCAATGAGCCAAAGCCGCTAAATACATCAATTTTATTAGTTTTCATCAAATGAGCAACACCAAAGGCATTGGTGCCAACAACTTTATTTTTATATTTTTGAATTTCTGACCAATCAATGCTTACACCAGAAGTTTTTATACCTATTAAAGAAGCATGTTTGATCTCATCATAGGTATCAGCAGCGTGTAGCAATGCTTTAGTGGGTATACACCCTCTATGCAAACAGGTTCCACCCAAAGCTTTGTCTTTTTCCACTATGGCAGTACTTAAACCTAAAGACGCAGCTCTTGCAGCTGCCACATATCCACCAGGACCGGAACCTATAACTACTAAATCATATTGCTTAGACATATAAAAATTCTCCTATTTAGTTGATCTTCATAGGAGTTTTACAAAATAAACAAAAGATAGGTTACTTAAGTTTTACTTCTTTAAATTCTACATGCTGACGAGCTTTTGGATCATATTTTTTTAATACAAGTTTCTCTTTTGAGGTTTTTTTATTTTTTTGAGTAACATAAAAATAACCATTTTTTAAACTAGATTCCATTTTAACTGTTTCGCGACTGCCTTTTTTGGCCATAATAACCTCTTTTTTATTCTACTATAACATTTATTGGTGGGCCCGGAGGGAATCGAACCTTCAACCGCCGGATTAAGAGTCCATTGCTCTACCAATTGAGCTACGAGCCCTTTAAAAACATCTTTTTATGGCTAATGAAAAGATAGATAACTGTCAATGAGGGCCGATTACATCCCTCATATGCAGTAAATCCTCAAAAGAAATAAGATGACTAAAAAAATTTTCAGCTTTGATATTGCTAGATAATTCGCCCTCATATATCAATACAGGACGCACTGATGTTGTTTTTGGAATTTTTATCTTGTGAATTTTTTCTTTAACCTCATCAATCACACTCAATGGAATTTGTTTACGAAACTTAATTTCACAGATATACAACGTGTGACGTGTTTGAATTAACAGATCAATTTGGCATGCTTGCGTTCTTTGGGTGTTATGTTGAAAGTAAGGTGATATACTTAGAACAGAGCTGGGTGAGATTTGCAACAGCCGTTGGAGAGCGTTTAAATTGCTTAAAACTAGGTTTTCAAATTGCAAACCTATAATGCTTAACCATCCAGGTAGCTCCTCTAAGTGTAGATCGCGGTAAACACCCTGCTCAATCAATTGCTTTTTTGGCTCAATATAATTGAGATAAAAACGAAGATAATTGTCTTTAAGACGGTATTTATAAAGTTTGGCTCTTTTGACAGTTCCGTTGTATACATAGTCTCGAGCAAGGAAACCTGACTGTTGCAATGTAGTAAGCATCTTACTAAATCCTCCTGTTTGGGTAACAGCAAGCCTTTTACAGATTTCTGTTTGTTCAAGAGCGCTATGTGATAAAACTTGGACAATCCTTTTATAATCGTTTGCACGACGAGAAAACATATCCACAAAAATTTTATCAAACTCCTCTACTAAAATTCCGCCCTTGCTAAAACACATTCTCTTAATATTTTGTTCAGCAGTTTGTTCTGGCTGAATTTCTTCCAAATATCTGGGAATTCCACCTGTTACACATAATATTTTGAATTTTTCATAAGATGAAACCATTCTATTTCCCCAAAACTTATTAGCATCATAAAGGGGCATTTCCTCCAAATTTATAGTTAAGGAGACCCTCCCCATGAATCCTTTGTCATTGAGAATATTATCCTGTATCCATGAAGATACAGAACCACAAAGAACAAGAATCAATTCGTGGTTCTTTTTGAATTTTGTATCCCAGACTCCCTTTAGTTTTGCAGGAAAATCTTGATCTCGACCTGCCATCCAAGATATTTCATCTAGAAAAATAATAACGCGCCCACTAGATGTCAGTCCGGCTAATGTGGTAAAAGCATGATTCCAATTCTCAAATTTCATTGCAGGTATATTGAATCTAAGACCCATCAGTTCGCCAAAGTGAGCAAGTTGATCCTGGTTAGTGAGCTCTTCCCTAGGGGCTAAACCATAAAATTCAATAAAACGAGTACGTTCGCCAAAATACTCAATTAACGTGCTTTTTCCAATACGGCGGCGGCCGCAGCATACAATTATGCCTGCAACCTTTCGTTTTTTAAACTCTTTTAGCTGAGCTAATTCCTCTTCACGGCCAATAAACATTTTGTTAAATCCTCTTGATTTATTTTGACTTAAAAATAACATATTGATTATTTCTAGTCAATTTTTTCCATGAAAATAAGAACTTGAAAATGACAAAAAGCTTCTCCATTAGCGAGTGTTTAAAAAAAATTGGCGTACAAATTCTTTACTTTTACATGAAAATGGCGTACAAATTCACTAATAACACATGAAAATGGCGCAAATTATGATACCAAGATTACTTAGCCTACCAAAAAATCGTAATATTTTGCTTTTTGGGGCACGAGGAACAGGCAAAAGCACTCTTTTGCGATCTATTTTTAAAGAATCAAGCACTTATTGGATTAATTTACTTGATCCACAAGATGAAGAAAAATTTGCTCTTAGACCTCATGAATTAATAGCTATCGTTAAAGCACTACCAAACACTATCACTCATATAGTTATTGATGAAATACAAAAAATACCCAAACTATTAAATGTGGTGCACTTACTTATTGAAAGCACTGATAAAAAATTTGTTTTAACGGGCTCTAGTGCCAGAAAATTAAAAAGAGGGGGAGCTAATTTGCTTGCAGGTAGGGCTTTTGTTTATAACCTATTTCCTTTTAGTTTTATGGAAATACCAGAAAATTTTGATTTAACCAAACAAATGCGCTTTGGTTCATTGCCTCAAATAGTTAATTTTAATGAAGAAAAAGATCTAACAAATTATCTTATAAGTTATGCTAACACTTATTTGAAAGAAGAAATTTTAGAAGAACAACTACTTAAAAATTTAGCTCCTTTTCGACGTTTTTTAGAAGTTGCCGCTCAATCAAACGGCAAAATAATTAATTATAGCAAAATAGCCAGAGATACTGGCACTAGTGACCTAAGTATAAAAGAGTATTTTTCTATTTTAGAAGACACTTTAATTGGGTTTTTATTAGAACCTTTTCATAGCTCTTTTAGAAAAAGATTAAGCCAAAAACCTAAGTTTTATTTTTTTGATACGGGCATAGCTCGCAGCTTATCAAGACAGCTTTCATCTGAATTAACTCCACAAACTAGTGCTTTTGGTGAAGTATTTGAGCATTTAGTTATTCTAGAAGCCATGAGGCTTATAAGTTATTTTTGCCCTGAATATAAAGCTTCTTATATAAGAACTAAAGATGATGCAAAGATAGACTTAATAATAGAAAGACCAAATAAACCTTTATTATGCATAGAAATTAAAAGTAATTCTAATGTATTAGAAGCTGATTTATCTAAATTTGCTAAAATAACTAAAGACTTAAACTGCGAAGCCGTCTGCTTATCCAATGATAAAGTGGCCAAAATTTATGGAAATATTAAAGTCATGCCCTGGCAGCAAGGCTTAAAAGAGCTTTTATGTTGGCAATTATCATGCTAAATGCTATCATAGTTGGCAATTATCATGCTAAACGCCAATAGAGTTGGCAATTAGAGGCATATTTTGAACTATATTCAACGAATTCTTGATCTTAGTACGTTACTCAATTCTCGATCAGTACTTTTGCTTGGACCAAGGCAATCAGGAAAATCAACATATATAAAACATCAATTAAGTGTTCCCATAAGTGCGAGCTACAATTTGCTCAACCAAAGCACTTACCTGCAACTTTCTCATGATCAAACCAGAATTCGACAAGAAGTTTTAGGGAATAAATGGCAAGGTGGACTTATAGTTATTGATGAAATTCAAAAAATACCACAGCTTTTAGACGAAGTGCACTTGATGATAGAAGATTTACAAGTTCGATTTTTATTAACAGGTTCTAGTGCTCGCAAACTTAAAAGCAGCGATGTTAATCTCTTAGGCGGAAGAGCAAGGATGCGTAATTTACATCCGTTAGTTTATAAAGAATTGGGCAATAATTTTGATCTTACTAAAGCTATGTATAATGGCCTATTGCCGCAACATTATTTTAGTGATTTAATTGATGATGATTTAGCTGCTTATATAGGCTTATATTTAAATGAAGAAATAAAAGCAGAAGGCTTATCTCGTAATATACCGGGTTTCGCTCGTTTTTTAGAAGTGGCCGCAACCTGTAATACACAAATGTTAAATTTTACTTCTGTAGCTTCAGATGCTCAAATAAGTCGTCAAACCATACAAAATTATTTTCAAATTCTTGTTGATACGTTGCTTGGGTTTTATTTGCCGCCTTTTGAAGAAACTCTAAAAAGAAAAACCACTCATACCAATAAATTTTATTTTTTTGATATGGGTATAGTGCGGGCTTTAAGAAGGCTTGGAGAAATAAGCAAACAATCAAACGATTTTGGAGGTTTTTTTGAGCATTTTATTTTTTTGGAACTAAAAGCTTATATTTCTTATAAAAAACCTCAATCAATATTATCTTATTGGCAAAGTAAATCAGGCTTTGAAGTAGATTTTTTATTAGATAAAAAATTAGCTATTGAAGTGAAATCAAGCACTAATATTTCAGATAAACATTTACGTGGATTAAAAGCATTAGCACAAGAAAACATAATAAAAACAAGTATTATTGTATGTTTTGAAGAAAATAAAAGAAAAATTGGAGATATTTTAATCTATCCTTGGAAAGTATTTTTAGAAGAATTATGGAATGGTGATTTTGATTATTAGATACCCATTGTAATTCTTAAGATCTTTGCTAGTTAGCTTATTACTATTTAAGTCCGCTGGCAGTTTTTAAAAAATTGCGAATGACTATGAGGAGATAACATGCAAAGTAAACATGGTATTTTAGCTACCAAAATTGGTATGACACAGTTGTTCTTAGACGACGGTGTTTGTGTACCAGTTACTGTTTTGAAAGTTGAACAAAACATTGTACTAAAGAAAAAAACCGTAGAAAAAGATGGCTATAACGCACTGCAATTAGCGTATGGTACTATTAGAGAAAAAAATCTTAATCGCCCAAAAAAAATGTTTTTTGCTAAACATGGCGTTGAAGGCAAAAGATTTGTACGTGAATTTAGAATCCCTAAAGATTCCTTAACAGCCCATGAAGAAGGTGCTGATGCTAATCTAGATTGGCTTAAGGAAGCTCTTTCACTGGATATTTCAGGTATTAGTAAAGGTAAAGGTTTTGCTGGGGTTATGAAAAGATATAACTTTAGAGGATTTACCAGAACCCGCGGTACTCACGAAACATTTAGAGGAGGCGGTTCTATTGGTCAGTGCGAAGACCCAGGTAAAGTTATGAAGGGCAAAAAAATGGCCGGACATATGGGTTCTGAACGAGTTACCGTAAAAAATATTCGCATTATGCGCTTTATGGAACAAGAGGGAATTTTATGCGTAAGAGGCGGAATTCCTGGTGGAAAAGGTGCTTTAATAGAACTTAGATCTTCTAACCGCAAACCTAAAGTTATTAAGGGTGTTGCTGGTCCAGTTGTTGATAAGGCTCTTAAAAACCCAATGAAAGCAGCAAAAGCTTCTGCTAAATCTAAAAAACCTTCAGGTAAAAAATAATATTTTTTAAAAGGTTTAAATAATGGCAAGTTTGGTTTAACAAGCTTGCCATTATTCGTATTATATATGTTTTATTGTATTATGTGAGTGTTAGTAATATATTTTTATTAGCAGGCACGATTAAAAGGAGTTTTATATGTCAAAAGACGACGCAATTGATCAAGTGACAGTAAACTGGGAAGAAAATGGCGAACTTAAAGTAAAAGAAGTAAAAAAGCATGTTTTATCCAAAGGTGCTTGGTCTACTATCATGTTTTTATACCAAGAATATGATGCTAAAATAAGTGATTTTCGTCCGCCCAAAATTACTATTCGTCGATACAGAAAACGTAATGACCAATATGTTTATCAATCAAAATTTAATATTTCTTCAGAAGCTCAAGGCTTAGAAATAGCAAAAGTAATTGAAGAATGGTACAAAAAATAAGCGTTAAATTATGTTAGAAATTAAAAACTTATCTATCGGTTTTTTAAAGAAAGATCTTTTTAGCAATGTAAGCTTACGATTTTTTGCTAAAGAAAAATATGGTTTAGTGGGTGCTAATGGCTGTGGCAAATCCACTTTACTAAAAATTTTAGCAAAAGAAATAGAAGCTGATGATGGTGAAGTAGAGATAGATCCCCTCTGTAGGCTCTTTCGCCTGGGGCAAGACTTCAGCATCAATGATGAAGAATCTATACTTGACGTTGCCATGAGCGGCAAAAAAGAAGCTTTTTTAGCTCTTAAAAAGAAAGAAGAAATTTTGGCAGGCGATGCTCAAAAAGCTTTTGAATTAGCAGCACTAGAAGAAAAAATTGCTTCTTTGGATGGCTATAGATTAAAAGCTTTAGCGCAAGAAATACTAGAAGGTTTAGGCATCGCTACTATACTCCATAATAATCCTATTAAAGTTTTATCAGGTGGTTACAAATGGCGTGTTTTTTTAGCACAAGTTTTAATTAACCAACCAGATATTTTATTACTTGACGAGCCTACCAATCATTTGGATATTATTTCCATACATTGGCTAGAAAATTTTTTATCTAATTACGCTGGCATAATAATCTTAGTTTCCCACGATAAAAGATTTATGGATAACGTGGCCACCTGTATACTAGACATTGATTTTCGCACTATTACTCAGTATAAAGGTAATTTTTCTCATTTTGAAAAAGCGCGAGCAGAATTTTTATTACGAAAAGAAAAAGAAATTTTAAGCCAGCAAAAAGAAATAGAAAAAAAACAAGACTTTGTGGAACGTTTTAGAGCAAAAGCTTCAAAAGCAAGACAAGCTCAAAGCAGACTTAAACAAATAGAAAAAATTGTTATACAAGAACCTATAAGAACTACTCGTATTAGTCCAAAATTTAACTTTTTAATTGACACCCCAGGCTCAAAGCTAATTCTAGAAGTAAAAAACTTACATAAATCCTACGGCGATAAAAAAGTTATTTCGGATGTGTCGTTCTTTGTTCAACAAAAAGAAAAAATCGCTATTATCGGTGCTAATGGCACAGGTAAATCAACACTCATCAAAGCCCTAGCCCTAGAATTTAGCGAGTGCAATAAGTCAGTAAAATGGGGAGCTGGTGTCAGTTTAGGCTATTTTGCGCAAGATTGTGGCAGTATAATAAAACATACAGACAAAAGTGTCCTTGAATGGTTATGGCAATTTTGTGGCGATAAGCCCCAAAGCTTTGTGCAAGGCTATTTAGGCAAAATGCTTTTTAGCAAAGATGACGTTAGTAAAAGTACTAAAAGCCTAAGCGGAGGCGAGCTTTCTCGGCTTTATTTTGCTTATTTAATGATGCTTAAACCCAATGTTTTATTGCTTGATGAGCCCACTAACCATCTTGATTTAGAATCCATTGATGCTCTCACGCAAAGCTTAAAAGATTATGAAGGCACCGTTATTTTTGTCTCTCACGATAGATTTTTTATTTCTAATTTGGCTAAGAGAATTATTGAAGTAAAACCACAAAATATGCAAGATTACCTAGGTAGTTACGATGATTTTATTATTTATAACCAAAAAGATTATCTCGACGCAAAAAGCCAAATTAATAGTAATAAAGAAAAAAATTTAAATAAAAGCAATGCCAATACCTATGAAGAACAAAAACAAAAAAAATCTCTTATACAAAAATTAAATAAAGATTTACAAACTACCATAGATAAAATAAATCTTTATGAAGAAGAAATAAATACTATTGATAAAAGATTTAGTAACGAAACTGATTATAGTAAATTTAAAGACTTACATGACCAAAAAGAACAAATAAAATTAAATATTGATACCTGCCTAAAAAAATGGGAAGAAATTGAAGCTAGCCTTAAAGAATTAGAAAATTAGGCATATTAACCTGAGTTTTGGATAAGCGGAGGTGTTCGAATTCTGTTTTCAGCCCGTTTCTACGTGCCCTGACTCGTTCAGGGCATCCAGAAAATTAAACTTTCCAATTTATAATATAATCAAATTATTTCAAGGAAATACCATGAAATCAGCTTATGTTTATATTTTGGCTAGTCAACGAAATGGGACATTATACGTAGGTTCTACGACAGATCTTATAAAAAGAGTCTGGGAGCATAGGAACAAAATAATACATAGCTTTACAAAAAAATATAACGTACATATGCTTGTTTATTATGAGGTTCATGAGTTATACGTTGAGGCAGCCAAACGAGAAAAGTGTTTTAAAACTTGGTGTAGAAAATGGAAACTAAATTTAATTGAAGAGTTTAATCCAACGTGGCGAGATTTATATAAGGAACTTTGTTGAAAGAATTTTTTCTGGATGCCCTGAACGAGTCAGGGCACGTAGAAACGGGCTGAAAACAGAATTCGAACACCTCCGCTTATCCAAAACTCAGGCATATTAAGGTTGTAATTCCCCCCCAAGCTTCAGAAAAGAAAACCTAGCAAAACCAGCTTTGCTTAAAGTGTTTGAGTAAAAACTAAATTTTTACCTGTTTCTTCTCTGATTATTTTATAGAAATTTTCATCCTTATCTTCATGGTTAGGTTCAACGTTAATTTTAATTTTTCGAAGTGTGAGGCCAGGTGGTAGTTGAAGGTTGGTTTCAGTGCAAGTTGGCACAGTATTCACAGTCAGGTTTTTTAGTACGTCGACTGAGCATTGCTTTTGAAGCATGTTTTCTTCATCAAAGTTCTGTTGTGCTTTAACTTCATCGTAATGATTAAATTCTGGACAATCACAACAACAACACAATATTTGTTTGGCTGAAACCCAAATGCATTTAGCATAATCCCAACAGCTACCTTCTAAATTTTTACTTTGGTATTTTTTGAGTTGCTCTAGAGCTTCTTTTTTTTGCATTAGCCGTTGTTTAAGTTCATCCTCAAACATTTCGTTTCTGTCTTTATCTAGACCAAAAGTACTAAAAGAAATAAAAAATATAATTGTAAAAATAATTTTCATTATATACTCCAAAAAATTAATCGAACATGGTTCAAGCTCTTAATAGAGATTTTGGATAACAATAAGCCAAAATGCCAACTTATGTCTATAAACTATAGCTTGCTTTCACGGAGGAAGTAATCTGAGCTTTGCTTAAGGATTTGTAAAAAAGAGCTTAAGAAATGGTTAAAAATACTTTATTCTAGAATATATTACACGCATTGACATTAGTAAGAAATAATATATATCAATCAAATATTAATATAATAATTAGGAATAAAAAATGAATAAATACATATTTTTCGCCGCTTTTTATATGTTATCAATTGACATATTAGCTGTTAATATCGAATCCATAATAGAGCAAGCAAACCAAGCATTTGAAAAACGTGATTACGATTCAATGAAAAACATACTTGATCCATACCTTGGTGATGAAAAAGTTTTATATATTTATGGCGTTGCTTTAGCAAATCAAGGTCAATACAAAGATGCTCTTGAATATTTTAATAAAAGCATAGAAAAAAATATAAAAACAAAAGAGTCATTTTATGCATTATCTAAAATTTTTGAGCTGCATAAAATGAATAAAGAATACATGGATAATTTAGATAAAGCATCTAAATTAGGCTTATCCGTAGCAAGCTATGAAATATATAGTATATTAAGCAGAAAATGTGGAGATTCTTTTAATTTTATAGATGAACTTAGAAAAGCATATTATCTAAATTTAGCTTTATCACAGGGTTATATTGAAGCTCAAAAAGAATTTAATCAACTCATGAAAATAATAATAATAAATTATGATACTCTCCAAAATAGTTGTGCTCTTTTCCCAAAATCATTTTTAATTCTTTTTAAAAATGTTACTGATTTTACATTTATAAATTCAGTGCTTGGAATAAATGATTTAACAATACTAGATAACGTCTTAATAGGATACCAAAAAGCTTCTTCAGAAGATTTAACAGAGTATATAGATGTAATAAATCACCTAAAAAAGCACGGTATTAAGGCTAGTAAAAAATTTACAAAAGCTATATTACAACACATAGATGAAAACTTTCCATTAAAAGATATTTTACTATCTGAACAAAAAGAAAATTTTACTGAAATTAGTTATAAACTGCCCATAAATTATACTTGGGTTGGTTTGCCTACTTCTATAAATAAATTTGCTATGCCTGGTCATGACGTGGCGGGCCCAATTGAGATGATTAAAGTTGTTCATACCCAAGCAAAAAATAAGAACCAAGATTTGTATGCTCAAAAAGAAAATTATAATGAAATTTATTTTTACTGTTTAGATACTTATAAACATTATTATGATGAACTATTTCAAGCTCATCTTAAAGATTTCAATAATAAAGGCTATAATGCACAAATAAAGGTCGTCTCAATAGAGCAATTTTTAAAAGCTAAATTAGAAGAAAATACGCAAGAAATTCAAAATACGCTTAAAAAAATAAATGAAAGTTTAAGTGAATTACATAAAAAACTGTGTTTTAAAAGTGAAGTTCATAGTAAAATCTATGATTTTACAAACAAAAATGACCTAAAAGAGTATACTGAAGCCATAGAAAACAATGTTCTTATATCTAAGCATTGTGCAAAATTTAAAGATATTTTTACATTATTTTTATTATGGACTTCGCAAGATGGAGGTTATGTCTTTGACACCAATATAGTTCCAAATAAAAATGGTGCTATTAAATTTGCAAAATTTGACAAAGCAGCAACCATGGTTGTACCCAATCAATATAAATCTGTAACACCAGAAAAAATAAAATGTAATAAGAGAAATTTCTTTAATGATTTTTACTGTATTTATTCGCCCGCATCATTTGACCAAAATATAAAGCTATGGCTTAAAGATAACCTTGAAGATTCTACTCCCACGCTTTCTAGTAAACTAGGATATATTGATCCTAATGATGTTGGTTTTTATAAAATCAACTTTTGTTCCCATATAAATGCTGATGAAAGAGAACAGCGCTCTACTCAAAAAAAGAGTTTTAAATCATATTACGATTTAACTGATGATATAAAAATAATATACGAACCTTTTGTGAATGAAATATCAGAAAAAGAAAAAGAAAATTATTTTAGTAATTGGTCAAAAATTGTTTCAGAGGAAAAACGCCAGCTTTTATTGCTAGATTAAAAAACTAATTCCATCAATGCTTAATCAACAGGTTGATATAAAAGAAATAAAAAACATAATTGTAAAAATCCAATAAAAAATTACTAGGCCAAAATGCCAACTTATCTTTTATAAACTATAGTTTGTTTTCACGGAGGTAAGTATGTCGCGTTATTTTACATTGATTCTTGGCTGTTTTTCATTCTCTATTAGTTCACAAAGTTTTAGCGAAATTCCCATAACTGGCAGTTATACTTGCTATAACGAATCAAGTAGCTTGCAAATATCATATATGGAAGGTGAGCAGCCTTCTGCTTTTTTTAGCTATGGTACCAAGGAAGATACGGGAGTAACTATTCCAAACGATGATTCCATATATTTACTGGATATGATGGGAAGAAATATGATTGCGACCATCAATGACACAACGGTCATTTCTTTTAGCGCACCTACTTTGCAAGATTGGGCTTGTATGCGCTCTCATGATTCTTTCGGTATGCCTAGAATTATGCCTTCTTACTGCAGCAATAAACATGCTTCAATAACTGTCTCTAGAGAAAATGGCGATATTTCAGTTATTAATCTTCAATGTTTCTATACTGCATTAACTATCTAAACAAAAATAAATCTGAGAACAAGCTGATTTTAATCATAAAAAATTTAGTAACGAGACTGATTATAGTAAATTTAAGGATCTACATACTCAAATTAAAGCTAGTCTTAAAGAGTTTGAAAATTAGGCATATTAACGGTGGCTTATTTGCGAGTAATCCACCGAGTTTAATTCTCGTTACTAACATTATTTCCAGCACTTTTAGTGCTCCCAAATCTTTTGGCAGTAGGCGGGGCTATTTTTATTTTAGGAATATTAGTTATTAACGTAGGGACATATTTATTTGTCCTATCCCCATGCCCTAACTGCCCATCGCCTCCATAACCAAAACTAAATACTTTATATTTTTCTTGATAAAAAAATTACTCGGTAATGCTGCATCTGGTACCTTGGGTAATAGGCTCGCTCGGCAAACTAAAATCTTCGCCATCGACTCGATAAAAATAGTAGTTCTCATCGATCTTATTAAACAAGCCATTAAACCAACGAAGGGCATTTACTTCCCAATGAGCCAATTCAGTATACGGGATGAGGGCTCCCGTTCGAGATTGAGCATAACGGGTACGTTCTGCAACCCAAACGTTGCGCTTGGTGCTCGAGATTAGCGAATAGAAAATACGGCCATCCGCAAGAGGGCCTTCTGATACCAAGAGGCCTGGGTAATCTCCTAGCGCAAGTGCTTCTGCATTGGTGCCTGTAACTGGCATTGCTCCATCTTTTTCATAGCGAAAAGATACCGTCTTAGTGGAATGATTAACGTCGATAGACAAACGAGCGTCTTGATCCTGACAAACAATTGTTTCACCCACGGCATTCAAAGCAAACAGCATACCGACGAGCATCATAACGCAAGATATGTTCATAAAGTCTCCATAAAATTTATGCCTACAGCTCTATTAGGGAGTTTTACTGTGAAATCGTTTTGTATTTTAGAAATTATTAACGCACACGCTAGCCATA
Organism: uncultured Myxococcales bacterium; assembly: GCA_964493205.1. GTDB lineage: Bacteria > Myxococcota > UBA727 > UBA727 > JABDBI01 > CAZBMJ01. Next base: position 68,028 of record CAZBMJ010000004.1, read on the forward strand.
ATGGGATTGATTATTTCCTAATAAAAAAGAGCGCTGATCAGGCGCTCTTTGAATAAGTACTAAGTACTATGAGTTAGTAAGTGTGAGGACTAAAATCCGCCCATGCCACCCATACCGCCCATACCACCCATGCCGCCACCCATACCAGGATGCGCACCAGCTGAAGCTGATTCTTTTTTCTCTGGTTTGTCAGCAATCATGGCTTCAGTGGTAAGAAGTAAAGATGCTATGGAAACAGCATTTTGCAAAGCTGTTCTGGTAACTTTGGTAGGATCCAAAATACCTGCAAGCAATAGATCTTCGTATTTTTCGCTAGCAGCATTAAAGCCAAAAGCTACTTCTTTGCTACAACATACTTTATCAATAACAATAGAGCCTTCATGTCCTGCATTAGCTGCAATCATACGCAATGGTTCTTCTACTGCTTTATAAAGCAAGTCAACACCAAATTTTTCTTCAGCACTAATACTTAAGTTGCACAATACGTTTCTTGCACGTAGCAATGCAACGCCACCGCCAGGAACAATACCTTCTTCAACAGCTGCTCTGGTTGCATGAAGAGCATCTTCTACGCGAGCTTTTTTCTCTTTCATTTCAACTTCAGTAGCTGCACCAACACGAATTACAGCAACACCGCCAGCAAGTTTAGCAAGGCGTTCTTGTAGTTTTTCACGGTCATAATCAGAAGTAGTTTCTGCTATTTGAGCACGTATTTGGTTAATACGTCCTGAAATATCATTTTTATGGCCTGCGCCATCTACTATAGTTGTATTGTCTTTATCAATGGTAATGCTCTTGCAAGTACCCAAGTCTTCCATAGTTACTGAATCAAGCTTACGGCCCATATCTTCAGAAATAAAGGTTGCACCGCACAAAGCCGCAATGTCTTCTAGCATAGCTTTTCTTCTATCGCCAAAACCTGGAGCTTTAACTGCACAAATATTTAGTGTACCACGTAGTTTATTAACTACTAAGGTTGCTAAGGCTTCGCCTTCAACATCTTCAGCAATTATCAACAATGGTCTGGATGATTTAGCTACTTGTTCAAGCATAGGCAACATATCTTTTAGATTGTTGATCTTCTTTTCAAATACCAAAATAAGAGGGTCATTTAATACAACTTCCATACGATCTGGATTGGTTACAAAATAAGGAGATAAATAACCTCTATCAAATTGCATACCTTCTACAACTTCCAAAGAAGTTTCTAAGCCTTTTGCTTCTTCAACAGTAATTACGCCTTCTTTACCTACTTTTTCCATAGCTTGAGCAATGATTTCACCAATGGTTTTATCGCCATTAGCAGAAATTTGTCCAACTTGAGCTATTTCTGTATGATTTTTAATAGGCTTAGACATATTCTTCAGCTCGGCAATAACAGTTTGCAAAGCTTTGTCTAAACCACGTTTAAGAGACATAGGATCATGACCAGCTGCCACAAGTTTAGCACCTGAGTTACTAATAGCTTGAGCTAATACAGTAGCAGTAGTTGTACCATCACCAGCTAAATCAGAAGTTTTAGATGCTACTTCTTTAACCATTTGAGCACCCATATTTTCAAATTTATCGGAAAGCTCAATTTCTTTAGCAACAGTTACACCATCTTTTGTAATTGTAGGAGCGCCCCAGCTTTTTTCAATGATTACGTTGCGGCCCTTAGGTCCCAAGGTAACTTTAACTGCGTTAGCGAGCTTGTTTACACCAGCTAATAGTTTTTCTCTTGCTTGTGTATCAAATAAAATTTCTTTTGCCATTTTTTTACCTCTTTAAAATTTAAAAACTTAAGCTAAAATACCTAAAATATCGTCTTCTCTAAGCAACAAAAATGATTGACCTTCAAGGCTTACTTCTGTCTCTGCATATTTAGCAAATAATACTCTTTCAGAGACTTTTACACTCATAGGTTTTAGTTGACCATTATCCATCATTCTTCCTGGACCAACCGCTATAACTTCGCCTTCTAATGGTTTTTCTTTTGCACTATCAGGAATAATAATGCCACCCTTAGTTCTTTCTTCGCTATCAATTCTTTTTACTAGAATACGATCATTTAGAGGCCTTAATTTTATTGCCATTTAACACTCCTTAGTTAAAAAATTTTCTAAATATCAGAGTAGTCGCGCAAGCGTTAGGGTCAAGGGCTTTTTAAGAAATAGTTTTTTTGAATATTTGTTAAAACCATAGTAAAAATTAACTATTAATGGAGTTCAAATGTTAATTTTGGTAAAGAACTCTCACGGCTATTTTAGTGAAGTTTTACAAAATGCTCTAAAAAAAAGCAATGTTAGCTTAAGTGATTCAGCTCAAGTTTATATAATTCATATGCTTGATGACTTTAGCCGCTCAGAAAAAATTTTTTCTGGGGTAGAATACGGTGAAAAAATATATTTTTTTGATTTACTAAACAGGGCTTTAGTATCACAAGATCAGGAAGCTCTACGAATTTTTCGCCATATGGGCGATGTTTCTTTGTATCTATGCGGTTTTTTTGAAGAATTCACTCAAAATAAATTAATTTCTGTATCTTACTATATAGATATGGGTATCTCTGCTTATGCTCAAGCCAGCGAAATTTCTAGAGCTTATACGGCATCCAATTCTGCTACTTTTTTGGAGCTATCAGATCAATTTTGTAATATAGCAAAAGTATTAAAAAAAATTACTAATAATAATATATAAAAAAATTCAACTAGTTATGTTGTTTTATTAGGCTATGGACAAAAAGCATTTTTTTTGCCACTATTCGCGTTGATTAAACAAAGATATCTGATATGTAAGTATTTTTAGCTTAGGAGAAAATAAATGCGCGAATATGAAACTATTTACGTAATGCGCCCAGATTTAGACGATAATAAAGCGGCAGAAGTTATGCTAGCAAAGAAAGCCTTTATTGAAAAATTAGGCGGAAAAAACATTAAAGTTGATGCTTTGGGAAGAAGAAAGCTCTCTTGGGTATGCAAAAAACAAACTCGTGGTATTTTTGTTCATCATCATTATTTAGGTTTACCTGGCATTGTAGCTGATTTTGATAGATCTTTAAGCATTGATGATCAAATACTCATGAGACACAGCGTGGTTCTAAATCATGATGTAGACGCTGAATCCATCGTGGTACAAGAAGATTCTTTAGTGCCCCCAGTATTTGAAAAGAAACGTGAGTTTGGTGGAAGAAATTCAGGAAAATCTGGCTATTATGACAGAGATGATGATTTTGACAGAGGCCGTTCTTTTGATGGCGGTTATGATGATTACGAAGACGATAATTAATTAAAAAGAGGTTTTTAACTACCATGGCAAGCAAAATACAAGCAATTTTAGGAAGAGATGTGGCTAATTTGGGCCATGCAGGAGACATTGTAAATGTTGCTCCTGGATATTTGCGCAACTTTTTACTCCCTAAGTTATTAGCATTACCTGTATCTAAATCACGTATTGAGCAATTTGAACATCAAAAAAAATTAGTACAACACCAATTGGCTAAGCTCAAATCTTTATCTCAAGAAGTTAAAGACAGGATAGAAGTACAAAAATTTTTGATTGAAGTAAAATCTGGCGATCAAGGAAAGCTCTTTGGATCTGTTGGTGCAAGAGATATTGAAACCGTGCTAAAAAATAATGGTTTTACTATTCACCATAGAGACATAAAGCTTGAAGCTCCACTAAAAACTGTTGGCATGCATCAAATTCCAGTAAGACTTGAAGGTGGCATTATGGCTACCATTAAAGTTATTTTAACTGCTATTGAAGAACCAGTCAAAGCTCAGGATGCTGAAGAAAATGAGAGCGAAGAAGCGCTAGATACCATAAACGAAGAAAATACTGATTTAGAATAAATAGGTCTTCGTTCTACATGCCGCTCATTACGCGCGGCATAGGGATCTTTATGTATACCGAAGCACAAATGGCTAAAATAGTTGCTGATTTAATAACAGATGGCCAAGTGGTTAATTTAGGTATCGGCATGCCAACTTTGGTTGCCAACGAGCTTGAGCATAGACCCATAATGATACATTCAGAAAATGGCCTTTTAGGAATGGGGCCATACCCTTCTGAAGATGAAGTAAACCCTCAAATAATTAATGCTGGTAAAGAAACAGTCACCATTAAAACTGGTGGTTCTACTTTTGATTCTGCTCTTTCTTTTGGCATGATCAGAGGAGGCCACATCGATGTTGCCGTGCTTGGAGGTATGCAAGTATCAGTAACTGGCGATTTAGCTAACTGGCAAATACCAGGCAAAAAAGTTACTGGTATGGGTGGCGCCATGGATTTAGCGGCAGGTGCAAAAAAAATTATTGTTATGATGACTCACTTTGATAAAACTGGCCAATCAAAATTAGTAAGTGAATGTTCACTGCCAATCACAGCTTTAGGTATAGTTTCTTTAATAGTTACCAACTTAGGTGTATTTAGCATAGATAAAATAAACAAAAAGTTTGTTATAGAAAAATTAGCTACTACTATTAGTAAAAAAGACTTAGGAGAGCTATTCATATGACACTTATAAAACAATATTTTTGCATATTTATACCAATGCTAATTATTGATAGTATCTGGTTATTATTAGCCATGAATAAATTTTATAAAAATTATTTAGGTTATTTATTATCACCCGCACCTATTTTAGGGGTAGCATTACTATTTTATAGCATGTACTCTTTTGCTGTATGGTTTTTTATAATTAAAGATAAAAATACTGACTTAATAAGTATATTTTTTAGTGGTTTGTTTTTTGGTTTTATTGTTTATTCTGCTTATGATTTAACTAATCAAGCAACTATTAAGGATTGGCCAGTAATAGTAACTATTGTGGATATGGCCTGGGGCGCTATAATGACCGGCAGCGTTAGCGTGATTGCCGTAGTTTTAATGAAATTTTTCACTAAGTAGTTTTAATACCTACATTGATTTTTTAGGCAAGCACCATATAGTAATTTTCATGATTACTACTAATGCTATTACTCTGTCCTTTGGTGGCAGAAAATTATTTGAAGATGTTACTATTAAATTCTCTGAAGGTAACTGCTATGGAATTATTGGCGCCAATGGCGCTGGTAAATCAACATTTTTAAAAATACTTTCAGGTGAGGTTGCACCCACTTCTGGAGAAGTTTTTATTTCTGCCAATCAAAGCATGTCAGTGCTTAAGCAAGATCATTTCCAATATGAAGAAGAAACTGTCTTGCAAACGGTGCTCATGGGCAACGAAAAGCTTTTTAAAATAACCCAAGAAAAAGACGCTATTTATTCAAAAACCGACTTTAGTGAAGCCGATGGCCATAGAGCTGCTGAATTAGAAGCTGAATTTGCAAGCCTTGATGGGTGGCAAGCTGAAACTGACGTGGCCACATTGCTTAAAGGCTTAGGCATTAGCGAAACATTATTAAATTCTAAGCTTAAAGACCTAAAAGATTCTGATAAACTTAAAGTATTATTGGCCCAAGCATTATTTGGTAAGCCAGATAACTTATTGCTTGACGAACCTACTAACCATTTGGACGAACAGTCTATCAGATGGCTTGAAGAATATTTACTTAATTTTGAAAATACCGTCATCGTTATTTCTCACGATAGGCACTTTTTAAATAAAATTTGTACGCACATGGTGGACATTGATTATTCTAAAGCGCAGCTATACGTAGGCAATTACGATTTTTGGCAACAATCAAGCCAATTAGCACAAGAGCTTCGAGGAGCTGAAAACAAGAAAAAAGAAGATAAAGCAAAAGAACTTGAGTCTTTTATTATGCGCTTTAGTGCTAATGCTTCTAAATCAAGACAAGCGACATCGAGAAAAAAACAGTTGGAAAAACTTACTCTTGAAGATTTGCCCTTGTCCATTAGAAAATCTCCCAAAATTTTGTTTCAACCAAAGCGTGATGCTGGCGACATTATTTTGGAAGTTTCTAATATATCAAAGAGCATAAATGGCCAAAAAGTATTAGACAATGTTTCTTTTTCTCTAAAAAAAGGCGATAAAGCTATTTTTGTGGGCCAAGACGAAATTGCTAAAACGCTATTATTTCAAATACTCATGGGCGAAATTTTGCCAGATTCAGGCAGCTTTAAATGGGGTGTAACCATAAATCATGCCTATTTGCCTAAAGATCATAACGCATATTTTGATGGTAAAGATTTAAACCTTATTGATTGGCTTCGCGAATATTCTGAAGATAAATCAGAAAACTTTATTAGAAGCTTTTTAGGCAGAATGCTTTTTAGTGGCGAAGAAACTCTTAAAAAATGCAGTGTATTATCTGGTGGTGAACGAGTTAGATGTATGCTTGCACGCATGATGTTACTTGCACCAAACATGCTCATTCTTGATGGCCCTACTAACCATCTTGATTTGGAAGCTATTACCGCCCTAAACACTGCAGTTACTTCTTTTAATGGCACTGTTTTATTTACTACCCATGACCAATATTTTGCACAAACCGTAAGCAATCGCTTATTTGAGCTTAAAGATAGCAAGCTTATTGATCATCAAATGAGTTATGAGAGTTATGTGGGTAGATAAAACGGCTCCTACGTGCCACGGCTTGTCCGAGGCATCCAGGGAATTAACCTTTACAATTGTACGGATTAGCTTTCTGGATACCGTGAACAAGTCACGGTACGTAGAAATGGCGTGAAAGAGCCACATGTTATCTGTTACAAAACCCTTAAACAAAATTTACCCCATCATCGCCCTTCACGGTTTTTTAGGCAGCCCCAAAGACTTTTCTATTTTAGGGCTTAGTACTATCTATGCCCCTTATATTTTTAATACCCAAATCACTACTTTAAAAAATTGGTGTCATAGATTTGCGCAAAACATCACCAAACCAAGCATTATTATGGGCTATTCCATGGGAGGCAGGCTTGCTCTTAACATGCTTGCTAGTTATCCTCATAAGTTTACAGCAGCGATAATTATTGCTGCTCATCCTGGGCTTGGTAACTCTGATTTAGCGTATGCTCGGACCCAAGAAGATTTTAGTAAAGCAAGGTGGTTTAGTGAATATAGTTTTGAAGATGCACTAAATAAATGGCATAGCTTAGAAGTGTTAAAAGATTCACCAAAGCCTACTAGATTTAAAAACGATTTTTGCTCAAATACTTTAAGCTTAGCCTTAAAAAGATTTAGTTTAGGCAGACAAGATTATTTGCCTCCTCTCATAAATAATTTAGATATTCCTATTTTATGGTTATACCCACAAAAAGAAGCTACCAATATTAAAAATATTAATCTTAAACATAGTTTATCTAAGCTGATAAATATTGGCGATTATCCCCATAGGCTATTACACTGTGCAAGTACTATAGTAAAAAAAGAAATTAATAACTTTTTAATTACTATATAGTGGTTTCTACAAAAACTACGCCTTCTTGTTCAGCTTTCTCAATAGCTTGAAGTTGTTCATCACACATTCTGTCTAATGCTTCTTCATCATCAGTATTTATTATTTCATACTTAGAAGGTGGTATAAATTGACCATTAGTATTTTTTACTAACCCAACAGACATATGGTTAAAATTACTTTTTATCAAGTTAATATTGCCTACATGATAAGATATAAGAGAATTGAGCGGTGCTAATTTAAAAGAATAGCTCTGCTCTTTTTGCCCCAGTTCTTTTGCTAAACGCCCTTTATCGCTAGTCTCATATTTATGGCCTTTACAAGTTATTGTATAAAAAAGACTTATGGGCTCAAATTGTGGATAAGTAATTTTTATTAATAAATGGACATGAATAGGCTTTGTAGGACCTAGTATTTTGACAAGTTCTTGATACTTTGGTTTATTATAATCAAGCATAAAGTAATAACTTCTGTTCTGCCAGGTGGGAGAAGATTGATTTTCATTCAAAGTAATAATTTCATAATGCTTATCTTGATAATTGGGATTAGCTAAAGAAATAGTTATTAAAGGCATGTAACCATCATTAAAAACTAATCCTATGAATCTTGCTTTACCAATGGTTCCTAAAACATCTGGATAAAATTTAGAATTTCGTTTGCCACGAGAAAAAAATTTAATGGTGATATTTTTTACAGGATGCCCAAAAATATTATATAAACGCTCTTGAGTTATTTTTATGGGAATTTGTGGGTAATTTGTAGAAAAAACAGCTAAACTGCTAAAACAAATTAAAAAAAATATTTTATACATATTAAATCCAGACTAAATGCAAATAGTCGATATTTATCATAAAATAAGAGTAACGCAATAGTATGATTATTTTTTTAAAAACTATTTTGAAATAATTATTCTTGTTTAATTGTTACCTAAGACAAAAAAATTATGAAAGGTAAAAAATGTCCTTAATGAATAATTCATCAAAATTTATATTTTCAAATAATAAAAATAAACTTAAGCCATCACAATTTTCCTTGGCCGTTTGTCTAAGTATTGTTTTTAGTTCTTCAGTGAGTTTTTTAGCTGGGTTTTTTCTATCTTCGTTCACTTTAAAAGAAAATTATAGTTCTGTTTATGAAAGCTTACTTGCAGAAATTGACGAATCCCGTTCATGCTTAAGCAGACAAAAATCTAACTTACAGCGTTTAACTCTGCTTCATGCCAAAGCTCTTAAAGGTCTTGATAATACTCAGAATAATCAAACTAATAATCAAGCCATATTATCTGTTTTTAATTTTGATAAAAATAAAGCCTGTAATGAAATAAAAAATATGCTTACAAAAAATGTCCAAGATTTTGATATAACCAAGGACACTTTGCTATTTTTAAAAGAAAACTGTAATTAAAACTCTTTAAGTGGCTTAGTTTTTATAATAACATCTTGACGAGCTTTGACTTGGATCTTGCTGTGTTTATAACCATACATAAAATAAACTATCATACCTAAAACCATCCAAATAGCAAATCTTACCCATGTTTCCACGGGCAAACTAAACATTAAATATAAACAAAATATAATACCCAATGATGGTATTACAGGGTGAAACCCAAGTTTAAAAGGTCGTGGCATATGAGGCTTAGTATAGCGCAGCACAATAACACCACTGCAAACCAAAACAAAAGCTGCAAGAGTCCCAATATTTACTAACTCAGCAATTTTATTAATTGGAGTAAGACCTGCCACTAAAGCCATAAATATACCACTAATAATAATAATTCTTGTTGGAGTGTGGGTTTTAGTGTTGAGTTTTCCTAAGTTTTTTGGAATTAAGCCATCTCTAGAAATGGCTAAAAATATACGAGAAAGACCATAATACAATACCAACATAACCGTAGTAAGACCAGCAATAGCGCCTGCAGAAATAAGCCCTGCAGCCAGTGGGTGATTAAGCCATAATAATACTTCTGCCACAGGAGACTTTACATTTAAGCTTGCATAAGGAGCAATTAAGGTTAACAAAGCAGAAACAATAATATAAATAGCAGTACAAAGCACCAAGGACGTAATAATACCAATGGGCAAGTTTCGTTGAGGGTTTATGGTTTCTTCAGCAGCTGTAGAAACCGCATCAAAGCCAATATAAGCAAAAAAAACTAGCGCGGCTCCAGTCATAACCCCTGACCAACCAAAAGGCATAAACACTTGCCAATTATCTAAATTAACATGAAAAACTGCCACAGAAATAAAAACTACTATGGCTGCAAGCTTAATAAAAACTATAGCAGTATTAAATTTTGAGCTTTCTTTAGCACCCACACACAGTAAACCCGCTAAAATCATAATAATAAGAACAGCAGGCAAATCTATAATTCCCCCTTCAAAGGGGCTTTGTAATAGCATGGCAGGCAGTTTAATACCCACTGCAGTTAAGGCATTTTCCACATACCCTGACCACCCAATAGCTACCGTTGAAATACCTAAACCATATTCCAATAAAAGATCCCAACCTATGATCCATGCAACAATTTCACCAAGACCAGCATAGGCATACCCATAGGCACTACCACAACCACCAATACTGGCAGCAAGTTCAGCATAAGATAGCGCTACAAAAACACAGGCTAAGCCTGCAACAATATAAGAGGCAACTATGGCTGGGCCCGCATGGGTTGCAGCGACTATCCCTGTAAGAACAAAAATACCAGCACCAATAATGGCACCTACTCCCATAAAAGTTACGTCAGTAGCGTTTAGACAACGTTTTAATTGATTTTCAGACTCAATGCTTTCTAGCTCTTTTGTGCGAAATAAATTCATAGATAAAAGACTCCCCAGCTTTAGGGTTGATATCTTTTATGGTATGACAAAACTTTAGTTTTTGGCGAATTTACTTATTTCTACAGCCAATAAACCTATGGCTGCGGGCGTAATACCAGCAATTCGTGAAGCTTGACCAAGGGTTTGTGGACGAAAATTTTTAAGCTTTTCATACACTTCATGGCTTAGGCCACTTATTTGTTTATTAAAAATACTTTCTGGTAATAAAGCATCTTCTAATGATTTTTGTTTTTCTTGTGCTAATTTGGCTCGTTCAATATACCCATGATACTTGAGTTCAACACATGCTCTAAATAACACTCGCAAATCATAGCTTAATAAGGTTTCATCTGTAATCAGACCTAAAATATTTTGCTCGTTAATTTCTGGGCGCTTTAAAACTTGCATAAGGCTTTGTTTAGAACTTAAAGCTTGAGAAGCATATTTTGCTAAATAATTATTATTTTGTGCACTGGGTAACACATAGGTAGTAGAAAGTTTTTCTATAGCTTTTGCTACACTTTCTTCAAATATTTTTATTTTTGCTAATTTATTTTTTTCTACTAAACCAATGCGTTCATTAACAGGCATAAGCCTTTCATAGGTATTATCATCCCGCAAGGTTAATCTGTGTTCAGCGCGAGAAGTAAACATGCGATAAGGCTCAGTGGTTCCTTGGGTTATTAAATCGTCAATAAGCACACCCATATAGGCTTCATGGCGCATAAGCATTAATGGCCTCTGCTCTTTAATACTAAGAGCCGCATTAATACCAGCCATAAGCCCTTGAGAGGCTGCCTCTTCATAACCAGTGGTGCCATTGATTTGCCCGGCCAAATAAAGCCCAGAAACTTTTTTAGTTTGCAAAGTGGCAAATAGTTCTGTGGGCTGTACAAAATCATATTCAACAGCGTAGCCCCATCTAGTCACTTCAACATTTTCTAGGCCTTTAATAGTGCGCAAAAATTCTATTTGTACACTAGGTGGCAGTGACGTTGATAAACCATTTGGGTAATATTCAAAGCTATCAAGGCCATGGGGTTCTAGAAATATTAAATGAGAAGTTTTTTCGCTAAATCTGCTCACTTTATCATCAATACTTGGGCAATAGCGAGGCCCAGAAGATGCTATTTGACCGTTATATATGGGTGCTTTACCATCTTTAATGCTTTGCAAAATTACCTCATGGGTTTTTTGATTAGTATGGGTAATCCTGCAAGAAACTTGTGGCAAAAGGGGCATATCATCAAAAATAGCAAATCTTGGTGCAGGCAAGCTTGGCAATTGCTCTTCTAGTATATCCATAGTAATGCTTCTGCCATCAAGGCGAGGGCATGTGCCTGTTTTAAGCCTACCAATAGTTAAACCTGCATCATAAAGGCTTTTTGATAAACCGTTTGTGGGTGACTCACCTGCTCTGCCACCATCAGTGATATTAAACCCTAAATGCAGCTTGCCGCCTAAAAAAGTACCAGTAGTCACAATAACTTTTTTGGCTAAAATATCACCACTATGCTTAGTTTTTACGCCTAAAACTTGGCCCTTTTCTATGATCAAAGCAATAACGTCATCTTGTCGCACCAATAAATTGCTTTGGTTCATAACTACTTTATGCATATATTGGCTATAACGCTGCATATCACTTTGGCAACGCAAAGCCTGTACTGCAGGTCCACGAGAAGAGTTTAATATTTTAGCATGAATGCCACTAGCATCTGCTGCCTTAGACATTTCTCCGCCCAGCGCGTCGATTTCACGCACCAAATGCCCTTTGCCAATGCCACCAATGGCTGGATTACAACTCATGGCACCAATACGATCTATCATACCAGTGATCATTAAGGTCTTTACGCCTAAACGAGCACTTGCCAAGGCTGCTTCAATACCTGAATGGCCGCCACCTATTACTATTATATCAATCATATTTATTACTCATTACCTAACTGATGGAACATTTTTGTTTTGAACATTTTGAATAACAATGCCTGTTTTGGTTTTATAATTACTTTTAGAATTATCATACATATAACCGTTATGGCCCACAATACCATAATCAGGGTGGCTTATGGGATATTTTCGCACCCAATCATCCACCGTAGTATCAAAAAATACATTAATATCCTTAATGGCCCGTCCATCATCATAAATTATATTAGTAACATCATCATAACCATCTTTATAGCCAGTTATCTGTTCATTAGAAGCTCTATTCACGCCTTGAATCGTACCTTGTAAAACACTTACTGAAACAGCTTGGGGTTTATTATTCCCCATGGGCATATGATCAAGTGCTAGATTATTAATAGTACCAAAATAAACAAATCCCCCAACGCTGCCACTACTACCACCAGCCACATTATTTTGAGCTAAAAAGATATTTTTTGAATTATTAGCATATTTTGAGGTGTTATTATTAAACTCATTTAAATTGTCTAAATAATCAGCAATGGGTAACCAGTTTTTATTAGTATTAAAACTTGTTTTATCAAAATACTCTCTTCTATTCACTGTAAGATCAGTTTTATCTCGCAAGCCATCAAATACAGCATTATTAACATTTTCAACATACATGGCGCCACCATAGGTAGTCGCTAGATTTTCATGAAATAAGGACTCTTTAACACTTAAATTACCATCTATTCCATTAAAAAATAACGCTCCACCATAATTAGCAGAATTTCTAGTGAATAATGCATCATTAACACTGACATTACCCAAAATTTTATTAGCATATAAAAAGCCTCCCTTGTTGGCTCTATTTAGGGATACCTGTAATATTTTGGGTTGTAGAAATTCTCCATTATCTTGGCGAAAGCCTATTAATCGTTGCTGAATGCTTAAAAATAATTTGCTTAAACCTCCTGTTCTTTTACCATCAATCTCTAAATTATTGCTAATTTCATTAAAATAAAAAACTCCACCCATATTGTTAGCTAAATTAAGTGTAATAAGGTTTGATTTATTAGGAAATTTTTGGATTAAAACATTGTTAGTTTTTTTTGAGTATAAAAATCCTCCCTTACGCGTTACTTGATGTTTACTAATATTTGCGTGCACACTTATTTTTTGAGCATTACTAATATTAAATGCTGCACCATTACAGTTATGTTCAACACCATTTGTTGAGCAGCTATTAGCGACAAAATTCCCAATTATTATTATTTCATTTATGGAGGTAGTTATTTTAGTTATGGCACCATCCCCATTGAGCGCCTTATTATTATTAAAATCACCCCATAATTTAATATTATCGCCAACCTCAGTCTGATTAAAATGAATCACTCCTGACTCATTAGCCTGATTATTTTCATAAAGGCCTCCAATCATAACTCCTCTAGCTGAAGCAAGTTTGGCCCCATTGCCTAGCGCTATGGCTCCACCATTATTGGCTTTATTGCCATCAAAAATTAGGGGGATATCTGTACCTATTTCCTTAAATAAATAAGCAGTGTTATTCATTAGGCCACTATCAACATAAATGCCTCCACCTTGATTGCCGGCAGAATTATTTAGTATGTGATTGGCAATAATTATTGGAGTATAAGAAAAACCAATATTGTATTTTGCATCGGTAATAACATTATCATGCAATGTTTCAAATTTATCAAAACCATTATTAAAATACATGGCTCCACCATTTTGTGTGGCTTTGTTATCACGAAATAAAGCATTTTTAAGCCTTATACTAAAAACCTTGTTTAAGGCATAAAACCCTGCACCATTATTTGCTTTATTATTAATAAATTTTATACGTTCAAAATCAATTGCTTGCTTAACAGTATTATCAATATACATGCCACCACCACTTTGTGATGCTGTATTATCGCGTAATTCATTAATTATATTAAAAGGTTTATCTATACTCATAATAACGCCATTATGAGCCAAATATTCACTTGTTCTAAGATCACCAACATAGGTCATTATACTCAATAAATTAATATTTTTAATATATATTCCAGCGCCATTTTGAGCTTTATTATTATCTAATAAAAAATACCCAAAATTAATTTTTGAATTATCACCATAAAAGGCACCCCCATTTTGCTGTGCTCTAGCATTGTTAACTTTTAGGCCATAAATATCCACATCAGTAGCATTAGATAAAAATAAACCACCACCATGGCCATTTTGAGCTCTACAATTTTCTAAAATTAAATTATTAATAGCAATTTTAGCATTCTTAATAGAAAGACAGCCGCCATTATTATGACTTTGAGAGTCTTTGATGATAATTTGATTTAATAAAACTTTAGAGTTTGAACGTATGGAAATACCACCGCCATCTCTTTTATTATTAGCATTTTTAGTTAAACCATTTTGTATGGTTAAATGAGAAAATACTATATCTTTAACGTCAGCAGCAACAGCTATAACTGTATTTTTCTTTTCGCCATCTAGAATAGTAGTACGCTTGGCAACTTCTGTATAAAAATTAGGATTTTTTTGTACGTTCACACAAGCATCACCATTTTTATAGCCACCAAAAAAATGGGTATCATTGTATAAATAGTTAACTAATCCATACATACTTATAATTTCGTTATTACCAACGTTTTCTTTAGTGTGTGTGTAATGCCCTGCAGCCATAGCAATAATCGCCGGTTTATTTGTTTGGTTTTTAATACGATTTTGTGTTACTTGCTCCATAGCAGCATTAATAGTTTTAAATGGAGTAAGCCAAGATTCACCATTTTGTTTGGCAGGGTTTATTTTATTATCCACATAATAAACATCGTAATGGCCTGCTAAATCTTTAAATAATATACATTGTGTGTTGTCAAAACTAGCAACAGGCACACTGGTTGAATTTACTGAATATGGGCTTTTAAATACTACTGGTGTGGCGTTAGTATTTAATTTATCTTTTGTAGTGATTACAAAAATAGAAGGCTGAGCATCAGCTAGGTTTTGAGATAGTTTATTAAAACTATCACATGATAATAAACTTAAGAGAAATACTATTTTTACACTATTTAAATATTTCATAATAATTCCAAATTTGTTATAAAGACCTTCTTAATTTTTCCTAGCAGGAACACCAGCTCCACCATTCACCACTATACCTGCTGCAGCAGGATCAGCAGTAGGATCAGTATTTAATATAATATTTGTAGGATCATCATACGTTACAATTCCAGTTAAATTATTAATATAAAACGCTCCACCATTGGCAGCTTTATTATTAGCCAATGGCATATTAGTAAGAGTAAAATTACCTAGAACGTTACCAAAATACCCTACGCCGCCTTGATTAGTTGCCTGGTTATTTTCAAATAAAAACATCCCGCGAGCATTTGGATATTTAGAAAATGCATTATCAAAGAATTTTTTATTATATAAATTTTTCCCAACAGGATAGGCAATTTTATCGAAAGGAATTTGCCCTTCTGCAGTACCTATAACATAAGTATCGGGATCACCTAATGCAGGTGAAGGTGCAATAGCAAAATATGGTCGTTTACTATATAGAACGTCAGGCGCTAGATTAGCCTTATGCGTACCATCAAAACTAACGTCACCAAGCACTCTATTTTTTACGTAAAACAC
Organism: uncultured Myxococcales bacterium; assembly: GCA_964493205.1. Taxonomy (GTDB): domain Bacteria; phylum Myxococcota; class UBA727; order UBA727; family JABDBI01; genus CAZBMJ01. Next base: position 83,737 of record CAZBMJ010000004.1, read on the forward strand.
TCCACCATTAACTGCAGCGTTGCCATAAAATAAGCATTCTTCTACCTTAAGCTCGTTCACATTATTATTAAAATAAAAAGCTCCACCATCATTAGTGGCCTTATTTTCATATAAAACTTGATTTTTTATAGAAATATTTCCCGCAGATTTTTCCACATACAAAATACCACCATTCTGAGCGGTGTTAGCCTTCCAAGCGCCGTTTTTAGCACCAGAAAAAGGTATTTTTTTATCATTGATAAAATAAGGCTTTTTGGATAATAAGTACCTTCTTTGAATCTGCTCTTCTGCATTAATAAAGCGCAGATCATTTTCATAAGCATCTTTTATAATTTGTAGATCTACTGTGAGAGTATTTTTTTCTGCCACATCGGTAATACCTACCTCGAATAAAAATTTTGCAATACTCATCTTATTTGTTAAAAAATCACTAATAAAATTATCTGATCCTTTTAACTTAGTAGAAATTTTTTCAGCATATATACCCAAAGTAGCTTTTTTATCATCTTTTATTTTGTTTTTAAGTTTCTTCTCTTCACTATCGTATGATCTGAAAAAAGAAGAGTCATTATTCTTATCAAGCCTTATATTAACTCTTTTCAAGACTTCTTGAAAAATACCGCTTAAAAAATACTGATAGTCCATACTCACTGACCCTAATTGGTCTCCTACATAAATTACACCACCATTTTCTGATGCCTTATTTTCAGAAATATTGACAAAAAAATCAATATTCAAGTTCATAAGATAATCAGCCACATAAATAACCCCACCATTTTTAGCTTCATTTTTATCAAGCTTATTGGCCAAATTAAAATTTTTAATATTATTTGCCTTAATAAAACCGCCATTAGCTGAAGTTTTATAATTTTCTACTCTCTTATTAATAGTTAATGTTAAAACATCTTGAAGGTTAAACCCTCCACCATCAATAGTTTTTTTCGTAGCAGAAGCACTAAATTTGCCACTTAGAGTTAAGCTATTAATATTTTGTGCAATGGTACTAATTTCGCTGTGGTTATTAATGTTTGGATTATTATTTGTATAACTTCCTCTAAAAATTAAGTAAGCATTTTCAGCATCAAAAAAGTCAACAACACCACTACCATTTGCGGCTTTATTGTTTGTATATCTACCCTTAAAAGTTAAAAATTTATTTCTTGCGTCAAATATGTAAACACTACCGCCTTGGTCAGTAGCAGCATTTTCATTATAAGTACCAGAGATTGTCACATTATTAGCAAGAGAATTAATCCCTAAAGCTGAGCCACTTACAGCCTTATTTTTTGTAAATAGAGCACTAGATTTATTTCTTTTTAATGTCTTGTTATCCATCTCTGATATATTAACGTTATTATTTTCGCCTAATAAGGCTATAGCTCCACCAAGTTTAGCTTCATTTTCAATATAACTACCAGTTATATCAGTAGGATTATTAACGCTATTTGCAAAACAAACAGCTCCACCATAATTAGCTGCAATATTTTTTTCAAACTCTAAATAACGATGGTTAATATAAAAGCTATTAAAATCTACCTCTCCCGCTTTCACATATATAGCTCCACCATCATTACCAGCTTGATTAGATAAAAATTGATTATGAACTTTAGTACCTTCTATTGCTGGCCGATCCAAACTATTTGCATAACTATTTATTGTCCTAGGAACACCTATGTCTTCACCATCAACACTATCATCAAGCTCATTATTAAAAGCAGTCCAGCCATTAGCAAAATAAATAGCTCCACCGTCATTAGCGGCTTGATTGCTATCAAATTTAGTGTTTTTTACAGTTAGGCTAGGTGCAGCACTAAAAAATAATGCTCCCCCATTTTTGGCCTGATTATTAGTAAATAAGGTTTTATAAAATTGATAATTTTTCACATTATTATTGCTAGCTAAACAACCACCGCCTTGGGTAGCCTTATTATTGCTACAAGTAAGACTTTTTATATCTAGAGGATTTGCTTGATTCACAATCATGACAGGTGGTGTAGCGTTATTTAGTTTACCTGTGGCAATATTACTTCCTAAATACATGCAAGCGCCATCTGCAGCTGCTTGATTACCTGTACAAGTAAGGCTTACTAGCTGATCCAAACGAGTGTTTTCAATATATAGTCCACCACCATTTCCAGAAGCATTATTGGTAATTATAGGCGCTTTGGCTTCATCAAAAACTAAATTAGAATAGTTGGTATCACCAAAAGAAAGTTCTGTTGGATCAATGGGCACAAAATGGTCAAGAAGATCACCAGAATATAAACAGCCACCTTTACTTGTTGCAACATCAGACCTGTTTTTGTCACAAGTAAGAGCGCTAAAACTAACTTTAGTGTTATTTTTTAAATAGATACCCATACCCAAAGTTTCTTTTGTTGTTGTATGATTAGAAATTTCTGTAGTATTAAAAGAAACGTTGTCAGCATTATTAACATACACTCCCAAACCTGTAATCTGGCCAGCATCATAGTTGGAGCTATTATCAGCAACTTTTAAGCCTGATAAAATATAATCTTTTTTAGTTGTGTTATTTATATAAATACCAGCTCCAGCATTTTGCGTAATACTATTACTGGCGATTTCGTTGCCAGTTTTGTTACCAGTATTGTCAATGTGAAAATCAGTGTTAAAAAAGGCCTTGCCCTCGGAAGCTATACCACCACCAAAATTAGCTTCGTTAGCAATAACTTTAACGCCATCAAATCCTGCATAAGTATCTTCACCTAAATAAATACCTCCACCACTTCCATTTAAAGCTTTATTTAAAGCTTTATTTTTAGTGATGGTTGTATGGGAAATTGAGATAGTAGCTTGAAGCGGTGGCACTGGTTGTCCAGCCACAACTACAAGTGGAGTTGTAGTAACAGCAACATAAATACCACCACCATTACCATTTGAAGCTTCACAGCCTGAAAAATTGCTGTGGGTGAATTTAATATTTTCAATATCCTTACCTATAACGGATACACAGCCGCCATTTTGCTGAGCTTTATTAGTGCCATCTATTTTTATTTTATTAAAAATAATTTCATTAAGCTTATCAGCGCGCAAGGATATAGCGCCACCATTAGCTTTTTCAGTTCTGCCACCCACTGTTTTAGCATTACCATTTCTAAGAGCTAAATGAGAAAAACTTACATTCCTAACCGAATCAGCACCTATGGCAATAACACTTGCGTTGTTTTGTGCGTCTATAATAGTTTCTCGATCTGCATCATTAGCTAAATAACCAGGATTGATTTCAACACTTGAGCACTTATCGCCATTTTTAAAACCACCATAAATATACATATTAGAATATGCCTCAAAACGCTGACCATAAAGGCTAATAATTTCACTGCCTGCGGCTATTGAACCACCTACATTGTTTT
>CAZBMJ010000005.1:0-36928 GCA_964493205.1 uncultured Myxococcales bacterium
TTCAAAAATTTCGTGGGGATACCTCAGGGACAAGCCGACGGCACGTAGAGAAGGGAGAATACGCATAGGGATGTGTTAAAAACAAAACTCGATTGCCATGATTCAATAGGTTATGCAAGAGCTCCAATCAATACTTATGGGTAATCATATGAGCGTGACTTGTTCACGCTATTCAGAAAACTAATTCTTACATTGTAAAAAATTAATTATCTGGGTGCCGCACACAAGGAGCCGCACGTAGGAAGGGGCTAATCAGTCAAGAACTTTACGGATACAAACGATCAAGGGTTCTTGCAAAAGGAATGGTCTCGCGCACATGGTGAAGGCCACAAATATAGGCCACAGTGCGCTCTACACCTAGGCCAAAGCCTGCATGAGGTACAGAACCATAACGCCTTAAATCCAAAAACCAGGCAAAATCAGCTTCGTTTAGATTATGGCGCTTGATTTCGGTGAGTAACAAATCTAAGTTGTCTTCCCGCTGCCCTCCACCGATAATTTCACCATAGCCTTCAGGAGCTAAAATATCCATGGAAAGAGAAATTTTAGGATTTTTTTCATCTTTCTTCATATAAAAAGCTTTAATGGCAGATGGAAAACCGTGCACTACTATGGGCCGATCAAATTGCTTAGTAAGATGGGTCTCGTGAGGAGATCCAAAATCCATCCCCCAGGTAATTTCTAATAATTTCTTTTCTTCTTCATCAGTGGCTTTTGTTTGCAGCTCTTGAATTAGTTCTACTGCTTTATCATAGCTTAAGCGTATAAAGGGCTTTTGTACTTTTTTAAGAGGCTCTATATCACGTTCTAGTACCTCTACTAATTCTTGTTCATGTTTGCTTAAAACTTTTTGCACAATATGCACTAATAAATCTTCGGCTAAATCAATATTTTGCCAAATATCCATATAGGCAACTTCTGGTTCAACCATCCAAAATTCGTTTAAGTGGCGGCGAGTTTTACTTTTTTCAGCTCTAAAAGTAGGACCAAAGCAATAGGTTTTACCAAAGGCCATGGCTGCTGCTTCTTGATATAATTGGCCTGATTGAGATAAGTATGCCTTGGAATCATCAAACCATTTGGTTTCAAAGAGTGTGGAAGTTCCCTCACAAGCATTGGGGGTAAAAATTGGGCTGTCTATTAATAAAAAATCTCGATCATCAAAATAATCTCGTATGGTCTTAATAATAGTGGCTCTAATACGTAAAATAGCATGTTGACGTCTTGATCTAAGCCATAAATGCCTATGATCCATTAAAAAAGCATCCCCATGAGCTTTTTTAGTAATGGGATAATTATCGCAAACTGAAATAATTTCTATGTTAGATATGTGTATTTCATGGCCACAATAGGGAGCTCTTGCTTCTTGTTTAACTTCGCCATAAACTATTACGCTAGATTCTTGTCCAAGTTTTTTTACTCTCTCAAATAATTCTTCGTTAGTATCTTTGCTTAAAATTCCTTGAATAAAACCTGAGCCGTCTCTTAAGTGCAAAAAAATTAATTTTGAAGAATCTCTTTTGTTGTAAACCCAAGCCTTAAGGCATATTTTTTGATCTGCATACTTAGCAATATGAGAAATTGTTACTTGATGTGGTTGCAAGTTTTCTTTGGTCATGGTGGTTTTAAGCCCTTTTAAAATAATATTTCAAATTTCTTATAACGGGAGTTTTTAGGTGAAGCAAGTACATGAGATAGAGCACGCTTTTTTAGGTGGTCATGGATATTTAGAAGTTATTTGTGGACCGATGTTTTCTGGAAAAACAGAAGAACTCATAAGAAGAGTACGGCGATTTCAATATGCTAAAATGGAAGTGGTAGTTTTTAAACCTCACCTAGATACCCGCTATGAAAAAAATCTAGTTATAAGCCATTCATTACAAGAAGTACAATCTGTTTGTGTACAGGGCCCTTTAGATATTAAAGAATATTTAAAAAATTCTAAGACAGAGATTAAAGTGGTCGCCCTAGATGAAGCTCAATTTTTTAGCGAAGATATTGTAGATTTAGCAGAAGAATTAGTACAAAAAGGCATTAGAGTTATTGCTGCAGGCCTTAATCAAGACTATTTAGCAAGACCATTTGGAGCCATGCCTAAACTTTTATCTAATGCTGATTTTATTACTAAATTATTAGCTATTTGTATGAAATGCGGCAACTTGGCCAGTAAGACACAACGCATTGTTCCAAGTGCCTTCCCTACTCTTTTAAACCCAGTTTTAATTGGCGGCAGTAGCCAGTATGAGGCCCGTTGTCGTAATTGTTATGAGGGAAAAATATGATTGATAAAACCTATACTACTATGGATTTTAGTAAAAAAGAAATTGAGCATTGCTATGGCAAAAACGTACATATTTTATGTGACCCAGTTTCTTTAGGCCAATTAGCCGATTTATGCAAAGCCTCTACTATTCAGCCTACTATTAACTCTTTAGTTTGCGAGCTTTATCAATTTATGATTCGCAGTGTAGTACGTTTTGAATTTCCCACACAAGCTCAAACTATTAACACTCGCATGTCTAGCATTAACTCCTTAGGCGTATGGTCAGGCATAGTCACTAAAAAAGAGACCAAAACAGTTACCGTCAACGTTATGAGAGCAGGAGCACTACCTAGCCAAGTGAGTTTTGATTTTTTTAATCGTATTCTAGACCCCAATTTTGTTAGACAAGATCATGTAATCATGTCCAGAACCACTAATAATCAAGAACAAGTTATTGGTGCAGAACTTTCTGGTTCTAAAATTGGTGGCGATATTGATGATGCTATGCTGTTATTTCCTGACCCCATGGGTGCTACTGGGGCATCTATTAGTAAGGTTATTGATTTTTATAAAAATAATGTTGCAGGCAAACCCTTAGCTATTTTGGCTTTGCATTTAATTGTTACCCCTGAATATTTATTGCGCATGACCACTGATCATCCTGACGTAAAAATTTATGCTTTACGCCTTGATAGAGCCGCTTCAAGTAAGCGTGCCTTAGAAAGCAAACCTGGAGAGTTTTGGGCTGAAGAATCTGGTCTTACTGATAAGCAATATATTTTGCCAGGCGGCGGCGGTTTTGGTGAACTTATTAATAATTCTTTTTGTTAAATTTTTTGGAGGATTTTCATGTCAAGATTAGGCAAGTATGAAGCAAAAGACTTTATTTCGCAAACGCAATTACAAGATAGAATTAACGAGCTTGGTCAACAAATTACTAAAGATTATGCCAATGAAGAACTTGTGATGCTTGGCGTATTAAAAGGCTCATTTATTTTTTTAGCAGATCTGGCAAGAGCAATAGACTTACCCATTGAAATAGAAATGATCGGTTTATCTTCCTATTTAAATGGTGTTAAATCAAGTGGCAAAGTAAATATCACCACAGAACTTACTTGTTCTCTTAAAGACAAACATGTGCTCATTGTAGAAGATATTTTTGATACAGGCTTAACTATGGAATTTTTGCTAAAACATTTGGCAAAATATGAAGCTAAAAGCCTAAAAATTTGTTGTTTATTAAAAAAACAGATTAAAAATCAAGCTAATATTAAAATAGATTATTGCGGTTTTGAAATTCCTGATGAATTTGTCATAGGGTATGGCCTTGATGTAGCAGAAAAACTAAGAAATTTGCCCATGATTTCCATATTGCAACACTAATTACTTAGCCAATAGTCTATCTAGAATAATAGCCACAGCAGATCTCACAGATAAGTGGTTATAATCTTTTGCGCCATAAATGGGCTCTAGCACATAATCAGCCATATCTAGCACTTGAGGAGCTAGCCCATACCCCGTGCCAAATAATAATAAAATATTTGACGAGTTAGCGATTATTTCTTGGCCTTTGGAGTAAGAAATAGTTTTATTATCAAAAATTTTTGCACTAGTAGCCATAATTATAGGCTTGCTAAAATTAATAGTTTCATGCTCTAAAACATGTTCTAAACTTTCTTGAACATTCACTAACTCTAGTGCTTCAGAACGGTCTTTATTTCGTTTTACTCCACTGCCCGATACCCAAAAATTAGCGATGGTATTAGCCATTTCTCTTTGTGCACTTAAAGGTGAAACCACATAGTAAGTATCTAAGCCATAGGTACAACTTGAACGAGCAATATCGTGAACATCCATATTCGTAATAGCAGTAGTATAAAGTTGGCCTTCTTTATCTAACACTGGATAATGAAGTAGAGCTAAACTAATTCTGTTTTTATTTACGCTCATTTTTTTGCCTTAATAATTTTTTTTCTTCTGCACTTAATGGGTTATTTATAAGTAGATCAGGACGTAATTCGAGAGTTTTAATTAAAGCGTCCATAATTTTATAATTATGAATTTCTTCATGATTGCCACTTTGTAATATTTTGGGAACTTTTAGGCCTTTGTAATTTTCAGGCCTGGTATAATTAGATGATTCAAGGCGACCACTATTATGACTCTCATGGCTTAAAGACATGCTATTTCCCAATACCCCAGGCTTAAGTCTTACAACAGCATCAAATATACTTAAAGCTGACAAATCGCCATTGCTCATAACAAAATCACCCAAAGAAATTTTTTCGTCCACAAAATTATCTATACGGGCATCAATACCTTCATACCGAGCACAAACAAATATAAGTTCCTCATAAGTGCTAAGCCTTAAGGCGTGAGATTGATTAAAAGTGATGCCTGTGGGGTCGAGTAAAATAACTCTTTTTGCTTCTCTTTGTTCTAAGCTTGTTTTTAGTGCTAATTCTATTAAAGGTTCTATTATATCTATGCGAATTAATTGCCCAGCTCCACCGCCATAAGGGGTGTCATCTATTTTATGATGATTATTATTAACGTGTTCTAGTATGGAAATAATATTGGTACTAATAATATTTTTTTCTATTGCATGCTTAATAATAGAAGTTTTTAAATAGGTAGTGATGGGTTCTTGAAACATAGCAATAAAAGTTGCGTGCATGCTAAAACCAACCTTCTAGGGCTTTAATCACAACAAATTGCTTATCAAAGTCAATGCTTACTACAAGTTCTTTAACTAAGGGGACATAAAATACGTCGCCTTTATTATTTTTTATTTCTAATAAATCTTGGTAGCCATTGGAAGAAAAAGCCACAATAGTGCCTAAAGAATTTTTTTCTTCGTCAACTACTAAAAAATTTTCTATTTCTGATAGATAATACTCATCGTCATTAAGCTTCGGTAAGTTTGAAGCTTGAGTATAAACTTTAGCTGCTTTTAGCTTATCAGCATCGTTTTTATTAGTAATACCTTCAAAAAAGAATCTATTGGGCAATAAAAAGTCTTTTACAATAACTTGCTTTTGAGAACCATCAGGCATGTGCAGCGTAAACTCGCTGTTTATAGTCGCGCTGCTTGAATTGCTTAAAAGGCTTATGCACACGGCACCTTTTATACCAAAAGACTTACCTACAGTTCCTAAAAATATTTGCTTCATACAATAATTTATTTAGGCAGCGGCAACAGATAATGCTTTAAATTTTCTAATAATGCTTTTTACTGTTTCACTTGGTTGAGCGCCTAGTTTTAGCCAGCTTTCAACTCTATCAAGTTTCATGTTTATAGCGCCTTTTTCTGCGCGAGGGTCATAAGTTCCCAATTGTTCAATAAACCGGCCATCTCTTGGCATACGGCTATCAGCTGCAACAATTGTATAAAAAGGGCGTTTTTTTGCTCCACCACGAGCTAATCGGATGCAAACCATTGCTACCTCAAAGATGTATCTAAAATATATAATTTGTATAAAATAATACTATTTAGCAGTTGTCAACTAGGTATATTAAGTACTAAGAGGCAAAAATGATGAAAACTTTCAAAGTTTTTTTATGTGGAATAATGTTAATTTTAACTTGTTGTGTGACAATAAAACCTATGAATACTACTGTGGAAAATAGAAAAATTAATAAATATCAATGGTTAGCTCAAAATCCTGAAAGACCAAAGGCTTTGATAGTCTTGGTTCATGGTTTAAACTTAAAACCAGAAAAAATGGATGATTGGGCACAAGTTTTAATGCAAAGGGGGGCTTTAATTTTAAGAGTGGGCCTCAAAGGCCATGAAGGTTCCCTTGAAGATATGCAGGAAGTCCATGCTTTTGATTGGCAACAAGATTTTAGAGAAGCTATGTTAAAAGCTTATAAAAAATCTTTAGATCTTGATATCCCTATTTATTTTTTAGGGTTTTCCCTAGGAGCGCTGGTTGGCATAGATTGGCTAGAGCATACTAGTGATGAGCATATATCTTTTAAAAAAATGGTTTTAATAGCTCCAGCCCTAAGCTTACCATGGTATTCAAAGCAAGCTGTTAAGTTTTTATCTTTTTTTAATAAAAAAACTATACTTCCAAGCAGAAGTCCAAAAAATTATAGAGCTCAAAGTGGTACATCAGTCTCTGCCTATGAAGCACTAATTAGCTTAAAAGAAGCCGTAGATAAAGCCGCTTATAAAAAATCTAATGTTTCTACATTGGTTATTATGGATAAAGACGACGAACTTATATCCTTGGAAGATATTAAAAAACTGATCAATGAGCATCGATTGAATAATTGGTCAACAGAAGTGGTTAATAACAAATTTGCCCATGAAAATTACGGTTTTAGACATTTATTGGTAGATGAAGAATCTGTAGGAGCTGACCTTTGGGGGCAGATTACTTCTAGAGTTTTTGAACACTTTTCTTTGTAGGATTTATGTACAAACTTCCCAATGATCCAGTAATATCTGCTCCTTTAAGGACTGCAATAGGTAAGCATAGAGGAGCACTCGCTCATACTCGCCCAGATGATCTAATAGCTTTTGTAATAAACCAAGTGATTAATAAAGCGAGTATAGATGGATCTTTATTAGAAGAAGTTATTATTGGTTGTGCCAATCAAGCTGGCGAAGATAACCGCAACATTGCTAGAATGGCAGTGTTACTAACGAATTTTGGTGTCCATATACCGGCTATTACCCTTAATCGTTTATGTTCTTCTGGTCTTGATGCCATTATTGATGCTGCACGACGAATAATTACTGGAGAATCTAGTTTATTATTTGCAGGTGGCGTGGAAAGCATGACAAGAGCTCCTTGGGTTATGCCTAAGGCATCTAGAGCTTTTGATATAGCGCCAAAGATTTTTGATAGTTCTTTAGGATGGCGTTTTTTTAATGAAAAACTTCTTAAAATAACTCCACCAGAAGCAAACGGTGTTACTGCTGAGCGCTTAGCTGACAAATTTGATATTTCGCGTTTAGCTCAAGATGAATTTGCTTTATCAAGTCATACAAAAGCTTTAAGCGCACAAAGCTTAGGGTATTTTAACAATGAAATAGCGCCAATAGTCAGTAATAATTTAGTATTTGATAAAGATGAAAGCATAAGATCAGATAATTCTTTGGAAAAGTTAAGTTTGCTTAAGGCAGTATTTAGAGAAAATGGCAGCGTGACTGCTGGTAATAGCTCGTCTTTAAACGACGGTGCTGCAGGCATGATAATAAGCTCACTAGCTCGTGCCAAAGAGCTTGGGCTAAAGCCCCTTGCAAGAATAATTGGTTTTGCAAGCGCAGGGCTAGACCCCAAAGAGATGGGTATTGGTCCTGTACTATCTACAAATAAGCTTTTAAGTAATTATAAACTTACTATTAATGATTTTGACAGTATTGAAATCAATGAAGCTTTTGCAGCTCAAGTATTAGCGGTTATAAAAGAGTTAAAAATAAATTTAGAAAAAGTTAATCCTTATGGTGGAGCAATTGCTTTGGGTCACCCACTAGGGGCTTCTGGTGCTAGAATAGTTATTACTTTACTTAATTATTTAGTAAAAAATAATAAGCAATTAGGCTTAGCCAGTTTATGTGTGGGCGTTGGGCAAGGTGTGAGTATGGCTGTAGAAATGATTTAGGAGTTTATTGCTAATAAAAAATAAATATGTTTAACATGATTTAGTATTTTACAAAAGGATTTTTAGGTGGCCATTATTATAGGAATTGTTTGTGCACAAGAGCCTGTAGAATTAGGTTTTTTATCTGACAAGTATTTAGATGAAAAAATTATATGGTTTAACCAAATAGAATCTTGTTTTGCATACTTGCTTTATGATTCTCTTGATAAAATTTTTATTGATAAAGAAGTAGTTTTAACTAATAACAGTAATGCTAAATATGAAAATTTAATAAAACAAATGTATCCTCATATCCATGTGGAAAATTTTTTGTTTGATTATTCTCCTAAGCCTTGTAAAGCACTCAAAAAATATTTTCCTTTGCTTGATGATTTATTTTTAGAAGTTCATCAACAAACAGTTTTTCAGCCTATTGTGCAACTTTCTTCCAACCAGCCCCAAATTATCGGCTTTGAATGCTTATCAAGATTTGTTTATAATAAAGAAATATTTTCTCCAGATTTTGTTTTCAGTTATGCTCAAGAAAATTTAAAACTACAAACCTATGATGAGCTTTCTTTGCATAGAGCTATCTTGCGAGCCCCTAACTGTCAGAATTATTTAACTTTTGTAAATGTTAGGCCTATTACTCTCAATAATAAAAATTTTGAAACTAATCTCGTTTCTATACTAAAGCAATGTGAAAAGTCTCCACAACAAATTGTTATAGAGCTTACAGAACAAAACTGTATTTTTGCTGAAAATCTCATGAGAGAAAAATGCTTAAGTTTGAAGAGTTTAGGTTTTAAGCTTGCCATAGACGACTTTGGTATTGGTATTTCTAATTTAAGCCTCGTAGATATTATGCGGCCTGACTTTATTAAAATTTCTGGTAAATTTTCCAATGATTTAGCCACAGATCCCTTTAAACAAAAAATTATAATCAATGTTTTAGAACTTTCAGCCTCTTTAGGTATTAAAGCTGTAGTAGAAAATGTAGAAAATCACCAACAAAAAGAAATTTTACAAAATCTCGGCGCTCAATACGCACAAGGCTTTCTATTTTATAAACCGTTGGTAAAAAATGAGTTAGATGCTATACTGTGTTTATCTAATCCATTAAATAATTTACAAAAATAAAATTTAACGTTAAAACACTAGATTTAGGGTTTATTAATTGTTAAGACTAGGTATGAATGAACTTAAATCCATATCTAGAGTATTAGAAAGCCTTTCGCAAAAAGGTTTTTTATCAAGCTTGAAAGCTTGCAAAACTAACTTTTTAGTATTGCCGCAAAACATTTATGTTACACCAGAAGATTTAGTAATAGAAAAAGTCTATCGTTTTGAGGGTGATACAGACGTAGACGAAGAAGCTATTCTTTTTGCTGTATACTGCCCAAAACATAAGATTAAAGCCACTTATTTAGCTGCTTTTGGCAAAATGGCCTGCAGTCTAGATGCTGCCATGATGCAGAGACTTAAGTAAACTTAATTTGATAATACCCATTGCAAGCTTTAAAACGCTTCCATACCTCTGATAAAATAATAATTTTTAAGGGTATAAATAATGAAAAAATTAATTTTGATCACAATCATAAATTTATTTGCTATCTCTATCTCCACTAAAGCCTTTGCCATGGATAGCCTTATGGAAAGACTTAAAAAAATTGAACAAGAAATGATTACTAAGCGTGATAGGGTTATTAAAGAACAAGCGCAAAGAAAAAATCAGTTACTTCAGCAACAAGAACAAAAATTTGAATTTCGTCCTGTATGTTCTACATATGAAAATCGTGATGGCCAAAATGTGTATCTTGGAGAAGAAGTCCTTTCGCAAACTTTTAACGGCACTTTAACGCCCTTCTTTAACTCTAGCAGAGAAGATGCATCTGGAAGGCAAATCATAGATAGGAATTCTCATTATATGATGGTCTCTGCTGAAAATGTTGATGCTATTGCACAAGCTTGTCTTGTAAGTTTAGCTTCTAAAGGACTTGAAAATAGAAAAATTATTTCTATTGTTGCATCATATAATAATGAAAATTTCAATATTTACAGCCCAATGCTTGATGGCACAAAAGAAAATGCTTCAAAAGAAGCAGGTTTTTTAAAGATTATAAACAAACATCAAGATTAATTTAACCTGAATTTTGGATAAGCACAGGTTAATTTAAAAAACAAAAGATATGGCCTGGATTCCACCCGGTATGTCATAATGGTCATCATAGTTATTATCAGCAGGATTAGACTTTTGATAATTTATAGCATTTTCTATATCAGTTGCAGTATCGATATTTATAACAGGATCAGTGGTAAAGACATTTCCCAGTTGAACACACCCACTAAATTTTTGCTTATTTGCCGAATCAAAGTAAAAAAACCAATCACCTTTTGTAAAAAAATTTAACTGGTTAGAATCTTTATTATCATTATCAGCAACAGCGTTTACCACTTGATTAGAAAAGAGTCTTATTTTAAGACTTCCATCAGGTTTAGGAATGGCGGCGTATTCCATTTCATAAGAAATAGGATTGGCAATATTTTTACAAGTGAGTTTTATCTCTACTTTACTTGGTGTAGACTCATCTTGATTCACTTTAAAATCGAACCCCAAACTATTAATGTTTTTCTTATATGCTTTTTCATTAGGATCTTCATTACATAATGCTCCCCAATTAGCATTACTACCATGAGCTAAACCATAAACTTCCGTAACGGTTACTTTAATTCCCCCGTTTCTTATAACAATATTTGACATAACTTGCTCATAACAAATATTTGCTGACCAATAGCATTTTTTGGTTCGTAAGGGAGAAGTTAAACAATCACTAGAGTTTTTAAAATCACTGCATTCTTTAGGGTTATTTACAGAATTGCCTAAAGGTTTATCCATGGGGCTTGGTGGTTTACAAGCGTTCACAAAAAGCATTAATAAAAATAAAAATAGTATGTTTCTCATTTTTAGCCCAAATTCTTATTAGCAAAGTCCCAATTAACTAAGCTCCAAAAGGATTCTATGTATTTGGCTCGAGCATTGCGATAATCTATGTAATAGGCATGCTCCCAAACATCACAGGTTAAAATGGGTTTTAGGTTTTTAGTAAGTGGACAGTCAGCATTAGAAGTGGCTTGTATTTCTAGTTTTCCTTGATTATTCATAACTAACCACGCCCAGCCAGAACCAAATTGACCTAAGGCTGCCTTAGAAAATGTTTCTTTAAAGCTTACAAAAGATCCAAAACTATCATCAATGGCTGACTTAATTTTACCAAAGGGTTCTGTTTTAGCTTTGGGTGTTAAGCTATGCCAATAAAACGTATGATTCCACACTTGCGCTGCATTATTAAAAATGCCGCCAGAGCTAGTTTTAATGATCTCTTCTAAGGTTTTTTGATTATTTTGGCCTTCAAGCAAATTATTTAAATTGGTAACATAGGCTTGATGATGTTTACCATGATGATACTCAAGAGTTTCTTGTGAAATATAGGGAGCTAAGGCGTCTTTAGGAAAGGGAAGATCTTCTAATTTAAACATGTTATGTCTCCTTATTTACAATTCACGAAAAATATAGAGGAATTTTAACTATGTATCTAGTGCTAGGAGTTATTTTATTTTTTATAAGTTCTTGCCATCTAACTACCACCATTAAACCTACTAATTTACCTAGCCACAGCATACAAATAGTTCTAGATACCTATGGCATACCTTATATAAACGCTCCCACACCAAAAGATGCTCTTTATGCTTTGGGCTATATGCATGCCAAAGATCGCTTGTTTCAACTAGACATGGTTCGCCATCTAGCTTTAGGTAAACTATCTGAAATGTTTGGAGAGAAAGCTTTTGATCTTGATGAAAAATTTAGGCTTTTAACCTATAACTTAAGGGAACAAGAAGAATATTTATCTGACTATGAAAAAGATTTATTGCAAAACTATGTTTTGGGAATTAATAAGTTTGCCCAAAAACAAAATAGCAGCACAGAGCATTTTTTAATTGGCAGCAAATTTTTGCCCTTTAGCACTACTGAGGTTTTAGCCATTGCAAGATTATATGTGTGGATCTTAGGCAATGACTTAAATAGTGAGCTCGCAAGATTTTATATAGCCAATTCAAATTTAAATCCAGAGCTAAAAAATGAACTCTTAGCACCTATAGATAGTCTTAATTCTCATATTTTTGCAAATCAAGAAACACTATTAAATAAGCTCTTATTAAACCCAGATAATTCTGATGACGAAAAAAATCTACCTGCAGGTTCTAATGCATGGGCCATTAATGCCAAACTTATGAAAGACAAGGTGGCAGTTTTGATGAATGACCCTCATTTGCGCCATGAGTTGCCTTCTAACTTTTATTTAGCAAGTTTACAAACTCCTGATTTTAGTGCTAAAGGTGCATCTTTAATAGGCTTGCCTGCTATTTTAATAGGTATGGGCAAAAAAGTTTCTTTTGGTATTACAGCCTCGTTGGTTAATACCCAAGATGCTATTAAGTTAGAAAAAGCTCCTAAAAAAGAATGGGTCCAAGAATTTTGTACAAAAGATAAAAAGTGCTTTAAAAAAACTTATTTAGTATCAGAATTTGGGCCCATAATGGATACTAAGTTTAATTCTCTCATACCTAAAAATGCTCCACTTGCCCTATATTGGACGGGATTTTTATATAAAGAACATACAGGATTGGTGAGCCAATTTATTGAGCTTGCCCAAGCAAACAACGTTTATGAAGCCCAAAGCATAATCAAAAATATGACTCTGCCTGGAGTAAATATTTTGCTTGCAGACACTTTGGGTAATATTGCCTACGCTTTTGCTGGATCTATTTTGCAAAAGACTAAAGATCAGCATCCATTTTTACCATTACATAACTTTGCGCCAAACTTATTGGACAAAGATAAAAAACCTTTTTTAATAAACCCCAAAAGTGGATTTTTAGTCAATGCCAATCAAAATTTATTTAATAGCTTAAAAAGCGATCATAGTAATGCTTATGGAATGCTTGGGGCAGAAAGCTATCGAGCAGTCCGTATTACTCAAAGAATCAATGAGCAAATTAAAAAAAATCAAGAAGGTTTAAATAGTGAAGAGCTTGCTTCTATTCAAATAGATAGCGTTTCGCTAGAAGCTAAAAAATTAGCGCCTTTGCTTGGAGATATGTGTATTAATAAAGATTTTGGATTACTATTAAAAAACTTTGATGGCGATTTTACTACTGATTCTCTTGCTGCACTTCCTTATATTTATTTAATAAATATAATTATTACTGATAAATTAAAAAAAATATTTGGTGATTATTCTCCTAATTTTAACAAAATATTTCATATAGATTTTTTAATAAAAGAAAGTTTATTTAAACAGCTCAATGGGCAAAAAACTATTGTTTTTTCTGCAGAAGAATTAAATTGGCAAGAATATGCAAATAGCATGTGTGAAACAGCCTCTAATAAGCTAAAAGCTATAGCTGGCAATAAAACTTGGAAATATCGTTACGGCAGACACCATTATTTAAGACGAGCATCACCATTGGCTCAAGCACCTATTATTGGCAAATTTTTTCGCGATAAAAAACGCGAGAGCGCAGGATACTACACAGCACCAATGGCGCAGGCTGGTTTACCTATAACTTACGGCGCTAATTTGCGCATGATTGCTACAATGAGTAATCCACCAAGTTTGCGCATGGTTATTGATTCAGGCAATAGTGGAATTTTTGGTAATAAGCATCATTTAGACCAGGCTACACTTTGGCATAAACATGAAACTATTTTGTTTCATAATAGCTTTGAAGAAGCTTATAAAAATGCTGAATTTATATTTGGTTTAGACCAAAGTAGATAAGAAAACTCTGGCTGGGCATACGCGAATATTATGAGCATTGCTGTAATCTTTACTGCCCGTAGCAGATAGTTGCCAAGCGCTACTTTGAGGAAATTTAGCAGCTAGATATTTTAATGATGGGCTAAGCTCCCCATCAGACCATTTGCACTCAATTAAATGGATAGGTTGTTTATTTTTTATCACTACAAAATCCACTTCTCGTCCATCGGTATCACGAAAATATCTTAGCTCAATGTCTTCACCTTGGGTATCTTCTAGGTAATTTACCCATTTTAATAGAGCACAAGCCACCATATTTTCAAAACGTAGAGATAAATCTGGAACTAATGACCAATCAAAATGATAATGTTTTTGCTCTTTTTTAACCGCCCTAATTTTTGGTGCACCAAAGGGTGGGAGGCGAAAAATTGCATAAAGCCGTTCAAGAATTTGCAACCATTTGGCTGCCGTCTTATGACTTACCTGCAAATCTTCTCTCAATGCATTAATAGAAAGTGGTGAGCCTACAAGTTCAGGCAGACGCATGGCAAGCATTTCAATGCTTCCTAAATCTTGTATTTGTTCTAACTGAATCATATCTTCATGAATTAAGCGAGTACGATATTCTCGTGACCATCTTTTTGCTTGAATATCTGACCCACTAAAAAATGGTTCAGGAAAGCCACCTAATTTAATAAGCTGCATAAAATCATCTTGATGATCACTTGAAAGTTCAGCTAGCGAAAGTGGATGCATACGCAAATAATGATATCGTCCCTGTAAAGAGTCTCCAGAAAAGCGATAATAATCAAGTTTGGCACTGCCTGTAACTAAAATTTTTTGGTTTACGGCTTTAGTATCAAATATTCCTTTTAATAAATTACGCCACAAACGATATTTATGGATTTCATCAAAAACCCATAAGTCGCTCACCGGCAGCTCTCTTTTTAAAATTTTCTCTCTATGCTCTGGCACATCCCAATTTAAATAGCTTTGGGGATCAGTAATAAAACTTTTAGCTAACGTTGTTTTACCTACTTGGCGCGGGCCTGCTACAAAAACCATTTTACGCTCAAGATCTTCTTTAATTTGTTGATAGAGATATCTATTTTTCATAATTTATTTATACAGTGATTTTCACCACCTGTCAAAAAAACTCACGGTGAATTTTGCTACTGGGTGAAAATTACCGTAATTTGGAAAAAATCATTAGAGCGTATTTATTTTAGATTTATAAACATTGGGATCGCATAAAAGGTGGTATTTGGCCTCTAAACAAAGAAAATCCCAATATTTTTGGGCAATTACAGAAGAACTAAGTGTATGGTTAATTTTTTTTCCACTCTCATAAGTAACGGTAAGTGAATGTTGGCAAGGAATAGTTTTGATGCACTTGCTACTCATCTCAACGCTTACTACTTTTCCTTCTTCTTCCATTGAAAATAAAATAAAAGAGAGAAAAAAAAGAAAAGATGCGAATACTAGTTTAAGCATAAGGACACCTGGATAAGTTTTTTGTAGACCTAGTGGGAGCGCTTTTTCGTGGGCATTTTATTCCTTAACAAATTTAGATAAATAAAAGCAAAATACTGGTTAAGAAACTTGTCTAATTTCTAATATACGTCCCATATGAAAGGTTTGTTTTTCATTGCTTAATTTGCATATAGCCTGCAATGCTGGAAATAACTTGCCCTGATAGTTTTGCATACCAAAAGTTAATGGCTTAATAGTATGGACAAATTTGCTATCATTGGCTTTTAAATAAGTTAGTTGTAAGAAAAAATTTTGTTCAATGGCCGCTTTTATTAAAATTATTTTTTCACCAGCATTTTGTAGCTTGGCTGATTTTTTATACTGATACGCAGTCATAAATTTATAAATACGTGCATCACTGCGAATATGATGTTTATAAATTGGTGTTTTAAGTACAATGCCTTCAAAAGAGGTGGCCCTGCTTAAACCCACATAAATTTGCCCAGCTGCAAAAGTATTTTTACCAATATCAAGGATCACGCGCTCAAAAGTTTTGCCTTGGCTTTTATGGATAGTCACCGCCCAAGCAAGACGAATAGGAAATTGGCTAAAAGTACCAACAGGTTCTGATATAATTTCTTGATCTTCTATTTTAAAGCGCACCACTTCCCAAACAAATTGAGTAACGTTGGCTATACGATCACCATCTTGCAAACGAATACTCAAAGTTTCTTGATCATTAATAGTTTTAATAGCTTCAATAACTCCCATGCTACCATTAACATAGCGCTTTTTATGATCGTTATTAAGCATCATCACCTGTGAACCTACTTTAAACTGTAAGCTATGAGCAGTGGGATAATACTCAGCACCAAAATTGCCACTAACTAGGGCATCATAGCGATGTATTCTGCCACTAAGCTTGGCTAAATGCTCTTCATTGATTTCATCTGCTCGCTTATTAGTGGTAGTAAGGCTAATATAAAACTCGTCAGTTTTGGGGCTAAAATCTGGTAAATAGCGCTTATTTAAATGCTTAATATCGCTATCTTGCACAGAATTATTGCGAATGCGGTTAAGTAAATCCACAAATTCTTGATCTTTTTGTCGATAGATTTTTTCAAGCTCTATAATTTCCATAGAAAAATTATTAAAAACTTTAGCGCTAAAAAAATAAGGACTTTCATAATGCTTAGAAAATATATCCATTTCAGAAGCATTCACCACAGGTGGCAGCTGATACAAATCACCCACTAAGACCATTTGCACGCCGCCAAAAGCTTGCTTAGCGTCTGGGCCATACATACGCAAAAAAGTATCGATGCAGTCCATAATATCGGCACGTACCATGGAAATTTCATCAATAATAATCGTTTTAATAATTTTATAAAGCTTAGGGCTTTTAGGCTTCATCTTTTTTGAAAGAATTTTTTCTACGGTAACGTCAATATAAAAGTTAAAAAAATTATGAATAGTTTGGCCTTTAATATTTAGCGCGGCCACACCTGTGGGAGCTAGTAAAACAGCATTTTTACCTGATTTTTGGTTATAGTAGTCTAGTAGTGTTGATTTACCACTGCCAGCTTTACCTGTGATAAACAGACTTTTTGAGGAATCTTTAAGAAGCTCTAAGGCCTGTTCAAATTGTTGATTAATTTCTATGGACAAAATATTTAGTTCACTTTTTTAGAAAAAAACTAGTTATGCGTTGTTTTTTAGCTACTGGTTCTATTGGTGGAGGATTTTTTCTTTTGTTTGAAGCGTATGTTACTTTCTCTTCTTTTTGAAGAGCCTGCACCCTTGGTATAAGTTTTTCGCTATGTTTAAGCCATGGGGCACATGAGCTAATATTTTTAATAGGAACACTCCAGCTATTTCCCCCATACCACTGGGCGCCATATCTTTGTAATTCTTCTGCATGCTTCATATAGTTAGCATCTAAATAAACTTTTTTTTGAGCGACTATCTTTTGTGCTTCTTGCTCTATAATTTTTTCCTCTTCTATTTCACATAACGCTAACTGTTTTTGAATTAGCTCACATTTTTCTTCAAGATCTCCATAAAGCGGCTTTGTGGTTAGCAACCTCCTTAGACTATCGCAATCTGGTTTATTAGTAAGAACGTGAGTAACTTGGTTTTTCCATTGTTCTATCATATCTTCTTTGCGTTGTTTTTCTAAAGCGATACTACGTTCATGTTGCTCAATTCTTACAGCTTCAAGCTCTTTTTCTTTCATAGCCCCATTAGCTTGGACTTGCTCTTCTTGCACATGCTGATTACATAAAACACAGCTCTTGTGTTTAGCAAGTTCCCCTTTACTCATAAGCTTTTTACAAACTGGACAAGATATTTTGCATTTTTGGCACACAAAAGCACTGGGATATTTATGCCCCACTGGAGCAGCAATTTTCTCCAAATATTCTGGGGAAAACCGTTTTTTACAATCTAAGCAAGGGCGCTTAGCATGTTCTTCACACTCTTTGCAACGCCATGGCTTTATAACTTTAGCTATAAAAGAAGCCTCTTCATGAGCTTTTATAATTTGCTTTGCATCAACTTCGATCATATTGAGATTACAAGCATTAAAAAATTCTTTTTTTTCATCCTCTACTGCATGAGTATGCCTTACTTCTAAAGCCAAGTTTTCAATATTATTTTTGAAAACCATTACATCAACACGATATTTATCATAAGCATATTCTTCCTGTGCTTTATACCCCTTATCAGCTAAAAATGGTCCTGAGGGAGGCAATTGATTAGGGCAATTTTTACTTATACAAAAACACCTAAATTCCCATTTATCCAAATGCTCTACCAATAGCTGCTTAGCTAAGAGGTGTTCATAGGTTTCAAGGCCTCCACCACATAGATTATTAGTAGAAGCTTTATGGGCAAAGTGAGCTTGTTTAATCTCGCCCCGGCGTAAAACAAGATCTTCGCCACATTCTAAGCATGTAAAGGGGGCTTTTGTTCTTTCCACACTATCTGCATTAACGAGCTCATTGGTAGCTTTTACTTTGGCGTATTGTATTTGCACTCCTAGGGCTGCAAAATTATATATAAATAAAAAAAATAATAAAAAATTTTTTGTTTTCATATTTGGCTCATTTTTTTAGTTTTAATAGCTTTAACCAATTGCGCAAGAATTTAAAAAGGGGTAATAAAAATTAAAAAGCTTTATTTTTTAATCACACATTCTATTTTTTGGCCGCCCTGACTTGTTATATAACTAATTGCTTGTTTATATAAGTTTTCATCCATATAACCAATAATAATCATTTTTAGGCTTTTATATTCTTCAAGATGTTTAATTTGATTTGAAATATTTTCTATTTTTTCTTGCAAGTAACCTAGAACATAGCTATTACCAAGGGCGTCAGGAAATCTAGTTACAAATGAATTACAAGCATTATTTTCTTTAAAATTTAACAAAATATTTTTTGCTTCTTGAGCTGTCTCTGCTCCAACAACAAGATAAATTGACATATCCTTACTATCGCTAAAGGCGAGCATTTTATTGTTTTCTGCCAATGCAGATAGGTGTGCCAATATGAATGAAATTACTAAAAAAAATAAAAGAATGCTTTTTTTCATAGTTCTACTCAACCTCGTGTAGCAATAACAACACATCTAAATCCTTCTTCAGAATTAATATTAAAAAATTCATCAAAGTAATAAGATTCTTTTATGATAAACCCATTGTTTTCTAAAACCATGGACAAGGTTTCAGTAGTAAAAAGATTTCGCATATAGTGGTTTATGCTAAAAATTTCTAAAGCCTCCCCAAAGCTTGTGTTGTTTATAATATCAGGAAGCTTTTGATAATTTTCATTAGCTAGCTCAGAAATATCATTAAAACACAAATTAGAAGGTATTTTTAAAACTGGAATTGTTTTTTTATTATCGTTAAAATCAGTTTTTTTAACACTACCATCACAGGTTACATAACCTTTTTTATAGTGACCTGGTTCTATTTCATATCCTTCAGGAAATGCTAAAGCAACAGGGCCTAAAAAGCCTGGGGGGAACTCCAATTTATCTGTAGAACGCGTTATCTTACCATCAAAGTTTGATATGTATAGAACAGATGAAATATTTTCAATAAAAAACCCTGGATATTTTTTATTTTCTAATTGACCTTTTATATATGTATCTCTTAGCTCTTTATTCCTTGGAGCATCTACTTGAATAATGGCTAGCCCTTTAGGATCTAGGCAAGCATGCATAAGAGTAATAATTTCTTCAACTTTTTCAGGAGTATAAAAATGCAAAATATTATTACAAATTATTACCTTATATTTAAAATTTTTAAAAAGAGCATTTTTATTAAATATACTCACATTGGCAATTTTATATAAATCTTGAGAATTTTCTGATTTTTTTGTCCATAAATGCTTCGTTGACCAAATATGCTTATTGGCATTCTGGGCAACCTCTTTTTTATGTTCCACACCACGGTATTTACCACCAGCCATAAGAATAAAAGGAGCAAGCCAAGCTTCACCACATCCTAAATCTAGAACTTCAACTCTTTGGCCTGAGTTATCATAGGTTTGAGCAATATAAGTTAATAAATTATGAATTTGCCTATTTATAATTTGAAAGGTATACCCCCATGATTCATCTTTTTCATGAGGAACTTCTCTTTGAGGGGGTACTTCAAATAAACTACGCATATTTTCAAATTCAGTTGTTCTTAGCCACTCTAAAACATATTCTTTAGAAGAGTAATTAATAGCTGTATTTTTTAGCTTTAATTTACTAAATATTTTTTCTCGTTTAAATTTATCTCCCATTAGCGGCCATATTTCCTCAAGTAAAATAACATTTTCATCAACTGAAATATTGTCTATATCATTATTTGATACGCTAAAAGAATAGAGAAAGTGTGTATAACACAGAATTAGTAAGTAAAAATATCTCATAAAGTTCCTTGTAAAAGATTTTTGAGGATTAATATCTTTTTGTAAAACCTGAGCAATTGGGTATTTGATAATTTAGCATAGGCTTCATAAGCTTTCGTACAATGCTGTAGATAAAATACTTTATTTACTTTTTTTAATTAGTAATATAAATATATGTTTAAAACTTATTAATTAAATAAACTTTATTTAGGAAAATAAAATGAATAATACACTTTGGTTATGTTCTTTGGTAGTTTCAGTTTTAACTTGTGTTGGCTGTCACAACAAACCACAAGCTTTAGTTCCCCCTTCTGCGGACACAAATAAAACTGAATCACAAGGCAGTATGGGCGATTTTTCCTACGAGACAAAATCTGTGGGCAATGAAAAAATTATTCGCTATTTAGCTAAGAAAATACCAATTTCAAGAGGCGATTTTATTTTGCTATTGGCTAACAACCATACAGATGGAAGAGATTTTAGATATTTAGTTAATCAAAGTATCGCCGCTTTACCAGACCCAGCAGATGGAAATAATGCCTATATGATAAAATCTCCAGTTATAAATAAAGCAGCAAAAGATGAAGAATTCTATTTTGTTGCATTAAAAACTACTCTATTGGGCCAGCCAGCCACAAGCTTTCAAGATTATTTTATAAATTGTACCCATGATCTTGGAGGAAATATCAATTCAACCCAAGTAAATAGCTATAAAAACAATTTCGTGGCTTTTTATGCAGCTAAAGATGATTTAGAGAATTTTACGCAAGTAAAATTGAAAAACCCACCCATAACAACCAAATATGATTTTGGCACAAGTATTTTTAAAGGAATTGGGCCATCACCAGGCACTATTATGGTCAGCCCTTGCCCAGTGAGCAATAGTAAGGCTGATGCACAAAATGCTCATCTCATTGGGCTTTACTCCTTTGCAAAGTATGTGCAAGATACCCAAAGCGCTGAGAAAAAGAAAATGCTGCAATCATTTTGGTTTGCAGTGGGCAAGATCGCCACTACTATGTTTCATCAAGATGAAGTAAAAGATCTAGATAACAACATAGTGCCAAGTTTATTTTTAAGCACCCACGGACATGGGGTAAATTATCTACACTTTCGGGTTGAAACCACTACAAAATATTATGGTACTATGGCTACTATTTTAGGCGAACTAGAAGATTCAAAAAAATACTATAAAAAAGCTTTTTCTAAATAGCCATTAAAATAACGTTAAATCACATTTATAATATTAAATTTATTGAAAAATAAGTAACTATTTACTATGTTTTTATTTAAGAAAAATAAAAGCTTTGCCCTCTTTTATAAATTCATCTCTAGTAATAATAAAGCCAGGTAAAATTTTTGCGGAAAATTATATGAAAAAAATTATATGCCTATTGCTTTTTATGCTATCTAAAAATTTTTTTGCCTATGACATTACTAATAGCCCAGAATTTGCAGCGTTGGTTTTTAAAACCATAAAAAAAGAGTCCTATACTCCCTTTAATGAACAAGCTTTTTGGGCTGCAGGCAGTATTGAAGAAAAGCTTAAAACCTATTTGGGCAACAAGAACGAAGCAAAAGTATTATTTAGTGAATCACAAAAAGTAGAATTTGGCATTCGATTTGTTAGCAGTATTGTGGAAAATATTGGAATTATTGAAGTGCGTCATTTAACTAAAGAGCATACAGCTAGTGATTTATCATTAGCTTTAGAATACTTTGAAACACAAAAAATTCAAAAAATAGTTCTTGATTTTCGTTTTAATGAAAGCGCTGATTTTGAGAGTGGAATAAAATTTATGGAGCAATTGCTGCCCAATAATTCACCACTTTTTATTCATAAAAGCAAAGCTGGAACTAAAATTTTTAAAACAAATAATACTCGTCTAGAAAAACGAAATTTGCAGTTTTATATTTTGCAGTCTTCTGAGTGTGGAGGAATGAGCGAAATTCTAACACGCCTTTTGAAAAAGCATTTTTATACCAAAGTGATAGGGCAAAGAAGTCAAGGCTATGCTCTTCTTTCAGAATTAGTCCCAGTGAGCAATGGCTTTTCTATTATTGTACGCAAAGCAGAGTTTACTAGTTTAAATAAAACTTCTTGGCATAAAAAAATTATCAAGCCTGATGTATTTGTGGATACACACAGTCTAAATATAAAAGATAGAAATCAGCTGATTAATATATTGTTTCAGGCTGATAAAAGTTTGCAAAGTAGGCTTTAAAAAGGGGGGATAGTAATTTTTAATTTTCATAACCAAATTTTGTGGCGATACTTTTATTTATTAATAGATTATAATGATTTCCATTTATATACTCAGGGATAACTTGCAATAAAGGGCTATTGAGTAAATCCTCTTTTTTTTCTATATTAAAAGCTTTTTTAAAGTCTTCTAAAGAGATTTTCAATAATTCTTTGTCATCCTCATCTAATGTATCACTAAAAAAATCATTTATCATTGCAAAATTTATACTGCCATATTTTTTATTTATTCTAAATCTAAAAAAAGTAGCTGGACCATTATAAAATAACTCTATAAGAGGTCTATTTTGCAAAAGATCTACAAAAAATTTAATTATATCTCTAGATGCGGACCATTGATGATCATTTAATATCTTTTTTAATTCTGCTTTTATATCTTCATTTAACGCATCACTATCTTTACTTAAATTCATAGCATGAACTAAAGCTCTAAAATTATAATTTATTAATTTATAAGAAAATTCTTTATTAAATTCTACCAATCTTTTCTGTGGTGATAGAGTTTTGAAAATTTTTAAAAGAGTTATTAATTCCTCATATAAAAATCTATCTTTAAACCCAGGCACATCTTTATATTTTTCAACCAATAAAGGCAGCTGCTTAATAACTTCATTAAATAGTTCATCATCATTAAATATAAGATAAAAAACCGTTTGTGCTCCTGCAGTCATCCAACAATTACCATCTCCTTTAACTGTGGATACATAATAATCCTTATCTTTAGCTCCTAAAGATGTAAGTATGGGTAAATTTTCTATAAAATTAGTAGATTCAGTTTTACTAAGAGTTAAGAAGTTTTTTGGAACACCGTAATTTTCAGTATTACTCCAATCAATTTTCCTAAGGTCATCTAGCTTAAAATTATCTCTTAAATAATCCTCTTTTATGTCCTTTTGGCGAAATGAATCTGAAAGTGCAACTTTTGTTTTGTCACCAGGATTATTATTATGGTTAATGTTTGCCTTGGATTGATTTTTATCTATATCCAAAATTCCTTTGCAAGCACCTAAATTTATTAATAATACTATTAAAACACTTAATTTCATAATTAACTTTTTATTTTATATAAATTTAGCATTGTAAAGATAGAATTTTTTGCAGTGTTTGTAAAGGCTATATTTTTATTCTTCATACTCATACCTATCATCTTTCTGAGTATCTGATTGCGCCCTTTGATATTCTTTATCTTTTTCATCATATAGTGCTCCAGAAGGTGGATAATAATATTCTGGATAGTCTTCATAATCTTCTTCCACATAGTCTTCATCTTCTTCGTAATAATATGGAGGAGGAGGATAGTCTTGTGGATAATAAGGGTTGCTTGGTGGCTGATAATTAGGAGCAGGTATAGTATTTGATGGAGCTTGATAATTTTGTTGTTGCCTTCTTTGCATTTCTTCTTCTATTTGTTTGCGCTCTGCAGGTGGCATAGATGGAGGATAATTACCCATTCCTCCACCTTGTTGAGGAGGAAAAAATGGAGGCCTTTGCATATTTTTGGGGTCAACAGCAGGCATAGGAGCAGCAAAATTCGGTGGCATTTTTTTATTAAGAGCAGGATTATTTTCTAAAATATTATCTGTTCCTAACTTATGATTAATTTTAGGATCTTTTAGCCTATCATCTAAAGCTTTTAAATTATTTATAGGAGCAGTTTTTTTTACCTCTTTTGCTTGTGCTTTATTTGATATATTATTCACTAAAAAATTAATACCGAATAAACTTAGCACAGTAGTGGTAATAATTACGGAGGCAAAAATAGGCAATTGGGAAGAACTTTTTAAGCCCATAAATAAAAGCCCCTTTAGTCTATAGATCTTACCCAAATAATAAACTACTTAGGTATTTTACTGAAATATTATACTTTAATAGAGTTGAGTTTTAATTTTTGGCCAATAAATATATGAAAAAACTTATTAAAATTTTGCCGTTATTTCTAGTCTTTATGTTTGCTTGCGCTCATGGCAATAATACAAGAAAATACTCACAAGAATTACAAATTTATAAAAATATTGAAGCAACTATTGTTCTAGACCCAGGCCATGGGGGTAAAGACTCAGGGGCTGTGGGTGCAAGTGGGTTACAGGAAAAAAATCTAACTCTTGATATTGCAAAAAGGATAAAAAGCTTAATTAATAGGATTGCCCCTAAAGTAAAAGTATTATTAACTAGAAGCACAGATATTTATGTAGGACTAGAAGATAGGATAAAAATAGCCAATAATGCCAATGCGCAACTTTTTATTTCTATTCATATTAACTCAAGCGAAACAAATCAATCTTCAGGTTTTGAAGTATACAGCTTAGATGTGGCCAATAATCGCCACGCTGAAAAACTAGCTGCCAGAGAAAATAAAAGTTTTCTTAATGAAAAAAATAAAGTTAAGTTTATTTTAGCTGATTTAAGAGCTAATTCTAACCGTAAGGAAAGCGATGTGTTAGCTAAAGAAATTTTAACAGGGGTAGGCTTACAGATGAACAAATCTAGATTATCCTCAAATAATAATCGTGGCTATAACCAAGCATTATTTCATGTTTTATTTGTTAAAATGCCTGCTGTGCTTACTGAATTATTTTTTATTTCTAACCCCAACGAAGAACGACATTTGCAAAAGTCTCATTTTAGACAGTCATGTGCAAAAGGCGTGGCATTAGGTATAATAAAGTATTTAAAAACTAAAATAAGGAAAGCTTAATTATGCAACCATTGCTTAAACAGTTTTTAGCTTATTTAGAAGTAGAAAAAGGGTTGGCTAAAAACACTCTTTTATCTTATTCTTCAGATTTAAAATTTTTTATGGAGTTTTTACAAAAACTAGATATTTTAAGCCCTACGGCCATAGAACAGTCTCATATTTCTAAATGGTGTGAATATCGCAGCAAAGAAAATATTTCTTTTAGTAGTATTCACAGAAGTGTTTGTGCTATTCGCCGATTTTTAAAATTTTTACTAAAAGAGCGCTATATTAATTTTAATCCAGCGGAATCCATTATTTTGCCTAAAAAAGCATCGCGCCTACCTAAATCTATTAATACGTCTGAAATAGACAGCATGCTTAAAGCACCTAACCAAAATAAAACTAGGGGTTTAAGAGACGCTGCCTTAATAACCTTATTATATGCTAGTGGCTTAAGAGTTTCTGAATTGGCATTTTTAAGTATAGAGGACATAGACTTTAATCGTGGGTTTTTAAAAACCCTTGGCAAAGGCCAAAAAGAACGGGTAGTACCTCTTAATGAGCACTGCTTAAACCTGTTAAATTTATATATTAATAGCGC
Organism: uncultured Myxococcales bacterium; assembly: GCA_964493205.1. Classification (GTDB taxonomy): domain Bacteria; phylum Myxococcota; class UBA727; order UBA727; family JABDBI01; genus CAZBMJ01. Next base: position 25,602 of record CAZBMJ010000005.1, read on the forward strand.
AAGAATTAAGTTATTAAATAATAATAATTCTCACTACTTATTTGTCAGAAAAAATGGCTTAGTATTGAGCCGGCAATCTATTTGGAAAATTATTAAGCATTATGCTGCCTTATCTGGGTTAGCTAATGTATCTCCCCATCAGTTACGCCATAGCTTTGCCACTCACTTGCTTGAAGGTGGAGTAAACTTAAGAGCTTTACAAATGATGTTAGGACATGCTGATTTAGCAACCACAGAAATATATATGCATGTGGACAAACAAAGATTAATAAGTATATATGAAAAGTACCACCCTAGATCAAAAATAGCAACTGGCGCTGAAAATCTGGGGGTCGGAGAAATATTACTTGACATATATCAAAAATGATATAAATTATATTAATGAGTCCATGGAATGTATTTCTAAAAAAGAAAAATTTAAGAGATGCTGCAAGTTTACCAACGTTGGTAAAAGACAAACTTACAGCTTTAATTAATGATTTAAAATTACATGGGACATATCCAGGCGATAAATGGCAAAATTATTCAAAGTTAGGTAAACATAAACATCATTGTCATTTAACTTATCATTATGTTGCTTGCTGGAAAGAACACAAAGACAAAATTAAATTCTTGGAGGTTTACTATGTCGGTAGCCGTGAAGATGCACCATACTGATTTTGTAGTGGAAAGTAAAAATACAAGAGTATTCAGAGTCCCTACAAAAGTAGCTAACTCGGTGCTACAATTCATTATTCCTTATGAAATATCAGTATCTGAAGAAAAAGATGATAACGAAGGATTCGTTAGTATTGATGAAGCTTTTAAGGATTATTATGCAGAAACTAGCAAGCCTGCAACTCTTCTGCGAGGATACAGAGCAAGAAATGAACTAACTCAAACAGAGCTCGCAAAACATTTAAAAACGTCTCAAGCCGCTATTGCCGCAATGGAATCAGCTAAGAGGCCTATTTCTTTGCCCATGGCAAAAAAAATTGCTGCTTTTTTTAATGTTGATTATAAAGATTTCACTTAACTTCATCTTTTATTAACGTATCTTATGCTGTTTAAAATAGTTATAATTTAATTTATGATTTTTAGATACATATACTAAAAATAACTTATACTATATAAGAATTTTATAATTCTGGAAACCTAATGCAAGAAAAACAATTTCAAATAGTAGAGCTTGGCGATAAATTAACTAAAATTATCGCCAAGGGGCTTTTTAAATCTAGCGATGCTCTAGACTTTGTACCTACACCAGAGTCTATATATTTTCACGTGGATACTCCTAACTATGACGGTCCCCTTGACTTATTATTACACTTATTAAATAAACACTCTATTGATATTTTTGATATACCTATTGCTTTTATTACAGAAAAATATTTAGATGAAATAAATCATTTAAAAGATTTTAATTTAGATATAGCTGGTGAATTTATTTTAATGGCAGCTATGCTCACTCAAATAAAAAGCCGCATGCTCTTGCCCCCAGAAGAAAAATCTAGTGATATGAATCAAGAACCAGATCTAGATCCAAGAGCAGAATTAGTAAAAAGGTTATTAGCCTATAAAACCTATAAAGAAGCTGCAGAAATAATTGGCCAATATTCCCAGTTAAATAAAAACTTTTTTACTCGTACAAATTTTAGTGTCGATGAAAATTTATACAAAAATAATGAAGAAGATTTACAAAATTTAACCATACAAAAGATAGAAATTTTTTCTCTCATAGATAATTTAGCTAATTTATTAAAACGTTCAGAACATCAGACAGTTCATACCATAACAAGAGATAGAATTAGTATTTCAGCGCGAATTAGAGAGTTAATGGATTTTTGTCATGTTAGAAATAACTTTTCTTTTTACGACGCTATAAAATTTTTTACAGTATATGATAAAATAGACATAATAGTGACCTTTTTAGCTGTTTTAGAAATGTGCAAACTAAAATTATTAAAAATAGAACAAATAGATAATAATAATATTTATTTAGATATTGTTAAAGAAAATTTCTATCAAGCTAACCTTAAAGATATAGATGAAGGATATAATGAATAGTTTAAACTTTAAAAAAGATTTATTAGGCATGCTAGAAGCATTAATATTTGCTAGTCAAGAAGCCATAAGTGCTGAAAAATTATACGAAATTTTAAACCAACATGATGAAGAACTAACCAAAAAAGAAGTAGATGCAGCGCTATATGAACTAGAAAATTTTTGGCAGCAAAATCAAAGTAATTTTGCTACAGGCTTAGTATTAAAAAAATTAGCTGGTGGATATGTTTTTGCCACGAGCGAAAAATATGCTTTTTTAATCCAAAAACTTATGCAAGATAAACCAGTGCAAATAAGCAAAGGGCAATTAGAAGTGCTGGCCATTGTAGCTTATAGGCAGCCAATTACTAGAGTAGATGTGGATCAAATTAGGGGTGTGGACTCATCTTTTGCCATAAAAAGGCTTATGCAACTTAACTTATTGAAAATATTAGGAAAATCTGAAGGTCTTGGCAGGGCCCTTTTATATGGTACAACTAAGTACTTCTTGGAATTTTTTGCTTTGGGATCCTTAAATGATTTACCAAGTTTAAAACAATATGAATCTCTTGGTGATGATGAGCAAAATAATGAAGAAGTGTTAGCGCAAAATATTACGATTAAGGATTTATTTGATAGTGCACAAGAAAATCCTATGTTTTCTGAAAAAACTAAGCGTCTTAGCGATGATGCTTTGAAAAGTTTAGATGAGGCTTTGTTAAATATTGATGATGCTAATAAAAATTTTAATGGTGAGAATATAGGGTAGTAATAAATGCAAGAAAGAATCCAAAAAGTTTTAGCACGTTGTAACGTAGCTTCTCGAAGAAAAGTAGAAGAAATGATCCTAGAAGGCCGTATTAGAGTCAATGGACAAAAGGTAATAGAGCTAGGAACTTCTATTGACCCAGAAGTGGATAAAGTTCATGTAAATGGCAACTTAGTGAATGTATTGCCAGAATTTGAGCAAGAAAAAATGTATATTTTACTGCACAAACCCCCTAACGTTGTAACTTCCTTAAAAGATAATTTTGATCGAAAAACTGTTATTGACTTAATGCCTCAATATAAAGGCATTAGGCTTTTTCCTATCGGCCGCCTTGATTATGATGCTCAAGGAGCATTATTGCTCACCAACGATGGGGAAGTTGCTCAAAAAATTATGCATCCAAAATATAAATGTAAAAAAACTTATTTAGTAAAAGTCAAAGGTACCCCTAAAGCCGACGACATTGAAAAGCTTAAACGTGGAATTTACTTAGAAGATGGCCCTACTGGAAAAAGTGAAATAGAATTTCATAGAGCTACCAAAAATAATACTTGGCTAAAAGTAAGCCTTACTCAAGGAAAATATCATCAAATAAAACGCATGTTTTTTAGAATAGAAAATCCTGTCATGAGAATTTTGCGCATCGAAGTTGCGGGCATTCCTTTAGGAAATCTTGAAGTAGGAGAGCATAGACAGCTTAATAAAAAAGAAATAATACATATCACCAAAGATGTGTACGCAGTAAATTAGATAAATAAACTAGGAGAATAAACACGGTGAAGATAACTGCTAATCAAGTGACGATGCTTAGAATTTTTCTTTTACCAATTCCCTTGTGCATGCTTATTTATGGACAAATGACCTTATGGTGGGTGGCATTTTTTTTCCTCACTATTCTGGGCGCAACTGATTTTGTTGATGGTATGATGGCCAGAAAAGAAGGTCCTACGGTCTTAGGATCCTTAATAGACCCTGTAGCAGATAAAATTTTTATGGCAGCAGTTATTTTATGTTTAGTGGCCATAGGTATTTTTGAAGCTTGGGTAGCCTGCGCTATTTTATCGAGAGAATTTTTATTAACAGCTTTGCGATCTTCTGTGGCTAGACGAGACCAGTCTATTAAAACCAGTATTTTAGGAAAACTAAAAACTATTATTCAAATGGGTGGTTGCGGCACCATTTTTTTAACTATTGTACTTTCGCCATTACAAACTTTTTGGATTAATTTAGCACTTTCCTCAGGATTTTTGGCAGTAGCTGTAGTTTACTTTTTTAAGGGTAGAAAAATACCTTTTTGGGCCATACCTGTTTTTTGGTGCTTTATCTTAGTAGCTGTATTAGGCATTAGTGTACCAAAACAAACTTCTTTATTAATTCAGGTTTCTATAATTATTGCCCTTACTTGGGTTTCTGCTCTAGATTATATTTTTGGTTGCCTAAAACTATTTAAACAAACGGGAATTTATTTAGGCGATATTTATAGATTATGCTGGTGTATTATTCATGGAATATTTCTTGTTGTGCTAGTCTCTTTTTATCCTGTAATAGTATTGCCCTTATTAATAAGCATTTCACTAGAATTTAGCATTGGTGGTATCGATAATATTATTTTAGCTAAAAAACCTAAATTTATTAATTGGCCTTTTATAAGTTCCTGTTTATATGGCAGCACAGCAATTATACTAATCACTTTTTTCCCAAACAAAATAAACATTTATTTATTAGTAAGCGCAAGTATTATTTGTTCATTAAGTTTTTTTATTGCCAATAAACATATTTTTTCAGGTAAAGCTTCGGAAAACATGCTTGATTAGAGCACTCATATGAATAAAAATTTTGAATTAGTATCTAGTTATCAGCCTGCAGGTGATCAGCCACAGGCCATTAATGCTTTAGTAAACGGCTTAAAAAACAATAAAAAATCACAAGTATTACTGGGAGTAACAGGTTCTGGAAAAACTTTTAGTATGGCTAATATAATCGCTCAGATTAATAAACCAACCCTTGTGCTCGCGCATAATAAAACCTTAGTTGCCCAACTTTATGAAGAACTTAAAGCTTTTTTTCCCCACAACGCGGTTGAGTATTTTGTCAGTTACTATGATTACTATCAACCAGAAGCCTATGTGCCATCGAGCGATACTTTTATCGAAAAAGATAGCCAAATAAATGAAACTATTGATCGTATGAGGCATAGGGCTACTACTTCTCTGTTATCTCGCAATGATGTAATTATTGTAGCTTCTGTAAGCTGTATTTATGGTATTGGCAGTACTGACAGTTACCAAAATATGACGGTATATTTAGAAGTGGGCAAAAAATTGCGAAGAGACTCTTTTTTACGACAACTCATTGAAAGTCAATACCAAAGAAACGACATAGATTTTTGCAGAGGCACTTTTAGAGTTAAGGGCGATATTATTGAAGTTTTTTTACCACAAGAAGAAAGTTTAGCCTTACGAATAGAATTTTTTGGTGATGAAATAGAAAAACTAAGTTTTATAGATCCTCTTAGAGGAAAAACCGTTAAAGAGATTTCTTTTATAACTATCTTTCCTGCAAGCCATTATGCAACTACCAAAGAAAAACTTAACAATGCTATTAGGACTATTAAGGAAGAACTTCATCACGAACTTGTAAAACTTAAATCGCAAGATAGAATTCTGCATATGCAAAGGCTTGAGCAACGCACGCTATTTGATATAGAAATGCTTGAAACATTAGGTGTTTGTAAAGGAATTGAAAATTATTCTAGGCATTTAGCTGGTTCTAATATTGGCGATCCTCCACCTACTTTAATGGATTATTTTCCCAAAGATTTTTTATTATTTGTGGACGAATCTCACCAAACTTTGCCTCAAATACGAGGCATGTATCGAGGAGATAGAGCTCGTAAAGAAACTTTAGTAGAACACGGATTTAGGCTACCTTGCGCTCTTGATAATCGACCATTGCGTTTTGATGAATTTAATAAGTGCTTAAACCAAACTATTTATGTTTCAGCCACTCCTCAAGACTATGAAATAGAATTAAGTGATGGAGAAGTTGTTGAACAAATTATTAGGCCTACTTTTTTAGTAGATCCTGAAATTTCCATTCGTCCTGTTATAAATCAAGTAGACGACGTAATTGGCGAATGTAAAATGGCGCTAAATAATAAAGAACGAGTCCTCATCACTACTTTGACTAAAAAAATGGCCGAAGACTTAAGCGATTATTTAAGCGATGTGGGCATTAAGGCTCGCTACTTACATTCTGATATTGATACCATTGAACGATCTGAAATTTTGCGTTCTTTACGCTTAGGTGTATTTGACGTGCTTATTGGTATTAACTTATTGCGAGAAGGCCTTGATTTACCTGAGGTAGCACTGGTTGCCATACTCGATGCTGATAAAGAAGGTTTTTTAAGAAGTACTACTGGGCTTATTCAAACCATTGGAAGGGCTGCTCGTAATATTAATGGCAGAGCAATTTTATATGCCGATAACCTTACTGATTCCATTAAAAGGGCAGTTTTTGAAACTAATAGAAGAAGACAAATTCAATCTGATTTTAATAAGAAAAATAATTTAGTACCTATGCAAGTGAGTAGAGAAATAGGCAAACTTGATGAAGGGTTTAATGCTCAAAAAGAAAATTCTTATGAAACTGATACTAGCTTAAATAGCGTAGCCAAAATCGAAAAAAAGATTTTATCTTTAAAAGGTAGAATGCGCATGATGGCCCAAAAATTAAAGTTTGAAGAAGCTGCCCAAATAAGAGATGAGATAAATCACTTAAAGCAGCTATTATTAGGTTTTGAAGAATAAAAAGGACAGTCCTTTGTCGCTGCGAGGAGCTTTGCGACGTGGCAGTCCATCTTCAACTTAAATTTGAATGTTTATGGCTTCAGAAGATCTTTGATTTCTTGTGTTGCTGCAACCTCATAAGGCATTTTTCCGCCATTATCTGGAATATTCTGATCAGCCTTAGCATCTATTAAAGCTCTCACTATGTTTTCATGGCCTTTTTCAGCAGCAATCCACAAAGGAGTTTGGCCTTCATTATTTTTAGCATTAACATCAGCCCCAGCTTTTATCAAAGCTGTTACAACATTTTCATGGCCAGCTTGAGCAGCCATGTGCAAAGGAGTTTCGCCTTCATTATTTGTAGCTTTAACATCAGCCTTAGCATCTATTAAAGCTTTTACTGCGTTTTCATAGCCGTGATAAGCTGCTATCATCAAAGAGGTGTCGCCATATTTATCTTTAGCATCCTTTTCAGCACCTGCTTTTATTAAAGCTTTTACTATATTTTCATCTTGTGCATAATACAAAGGAGTTTGGCCTTCATCATTTTTAGCTTTAACATCAGCACCTGCAACTATTAAAGCTGTTACCACTTTTTCATAGCCATAAGAAACTGCATAAAGCAAAATTACAGAATCATTTAATGGTTTATCAAATATTTTAACAAGTGCGCCTAAGGCAGCTTGCCGATCAGTATCATTTTTAGCGTTTTTAAGATCTGTTAATTCCTTAGAAATATCTATAGTAACATTAAGATCGTCTTTTAATATTTTAACTAAATCACTTTCCACGTCCAAAATAGCATTGGCTTTCTCAGTAATTGTCAATGCTGGAGGTAGAGCTGGTGGCTGGAGAAGATCTTTGATTTCTTGTGTTGCTGCAACCTCATAAGGCATTTTTCCGCCATTATCTGGAATATTCTGATCAGCCTTAGCATCTATTAAAGCTCTCACTATGTTTTCATGGCCTTTTTCAGCAGCAATCCACAAAGGAGTTTGGCCTTCATTATTTTTAGCATTCTTATTAGCACCTGCTTTTATTAATGCTTGTACTATGTTTTCATCGCCATTAAGAGCAGCATAATGCAAAGGAGTAGCCCCATTCTTAGCTTCAGCATCCTTATTAGCACCAGCTGTTATTAAAGCTTTTACTATGTTTTCACTGCCTGCTTGAGCAGCAAAATGTAAGGGGGTTTGGCCGTTATTATTTTTAGCATTCTTATCAGCACCAGCATCTATTAAAGCTGTTACCACGTTTTCACAGCCTTGTTTAGCAGCAACATACAAAGGGGTTTCGCCCTCATTATTTTTAGCATTCTTATTAGCACCTGCTTTTATTAAAGCTTTTACTATTTTTTCATGACCAAGACTAGCGGCATTATGCAAAGGAGTATCCCTATTCTTAGCTTCAGCGTCCTTATCAGCACCTGCAACTATCAAAGCTGTTACCACGTTTTCATGATCTTCTAAAGCTGCCATATGCAAAGGGGTGTAGCCACTCATATTATCTGAAGTATTCTTATCAGCACCTGCATTTATCAAAGCTGTTACCACGTTTTCACGGCCTGCTTGAGCAGCAAAATATAAGGGGGTTTGGCCGTTATTATTTTTAGCATTCACATCAGCACCAGCATCTATTAAAGCTGTTACCACGTTTTCATGGCCTCCCAAAGCTGCCACATGCAAAGGGGTAGTCCCATTCTTACTTCCAGCCTCCTTATTAGCACCAGCATCTATTAAAGCTGTTACCACGTTTTCATGGCCTCCCAAAGCTGCCACATGCAAAGGGGTAGCTCCATCCTTACTTCCAGCCTCCTTATTAGCACCTGCAGCTATTAAAGCTGTTACCACGTTTTCATGGCCTCCCACAGCTGCCATATGCAAAGGGGTAGTTTCATCCTTAGCTCCAGCCTCCTTATTAGCACCTGCAGCTATTAAAGCTTTTACTATGTTTTCATCGCCATTAAAAGCAGCATAATGCAAAATTACACCACCGTTTGTTGCCTCTTTAGTTTCATCAAATATTTTAACAAGTGCAGCTAAGGCAGCTTGCCCATCAGTATCATTTGTAGCATCTTTAAGATCTTTGAATTCCTTAGAAATATCTATAGTAACTTTAAGATTGTCTTTTAATATTGTAACTAAATCATTTTCTATATCCAAAATAGCCTTAATCTTCTCAGTAATTTTTGATGCTGGGGTTGGAGGAGTTGGAGCTGGTGGCTTTAGAAGATCTTTGATTTCTTTTGTTGTTGCAACATCATAAGGGGTTTTGCCGGTATTATTTGCAACTTCCTTATTAGCACCTGCATTTATCAAAGCTGTTACCACGTTTTCACGGCCATTAATAGCTGCAGCATACAAAGGGGTTTGGCCGTAATTATTTTGAACATTCACTTTAGCACCCGCAGCTATCAAAGCTGTTGCCATGTTTTCCTTGCCTTCTATAGCTGCCCTATGCAAAGGAGTTTGGCCGGCACCATCTGTAATATCTTTATCAGCGCCTGCAGCTATCAAAGCATTTACTACGTTTTCACGATCACTAATAACAGCAGAATACAAAGGGGTAATGCCGGTAACAGACTTAGCATTCACATCAGCCCCAGCAGCTATTAAAGCTTTTACTACGTTTTCATAGCCATAAGCAGCTGCATAATGCAAAATTACACCACTGTCGTTTGTTGCATCTTTAGTTTCATCAAATATTTTAACAAGTGCGTCTAAGGCAGCTTGCCGATCAGTATCATTTGTAGCATCTTTGAGATCTTTTAATTCCTTATCTACAGTAACCTTAAAACCATCTTTCAATATTGTAACTAAATCATTTTCTACATCCAAAATAGCCTTAATCTTCTCAGTAATTTTTGATGCTGGAGTTGGAGGAGTTGGAGCTGGTGGTGCACCGCTGGAACTGCTTGAACTGTTTGAATTTTTCCCACTTAGTTCTACAGCACAATTCTTACAAGCACTTAAACTTATTAACAATATAAAAAAAATAGCTAATTTCATAAACTTAGTCTCATTATAAATATTTACTTACATAACTTAACAATTTACATATTTTATACAACAGAGTTTTATGAAAATATTTAAAAAGTACAACTAATCTCCGTAAAGCAATGTTTAATAAAGCTTTTGCTGTAAAACTTTCAGAATAAATAAAATATCTTTATAATAAATTCAACATACTTAATTACTAAAAATTACTATATAAATTAAATGATTTTGCAAATAATCCGGCACTAAATCAGTGGTGGGCTGTTCAGAAGATCTTTGATTTTTTGTGTTTCTGCAACATCATAAGGGGTTTGGCCTAGGTTATCTGTAATGTCTTTATTAGCCCCAGCAGCTATTAAAGCTTTTACAACCTTTTCATCCTCTTCATAATGCAAGGGAGTTTGGCCTTCATTATTTTTAGCATTCACATCAGCCCCAGCAGCTATTAAAGCTTTTACAACCTTTTCATTCTCTGCATATTCATAATGCAAGGGAGTTGAGCCCTCATTATCTTTAGCATTCACATCAGCCCCAGCAGCTATTAAAGCTTTTACAACCTTTTCACTCTCTGCATAATGCAAGGGAGTTTGGCCTTCATTATCTTTAGCATTCACATCAGCCCCAGCAGCTATTAAAGCTTTTACAACCTTTTCATCCTCTGCATAATGCAAAATTACACCACCGTTTTTTGCATCTTTAGTTTCATCAAATATTTTAACAAGTGCTTTTAAGGCAGCTTGCCGATCAATATCATTTGCAGCATCTTTAAGATCTTTTAATTCCTTAGAAATATCTTTAGTAATTTCAAGGTCGTCTTTTAATATTTTAATTAAATCACTTTCCACGTCCAAAATAGCCTTGGCTTTCTCAGTAATTGTCAATGCTGGAGTTGGGGCTGGTGGTCCGCCGCTGGAAGAATCTGAATTTCCTCCACTTGGGTTTACAGTGAAATTTTTACAAGCACTTAAACTTATTAACAATATGGAAAAAATAGCTAATTTCATAGACTTAATCTCATTATAAATATTTACTTACATGATTTAACAATTTATATATTTTACACAACACAGTTTTATGAAAATATTTAAAAAATACAATTAATTTCCGTAAAGTATTGTTTAATAAAGCTTTTTCTGTAAAATTTTCAGAATAAACAAAAATACGTTTATAATAAATTCAAACAAATTCAATACACTTAATTACTAAAGATTAATATATAAATTACGCGCCTTTGCGAGTAATCCGCTACTAAATCACTGGAGGGCTGCTCAGAAGATCTTTGATTTCTTGTGTTTTTGCAACATCATAAGGGGTTTCGCCGTCATTATTTTTAGCATTTTTATCAGCACCTGCAGCTATCAAAGCTGTTACTATGTTTTCATTGCCAAAATAAACTGCAAGATGTAAGGGGGTTTCATTCCCATCATTTTTAATATTCGTATCAGCACCTGCAGCTATTAAAGCTTTTGCTATGTTTTCATGGCTATAATACAAAGCATCATGCAAAGGGGTGTCACCCACACTATCTTTAGCATTTTTATCAGCACCTGCAGCTACTAAAGCTTTTACTATGTTTTCATCGCCTTGTTTAGTAGCAACATGTAAAGGGGTTTTGCCGTCATTATCTTTAGCATTCTTATTAGCCCCAGCAGCTATTAAAGCTTTTACTGCGTTTTCATGGCCGTTATTAGCGGCATAATGCAAGGGAGTTTGGCCTTCATTATTTTTAGCATTCACATCAGCCCCAGC
>CAZBMJ010000005.1:37028-82056 GCA_964493205.1 uncultured Myxococcales bacterium
CTCCACTTGGGTTTACAGTGAAATTTTTACAAGCACTTAAACTTATTAACAATATAAAAAAAATAGCTAATTTCATAAACTTAGTCTCATTATAAATATTTACTTACATAACTTAACAATTTACATATTTTATACAACAGAGTTTTATGAAAATATTTAAAAAGTACAACTAATTTCCGTAAAGCAATGTTTAATAAAGCTTTTGCTGTAAAACTTTCAGAATAAATTCAAACAAATTCAATACACTTAATTACTAAAGATTAATACATACGTCACACTTTAGGGGGATGACATGATTAGTTTTTGTAAAATTTTATTTGTATCTTTAAGCATGTTTTTATCTTTTAACGCGTTTTCCAATGAAAATATGAGTTTTGAATCAGAAGCGGTTATAGCTCATCATACTACCTATTGTGGCGATATTCATTGCCCTACCAGATGTGGAAACACTTATGGCTGCTCTTGGGTCAGCGGCCATCATGGCCGCGGTTATTGCACAGAAAGTTATAACCGTTACGATTATTGCGAAGATATTAGCTGCCCAACTAGATGCGAAAATACTGATGGATGTCATTGGAGCAACAGAAGACATACCTGTGTAAGCATAGGTCATCATCACTAATACTAGTGCAGTACTGCGTTAATCAGCTGGCTTATGTCAGCTGATTTTTTTTGCATATCGCAAAATAATTCATACATGGCATTAGCTCTTAGCCAATTATGCTGTGCTGCTCTGCTAAATTTTAGAGTATCATAAGAAAAATAATTTTCATTGAGCACATCGCTTAAATAACGCATAGCTAAACATAAAGTTATGCCTTTGGTATTTAATAAAATTTGCTGTTGTTCACACTGAGTAAGCTGGCCTTTCATGAAAGAAGCGTAGCCGTTTAAAGAAGCACTTACTAGTTCAAGATCGCAATAAGCATCCAGTTCATCTTCTAATTTTGGATTGCTCCAAGATCGCAGTGCATCACCTAATTCAGCAGACCATCCAAAGTCACTCAAAGTATCAAAATCTACTAAACATAATCCGTTGTCTGCTTCATCAAATAAAACATTAGAAATTTTTGGGTCACCATGCACATGCCTTTTGGTTAAATTAATTAAAGGCAATAAAATATCTATTTGAATAATCATTTTTTGGGCAAGCTCAAAACTTTGGCGATAATAATCGTGATTAGTATGCTTAAGCAAAGCTAGCTCTAAATTATTTTTATGAAAGGCATAATCAGAGGCAGCTCTACGCCTGTTTTTATATTCATAGTTAAAATCTTTTAAAGCAAAATGAAACTTACCCAAAACCATACCTGCATTAAATGCCATATTTTCACTGGTTATTTTATTAAAACATGCGCCTTTAATATAAGTTTGTGCTCTAAAAATAGAATTTTCAAAATTAACAAAGAGTTTATTATTATTAGTCAATAAAATTTGTGGAGCAAGAACATTTTTACTTTCTAAATAAGACGCTACATGATAAAAATCATCGTTTACCTGCTCACTAAAAATATTTGATACTTGTTGTAAAATATAAGAGTTATTATTAGTTTTCACTAAAAAAGTTTTATTAATCAAACCCATGGTAATAGGCACTATGTCTATTATTTCGCCCAAATGAGCATAAGCTTGTAAAACTTCTTTAGGTACTAACATATAATCCTTAACTATTTTTAAAATAACTTTGGGCAACGGCTTTGTTTAATAATTCGCCACCAAAACAATTTAAACCGGTTTTAATACTTTGATTATTTTTTAGCAAATCATCTAATGAATGACTAGCCAATAATTTTAAATAAGGGAAACTTGCATGAGCTAGCGCATAGGTAGAAGTCAAAGCTACAGCACCAGGCATATTGGCGACACCATAATGCACCACACCATCAACTAAATACGTAGGATTATCGTGAGTAGTTTTTTTAATAGTTTCTATACAGCCACCTTGATCAATGGCCACATCAACAATTACACTGCCTTTGCTCATAGTTTTCACCATATTTTTTGTAACTAAACAGGGTGCTTTAGCTCCGCTTAATAATACGGCCCCTATTAATAAATCTGCTTTTTGTACATAGTGTTTAATATTGCTTTCGTTGCTATAAATAGTTTGTACTTGCCCCAAAAATAAATCGTCTAAATCTTCCAGTTTTTGCTGATTAACATCAAGAATACTTACTTGTGCTCCTAAACCTAAAGCCATCTTTGCAGCATTTTTACCAACAATACCACCACCCAAAATAGTTACTTGAGCATTTTTTACACCCGGTACACCACCTAAAAGCAGGCCCTTACCTTGTTGATGACTGGTTAATAAATGAGCCCCTATTTGCACAGACATTCGCCCTGCCACTTCACTCATGGGTTTTAGTATTGGTAAATAGCCGCCATCTTCAATAGTTTCATAGGCAATAGCAGTAACTTTTTTGTTTAAAAGCTCTTTGGTAAGTTCTTCTTCTGCCGCCAAATGTAAAAAAGTAAATAGTATTTGTTGGCTTTTAAAATAATTATATTCTTGTGCTAGTGGCTCTTTAACTTTTACTATCATATCTGAGCTTCGCCAAATTTCACTGGCCTCAATAACTATTTGAGCACCAGCATTTATAAACTCTTCGTCACTAATATTGCAGCCTAAGCCTGCATTATGCTGCACTAAAACTTTATGGCCAAAGCTTTTAAGCATAGCAACACTATCTGGTAGTAATCCAACTCTAAATTCATATGGTTTAATTTCTTTAGGACAGCCTATGATCATGATTTTCCCCCTTTAAGCTTTCTTTATTAGTAGCTCACAAGGAGTAATTTTGTGCACAGTAATTACATTGGACAATTTGGATCTTGCGGCAGACATGATGGTGTACCACTGTTACAGTAAATGGTTCCTAAACCACATTCTTCTACATTATCGTGAGTATCACAAGAAATGCCCGTATCACCGTCTGGATTATTAATACTAGTTACTCCACATACAGAGCTTATCCCATTGCAATGTCCTACTTCTGTAGCACAAATACCAGCATCTTGAGAACCACAAGATGTTCCTTGAGGGCTTAGTATGTTTATTGGGCAATTAGGGCTATTTCCTGTGCAAAATTCTTCTGGGTCGCAAGCACCTGCACTAAATCTGCAAGGAGTGCTTGAAGATTTAAAATTCATGTCGTTACAAGAACCTAAACCATCACAAATGGGATTATGCAAACAAGCTTGGGTAGAATTAGCCCCACAAGCAACACCTGCTTGCGCTATTTGAACATCACAAATTTTACTAGTGCTATTACAAATGCTTTGAGTACAACCAAAATTAATAACTTCACAAACTTGCCCTGGATAAATAAGTGGGTTTGTGTCATCACAATCGCACGCCGTGCTATAGCCGTCTGAATCGTTGTCTGGGCCACCTACTCCATTAGTACAGTTATCCATGGAACATTGTCCTTGAGCATCACAAATTCCTGGCGCAGTTGTTGGTCCACAAGGTGTGCCTGCTGAAGCTGGTGGAACAATTGGGCAATCATTGTTTAAACCATCACATGTTGAAGCTAAAGAACAGGCACCATTAGGATAGTCACATATGGCTCCAGGTAATTTTTTAATATCAATACACTGGGCTTGATCGTTACAAATATTGTGCAGGTCACAATCGCCCATGGCTGAATTGCCACACAAATATCCCACTGGAAGCTTATTATCTGGACAGTTATTATGTATACCATCACAATAATCAGCAATATCACAACCAGACTTATTATTTTCTCGACAGAGCAAAGTAGTGGGTTGCTTAACTTCCAGGCAAACCCCTTGGCCATCGCATTGATTTTGTGCATCACAGGGATTTGTTTGCAAATCTACTTGCGGGCCACAAGGTGCGCCTGCAATGACATAGGTTCGTGGGCAATGATCATCTATACCTGTACAGTAATCTGGAGTATCGCATTCATTTAAGTCATTGTTGCATTGAAAAAATCTATCTTTTTTATTATCTATGCACTCACCCAATAAACAATAATCCTGGGCGTCGCAAACACCTGCAGGTGCATCGCCACATAGGCTAAAATCCACTTTACTATTGGCTACGCATACACCATTGGTAGCACAAATTGATTCAATGCAATCTTCTTCGTTGCTATCTAGGCAGTTAGTTCCTGGATAAACAGTAGGATCATTATCATCACAGTCACAACCTTGCGGGGTGCCATCTTGGTCTATATCTATTTTATCATCAAAATTAGCACAAACATCATCTCTATTACAAATGCCATCTGCATCTGAGTCTTTACAGGATACATCAGGTTCTATGGGTATAATTGGTATGATTGGTATAGGTGTAATTGGTAATGGTGGAGGCATAGTTGGTAATGGTGGCAATACAGGCTCTTCTGTAATTGGTACAGTATTGGAGTTATTATTTACACTATTATTTTTGTTGATCTTAGGCTTTTTTATAACACTATTATTTTCACAACCAAAAATAGTTACTAATAAAATAAAAATAATATATTTTTTAATCATAACAACTCTTTTTTACTTATATTACAACAAAAAATATATAAATAAAAATAAAAATCCCCTCACATAATGAAGGGACTTTTTTACTTCTTAGTTAAATAAATAACTAATATGGATAGAAGAACAAGCTTGTTGAACCACTATCAGAGTTGCTATGAGAGTCGTTAAGCGGAGCTCCAACGCCTACAATATTACTATCAGTAGCCACAGAATAACCAAACTGAGAACTACCAGCAACATAATCATCACCATCCACATAAGACACCAAATTAAAGTCTGCTGGTGTTATGGTATTCATACTTTGGTTAATAGAGTATACTGCAATTAATCCACTATCATCTCCCTCACTGCTATCATAATAAGGACTACCCACAACAAATGCATGATCATCACTTCGTCCAATACTTACGCTAGTACCAAAAAATTGGCTAGCTTGAGTAGCAGGCGCACTGAATCCCTTATTTGCAAGAGTAAACCCTAAAGAGTCATAGGATCTAATAACAACAAAGCCATTATTACTTGCTCCATTAACTATATCTGCATGAGGTATACCATAAACAATAAAATTATTGCTTAAAGATACATCAAATCCTAGTTGGTCACCGCCATTATTACCAGTTAAAGAAGCAAAATGATTCATACCAGGAGCTACGACACTAAAGGTTCCACCCACGCCATTACTAGTATAAAGATAAATAATACCACGATCATCATTGTTATCATTGGCAGTATTATCATAAAATGGTGAACTTATTGCTAAAGCTTGACCATTTGGTGAAAGAGCCAAAGCATAACCAAACTTCTCACCACTACTGTTTTGATCTATTGGAGTACCTATTATTTGCAAATAGCTCCAAGTAGACCCAGTACGATGATATACTCTAACATTACCTACGTCAGTATGAGCGCCCTCAGCAGAAGGAGCACTAACTATGGCATAGTCACCATTAATGGCTACATCAAAACCAAATTGGTCATTTGGATTTAAACCAGCATCAGATGCCCCAACATCTGTTGGGTAAAGATTACCAGCAGCTCTTACTAATGAGCCTTGAAGTTTAGCTTGGAAATCCCAATTTACGCCATTGCGCACAAATATATAAGCAGCTCCTGCATTATCATAACTTGAACCTAAACAATTAGTAATTATTGGACAACTATCTAATATATTAGAATCATAATAATAATCGGCATTAGGAGCACCTACTATTAAGTAATCACCATGAAGGGCTACCGAATAACCAAAGTTTTCACTTTCATTACCTGAAAGATTATTACCGTTTGGTTTAGTATTAGGATTAGGTATAATCAAGTTATTAAGTGAAGCAGCGCTAGGTGCATCAACAGTACTTAAAAATACTGCACCAATATCATCACCATTTGAAGGAAGATCATAACTTGGAGCACCTGATGCCACATAATTACCATAAGCAGCTTCTGACCAACCTAAATTATCCCCACCTTGAACAGGATGATTAGTATTATCATTAGCAAAATTTCCTGAATCTATATTGTAATTATCATCACCATAACAAGATAAATTTAGTTCAACAGCATTATCGGCATAACAATAAGCAACACCTTGGCTACATACATAGCTTCCATTTTGTGTACCTGGGCAATGGTCTGAACTAACAATAGGTGATGGCAAATTTATACCTGCTATACATAAAGCGTTAGTATCACCATCTGGTGCATTAACAGTATTTGAGCAGCTAGCAGTACTACCATCACAAGTTCCGGCACTTAAGCATAGGTCACTTTCATTACCACAAACAGTACCTTGTGGGATAAAGCTGTCTACTGGACATGTTCCACTCATACCTGTACAAAACTCTTCAGCATCACATACGCCAGTAGATAATCTACAAGGATAATCTGAAGCTTGGAACTCATTATTTAAGCAAGTTCCATTACCATCGCATATGGGATTTTTAGTACATGAGTTAGCTGGTTGATCAGGACCGCATATTGTTCCTTGAGAATAATTACTAATAATATCACAAGCAGCAGTAGCAAAGTTACATATGGTTTCTGAACAATCAGTAGGACCGCCAGCAGCACATACAGTTCCTGGGAATATAGCTGCATTGGCATCATTACAATCGCAATCAGTACTAAAGCCATCTAAATCCAAGTCTACACCAAGACCTGTTGCATTAGGACAGCTATCCAAAGTACATCGCCCCTGACCAGTACACACTCCAAGATTATTTGGTCCGCAAGGAACGCCTGGAGGGGTGGCAGCAGCAAATGGACAGTTATTGTTTACACCATCACACCTGGAACCTGGCTGACAAATTCCATGGGAAAACTCACAAATATCATCTGATAAACGTTTAATATCTAGACATTCGCCTTGACTATTACAAACATCGTGCAAATCACATTCGCCTTGAGCTGAATTGCCACACAAAGTTCCAGAGGCAAGCACTGCATTAAAGCAGTCTTTATCAAAACCATTACATACGTCTGTTATATCGCAACCTGTTCCACTATTAACACCACACACAAATCCGTTGTTTTGAACTTCATCAATACAATTACCGGCACCATCGCATTCATCTTGCGCATCACAGGCGGCACCTTCTGCCGCTGGATTACCACAAGGAATACCTGCTACTACATAGGTACGTGGGCAATCATCGTTTACACCATCACAATAATCTGGAACGTCACATTCTGTTAAATCATTATTACATTGATAGGTAATAGGTTGTTGATCATCGATACATTCACCTGAATGACAATAATCCTGTTTATCACAAAGGCCTAAAGGCTCATTACCGCAAAGAGTAAAATCTTCTTTTGGTTCATTAGCACAGTAAGCTACTTGATTTCCACCTCTATCTAAAGAAACTCTACAAATTAAATACCTACATTCTTCATTGGGAACAGCTGAAGGATTACATTCCACACCAGGAAACACACTAGCATCGGTATCATCGCAATCACAAGCAGTAGGATAACCATCTTGATCAGCATCTAGATTATCGTCAAAACCAACACAAGCATCTTGACCATCACAAACACCATCAGCATCTGAATCATTACAGGAATCATCGTTATCCTTATTCCCAGTACGGGCTGAGCCATCAATTGGCCCTACAGGAAGAATTGGGGGAGGAACAATAGGTGGCACTACTGGCACATCAATCTCAACAGGATCTTCCGCGGAGTTTACTGGATAAGTAATTTGGGTTTTAGCATCAGTTTTTGGAAGTTTATCAGTTTTTTTAGTATCTGAGCTACTACAATCTACTAAGCCTAAAGTTAACACAAGGGGTAAAACTATCTTTAATATGACGGACACGGACTGCCTCCATTTAGATAAATTAAGTCAGATTAAATAATAGCTTTAAAACATAATAATTCTCAAATTTTTTACATACAACAATATAAAAATAAAAAAGCCTCCTTAATTTATTAAGGGGCTTTTTACGTAGTATTTAAATGCTATACCTTAGTAAGGGAAGAAGAATAAGGTTGAAGAACCCGCATCATCACCACTTGAAGGATCATCATGAGGAGCGCCAACAATAATAATATTATTATCTGTGGCCACGCTAAGCCCAAATTCTGATCCCTGACCTGCAAAAAGGCCATCTCCTGCTACATATTTATCACCAGTAACATAGGATGATAAATGATAGTCACTGCTAGTTATGCTACTTAATGATTGTTCTATAGAATAAACAGCAATTAGGCCAGTATCATAGCCTTTGCTATTGCTATAATAAGCAGGTGCTCCCACAACAAAGGCATGATCATCAGTTCTACCAATACTTACGCTGGTACCAAAGAACAAAGCTGCCGAATTAAGAGGGCTATTTTGGATTAGGGGAGCATTAAAGGTAGTAGCATCTGCTAAAAAGCCTGTGAGATTATATGCTCTAATTTCCACTTGACCATTATTATCAAGCAAAGCATCTGAATGGGGTATACCAAAAACTGCAAAGTTATTACTTATGGATACATCAAAACCTAGTTGGTCACCACCATTGTTTCCTGTTAAAGGATTAGCTACTCCTGTAGGTGCCAAAGAAAATACTCCTCCTACACCATTACTAAAGTACAAATAAGCTGCACCACGATTATCATTTGAGTCGTTCGCAGTATTATCATAAAAAGGGGTACCAACAATCAGGCCTTGTCCATTGGGAGAAATTGCTAGTGAGTAACCAAATTGAGAACCATCGTTTTGGTCCACAGGAGTGCCTATTATTTGCAAATAGCTCCAAGTAGAGCCACTACGGTGGTATACTCTAACATTGCCTACGTTATCATTAGCACCCTCAGCAAAAGGAGCACTAACTACTGCATAGTCACCATTAATGGCTACATCAAAACCAAATTGGTCATTTGGATTTAATGTGGAATCACTTGCTCCAACATCTGTAGGATAAAGATTACCAGCAGCTCTTACTAATGAACCTTGAAGTTTAGCTTGGAAATCCCAATTTACACCATTACGAATAAATATATAAGCTGCTCCAGCATCATCATAACTTTCAGTCAAACAATTTGCAGGGCTACCTGCGCCAGCACATGTATCACTGGTATCTCCATCATAATAATAATCTGCTTGAGGAGCACCTACTATTAAATAATCACCATGGAGCGCTACTGAATAACCAAAAAATTCACCTTCATTGGTTGTAGGACTATCACCATTTGGTTTAGTGTTAGGATTAAGGACAACAAAACTACTTGTTGCTGCAGCTTCAGATGGGATTGGTACATGGCTTACAAATGCCGCACCAAGATTAACATTTGCACCAGATCGATAATTAGGAGCACCAGATACTACATAGGTTCCATAAGCAGAAACAGAAGTACCCAAGTTATCAATAGTGGTATTACCGCTGATACTATTAGTCGCATCACCATAACAAGATAAATTTAGTTCCACACTATTATTTGCGTAACAATAGGCAGCACCTTGGCTACAGACATAGGTTCCATTTTGTGAACCTGGACAGTTATCAGTGCTAACAATATCTGAAGTAGCCACACAAGAAGCATTAGTATCACCGTCAGGAGCATTAACACTGCCTGAGCAGCTAGAAGTAATACCATCGCATATTCCCGCACTTAAGCATAGGTCATTTTCACTACCACAAACAGTTCCTGCTGGTATAAAGCTATCTATTGGACAGCTACCACTAAGGCCTGTACAGAACTCTTCAGCATCACATACACCAGTAGCTAATCTACAAGGGTAGTCAGAAGCTTGGAACTCATTATTTAAGCAAGTTCCATTACCATCGCATATGGGATTTTTAGTACATGAGTTAGCTGGTTGATCAGGACCGCATATTGTTCCTTGAGAATAATTACTAATAATATCACAAGCAGCAGTAGCAAAGTTACATATGGTTTCTGAACAATCAGTAGGACCGCCAGCAGCACATACAGTTCCTGGGAATATAGCTGCATTGGCATCATTACAATCGCAATCAGTACTAAAGCCATCTAAATCCAAGTCTACACCAAGACCTGTTGCATTAGGACAGCTATCCAAAGTACATCGCCCCTGACCAGTACACACTCCAAGATTATTTGGTCCGCAAGGAACGCCTGGAGGGGTGGCAGCAGCAAATGGACAGTTATTGTTTACACCATCACACCTGGAACCTGGCTGACAAATTCCATGGGAAAACTCACAAATATCATCTGATAAACGTTTAATATCTAGACATTCGCCTTGACTATTACAAACATCGTGCAAATCACATTCGCCTTGTGCTGAATTACCGCATAAGGTTCCAGAGGCAAGTACTGTATTAAAACAGTCTTTATCAAAACCATTACATACGTCTGTTACATCGCATCCACTACCACTATTAACACCACACACAAATCCGCTATTTTGAACTTCATCAATACAATTACCTGCACCATCGCACTCATCTTGTGCATCACACAAAGCTCCTCTTGCTGGTTCATTACCACAAGGTACTCCTGCCACTACATAGGTAGCTGGGCAATCATGATCGACACCATTACAATAACTATCACTAAAACATTCACCTTCTGCATTTTGGCATTTATAATTAATGGATTTTACTCTATCTATACACTCACCTGAAATACAAACATTTTTTTCGTCACAAAGACCATCTGTTTCTGGGCCACATGGTGTGAGATCCTTCTTGGGAAGATTACTACAAAAAGCGGTTTGTTGGCCATCTATAATAATACCAAATCCACACACTAAGTGTCTACAATCCTGATTAAGCACATTGGAAGGATTACATTCTGTTCCTGGATAAACGCTGGCATCAGCATCATCGCAATCACAAGCTGCAGGATAGCCATCGGCATCTAGATCTATGTTATCATCAAAACCAAAACAGGCATCCGCACTATCACAAACACCATCCGCATCTGAATCATTACAGGAATCATCGTTATCTTCATTTCCAGTACGAGCAGACCCTGAAACAGGAACAATAGGTGGCACTACTGGCACATCAATAAGTGCATCTTCTGCGGGGTTTACGGGATAAATAATTTGGGTTTTAGCATCAGTTTTTGGAAGTTTATCAGTTTTTTTGGTATCTGAGTCGCTACAATTTACCAAACCTAACGTTAATGAAAAAAGTAAAACTATCTTTAATATGACAGGCACAATATGCCTCCAAATTTTACATAAATTAAGTCAGTCAAATAATAACTTTAAATTATATTAATTATGAATTTTTGATAAAATTATTTAAATTAAACAATAAGCATATGATCATAATTTTAAATTAAAATTTTATAAGAGCTTTTAAATTTTTTTCCGATATATAATGTAGGTATGTGTATTACGAAAGGAATCGTGCTTATGGATAAAAAAACAAAAATATTGGCTATTGCCAATCAAAAAGGTGGTGTAGGTAAAACTACTACAGTAGCCAATTTGGCAGCTTGTTTGGCAGCTAAAAACTTTTTAGTTTTAGTAATCGACTGTGATTATCAAGCTAATGCTACTACACTACTTTGCGGAGACGAGCAGCTTAAGCATGCAACAAAATCCTTAACTCATGCCATTAAGAATGATTTAAGTTTAAAAGACGTAATAGTAGCTACTCCACACAAAAATATTGATATGGTCCCATCTAATCATGAGCTTGATAGCTTACGTGAACAACTTGTTGGACAACCAAATCAGTTTAGCCTAATAACCAGCTTATTAGACTGCCCGTTAGCTAAAAAGTATGACTATATTATTATTGACACACATCCATCTCTAGATTGCTTTTTTCAGTCAGCAATCGCTGCAAGCCACTATTTTATAATCCCTATATTTGCTGAGGCTGATTCTAGTAGGGGCTTAGTCCATCAAATACAGACTATTAATAAAGCAAAAAAATTCTTAAATCCTGCTTTAGAATTTTTAGGTTCTTTAGTAGTTAAATATGATCGCTATAGCAGTACTCATCAAAAATTTGAAAAACTTATTAGAGAATTTAGTAAAGAAAATAATTTATCAATATTTAAAACTATAATTCCTAACTCTCATTCAGTAGCCGCTGCAGCTGCCCACGGATTACCCATTAATGCTTATAAAATTAACTCGCCTGCAAATAAAGCATATATAAAGCTTGCTAATGAAATTATTTCAGCGACTAAAGACAAAAATATTTTAAAAACAAAAACTAAAAAAATAACTCCCAAAGATATTGATTTAGAAATAGCCACAGATTTATAACAATATTAAAAGTGAGGATAATGAATGAGCAATTTAGATAATGCAGTAGCTAAAACATTAAATTTAGTGTTCGCTGAAGTAAAAGAGAAAGATACCGAGAATGAGAAAAGAAGGCGAGTGTTAACATTAAAAGCTAATATTGGAAAAATAGCTACCATAGATATAAACGAGTTTATTACTAACAAAAATATTAGGTACTCTATCGATACAAAATCAGAAAGCTTTTTGCGGTTAGTAGAATCTGTTAAAAAATATGGAATTTTAGAAAATATTATTGCTGAACTTAGAATAAACAAAAACGAAACAGAATATAGCCTTTTATGTATTGCAGGACATAGGCGCATATTAGCAGCTAAACAAGCTGGCAATATTACAAAAATTCCTACACTTTTGCAATCATTTACCCATGAAGGCGATCGAGTAGGAGCGGCATTAGCAGAAAATCTTAATCGAGAAGACTTACATTGTTTAGATATAGCAGATGGCTACAAAGAACTTTTGAGCTCCAACTGGCAAGAAGCTGATTTAGCTAATCATTTTTGTAGAGATATTAGAACCATCAAACACTATTTAAAAATATCATTATGGTCAAAAGAAATAAAAGATTTAGTAAGAGCTCACCCAGACAAATTTACCACACGAGTTATTATGAGGCAGCTTGCTTATAAAAAGTTTAACACTACTTCAGAACTCAAAGAAGCTATTAATAAAATTATTAACGGCCCGCAAAAGAGCAAAAAAGAATTAACCAGCAAAAAATCTTATAAATTAGCTTTAAATCAATATTTATCTAAACAAAAATTTTTAAGTGATTTAATCAAAGATGAAATTAAGAAAGCTTTTATAGAACTTAAACTTATTTAGCATCTTTTATAAAATATTTACTAAGTTGGTAAGTTTTATGTTTAAGCACCACAATACGGTCTGTTTTTACTAAAAATAACCAGCTGCCATCATGGTTTACAGCGGCATCAATAAAGTCAGTAATATTTGGATTAGTAATATTTTTATACACTACACCACCTACAAAGCTTGCTTCTTCATCAGAAGTGGTAGTAGCTAGAGCAGAAGTAGTACTTATTTCTTTTGTTATGCCATTTTCAAATAATATAATTTTGTCATCAAAAACAATAGCTGTGCTATTTAGCCCTGTTACTATTTTTTTATAGACTGAGCCATTCATGGTAACTAATTCTTTTAAAGAATAATCTGCATTATTTAGATCAGAAACATATATTTTATTAGCCCCCACAGCCAATAAATAATTATCGTTAACTAAGGCCATATCTCTTATGTTTTCTGGGTTTTCTGGTGCCTTTAAAAAAACTTCTGTATTTATTTGTTCAAGCTTAGCCTTACGATCTGCCTGCGTGGATAAAACACCAACGCTCATGGATGCAAGAGTATAAATTTTGCGCCCTGCAGCTATAACTGCTCTGCCATTGGTAAAAGGAGCAACTGCGGTAATAGCTGCATTAAATGCTAAGTTATTTGCAAACAAAAGACCTTGTTGCAAGCTTGAGTTTACGTCCCATACTAATCTATTATTAGCGATACCATAGAGTCTTTCTGTATTAGTTATATCTTTTATAAAAGTTGTATGAGTTATATTAACAGGTGTACGTATTGAGTGAAAAGTAGCTGTATCACCTTTAAAAAGGTATAATTTATTCTTATTTTGACAATAAGCCTGAAATCCGTTAGAAAAAACTGCGTTCACTACGGGATGAGGATTACAATAGTTGCCCATTTTATACAAATTATGTTTATTATGTTTATTAACTTTAATTAAATAAAAATCTTTAAGATTGTACTTACCTATTACAAAATCATATATTTTATTTGAAAACTCCTTAAGAGTTGCATTTGCTGGAGCCTCAAATATCTTTTCTAACTCATCAATTTGTATAGTTTTTTGAAGCTTTGTTTCCTCCTGATTGTCTGGTTTACATTCTCCTTGACCCATCATAAAAAAAATTACTAAAACAAAGCCTACATATTTACCATATTTATTATTCATAACTCTTTTCCAAAAACCTATTATAATCAAAACAATTCATACATAACAATTAGTATAGGATCGAGCAGTAAAAAAAATAGGGCTCATACGTAAAAATAAAATAAGTGTCATATGGGTTATTTATAAAACTACCTAGGTGATAAAATTATGAAACTATTTGTGTTTATTGCATTATTTTGCCAATTATTAAGCGCTACTATTAAAGAAGTCATACAAATAGAGCTCACAAACGGCAAAACTGCATTATTTTTAGCCCCTACTCAAGATAATAATCTGTGTGAACTACAAGATTTAGAACAAATTCAAGAAATTATGCAATATACCATTAATTTTGCCAGTCTTCAGCCAGATAAAAAATTCGCTTTTGCCTATGAAGAGCCTGGTATATATGGAGTAGGTGATGTGGGTTTATTTTTTAGCAAATTAGCAAAAGCTCAGCAATTAGAATTTCAAAACCATATGATCACTAACTGCTTAAGTTTTTTTGTTAGCAATAAAAAAGAACTAATATATGCTCTTTTTAGTAAAGATTACCACAAGTTAACAAACATGTTTGGAAGCATTAATTTACTACTTATTAGTAAAATTATTAATCAAGAACAATTGCCAAAAAATTTATCTTTTCAAAGCAACTCTCCTCAAAAAAACTTTTTTTACTCGTTGTTTGCAGATGAAAAATATTATGAATTATTTAAAAGTTTGAGCATAAATGAAGTCATGTTTACTGAAAATTGGTTTAATAAACAGCTGGATTACTATAAAAATATGCCTTACTTAAAAGAAAAAATTAATTCTTTAATAAATCAACAAAATAGTATAAAAGATGATTTAATTAATTATATTAATAACAAAAATAATAACAATAAATTTAGTTGCTTAGATTTAAATAAAAGTTTCGAAGAAATAAATAATTCAATAACACCAAAAGATTTGCAAATATTTTTGAATACTTATATAAATAATTACCATTTATATTTTACAGAATCAATAGAAATAGAAATAATTACTAGTTTATTAGCAGATAATTTTGAAGTGTTAATAGAGATAGTTAAAAGCGAAGAGAATATAAAAAATATTATTAATGTTCTAAATAATAATGGCCTAATAAAAACAAAAACTATTTTACCATATGATATACTAACAAATAGTCTAAGTTTCTAGCAGTTATAAAACATAAAAAAAATAATTTTACAAAAAAGCTTTATCTGAAAATTTAGTTACGCAACCACGGCGTTCTTACTTACAATAATATTATTTTTTGCGCGGGAGCAGATGGAAATCTTGTGGAATAAAATTTATGCCTCTATTGAATTTAAAAAAGCATAAACTAATAAGCCAAATATAATTTGAGGAGTACAGCATGAATATATTTATCAGGATGGTATTTTTATTTCTTAGTTTCTCCGTTTTTGTGCAGGCAATAGAGCAAAAAACTAATAACAGTCTTAATGAGGCGGCTAATAAGGAAGAACTAGAGCTCGCCGGATTAAAGGCTTTTTTAGATCAATATCCAAACAAAATTTTATTGAAAGATTGGGGAGAAGAAGAATTATCCCATGATGAAGCTTCACTTGCGCCAACAACTCAATCTATGGGCAATGATTCGAAAACTATAAAAATTAGTATTAAAGATTTATCGGTAGATCAGGAAAATAAATTGGTAAATTATCGTATCACTAAGGCTGCAAAATTATATTATGAGCTACTGCGATTGCAGGTCGTAAAAAAAGCGATAGATTTAATTCCTGAAGATATTATTATTTTTCAATATTTATTAATCCCATCAGCATATTGGAATGGTACTAAAACCCTGGAAGGTAGTATCAAGTTATTTAAAAAATTAGCTAATATCTATAACAATGTTTCTTCTCAAATGGGGGGCCTAGAGTTCGAAAATTTTTTTGGTTTCAATAATAATAATCAGACTCATTATGTTTGGTTTGAAACAAAAGAATATCTAAAAGGGGATGTACTTAGAGAGTTAGAAGAGAGCTATGGAAACTATCAAATCGAATTATCTAAAAATGAGGATAAATCTTCTATTCAATTACCAGCTCCATTTATTTCCCCCCAAGATGCAGAAAAACTTTTCCGGGAAAGACAGCTAAATAAAAGTTCGAGTGGTCTTATTTTGCTCGATGGCAGAACCTATCAACGAGAATTATTTGTGGGAGGAAAATTTTTAAGAAAACCAGCTCATTGGAATGATTGTCAAACGAATCTTTTCATAAGTGATGAAATTCATATGGATCATTTCCCCCTAAAAGAACAATTTAATGGTATTGAATATCCTAAGGTTATTCGGTTGCAACATCTGCATCATTTGAAGAAGCAAAATGATTATCAGGAAAAACACAAAAATAGTAAAACTATTGTTGTATTTTTTCCTACTGGAACAATTGCGCCACGCATTATTATCTATGATACCACTAGCTTTTCTTGGCTGGGTCTATGTACAGGTAATCCAGAGCATCCACAGCGCCCTCTAGGTTTTATTGTATTAATAGATACTCTTGATGGAGCTCGAGCGCATTGTGCTAGTACCTATATAGCCACACAAGAATCAACGAGGGAACAAGTCTTGGCTGTAGAGCTTAGTTATGATCATGCACGCGAAATAACTCTCGATACTTTCATCAAGATGCAAAAGGCATATTACGAGCAAAGTTCAGAGAAATTCTGGGAATCAAGTAATTTAGCTGGAGTAGACTTGAGAGATATCGACTTGCTCATTATTGTACAAGATAATGGTAAACTCTACCTGCCACGTTCTATGGCGGAGCAGATTTTGCCATCCTATTTAATTGAAGTACCGGTTAATAAAATTGAAATAACCCCCACTTTAGTCTCATGCGAGGACCTAATGAGTCAAGCACGGAAGAGAAGAAGAGTGAGCAGTAAAAATCTCTCGCTTAGTAATGATAATGAGAAAGAAGACAAAGAATACTCTGGCTTAAGCGTAAAAACTTTGGTTAATAAGTTAGAAGCTTTATTGTTAGAAAAAAAATCCTAACTATATGGGTACTGCAAAAATGCAAATTTGTTTATTAAACCATGTAGCAACTTGGGTTAAATAGTTTAAAATCTAATTAAAAGCCCCATTAAAGCCGCCATATATAGCACCTTTAATGCTACGAAAAACACTTACAGGCAATCTTATTCCTACATTAAATAATATGCTCTGCAGGGTATCAAAAGCCTTATTAGGAAAATAAGTAAGGGCTTGCTTTTTACTAAGATTACCATGGCGTAAGGTATAATCATGGACCATAATATTTTCCCAGTTAGAAAGGGCTGAGTTTATTTTCTTTTTATTATATTTTTGGTCATTAAGTCGTATTAAAGATTTAATTTCTGAAACCATATTTTTAATTACTTTTTTTGTTTTACGGCCACTTAATTTCACAACTTTAAAAGGCAAGCTAGCTACTGTTTTACATCCATGGAGCACTTCTCGTCTAATTTGATCGTTTTGGCTGCCTTCAGTATCGTACTCATAGTATTCACCTAAGTCTTTCATAGGGTCTTTGGCAAAAATCGTACCACAAAAAAATAAGCTTAGTAAAAGCAAGTAACGTAAATACATATTACCCCCCCGGGTAGCTGTGTTTTTGGGCGAAATTGCTAATTTAAATATTTTTCATATAGTTACTTTGGCCCTAATATTTTTTTTACTAACAATAAAGCTTGCAATTTCTTCTACAGATCTATTGGTCGTATCCACAAAAGGTATTTTTTCTCGTGTAAACAAATCTTTAAGGGCTAAAAGTTCTTTATTTACTTGCTCAACATTAGCATAGTTCCCTGCAGCTCTTCGCTCTTTACGAATAGAAGTCAATCGCTCAACACTTATTAATAAACCAAAAAGCTTATGGTGATTCTTTTTTTGTTCCAATGTAAGAGCAAATTCTGGTAAATCTTCAGAAGTAAAAGGATAATTGGCCACTTTTAATCCAAAATTAAGCGCTAAATACAAAGCAGTAGGGGTTTTGCCACAACGAGATACTCCTAATAAAATTATATCTGCCTCATCATAATCACTAACTTTTAGGCCATCATCGGTGCCTAAAGTAAAATCAATACTCATAATACGCTTATCATATTCTTTTATATTACTCATTTTGTGAGCTAGGCCTGCTCTTTGAGAAGACTTTTCATCTATTAAACGCTCTAACTTAGGGATAAATGGCCGAACAATATCAATAATATTAATAAATTTAGCTTGCAGCATCCCCATAAGTTGCTCATTAAGCACTGAAGCAAAAATTATGGGTGCTTGCTCATCTTGTTTTTGTATTTCTTTAATTTCTTGGCATAGCTCTATTACTTTTTTTTGCGTATTGATAAAGGGACGCAAATGCTCCATAAAGTAAACGTTTTCAAATTGTGATAATAAACTTTTGCCTAAGCTTTTTGCTGTAAGCGCTGTGTTATCTGAAACATAAAATATTTTTTGGATTTTCATTATGAGCAACACTTCTTTAATAAAATGGTTTAATGAACTAAGCATGCAACACTTAAACCTAGTTGGTGGAAAAAACGCTTCTTTAGGTGAAATGATTTCAAACCTAAGCTCTTTAAATATTAAAGTACCTCTTGGTTTTGCCATCACCACCAATGCTTATAAAAATTTTTTACAAGAAAATAAATTAACTAATACTATTTTTAATGAGTTAAAAAAACTAGATTCAAACAATTTAGCATCTCTTAATGAAGTCTCACAAAAAATTCAAGAACAAATTTTAGCGAAAAATTTTAATTCCAACACACTAGAGCTTATTAAAAAAGCCTATTTAGAACTTAAGAATAATCAAAAAAATTTTAGAGTAGCGGTAAGATCAAGCGCTTCAGCAGAAGATTTGCCCAATGCTTCTTTTGCAGGACAACAAGATACCTATTTACATGTAAGTAGCTTTGAGGAACTTATTGAAAAAACCAAAGCTGTTTATGCCTCCATGTTTAGTCCACGTGCTATCTCTTATCGCATACACAATAATTTTAACCACCAAGACGTCTATATGTCTGTTGGTGTACAAGAAATGGTTCACAGCGACCAAGGTGCCAGTGGAGTAATGTTTAGCCTTGATCCAGAAACAGGCTTTAAAGACGTTATTTTTATTAATGCCAGCTATGGCCTAGGTGAAAGTGTAGTGCAAGGCATAGTAAATCCTGATGAATTTGTAGTGTATAAGCCTGCCATAAAAAATAATGAACTTATAGTTTTACAAAAACGCCTAGGATCTAAAGCTAAAAAATTAGTGTTTGATCCTACTAATTCTAAGCTTTTGCTCAAAGAAGAAGATGTAGAAAAAGAGCTGCAAAATAAGTTTTGTCTTAATAAAGAAGATTTAAGTATATTAGCTAAAGCTGGCTTAAGCATTGAAGAGCATTATAAAAAGCCCATGGATATCGAATGGGCCAAAGATGGAATAAGCGGCAAAATCTTTATTTTACAAGCAAGGCCTGAAACTATTCATGGACAAAAAAAGAATAATACTACTTCACAAAGTTATGCTCTAGAACAAAAAAGTAAAGTTCTATGCGAAGGTCGTGCTGTAGGCAAAAAAATTGCTCAAGGAAAAGCGCGAGTATTAAAAAGCATACAAGACGCCCATGATTTTATGCCTGGTGAAGTTTTAGTAACAGACATGACTGATCCAAATTGGGAACCTATCATGCAAAAAGCCTCTGCCATAGTAACCAATAGAGGCGGCAGAACGTGTCATGCAGCTATTATTGCTCGAGAGCTAGGACTTGCAGCTATTGTTGGTTGTGGCGATGCTACTAAAAAAATAACCAATTTATCAGATATAACTGTCTCTTGTGGCGAAGGTGATGTGGGGCAAGTATTTGAAGGCTTACTGCCCATTACTATTCAAAGCCAAAGCATTGCCCTTAATAAAAATATTGGTACTGACTTAATGCTTATTGCTGCTAATCCATCAAAAGCTTTTTCTTATCATAGTCTGCCTCACAAAGGCATTGGCCTTGCAAGGCTTGAGTTTATTATTGCTAACAGCATTGGTATTCATCCTTGTGCTATTTTACAAATAGATAACATGCCTAAAGAGATCAAAGAAGAAATTTTACATAAAAGCAAAAATTTTGCTTCAGCTAAAGATTTTTATATTGACACTATTGCCAGTGGCATAGCATGCTTAGCTGCAGCAGCCAAACCCTATAAAGCAATTGTACGCTTAAGTGACTTTAAAACTAATGAATATGAAGAATTATTAGGTGGTCATTTATTTGAACCCAAAGAAAATAACCCCATGATTGGCTTTAGAGGAGCTGCTCGCTACATATCGGATTTGTTTAAGGATGCTTTTAAGCTTGAATGTATGGCATTAAAAAAAGTCTATGACCAATACAAAATGGACAACGTAGAAATCATGATCCCTTTTTGTAGAACCCTACAAGAAGCAAAAGAAGTAAGAGCCTTACTAGATGAACAAGGCTTAAGCGCCAAAAATAATATAAAAGTCATCATGATGTGTGAAATACCTAGTAATATTATGCTTGCAGATGAATTTTTAGATTATTTTGATGGCTTTTCCATTGGCAGTAATGACCTAACTCAGCTGTGCTTAGGCATCGATAGAGATTCTCACTTAGTAGCCAGTGGTTTTAATGAAAGCGATAAAGCTGTGCTAAAAATGATTGAAATAGCCATTACAGCATGCAAAAAACGCAATAAATATATTGGTATTTGTGGCCAAGGGCCAAGCGATAACCTAGAGTTTGCAAAATGGCTCATAAGTAAGGGCATTGATTCCATATCTATTAGTGCTGATACATTTATGAATACGTATTCTGCTTTAAGTAGTTAAAATTAAAAGAAATTTAATTAATTTAAGAAAAAAGATACTCATAAGTTCTTTTTTATGATAAAAACGTACTTATGTATAACAGATTATTTAACTTACCAATAAAAAATAGCTTTTTTCTCTTTGGGCCAAGAGGTACTGGTAAAAGTTTTTTACTGCATCACAGATTGCCTACTGAACTTTATTTTGATTTGCTCGATGCCCGCATCTACACAGAATTACTGGCGATGCCTACGCGTCTTGAACAAAGAATACCCATAAATTTTTTTCAAGAAAAAGAACGTTTTATTATAATTGATGAAGTGCAAAAAATTCCGGCATTACTAGACGAAGTCCATAGGCTTATTGAAAATCATCAATTAAAGTTTATTTTAACAGGATCGAGCGCTCGTAAAATTCGCCAAAGCGGAGCTAATTTACTAGCTGGAAGAGCTTTAACTCGATATTTATATCCTTTGACATCTATTGAGCTAGATAATCAATTTGATTTAATTAAGTCTCTTAAATATGGCCATTTACCAGGCGCAGTTTTAGCAGATAACCCAGAAGATTTTTTATTTTCCTATGTGGCAACTTATTTAAAAGAAGAAGTATTAGCTGAAGGAATTTTAAGAAATCTCTCAGCATTTGCACGATTTTTAGAATCAGCAAGTTTTTCACAGGCATGTGAACTTAATATTGCCAATGTAGCAGAAGATTGTTCAATAAATAGAAAAACAGCCAGTGATTATTTTCAGATTCTTGAAGACCTTTTATTGGCAGAACGAATTCCTATTTTTTCTAAACGAGCTAAGCGAAAGCTCTGCACTCATCCAAAATTTTTCTTTTTTGATGTAGGCGTTTTTAGACATTTGCGCCCCAAAGGCATACTTGATAGTAGTGAAGAAATAGATGGAGCAGCGCTAGAAACTCTTGTATGGCAAGAAATAAAGGCACTTAATGATTACTTAGATGCTCGTTATCAAATATTTTTTTGGAGAACTCATAATAAATTAGAAGTTGATCTAGTTCTCTATGGTCCAAAAGGGTTTTTCGCCATAGAAATTAAGCGCAGTGATCGAATAAGAGCGGGTGATCTTGATGGCCTAAAAGCTTTTTTAAGCGATTACCCAGAAGCAAAAGCTGTTACAGTCTATACTGGCACACGCAGTTATCATGAAAGCGGTATAGATATAGTACCTATTGAAAATTGGTTTGGCAAAGATGGTTTTGCGAAAAAACAAATTTTTGCTCATTCTTCTTTATGATTTTTATTTTTTTTACCAAACAATTTTCTAAAAATAGTTTTTAATCCACAATAGTCATTGATTAAAGTATCTAATTGCTCATCTATACCTTGATACTTAAATAAGTGATTAGCCATTTGTTTAGCTAGCTCATCATCTAAATCTACATATTCATATTGGATATTTTCATTTCCCAAATTAGAATTTATATCCTCACCACCAACAAGATTTTCTATTTCTTGTGCTATTTTCTCACATTCACTGCTCTGTTCACTATCACACTCATACCCATCTTCTGAATCAGCAGCAAAAAGTATAACTGGTGAAACAAACAAAAATAAGAAAAAAATAAACTTGTTCATGTTAAACCCTATTAAAGTTTAGATAAAAATTTTCTTTTTTAAACCATGTAGCCTGGCGTTTGGCATACTGTCTATGGCTAATTAAAATAAGATTTAATGCCTGCTCAAAACTAATTTTTTTATCTGCATACAAAAGGGCTTCTCTAAACCCCATGGTATTTAATGCCCAATGATTTGTAGGCAATCTTTTTCTTAAGCTTACTGCTTCTTCTAAGAAACCACTATCAAACATAGTTATTATTCTTTTTTCTAAATTTTGGTATAAATTTATTTTGTCAGTTTTTAATAAAAACCAATGAGCTTTAAGCTTTACTTGTGTTTCACTAAAATTTGTACGCAAATTAGAAGGCTTTTTTTGGGTAAGCAAAAAAATTTCCAACGCCCTTAAAATACGAAATTTATCAGTGGGCATAATGTTTTTAGCGCTTTCAGCGTCGATTAAATATAACTTTTCATACATGGCTTTTAAACCAAAATTTTCGCACTCCATATCTAACTTTAGGCGCAATGTTTCGTCTTTTTGGGGCAAATCAATAATGCCATAGCGCAATGCTCTTAAATATAAGCCTGTGCCCCCTACAATTATTGCTCTTTTTTTTCTTGCTTGAATGTCTTTGATTATTTGATTAGTAAAATTTATAAAAAAACCCACATCCATTTTTTGTATACAAGGATCCAAAATCCCGTAACCATGATGAGGAACCAATGCAAGCTCTTGCAAACTTGGAGCAGCGCTGCCAATAGCCATATATTTGTAGCATTGACGTGAATCAGCACACACTATTTCACCATTAAATTTTAGAGCTAATTTTAAAGCTAGCTTTGATTTACCACTGCCAGTAGCACCAGCTATTATTAGTGGCCTTAAGGTCTGTGAAACCATCTTTTTATCTCTGAAGTATTAAACCATTTAACAATAGGTCGGCCATGGGGACAATGAGCATTAAAATCTATTTTGTCTAGTTCAATTAATAATTTATTTATTTCATCTCTATGAAGTTTTTGACCCGCTCTAATAGAACTATGGCAAGCAAGGCTTGCGCATACATGATCAAAAATATCGCTATGAGCCCTACTTTGCCCCCATTCATCTATTTCATGCAGCAAGTCTATTACCAACTCTTTACTATTTTGTTTATTAATAAAATCAGGAACACTGGTAAGAATAATAGTTTGCTCACCAAAGAACTCACAGTCAAAGCCTAAGCTGATTAATTGCTCCTTGTGCTGTTGAAATAATTGCAGCTCTTGGTAACTCAAATCTATATGTATTGGCAAGAGTAAATCTATTTTTTTAAAATTCTTTTTTTGCTTTATAATTTTTTCAAACATCACACGCTCATGAGCCGCATGCTGGTCAAGTAAAATAAGGCCTTTAGAGCTTTGCAATAAAATATAAAGATTATGCATCTGACCCAATATTTCTAAATCAGCATACAAATCTTGCGGCATTAAGGGCTTTTGTTCTAATGAAAAGCTTGGAATATCTAAAACAGGTTCTTTAGTAGCTAAAAATTTATATTCAAGTTTAGGCTGATTAATAAAAGAAGCTTTAGGCAAACACACTTCTTCACTAGGTCTAAGCCATGGTGTTTTAGATAAAAAATCGCTTAAATTTTTAATAATTTCAGAAATTATTCTATGTTCATCGGCAAACTTAACTTCAGTTTTTCTAGGATGGACATTAACGTCAAGCATTGATGGATCAACGTTAATTTTTAAAGCCATAATAGGATTTTGCCCAACTTCCAACAAGGTTCTAAAAGCTACTTTAATAGCTCCCACAAGCTTTTTATCATAAATAAGTCGATTATTAATAAAAATATGGATATTGCGACTATCACGAGACTTGATCATGGGTGCAGCCACTACACCTTCTAGGTTCACCACATTTCCCATAATATTAAATGGATATAAATAGCCTAAGACATCTTGCCCTAATAAAGAACACGCTCGTTTAGTTAAATCGCTTTCAGTGGACTTAAAAACCAACACTTGCTTATCATCACTAAAAAACTGCCATGATATTTGGGGGTATAAAAACACAAAGGCCCGCATAAGCTTATCTATGGCCATATTTTCTGATTTTGGTGATTTAATAAATTTTAATCTTGCAGGAACATTAAAAAACAAATCTCTTACTTCTATTCTAGTGCCATAGGCGCCTGCAGCAGGCTTACTACCTAAAATTTCTCCACCATGGCAACCTATTTCATACGCATTGTTATCTTCTTTGCTCTTAGAAATAATGGTTAAATTAGATACTGACCCAATAGAAGGCAAAGCCTCTCCTCTAAAACCAAAGCTGTTAACTAGGCCTAAGGATAAATCACTAGCTTTTTTAAGTTTACTAGTAGCATAACGCATTAATGCTAAAGGCAAGTCTTCTTTTGTGATGCCAGTGCCGTTATCTTGCACGATCATAAAATCAAGGCCACCATTTTTTATGCGCACCTCAATACTATCAGCACCTGCATCAATGGCATTTTCCACTAATTCTTTAATAACCGAGGCTGGCCGTTCTACTACCTCACCTGCGGCAATTTGATTAGAAGTATGAGTATCTAAGACAATTATTTTATTCATATATGATAATGCCAAGGTAAAATTTAAAACTGAGTAGATTATAAAAATTTTTATAGTATTTGTAAATCCAGGGTTTTATTGGGTCTAGCTTAGTTACAAGTGCCTAATTTTAGATCTAATAACTTGCTTTTAAATATAAATTTATTAAACCTAAGCTAATAGATTAAATATGAGTATAAATATTTAATCCTGCTTAACCACCAATATAACTACATTGACTTTATTTTTTTAAAACATACTATAACTATATTAAATAAAATTTACGGTTAATATATGAAAAAAATTGTTTTATTATTATTATTTGTCAATGAATTGAACGCTATGGAGACATATATTACTTATTATGTTAGGAATTTTACAAATGGGGATACGATCTCGATGGAGCTTTCCCCCCAGATAACTATTGCTGAAGCAATGAAAAAGTATACTAGAGAGCATCACTCTGAATGTCATAATTTAGATCTCCTTGTTCATGGTCAAACAGCAAATCCTGCAAGCACCCTCGATTTAATAGGATCAAAAAACTTTACATTATTAACTTGTATCCAACAACTATTTAATTTTTCTAAATGTATTACTAATGATAAGTTTGATGGTGATAATAATATTATTGAAAAAGTAAAAAAGTTGGAAGAAAATTATCGTGCTATTAACTCCCAAGAAACCTATGACAGTGTTGCTGCTGATTGGTGTTTAATAAAAGATGAACTCTTAGAAAAAAATTTAGATAATGCCGTAAAAGAAATCCAAAAAATATTCGATTCTTCTACCTACGCCTTTAATTTTGAGGTTCTGGATTTAACAAGCCACCTAGATTCTCTAAACTCCGACCCAGATAAATTTAGCCCTGCTGAACGCAAACTGTTAGAAATGATTAAGTCATTGAATTTGTTAAAAATTAGCGATGAAAAAGAATTACGTTTGTTGCAGAAGCTGTACTACCGCTTTTTGATAGAAATTTATACAGAACACAAGCAAGACTTAGACAACTTTAAGCTAGAACCTAACAACCACAAAGTTATTTTAGAAGTAAATGATTACTTGCAAAGATATAATGATCTGAAAAAAAATATTCCCCTTGAATTTTTTTTCGAGGAAGAAATGAAGACTTATTTTAAGGGTAATGTTGCTGAAGAGGCCTGCTGGGAAAATTTTAGCATGCTATTAGCATTTCTTAAACAAACTGACGATACTATAAAGTTACTAAGACCAATTGTTAATACACTAATCCATTATTCTAGAGACCCTTCATTGCCAAAAAAGCTTAAAAATAAGGCAAATATAATGCAAAAACAAATTATTAATTATAAAAAAGGTTTATTCTTTAGTATTGAAGGGCTACCTACTTTGCTCAATATTGATAATTTTTTAAATGAAAATGCAACAATTAATGAGAGTTTTGAACTTAATTTTAGAAAAGCTGTGCCAAAGTTTCAAATAGCTCATTATGGGTTAACCAATGCTCGAATGATTGAAAGTATAGAATTCCTTTTGGCGAAATATAAAAATGATAAAACACCAGTCTCTTATTTTATAAAAGAATTATCTCAATTCATTCGTCAACGTACTATGTCGGGAGCGAGTTTTGTAAAAAAAGCGAGATAAAATAATGTATAATTTTCATTTTGCTTCAGTTATTATTCTATAAAACTCTTTTAAATTTTTATAATTTACACTTGGATCAATCATAATTTCTATAACTAAATTATGTTTTAATGAAAAATATTTTTCTATATTTTTATCAAATTCTTCTTCTTCAAAAACTTTTACATGAGCAATACTATAAGCTTTGCATAAGTCTTCTATATTTACTTTGTGAGGAGTAGTCACAATATCTAAAACTTTTTTATCAGAAGCAATAGGCAATAGATTAAAAATTCCGCCACCTTGATTATTAATAATCACAATAAGCATGCCTGTTTTTAAACTAGATAATAACATTAAGGCACTTGAATCATATAAAAAAGCCAAGTCACCTATTAATACTATGCTTGGCTTTTTATCTTGCAAAGCCATACCCACAGCAGTGCTAATAATGCCATCGATACCACTGGCACCTCTATTAGCAAAAATATTTATGCTATATTTATTGGCTTTGGCAAACTGATCTAAATATCTAATTGGCATACTAGAAGATACAAATAAATTGCTATCTTGTTTTATTTTATCCAACAAATTTATACTAAAAAATGCTTCGTTGTTATTTTTTATAGATAAAAAACTGTTAGATAAGTTATTTATTTTTTGCGAAAAATTTTTGATATTTTCTATATTATTATTAGCATTATTATTTATATTTTTTAAAAATTTGCTCAAATCTGGCACTAACACTTGTTGAAATAAGCCCAATTGGTCAATATTTTTGCCTGTATTAGTAATATGTATAAATTCTTTTTGCGAATTATTTTTAGCCCATTGCCAAAATCTTTTAGAAACTACGCTTCCACCAATATAAATTACTTTTTGCATAGTAAGTAACTTAGTAAAATTAGGATTCATTAAGCAAAGATCAAAATTATGTATAATTTGTGGATGATTTATAAATCTTACATTAGATAAAATATCAGCATAAATTGGCCAATTAAGTTTTTGTGCCAAAGCTAATACATCTTCTTGTAATTCTGAAGACTCAAGCTGCCCTAAGACTAATAAGCCTTCGCCTTCAAATATTTCATCATAATTTATAGTCTTTTTATCAAAAACTTTTGGTAGTAATGCATAATTATTATCTATAATTTCTTCACTAGTATTAGCCAAGGGCTCTCTAAACTGTAAATTAATATGCACAGGGCCTTTATTTATAACAAAAGCGTAATTTAAAGCTTGTTTAAAAATATTTTGGCTCAGCTCTAGTGGCATATTTTTATTAGGTGGAGGCAAATTATAACTTTTTATTACATGATTTGAAAAAATGTTATTTTGATTAATAGTTTGATTAGCACTGCAATCAAGTAATTCATATGGCCTATCGGCTGTAAGAATAAGCAAAGGTGTGTTGCTGGTATAGGCCTCAACAATACTTGGATAAAGATTAGCCACCGCTGTTCCAGAAGTAACTATTATTACTGCAGGCATTTGATTTTTTTTAGAAAAGCCCAAAGCCATAAAACCCAAAGACCTTTCGTCAATAGCAACATATTTAGAAGCTTTATTATTGTGAGCCAAAGCAAAGACAAAGGGTGTTGAGCGTGATCCTGGTCCGATAAAAAAATTAGTAATATTATTTTTAAGTAAATAATCAATCATCACACTACACCAGTGCAGTGCAAAATTATTAAATTCCATAATAAACCTAAAAATTATTGGAGCTAGATCTTAAATTAGGTCCATTAGATTTCCTTTTTCTAAGGCCACTATCTTCACTGCGACTTTTAAGATCTTCTTCTAAACTACTTTCTAAATTACAAATTTGTAAAAATTCATTAACTATTTCTTGCTTATTATTTTGACCTGCGTACAAAACAAAATCTAGAAAACCCAGCTCTGTATCATTAAAAAGAATCTTAGCTTTATTATAAGGTTCAAAAAATTTATAGCTTTGAGCAGACTCACATGTTATTCCATCAGGAAAATGATAAGAATGAATACATACACCTATGGAGTGAAGGGCTTCTTGCAGATTACTAGTACTTTTGGTCTGAGAAGTTATAAAAAATATTTTATAACCTTCGTGTTTTAAATTTATTAATTTTTTTGTTATTAAAGAAAAAGATTGATATTTTTTACATATTATTTGTTTGTTACTATATTTTACTGAGCATTCTATTAATTCTTTTTCAGATTGATTAAAAAAATTATCATAATCAATAAATATAAAATCATCAACATACTTATTTTTATTAATATTTTCCAAAATATCTTTATCAGATATAATAACAGCAGACATAGTGGCAAAAAAATTACATATAAGTACAAACAACATCAAACTCTTTTTACTCATAAACATAAAAAACTCCTCTTAAAAGTTCTTAAGATTCATATAAACTAAATGATTATAGTCAAGTGATTCACACGTCTATCAATAATAAACAGATAACAGCTAATTAATAAGCATTTTAATATTTTTATTTATTTGGCAATTAATGGGCTAATTGCTATTGAATCATAGGAAGCATTCCCACTTGTAATTTTTACCTGGTAATTACCAGACAAATTGCTTAAATAAAGATGATTTTTTTTATTTCCAAATCTTTGGGAAGCAAAAATTACCAATCGTCCAGAAGGGCTAAATAGAGGAGATCTATTATTACCTTGGTTTTGTGTGATCCTAGAAATCTTTAATGAGGATAGTTCTAATAAAAATATATCAAAAACATTTTTTTCATCTCGACCAACAAAAACCAAAAAATTTTCATCGGGACTAAAATAAGGATTTTGATTATAATTACCCAAAAAAGTTACT
Source organism: uncultured Myxococcales bacterium (assembly GCA_964493205.1). Lineage (GTDB taxonomy): Bacteria > Myxococcota > UBA727 > UBA727 > JABDBI01 > CAZBMJ01. Next base: position 66,654 of record CAZBMJ010000005.1, read on the forward strand.
CGTTTAGCCTCACCACTTAAGGTACAAGTATCGCTAAAGTTTTGAATATAGATTTGTGGATTTCCCGAACGATCAGATACAAAGGCTAATTTTTTGCCACTACTACTAATATTAGGAGATAAATTCATACCCAAAGAATCGGTTATTTTAACAAGATTATTGCCTGTTCTATCAGCCTTATAAATATTTGTACTTTTTTCCAAAGATAAGCTTGCCAACATGCACTTATTATTAGGATTAACGCGAGGTTCCATATTTACCCCAATTTTTTTAGTACGAAAAACTCGCTTATTAGTAATTAAATCATGTTCGATAATGGCATGACCTTGATCTGTTATTATTGAGTATAAAATACTCTTACCATCTGGACTAAAACTAGGAGATACTTTTGTCCATTTATCAGTAGTGATGGTTTTTTCATTTTCTCCATCAAAATCCATTACTACTATTTGTTGATTACTATCAGCATCGGTTTTAATAGCCACCAGCTGTCTTAAAAATAAATCTTCTGGGGCGACAAAAGCTTCAAAAATACTTTTTGAAGCATAATGAGCCAGCTTTCTTAAGCCTGCTTCATTAGAATCAAATTTATGTTCAAAAAACTTATTGCTTATAAAATTAGTATTTTTAATAATTATACTAATTTTGTCTTTGATAAAATTAAAAGATAGTTCAGTTTTGCCCTCAGCACCTTGCTGCTTTAAAAATTCATCAGTAAGGCTAGTTTTTACCTCATTGATAAAATCCAAACCGCCTACAATAGCTAAATCTCGTTCAATAATAGTTTTAATACTTTCTGCTTGTTTTTTTTGGGTAGAAGTAAGATTTTGCAAAGAAAATTGCTTATAAAGACGAAAATTTCTAACGCTTGCCCCTTGCACTCTAATGGTAACTTCTGAAATACTTTTTTCGCTCCCATTAATAATAACAGGAACTTCTTTAATAGTTTTATTTTGTGAATCATCAAAAGATAGCTCGCCATAAGCAAATATACTACACAAAAAGCATAAAAGACCTAATTTCATAATATCACCTAATTTTCACAATTTTTTGGGCACAGCTCAATGAGGATTCCCACACTACTTAAGGATTCTTGCAGATTTATAGGTGGGGGGCCAAAATTAGTAACTTTTTTAGTGCCATTAAGCACAGTTTTATCAAAATAATCATCCCCAGAGGATTTTTCTAGGGCAACATTTAGAATATCACCCTGGGCATTAATAGTAAGTCGCAAAAGAGATTTTAGCTTTAAAGCCGCTGGCGTATCAAGATGAGGCGGTATGGAAAAAGAATTTTTAATTAAAGTATAAATCTCATCAAAATAAGTAGTATTAGCTGATTCATCCTCTGGATTAAAGCTTGGTTTTTTTGCTAAATCTTCTTCATAAGATTTGCTTAAAACTTCTAACTCATCTAAAAAATTATTTTTTTTGACGAGTCTTTCTTCTTTTTTATCTTCTTTTTTTGCCACTTCTTTAACTATTATTTTTTTTTCTAAGGAATTATTTTTAACTAAAATAGGCTTTTTTGGTAATAGGTCTTTAGATTTTTTAGCATTTTTAAAAACTAACGACGCTTCCATGGTAATTTTTTGAGGTTTTTCATAAGCAGTCATAAAAATTAATATAAAACATGCTCCCAAATGTAGACCTAAACTTATTTTTAAGGCTTTTTTTAGCTGCATAACAAGTTTCCTAACTTTAGGGTTTTTGCATCATAATATTGATTTTACTAACACCCGCACCATAAGCTTTAGACATTAGTTCAACTAAAATTTTATGTTTGATTTCTTCATCTGCTTCAATATATAGTGCTTCGCCATCTTTAATGCGAGGATTTTCTTTTAAAAACTTAGTAAGCTCCTCATCATTAAGCTTGGCCCCACCCACACTTATTTGGCTATCCTTACTAATACTTATGACTAAGGGCTCTGAATTGGCAACTAATGCTTGACCTGATGCCTTAGGCAAATTAACTCCTATAGTTTGTGTCATAAAAGGAGCAGTAACCATAAAGATAATTAGCAAAACAAGCATTACGTCTACTAGGGGCGTAACATTTATATCACAAAATAAACTCTCAGAATCATTATCTTGGTTCATTAAACTCATAGTACTATCCCCTCTTTTATAAAAACTACTTTTGTGAAAATGTTCTAACAAACTGGAGGCTTTATGTTAAGCAGAATAAGTATTATTTTCACAATTTTATTAAGCATCGCTTGCACAAAAAATGCGCCTAAAGAAGTTGTTATACAAAAAACACAAGATATAAGTTTGAGTGTAACAGGCATGACCTGCTCAAAATGCCAAAATAAACTCACCCGTGAGCTCACAAAAATACCTGGCGTAGAAAATGTGGTGGTAACAGGTTTAAGTGGCCCTAATAACGTAATTATTAAAGCACCAAAAACTGATCTCATTATGAAACAAATTACCAGCACAATAACTAATTTAAGCTATATATTGGAATAATGATTATTTTTAATAAAAAATTATATATAAATAAATTCAATAAGATACGCTCACTAAGCCTGTTTTTATTAATTATTTTATCCTTTAATTCTTGCATAAAAGCCAAGACCAGCACCAATTTTCCTACTAAATTGTTAAAAAATGCTGAATTAAAGCCCTATTTAAGCTTTTTAGATGCCAAAGATTACGTGCAACAAAAAAATTATGAACAAGCAAAAAATTTGGCCTTATCTCTTATTAATACTTCAAATAGTCTAGCTTTATCATTAAGAAGCAAATATTTACTTGCTGATATAGCTTTAGCAGAACAAGATTATTGGCGAGCAATAACTCTTCATGAAGAGCTTTTAAAAAAAGGCTATGGTGATAGAGAAATTTTACTTATTAATATGGCTTTGTCCCTAGAAAAAGTGGGACAAATAAGCAAATCTAACGATATTTATAAAACATTATTCATAGAATTTCCTAACAATAAACAAAATAAAATAAAAGATATTGCTCAACTTAATTTAAGCATCAAAGAACAAGAAAAAAGATTTAATAATCTTATTGCAAAATTAAAATTTGATCAGGCAATTAACGATATTAATTTATCGCTAAACAAAAATAATTATAATCAAGAAGAAAAAAGTATTTTAAATTCTTTTAAAAATAAAGCCTTAATAATAGATAATAAGCTTGTAAGTGCTTTTAATTTGGCTAAGAAAAGAGCTTTAAGAACCAAAGCTCTGCCAAAAGATTTAGAAACCTATGCTTTTACCTTAGGAAAAATTGGAAGAAGTATAGAGGCTTCTGATTATTATTTACAATTTGCAAAAGCGAGCACTAATAAAAAAGACCAGGCTAAAGGCTGTTTTTTTTCGGGATTTTTATTGTATGAAGCAAGCCTTTATTCACTATCACAATTAAGATTTGCTCATTGTAGTGAATTGCTCACAAACAGTGAATACGAAGAAGACTCCTTGTGGTACCAAGGCTTAAGTGCCATTATTAGTGAAGATTTTTTATTAGCAAATGAGTACTTAGACATATTAAATAAAAAATATTTAAAAAGCCCAGAAAAAGAAAAGTATCTTTATTTTAAAGCATTTGTTTTAGTAAAACTTCATAAACAAGACGAGGCAAAAAGTATTTTTAGCAAATTAGTAAAACAGACCAATTTGAGTTACTACACATTACTTGCTAGAAAATATTTAAAAATTAATTCTAATATGGATAAAGTAGCCTCTCCTCAACTCACACCTAGCGCTACTACCCAAGAAACTCTTAAAAATAATGTAGTATTACTTTATAACTTAGGTTTTAGCGAAGAAGCAAAAGAGCTCATAAATAAATCTTCCTTAACGACCAATGATAAAATGGCCTTGTTGCAAGAAGTAGGTGAAATGAATTATGTATGGCAGCGTTCTAACTTACTCAATGCAAAAATAACTCTTGATGACAAAAAAGTAGTGGCTAGCAACAGCATTAGAGCTCAGTATCCTTTGCCTCACGAGAATATTGTAAATAATGTAAGCAAAAAATATTCTTTAAGCAAAAGTTTGATTTATGCCATTATGCAAACTGAAAGTGGATTTTTATCTTCTGCCACAAGTTACAGAGGCGCTATGGGGCTTATGCAAATGATGCCTCATGTGGCTAAAGATCTCGCTCATAAACTTAATATTAAAGAGTTTACTGCAGAGCTTTTACATCAGCCAAAAATCAACATTAAGCTTGGCGGTATGATGATCGCTAATCTCAAAAAGAAATTTGCTAAAACTCATTTATTCATAGCCGCCTATAACGCAGGCCCTCATCAAGTACGCAAATGGCTTAATAATTTTGGAAATCTTCCAGATGAATTATTTGTAGAACGCATACCCTTTAAACAAACCAGAGAATACGTAAAAAAAGTATTGCCTAGCGAGAGCTTATACTATGCTCTGCAAGGCAATAACTTAAGATTGGCGTTATAAATTTTCTATAATAGTACAGGGCGGCTTTTGGCAGATAAACTCACACTTGGGTTTGGGGCAATTATCTGGCTCTTTACAAGTTATTTCACACCCACTCACCTCACATGAGGCTATACATACAGGATCATCGCATTGCCAAGAACAATGGGGATGACAAGTATCACTATTAGCTTTAATAAAGCTTGAAAATAAAAATAATAAAATAAAACATCTTTTCATATTAATTCTCCTGGCATACTGGAGCTGGTTCTTCACACATAAGCTCGCACTGAGGTTTTGGACATTCTGATTGATGACATTTATAGGCACATGTAGCTTCGCCGCATAATGCATTACAGTTAGGACGAGGTGCTTGACAACTAGGCCCATTTGGATCGATTTGTTGACAATGAGTGACACAATGGGGGATTTTGCAAACAGTAATGCAAGCAGGACAGGATTGCAGTTCACATTCAGGATCAGAACATTTAATTTCACATTCTGGCTTTTCACATTTTACATCACAAAGGCAATTAGAGGGATTAATTAATTCCTCACAAGCAGTATGACACCTAGGCGGCTCACAAACTGGATCACAGCTAATATTGCATATAGGATCGTCACATAACCAACGACATTCTGGAAACTCATATCTGCAATCAAAACTACAACCATCACCATTCTTACGATTGCCATCGTCACAATTTTCATTAGAATCAAGCTTACCGTTACCACATTTAGGTGTTGAATTAGTTATAAAGTTTCCTCCAACCACTACCCCTGTACTAGAGTTGGAAACTTCATCAGCTTTATATTGTTGATACTCGCTATTTACAGCAGAAATAGGTGCATTAGGTTTTTGTGGCTTACTTTGAGGTTTTTCACATCCAGCTATAAAAACCATAAAAAACAATACAAAGACCATTTTTTTATCCTATAAAATATAAGGCATTATTAATAGTATTATTTTTAATAATAAAAACAAATTAATGTAATTAAATTATTTTTTTTAGATAGACAGTTTTACTAATAAAAAGACTTAGCAAAATTAATTACTTAATGGCTATTGCTTATTCACTATTTTATTACTATTAGCCATTATCAATAACTATCTGCAAACTTATACTATTTGTTAATTAATTATTTTTTACTCAATAAATGAACATTTTTTAGAATATTGTGGTAGAAAAATGATGGTTGAATTTATAGTTATAGCGTGTTTAATACTTTTGCTCCTATTGGGCTTAATAATAGGCAAAAAAAATCAGCAAGAAGCACAAACCTTTACTGACTTTTTTATTGGTAAAAGAAATTTTTCTACGCTGATTATTCTTTCCAGTCTTTCTGTGGGTCTGATAAATGGTTCCTCTATTGTTAGCATGACATCTGCAGTATTTTCTAAAGGATATATTCACCTTGTCCCTTTTATAGGAATATTTGTTGCTCATCTATGGACTGCTTTATGGGTGGCCAAAAAAATGGGGCCCTATTTAGAATGTTTGTCTCCTGGTGATATATTAGAAAATATGTATGGCAGAGAAGCAAAAATTCTCATGGGCTTTACGGGGTTATTTGAAAGTATTTTTACTATAAGTGTACAAATTATGGTTTTAAGTTTTATATGCCATTATTTTTTCGCTATTCCTCATATTTTTTCTGCTGTTGGGGCATTATTTTTTACTCTGATTTATTCTTTAAAAGGCGGTATTAAAGCCCTTATCATGAGCAATATTTTACAGTTTGCTCTCTTTATTATTGTTCTACCTATTATTTGCTGTGCTATTTTAGCCTCCTTAGGCAGCTTTGATCAGTTACGGATTATTTTTTCTAATCCACCTCATAACAGCTTAAAAATTTTTGATCCTTACCAAAATATAGCTGCTTTTATTTATGCTGCTTTGCCGGCAATCTTTCCTTTGGCATTGCAAAGAATGGTGATGGCTAAAGATGTTCATCAGTTAAAAAAGTCTTTTTTATTCACTTCATTTATGCAATTAATTTTTATTATATGCACAATGTTCCTAGGTATATACGTATATCTTACGATACCCGAAGCAGAACCCAGAGCCGCCTTGTTAAGCGTTATTAATCCTATGATACCTTTGGTTAAGGGCTTATTTATTTTTGGCCTTTTAGCATTGTTACTCTCCACTATTAACGCTTACTTAAATATCGCCGCGGTAGCCATTACTCAGGATCTTTTTTTATCTTTATTTAAAAGAGAGTTAAATGAAGTTCAAAAGTTAAAATTAGCAAAGCTTTTATTAGTAGGGATAGGGATTTTTGCCACAATTTTAAGTATCTATTGGACTAGCATTTCTTTTTCTGCTTATTTTATACTCTGCATTAATAATTCAGTAATGTTAGCTATTTATATGTTAGGATTCGCAGGCTTTAACCCCTCAAAGAAAGGTTTTTTATACAGTATTAGTAGTGCTCTAGCTTTTTTAGCTATCGCTTTTTTTATTATTAATATGGATGAAGTATATGCGGGCCTATTGGCTATTATTATTACCATTACTGGTATACTCGCCTCCCACTATCTTAATAAAACAAGTTTTACTAAGCGCTATCAGTACCCATTACATAAAAAGAAAAAACTTAAATGGTTTGATATGTCATTAAAACAAAGAGAGCATTGCAACGTTTTTGCTGCTATTGCAATTATTAACTCTGCTTATCCATTTTTCTTAATGATACCTCCTTTTAACTTACTAAAAATGCCTTTTTTCTTTATTTTTCCTCTCATATCTACTCTAAGTTTATTAATTTTGTTTAAAGAAGTGTGGCCTAGCAATCTATTTAAATATTTTCCTGTAGTATGGCATATGCTTATAGCTCTTTCCTTGCCCACTCTAGCTTTTTTGATGTATCTTCAAAGTAATTATCATAGTATTTGGCTTATTGATATTGCTGTAATTACTCTTTTATTGTTCATAACAACTAAAAAAAACATGGCACTAGTCACAAGTATTAGCGGTGCTTTGCTTGCAGTTTTTATTACTTCCTTTATAGGTATTAATTTTAGTGAATATGTTATAAGTATAGGGGAAATTTGTTTAATAGCCCATTTAATTAGTGCAATTATTTGTTTACTCTTTTTTAAAGAACAAGAAAATAATCTCTATCGTTCTGTGAGTAGCAAAATTACTCATGAAGCTGCTCGTTCATTATCAGGTATGGGAATGTCTGCTTTTTTCTTAGAAGAAAGGATATCAAAACTCCTATATGTGTATGATTTAGCACGTAGGAATAACTTACTTAGGGAAGAACTATTATCCACTGAAGAATTGGTTCAATTAAAGGAGTTACCATTTCATCTCACTGGTATGAAACAAAGGACTTCTGAAACCTTACATTCTTTACTTCGTAAAATGGATAGAGAATTAGAATCTGAAAAAAAGTTAGAAACAATAGATATAATTTCTCTTACTAAAGAGGCCATTCTTTATCCTTCTTTTAGTGTGGAGCAAAGAAAAAAAATAATCATCCATACCTCTCATAACTTTTTTCTTACCGCTGTATCTTCAGAAATAGTGCATGTGATTATCAATCTTATTGAAAATGCTCTAGCTGCCATTAAAAATAAATTAGAAGGCCAAATAGAGATATGGGCTAGTGACACCTCGTTGTTTATTAAAGATAATGGCAGCGGTATTGACAGGCAAATATTGTATAAAATATTTGATGAAGGTTTTAGTACTAAAGGCACTTCAGGACAAGGTTTGGCTTTTTGTAAAAAGATTATGCAAGAGCATGCTGGTCAAATACGTTGCACTTCACAAAAAGATAATTACACTAAATTTGAACTACAATTTGATGACATTAATAAGTAATTATTATTATATAATAATTAAAATTAATATTTTTCCATTCTTGTAAAAATAAAATTATTATTTATAGTTGTTTATATACATGATGGAGTAGCCCTATGAAAACATTACATATAAAGTTTCTTTTAATAAGCAGTTTTTTTGCTGCTTCACTAGGAGTATTATGGTCTCATACTGCTTTTACTATTAATAAATTAACAGAGGATACACATTTTGATCTACAAGTTAGTGAAATAACTAAACCTTATGGAAGAAATGATTGGTGATTTAGCACAACCAAGTATTCGCGCGTACAGGAAAATTCCATCTTAAAATATCTATTCTTTTGGATAGGCGGCAATATCACCTTTAAAGCCTTGCAAATAGATAAAATTATCATCTTCTTTTATAATTGGATTGGCGCTGAGTGCTATTTTACCAAAACCACCTGGCGTTTCCACAATAAAACTTGGCATGCATAAACCAGAAATATTGCCTCTAAGCTTGCTAAAAATTTCTAAGGATTGCTTTATGGGCACTCTAAAATGAGCACTGCCTTTTATTAAATCACATTGATGCAAATAATAAGGCTTAATGCGGCTTTTTACCAATGTTCTAAACAAACTTGTTAAAATAGCTACATCATCATTGATATTTTTAAGCATCACTGATTGGTTTAGTAACACCACGCCAGCACTAATAAGCTTATTAATGGCCTCAATAGTTTGAGCAGTTATTTCGTCTGGATGATTAAAATGAGTTACTAAATAAATTGGTGAGTATTTTTTTAATATATCAATCAGTTCGTCATCTATTCGCATAGGCAAAAACGATAACATGCGAGAATGTATTCGCACAACATCAATATGATCTATAGAAAAAGCATTATCTAATAAATATTTTATACGCTGATTGCTTAAAATTAATGGGTCGCCACCAGAAAATATAATTTCTTTAATTTGCTGATTATTTTTTATATAATTAAAAGCTTCTTCTGCTTGGCTTTTTTGTGGGGTTGGACCTTGCCCCACCCATCTTTTACGAGTGCAAAAACGACAATAAGAAGCACAACGATCACTGGCTAAAAACAATACTCTATCTGGATAACGATGAACTAAATGAGGAGTTTTTTCTCTCTCTTCCTCACCCAATGGATCTGGCACCAAAAAATCTTCATCTATTTGCTCTAAGCTACTAGAAATCACCTGCATAAAAATAGGACAGTTATCAATGGGTTTTATTAAAGAAGCAAAATAGGGCGTTAAAAAAAATGGCAAAGGATTTTTGCTAAAATTTTCTTGCAACCAATCTTTTTGATAATTATTAAGATTGGCATGTTTTAATAAATCTTCTTGACTAGTAATGGCCTGTTGCATTTGTATGCGCCAGTTTTGTGTATTCATATAAGCTCATTAAATTTTATTTAAGTTGACTATTAGTTTTATTAACAATAATTCTATCAACAAGTTTTCTAAAAAATATTCTAATCATGGATATAAAACCATATTTATAAGGTATGAAAACATAATCTTTATTATTACTTAACGCATTTAAAATTATTTTTGCACATTCTTCTTTTGATATAACATTATTCTTATGTTTGGTATTAACCTTTACACTATTTTGTTTATGAGAAACAAGGGCATTACTTCTAATATTGGTACCAGCGATCCATGAAGGCATGGCCAATAAAAAGTGTATATCTGGCTCTTCTAGGCGCAATGTATCAATAAAACCATTTAAAGCGTGTTTTGATGCCACATACCCGCTATGATAGGGCACAGGCAACACACCCTGAATAGAAGAAATAGCTAAAAAACAACCCTTACTTTTTCTTAAATGCTCTAAAGAAAAATAACTAGCATATACCACTGACATAAAATTAAGCTTAATTAAATCCAATAAATCACATGGATCATCAACATCACTAAAGCGACTCCACATACTTTTACCGGCATTAGCAATAAAAACATCTATGCTGCCTAAAAATTTTAAGCTTTCTTCTATTAAAATTTTATTATTTTCTTTTTCACAAATATCTAGGGCTAAAATTTTTATTCTAGTTTGAGGGTAATTATTTAAAATATTTCCTTTAACGCTTTGTAAATTTTCTTCACTGCGGGCACATAAAACTAGGTTAGCTTCATGTTTAGCTAATATCATAGCCATGGCTTGACCTAAGCCTTGAGATGCTCCAGTTATGACAATATTTTTTTTATTAAACATCTTGTAATCTTTCTTTGGATAAATTTTCTACCCTGTTTTGTAATTCTAACGTAGCTTCTTTGTAAGCATTAAATATTAACTTTCTATCTTCAAGATCTGAACTTACTAAAAAATCTTTCACAAAAACAGGTTTTCCAAAGCTAACCGATATATTGGTTGGACGCATAATATATGAACCTTTAGGCAATGCTAAATATGCTTTGTCAATATAAGCGGGTATCATGGGTATATTGAGCTCATGAGCCATAATAGCAGCACCTTCTTTAAATTTAGAAATTTTGCCATTACTAGAACGAGTGCCTTCAGGATAAATAATTAAAGCTCTTTCTTTATCGCCCAAAAATGCTTTACAAATAGCAATGCTGTCATGTAAGGCCTTAGAGCCACTTTTCCTCTCAATAGGGACTAAATTCATCAAATAATGAAGATAATTTTTACTGCTTTGATCAAAAAAATAATCCTTAGCAGCAATTAAACCAGTTTGAGAAAATTTTAGGTTAGCCCCTACCATTAATAAAGCACTATCAATATGGCTTGAATGATTTGAGCATATTAAAAAAGGTTTTTTACAAAGATTTTCAAGTCCAAATACTTGTAAGGGGCAATAATGCTTAAACATAGTGCGACAAAAAATTTCAAAAGCTTTGGACCAATAATTATTTTGAGCTGGCCAGCATAAATTTTGATCTTTTTGAGCCATAAAAAAATCTCCCGAATATAAAACATATAATTTAGGTAGCAAACAATGAAAAACTCATCAATAAACTTATTTTTCTTAACAATAATTTCCTTGTTTGGTTGGTCAAACTTATTACATGCTGAAAATTTATGTCTAGAATTTCATCAAGCTATCCTAGATAATAACAAAGATAAAGTAGAAAATATGCTACAAAATCCCAAAATAGACCCTTATTGTCAAGATGAAAATAATAATAATTATCTTCATTTAATGGCCCAAATGCCTGAATTTAATTTTGACATATTTTGTTTGCTACCAAAATCTACACTATTAATAATGAAAAATAATGATAATGATTACCCACTGAACACAGCTATTAAATTTAATAATACAAAATTTTTTAAAGAAATTTTACTTGAAATAGATAATCATAACTATAATGATAAAATAACAGAAATAATTAATAATCAAGATTTAGAAGGAAAAACATCTCTTCATTGGGCACTGCTACACAACAATAAAGACATCATTATTAGCTTATTAAAAAATAATGCAGACTTTAAGATTAAAGACAAAAACGGCACAACAGCTCAAAAATTAAGTTCTAAGTTAAGCCTCATACCATTTAAATCTAAACTTATGAAAAAAATAGTAGAAGATCATATACCACAAAAAATACTCTTTAAAAATTTAGAATAAAGAGGCTTTATTTCATTAATATATACTTATTTTTTTCTGTAATTCTTTTGAATATTTTATAATATTCCCATAAAGATTAGGAAAGTTAAGAGCTTTGTCGCTTAAAAATTGTTTATATTTAATTTCGCCAGCGGTCCAAGTTAATAAATTAGCTAGGTCCTCCTCGCTCATGGTTCCATCAACTTTTAATAATTGCTGTGCAAAATTATAGTATAAAGAATTAGCCTCTACAAAATTAAAAAAATCTATATAATATTCATCTAATGCGTAAAAAGCATTGCTTACTTGTTGCACTAAATTACTGATGTCTACCTGTTGATTCAAAGGTGAATTTAGGGTTTGATGCATCAAGCACCATGCCTCATAGACTAATCTATTTCTCTCTTGGTTTTTTTCAAAAGAAGGTTCATTAAGAGCTTGGCTAATAAATTCATCCAATGCGAGAATATTATAGTGAAAATTACGAGATATTTCTTTGGCTATTTTTTCATAGTCTTCTTTAGTTTTAGCTCTATCTTTTAAAAAACTCTTATGACTTTCAAAAATTCTATGAAAACTATTCTGTGAATAGAATATTGAAGGAAGAGGAATAGAAGGCATCTGGCCATTATATACGTCCACTACAGCATCTTTTACAACCCTACATTGTTCTATAAACTCTCTTACTTTCTTTTTAATACGTCTTTTCTTGGGAGTTTTTTTGATACTTTCTTCTGTGCTAGATTCGTTAGTTTCAGCAATCGTAATAGAAGGCAAAATTAATATTTCCTGAGTATTATTTTTTTGCTGCTGAAGAAAATTCCTTCGCTGCCCCGTTAATTTATATTTTAAATAATTAATCGCTTCTGATAAGGAATCTTTTTTTTCTAATTCTTTTGTCACTTGCTTGGGCTTGTCTGCAGTTTCCTTTTTTTGATTAGATTTGCTAGTTTTAAAATTTTGCTTTTTTTGATTTTTATTTTCGTTCTTGCTCTTTGGATCTTTAATAATTAATTCTGGTATTTTTACTACAAATTTTTTTGAAGGGATTTTTTTTGGCTTGCTTGTATTTTGTTTTTTTTGTTTTTTCTTCTTAACCCCAAAATTTGAATGCTGTTCCTGTTTAATAATCTCAGCAAAATACTCATCAATAATATCTTTATCTTGTTGTTCAAACAATGGTAAGTCACTAGAAACTAACACTTTATTATCATATTTAATTTTACTTAAAAATAAATTAAAATTAGCTCTTAAAATCTCTTTTAATTCCGTGTTTTTAGAATCTAGATTTAGAGCATTTATTAGATCGTTATTGCTTTGATATAAATAGTATCTAAAAAGCTTCTCTCTAAGAGACTTTTTATCGTTGCCGATAATATAAACATCCAAAAAACAATGTTTATTATTATAGTCAATAAAAGAATCTATACTTTTATAGTTACTAACAATTTGATTAAAAATATTATCAATAAGTTTTTGCTGTTTGGTTGCTATTTTATGGACTGTTTGCCATAAATTACACCACTTAAAAAAGGTTAATTTAATATTTAACTTATCACTATTAATTAAAGCATTTTTAATTCCACATCGATTGTCAGACATAAAAAATATTTTTAAAAAGGTTTCACGCAAATATTTATTAAAAATAAAAACATCAATACCAGAAAGTTTTTTATTTCTTGTTTTATAACTTAACCCATCAATGCTATTCAAATAAAAATCATGTTTATCAAATAGATTAATTGACTGGTTGTTGAATTTTACATTTCCATATTTTTTAAGCTCAGCTGTAATTTCTTCAACGGAATGATTATTTTTAATGATTTTATCTCTAACAAGCTTCAAAAATAATACCTTAAAGATTTCTATATTGTATCGATAAGCTCTAATCTTTTCAAACTCATAACTAAATGAATATTCATAATCAATTATTTTCACATTTTTAAATGGTTCATAATTTAAGCCTTTAATAACTTCATCATAATTATCTAAAAATTCTTTGTTTAAATTTTCTCTTAACATTTTGGCTATATTATCAAATTGTTGTATGAAGGCATAATCATACTTATTAAGTAATTTTATAATCCCTTTAAGATCCAATTTATTATTTGAATTACTTACAAAGCTTAACCACGTTTTGTTATAAGCTCCTTTAAGAGTTTTTCCATAAGAATGAGCCTCATCAAAATACCCTTTATTCAACAATTCACTTACATGTTCATCATAATAATGGCTATCTTTAAATAAATAAAATATATCTTTAGAATAACGATTGACAATTGAATCTATAGTTTCATTTTTTTTATTATCATCATAAAAATCAATACTATTTAGATTAGATATAAGCTCTTCTTTATATAAGAAATTACAATAATTACGATTATCATTCATGATAATTCTTTCAAAAATACTTTTCATTAAAATTGGTAGTTTATTATTTTTGTTTTTATAGCATATAGATCTAAACAAAAAAAAATGTTTCTTTTTATTAAAATTCTTTAAATCTTCTGTATTTTTTATTATTTTGAAAGAATTTTCTATTACCATAAAATCTTCATATGAAAAAAGAAATATATTATTTAATAATTGATATAATTTTTTTTCATTATCCAATATATCACTCTTAAATGAATCTTCAATAATTACTTTAAGATCATACATTTGCATGTTTTTTTGCTGCCCTTTGTATATGAGCATCTTTGTTCTTTGATCAGCAATAATTAGTTTAAACCATATATGGACAGGAAGTCTTATGCCTAAAGATTCACTGGTAATAATGCCATGAGGATCAGACTTAAGAAGCTTAAAAAATATCATATTTATTAAATGATTATTGATAATATTTTTATTGCTATAAACTACATCTATTCCACTTGCTTTATTAAGCTGCAAATTATTTAAATCGTATATAGTAATACTTTCTTTAAAGGCAATTTCTGCACCTTTAATTAAATTTTTACCATACTTTAAATATAGCTCTTCAGCATAATCAATAGCATTTTTATCACTATTGTCTGATTGTAAAATATCTAAAATTTTACTTGCATCATTATTATTATATTCAGATATTATATTAACAAAAAATAAGATTAATCTACTCATATATCGATGATAATAAATATCTTCTTGAATATTATTTAAATAATTATTAGAAAATTTTTCTATAAGATTTGTTATAGGATTATTTTGAATGTGTTGAGAGTGAGCATGAAAACCATTTAATAATTCATAATTTCTTTCAAGATAATTATCATTTGTAATAATAGGAATAAAGTTAGAGCCAAAAGCAAAATGGGTAAATAATAATGCTAATAAAAATCTTTTCATATTTTTTCCGTGCTACTGCATCATGAATAAGTTCGCGAATCTTATTAGCATGACCGTGAATTTGGTCAATAGAACACATAGGGCCTGCATATAAAAAATAATGTCGGTGCAGAAGCCAATACATATGAAATTGAAATCTTAAATTTAACCTCAATTTTGGATAAGCGAGGTGATGGAATTATATTTTCAGCCCTTCCCTACGTAGCGTGACTTGTTCACGCTCATATGATTACCCATAAGTATTGATTAGTTAATCTGAGTTTTGGATAA